>CAMWJF010000001.1 GCA_947174505.1 uncultured Lachnospiraceae bacterium
TGGCTTATTGTGACGATTTTGGTCATGGCTCCAATCATGCAATTTTTCCTATTGGCAGAGGGGCGGTTTTAGACACAAAAAATAGAACACTATTATTTCAATAGAGCATAATTCGTATGCGAAAGAATATTTGCTTAATTTTCCCTTAGTTATAAGAGATATAGTATTAGCACCATGTAATAATAGACCTTCCTTTGCTAATTGAATTTTTGTAGCTTTTGGGAGAAATTAAGAAAGCATTTCAATCGGTTCCTCCTGCTTGATTTATATTGTGTTATAATTTGTTACAAGTTTTTCTTTCCCTTATTTTTGCCCTTATGAGGGTTCGTAACATGATGGAAAAGGATATAACACGAGGGAAAGCATAAGGGCAAACTCACTTGCTATAAATTTAGCATTTTCAAGGGTTTGCGGACTTTTTGAAGATAAGATATAACAGTTAATAAATGCTATAAAAAGTGTCTTATCAGAATTTCCTGTTTAGAGAATTGAAAATATATACAAATCATCGTCTAATTGTCAAATAGTGTACCATAAATGACTGCTGAGTTGTGTGACATATGGTAAGATTGGGGATCGGGAACAACCGTGTCGCATACGATTAGGCTCGTGGGAGCTTTTATGCGGGTAGCGGTTGTCTTAACAGACAATCAGCTACCTTTTTTTGGATTTATGGGAAATTAAGGCTTGACAAAACAGTCTACTGTGCGTAGACTAAGCATAAGGTCTACTGATAGTAAACCAAAGAATGGAAATGAATTTCACAAAGATATAAGCAGTCGATAATGCGAATGCGGAAGGGAGCGGAGATGGCAGAGTACAAACTAGGAGAGGTGGAGATGCGCTTCGCAAATCTGATCTGGGACAATGAACCGGTCTCATCCGGAGAACTGGTGAAATTATGTGAGAAGGAACTAAACTGGAAGAAATCTACGACATTCACGATTCTTCGCAGACTATGCGACAGGGAGCTGTTTCAGAATGAGAAGGGGACGGTGACTTCCCTTGTGGGCAGGGAAGAATTTCATGCCATGCAGAGTAAGCAGTTTGTGGACGAGTCGTTCAGCGGTTCCCTGCCGAAATTTCTGGCGGCTTTTACATCGAAGAGTAAGCTTTCCGAGGAGGAGATCAGGGAACTGCAGGAAATTATCGAGAGAAGCAGGGAGAGATAGGATGTGCGGTTTGGAACCGGGATAAGGAGGACGGGATGCATACATGGGCAGAGGCGCTTCTCGGCGGTGTGGGGCGGCTTTTTGAAATAGGACTGAACAGGAGTTTTTATGACTTTACGGTTTTAGGCGGGGGAAGCCTGATGTTTTTGAAGGTGCTGTATCGCAGCATGGTGGCAGGGGGGACTGTTCTGGCGATTTTACCGCTGCGGATGCTGCTGAAGCGTGCGCCGAAGGTATGCAGCTACCTTCTATGGGCGCTTGTGCTTTACCGTCTTTTGTGCCCCTTTACTTTTGTGTCCTCGCTCTCTCTTCTGGGAATGTTTGAGACGGAGGACGCTGCGCAGATACAGATGGTGGAGACGGAATTTTCAGAGGTGCAGATGGAAAGCGGAGCGGGAGAGACACCGGATATACAGACAGAAGGGCAGACTCCCGGCATATCGCGGGAAGAGGGGCGGAACCGCCGGTCCAGACTCCGGATGGCGGCTCATGTCTGGGCGGCAGGGATTGCGGCAATGCTCCTGTATGGGGCTGTCAGTATGACCCTTTTGTCCCGCAGGCTGAAAGGGGCGGTAAGGCTGCGGGGCAACATCTATCTGTCAGACTATGTGCCCACGCCCTTTGTGATCGGCCTGATACGTCCCCGGATTTTTCTGCCCTCTTCCTTACAGGAAACGGAGATGGATTACATTATCCTGCATGAGCGGACGCATATTCGAAGAGGAGATCACATCATTAGGATGATTTCCTTTTTCACGCTGGCGGTGTACTGGTTTCATCCGCTGGTATGGGCGGCCTATTATCTGTCAGGGAAGGATATGGAAATGTCCTGTGACGAGGCGGTCATGAGGAAGATGGGGCAGGATATCCGGGCGGATTATTCGACTTCCCTGCTGAATCTGGCAGCGGGCAGAATTTTTCCGGGCGGTACGCCGCTGGCTTTTGGGGAGGGCGATACGAAGACGCGCATCAAAAATGTAATGCGCTGGCGCAGGCCGAAACCTGTCGTGACAGGAATTGCACTGGCGGCGGTTGTGGTGGCCGCGGTGGTTCTTGGCACTGATCCGAAAGCAGCGGAAGCGGGGAATGGAGGGCTTCGGCAGAGTATGGGGGCAGAAAATGCTGAATTGCGGCAGGCGGCAGAAACATGGGCAAAGGCTTATTGTGACAGGGATGGAGCAACGATTGTAAATCTCAGTACACCGCAGGTGCAGGAGACACTGATTGAAGAGGAACTTTTGAGCGGGGAGGCGGGGGATTATGGCTTTGGATGGTCAAGTCCCTGGCCGTGGAACAGCGACACGGATTACCGGATTGTATCATGCACGGAGAATCAGACAGTCATTCAGTATTATGCATGGACATCTGATCCACATGTAACGGTATGGCAGGAGCTTCTGGTCTGGGAGCAGGAGAACGGAGAATACCGGGTAAAAGAGAACAGCGCGAGCTGGATATACGACAGCATTTCCGGCAGCAGCGGTTTTGCGGAAGCCTATGGAGCAGGTATTAACGGCACGCCCATTGACTATCTGACAAACGGCGCGGGGGAGGCATTGAATGAAAATGCATTACAGAATAGGGAGTACTATCAGGATCTGTTTGCGCCGGAGACGGCGGCTCGCTTTCTTTTAAATCTCTCGGCAGATGAGAGCGCGGTGACAGTGTCCGCAGGCAGCAGGCAGGATGACGGCAGCGTGGAGGTGACGGTTTCCTTTCCGGCGGACGGCGGGAGCGCTGTGATGAAGATGGTACAGCCTTATGGGGAAGATGGAATCTGGATCGCACAGGATGCAGGGTATTTATTTTTCCAATTCTAACCGGTTTGCAGAGGCGGACGGAATCTTCTGCGGGATAAGAGGTAAGAACACGATTATTAAATCAGGATGGAAAAGGCCTGTCTTTCGGGACGGGTCTTTCAGTTTGTTCTTTTTTCATAAAAAACGGTTGGGAAAATTGGCAAATACCACGGGACAATGTTGCTTGCTAAAAATGCGTCCTTTTTATATAATAAAAGCAGGTATTAGCGCAAACGGTTGCGCAACGTTGCGATGATACCTTTTTGGAAGGTACAGATGGGTAGTAAAACAAAGAACGGGAGGAAAGACATGAGGAAACAGGTAAGACAGTATTTGCGAAGAAGTCTTTGCGGCGTCCTAAGCGCGGCAATGATCCTGACAGGATCAGCCATTTCCGGAATGACTGCGTATGCGGCACAGCCGGACGTGGGAAACGAGGGGAGGGGGCTGACGGATCATGTGGATGACAGCACGGATACGATTCAGGAACCTGACGTGGGAGATAACCCTGTAACGGATGTTGAAGACAGTACGGGCAGTGACGACGCCGGGCAGAAAGCCCCGGACGATCAGAAACAGCCGGAGGATGATACCACATTGCCCGGTGACGGTGACAATGATGGCAGTTCCGATGAGGAAGATACCGGGAACGATGATCTGGAAGATCCTGATGCGGGGGATGAGGATCTGAAAGACTCCGATGCTGAAGACGAAGACGATGGCGAGCAGGTCATTAAGAAGGATGACGGGAGCCTGATGTCGGTACAGAGTGCGCGTGACGGGTATGGGACGCTGGTGAATGGGGATTTTGAAATAACTACTTCTGATGAGGCTGGCGCATGGACAGGAGTGGAAGGCTGGACACTTAAGGATGGACTGTGGCCTACCCAAAAGACAGATATTAACAATGATTCAACATTTTTATATTATTGGGCTGGGGATGCAACTAGTACTGCAGTTGAACAGGTGATAACAAATTTTCAGCCGGGTGTTTATACGTTATCTGTAAATGCTGGAGGAACATACGCGGAGGATGCATTTACCCTGAAAGTGACAGATGGTACTGATACGGAGATGACGAGTAAGAGCCTGGGTAAAGGTGGCGGCTGGGGTAATTGGACTTCGCATGATACGGATGCTTTTGTAGTAACAGAAGAGAATAATAGTACGGTAACAATTACGATAGCCGGAGAATTAGCTGCAAGTACAGACATTTACTTGGATGATGTGACGATATCTTCCGTATCTTTTACTTATGCTGAGTTACAGAATTTATGCAGCGAAGCAGAAGCTAAGAATGAGAATGATTATACGTCTGACAGTTGGTCAGATTTGCAGACAGCGCTTGCGGCTGCAAAGGCACTAACCGCGTCATCGGATGCTTTTGCAATTACGAAAGCATATGTGGCATTGCAGGCGGCAATTGATGCATTAGTGCCGCTAGTGACGAGTACTGATGTAACCTTCTATTACTATGCCGGAGAGACGGAAGATGAGATCGGCCTGTACTATTGGGGTGAGAATATCTCCACGACCGCTGCGGAAGCTGGTTGGAAGGTGTATGACAGTGACAAGGCTTACATATTTACAGCGGTAGATGGCTATGCAGGCTGGTACAGTATTCCGATTCAGATTTCCGGCGATGGCGCTGATTCGGGATTTGAGATTTTCGCAGAGAGCGATACCGGCACACCTAAAGTAAAATATAGCGCAAGCGAAAATTCAGATATTTATGGAAAATTAGCAGACGGTACGAACAAAACGTGTGCATATAAAAACAATATTAGCTACAGCGGAACCGATGAGGCGACAGGGCTGGACCAGGCCGCTGCCATCATGCGGAATATTACCTTCTATGTATACAGCGAAGAGGTAGTACCGGCAATCCAACTGGATGATAATTCGGCGGCGAAAGAACTGGCTGTAGTAAACGAAGAGGATGGCAGTATTACAAAACTGACTCCATCTGGACAGGACAACGATGGCAACAATGTGTATGAATTACAGCCGGTAGCAGACAAGGAAAATTGGTATTCCTTAGCGTTTTCTGCACCGGGACCGATTGATCTGGACAACAGCAAAATCGGTGGATTTTATGGAAAGATTGATGGAAACTATACATGGCTTAAGGATCTGAAGAATGGTAACACGGGCGATACTTGGGGAGTAGGCTTTGCTCCTGTATTCGCAGGCGAGAAGTATTGCAAGTACGAACATGGTACAACAGGTGATGCTAAAAAGCTTAGTTTTTTTGTCTCCATGGAAGAGGCGGAAGCTGTAGCACTGGGACAACTCAATGAGCTCCTGGCATCGGATGAGCTTAAGAAAATCACGGATAAGGGCGAGGCAGGCTATACGCAAGCGACTTGGGCAGTATTTAGCACTGCACTGGCAGCAGCACAGAAAGCGGCGAGTGATAACAGCACGCAGCCGGATACTTTCACCAGCGATGCAATCACGACAGCTTATCAAAATTTGCGCAGTGCGATGGAGGCGCTCGTGTCGCTGGGAGCAGATGTGACGCTCTACTATTATGCTGGCGTTACAGATGATGAGATCGGGCTGTATTATTGGGATGACAGCACGGACAAGACGAATCTGACCTCTACAGCGAATAAGGCGGGTTGGAGTGTAAGGAACACGGGCGACACTTATCTGATGACTGAAGTGAATGGTTATGCGGGCTGGTACAGCATTCCTATTTCGTTCATGAACGGCGGCGCCGACGCAGGGTTCGCGATTTACACCAAAGCGGCAGGAACTGCGGAGGAGAAGACACCGCTGTATAAGTGCGATGCCGGCGAAGGAAATAACCCGGAGATTTATGCAAAACTGACCTCCGGTGACAATGATACGTTTGCAATTAAGGGCGGCATTGGTTATGAAGGTGCAGGTAAGACGGCACAGATCATGAGAAATGTCACGCTGTATGTGTATGATGCCGTAGATGCGCCATATCTGCATATGGGTGAATCTGTGGCGGATGTTCTTTCTGTAGTGGAGGAAACGACAGGCACGGTGACTCCGCTTGAAGCGGTGACATTGGGTGGGAAAAATGCCTATGCATTAACGCAGGATGCCGGGCATAAGAACTGGTATTCTATTACGTTCTCTGCTCCGGGCAATATGACATTTGACGGCACAGCGAAAATCTGTAATTTATATACAAAGAAGAGTGAGGACAGTACTGCACATGAGTGGACTATCAATCTGATGAATGGTCCGGTTGCTGAGGACAGAACGACGTGGGATCTTGATTTCACCCCTGTATTTGCCGGCAATATTTATTACAAGGATGGCATATTCTACAAAACGCTGGAAGAGGCGGATGCGGTAGGCAAAATTACGCTCGAACAACTGCAGCAGCTTGTCGACGATGCAAAAACACTAAAGAAGGAAGATTATAAGAAGGGCTGGGAAGCATTCCAGACGGCGCTTACCGCAGCGGAAGCAGTCTTACAGGCTGCAGCCGATGCAGCAGCCGATTCCACTAAGACAGCGCCGACGGACGAGGAAATCGAGAAGGCCTATAATGATCTGAAAGACGCGATAGACGCGTTGGTTTCCAAGGATGCGGTGGAGGCCGAGGTAAATGTAAGCAAAATCGCGTTGACAGACAATTTTATAACCGGCGCCGATCTTTCTTCTTACATATCGCTCAAAGAGAGCGGCACTGTATTTAAGGATGAGGATGGCAAGCCCCTTTCCGACGCGGCATTTTTCAGATATCTGCATGACGGCGGCACGAACTGGGTGCGTATCCGTATCTGGAACAACCCGTACGATGGAAGCGGCAGAGGTTACGGCGGCGGTAACAACGATTTGGAGAAAGCCAAGGTTATGGGTAAACTGGCGACGGATGCCGGCATGAGAGTTCTGATTGACTTCCATTACTCAGACTTCTGGGCGGATCCGGCGAAGCAGCAGGCGCCAAAAGCGTGGAAAGCATTTAGCCTGGCTGAGAAAGAGGCAGCGGTAGAGTCTTATACATTGGAGAGCCTGAACGCACTCAGGGCGGCAGGCGTCGATGTCGGGATGGTACAGGTCGGCAATGAGACGAACAATGCGATCTGCGGTGAGACTTCCAGAGAAAATATGGCGAAGATTTTCAACGCGGGAAGCAAGGCGGTAAGGGCATTCGATCCTGACTGTCTTGTGGCGCTGCACTTCACGAATCCCGAAAAGGGCGGATACTATACGGGATGGGCGAAGAGTCTGAAGGAATATGAAGTTGACTACGATGTATTTGCGAGCTCTTACTATCCGTTCTGGCACGGGACGACTTCCAATCTGGAAAGTGTTCTGACTGAAGTTGCGGAACAATACGGTAAGAAGGTTATGGTCGCGGAGACGTCCTGGACGACGAGCTGGGAAGACGGTGACGGACACGAGAATACCGCGCCGAGGACGACGCAGGATCTGAATTATGATATTTCTCTGCAGGGACAGGCGGATGAGATTCGGGATGTGGTCAACGCCGTAAACAATGTAAACATCAATAACATAGGTAAGACAGATGCCGAAGGAAATCCGCCTGGACAGGCAATCGGCGTATTCTACTGGGAGCCGGCATGGATATCGCCGTATTATGTATATGATGAGGACGGCAATGCCGATGCTGGTCTGGTTAAGCAGAATCAGGCGGCATGGGAGCAGTATGGATCCGGCTGGGCGGCAAGCTATGCGGCGGAGTATGATCCCGACGATGCCGGCAAATGGTATGGCGGCAGCGCGGTTGACAACCAGTCATGGTTTGATTTTGACGGAACCGCACTTCCTACGGCTAAGATTTACAGTCTGATCAGAACAGGCGCAACAGCGGAACGGGCTATTTCCAGCATCGGATTTGCGAAGGATAAGAACCCTCTGGAAGTCAATTTAGGCGAGACGTTTGAATATCCCAAGGCTGTGGCCACATATAACGATGGAACTACGCAGGAGCTGGACGTTAAGTGGGACCGTGAGGAGACTGCATTAGTTAATACGGACAAGGTGGGCGAATATGTCGTGCACGGAACCGTGACAGAGGGCGGCAGAGAATATAAGCTGACGCTGACCATCAAAGTCATGCGGACGTCTTTCAGCAATATCCTTGTGAATCCTGGTTTTGAGCAGGATGGAACGGCTCATACGGGATGGGAAGTGACAGGACAGGGTATTTCTTCGAACGATAAAGACTGGAAGGAAAATGTGCGAAGCGGCATCTATGCGATGCATTTCTGGTCGGAGACTGCTACGAGTCTGGGGACATACCAGACAGTCAAGCCCGAAGCCGGAACCTACACCTTCGGCGGCTATATTCAGGGCGACGGTGCGGCCACGGAAGATGTACACTATGCATATGCGGAAGTATATGACAAGGATAATAATCTGAAATTCCGCAAACAGGTTTCCTTTACCTTAAGCGGATGGATGAACTGGAGTGAACCGGAGGTTACGGGCATTACGGTTGAGGAAGGCGATTCGCTGAAAGTCGGGGTAGAGATCCATGCGTCTGAGGTCGGTACAAGCGGGATCTGGGGTACCATGGACGACTTCTATCTCTATGGCACCCACGACGTATCCGTAGCCGGGGACATCGACCACGGCAGTGTGGAGACAAGTGTTGTAAAGGCAAACAGCGGTGAGAAAGTGGTCGTAACGGTTACGCCGGATGAGGGATATTATCTGGATACCATGACACTTTCCGGTGCGAGCATTACGGCTGAGAACTGTGCGGACATACTGACAAGCGCGAACGGTGACGTGGCGTTCCGGGCGGCAGCCGAGGGCACGGTGAATGCGGCGGTGCTCACCTACACGGCGGAGACGGCGGAGGCAAAGAGCGACAGCTTTACCATGCCGAACGGTAACGTGACTGTCAGCGCGGCATTTAAGAGTGTCTTTGGTGAAAGCACAGACAAGATCGCCCTGGATGCCAAGGATGAGTTTGGCAAGTATCTGGTGCAGGTGGAAGCGGAAGGAGATGCTGATCCTGCAGGAGACAGTCCGGTTCCGGCACAGTTCCATACAGGCAAGAATGTAACGCCGACGGTGGAATTGTCCTATAAGGGCTATAAGCTTACGACGGCGGATTACACGGTAGCTTATGCGAACAACAAGAATATGACGGCGGCGGACAGTAAGGCGAAGATTACGCTGACGGCAAAGGGCGATAAGTTCACCGGGACAAGGGAAATTTTATTTGATATTAAGGAGGATACCAGAAAGGAATTCAGTGCGAAGAAGCTTAAGGTTGTATTCAATGCTTCCGACAAGAACGGCAAAACGGACAAGGCGGCACAGGCGGTATACTATCTGGGCAAGGAGAAGGAGATTGAGCCTGCGATCAGCCTGTATCATATTGCGGATGATATAAATGATATAAGTAAGGCAATTGATCCGACGCTCTACACGGTATATTATCAGAATAACAGGAAGATCGGCAAAGCGACGCTGGTCGTACTCCCGACAGATAAGGCATTAAGTGATCCGAACGGTTACAAGGAGGGGTCGATTACCGCTAACTTCACGATCGCGAAGTGCCCTGTGAACCAGGAGAATATTGAAGTGAGCATTTCCACAGCGGCGAATTATTACACCGGTAAGAAGGTGGAGCCTTCGGTAACTGTGAAATATGTATACACGGAACAGGACGGCAATCAGAAGACCGTCACACTGGCGAAGGGAACGGATTATACGGTTACCTGTACGAACAATGTGAACGCAAACGTATACAGGACGGTGGGCGAAGACGGGAAAGTGAGCTATGTGCCGATTAATCCCGGCAAGGTACCGACTCTTAAAATCACCGGTAAAGGAAGCTTTACAGGCACAAGGACAACGGTGGATCTTGTGGCTCCCAACAATAAACCCGGGACACAGAAGTTTACGTTTGATATCAGACCGAGAGACCTGGAAGAACTGGGAGATGATGCAATAACGGTAGCGGATCTGGCGGAGAAGACGAGCGCACAGGCCTTAAAGATTACTGTGACGGATGGCACGAAGAAGCTTGCGGCAAGCCAGTATGAGATCGCGGAGATCAAACGTACGCATGACGCTGATGGAAAAGTTCTTGAAACGGCGGAAACCGTTTATTCCAAGACAGGCGGAACCGGCACAGCCAAGGTGAAGGATGCGGGCACCTATGAGGTGGAGATCGCAGGAAAGGCAAAATCAAATTATGAAGGGAAAGTGACCGAAACCTTCCGCGTGGTGGATAAGGATCACCTGATCTCGAATGCGAAGATTACCGTGACTGGCAAGTTCTATTATAGCGGCGACCCGATCAGGCTGAAGACAGAGAGCCAGCAGGAAGGCGTGAAGCCGGGATTGGAGGTCAAGGCGGGATCGGGCACGAAGGCCGTTACACTGAAGGAGCAGGGCAGTAAAGATTCTACGGCGGACGGCTACTATGTGGAGTACATGAACCGCAGCAATATCAATGCGGGCAAGGCTGTTATCAGGGTTATCGGTACAGGCAGTTATGCGGGCACCAAGACTGCTGCGTTTACGATCAACAAGCGCACCATTGCCCTTGATGATACGGTTAAGGATAATGAAAAGGATAAGAAGAGCGCCTTCGCGTATGTGAGTCTGTCTGCAAAGAATGTTAATGCGAAACAGGATGGTATATGGACAGCTTCGGCAGAGAACAGCGGACTGCTGATTAATACTGATAGTGTTGGCAAGACAGAATATGGTTCTCTGGCAATTCCTTACACGGGATATGCGCTGAGCCCGGAATTGAAATTTAATTTAAAGAATTGTGACACGGGTAAGGTGAGAGAGCTGCCTGGCAGTGATTACACAGTTTCCTATACAATTGGTAAGTGGGCGAGTGGTGTAGCGCCTGTCACAGCAACGGTCAAAGGCAAGGGCAACTACAGCGGCAGTGTGAAGATTCCGAACCTGTTTACGGTGACAGCGAGAAACCTGAATGATTTCAGTATCGATGTTGAGTCTGGTACCTATAACGGCAAGGCATTGAAACCGGCGGTAACCTTCCGAAATAAGGTTACAGGTAAGGTTGTTGACTTGAAGCTCAACACGGCTTACAGCGTAAGCTATAAGAACAACAAGGATATCTTTGGTGTAAGCGGGAAACAGCCGGTGCTGACCGTTAAGGTGAAAGGTAAGGGCTGGATTACAGACAATGCAGATCCCACTACGAAGTCCAGGGAGTTGAACTTTACGATTGACCAGGCGGAAATCATCAGTACAGATGTCGGTGATATCGTGTTCCAGACCTTCATGGGCAAAGCCTTAAAGCCGAAGGTGACTATCAAGGTGAACGGCAGGAAGTTGAAGGAAGGCAAGGATTATGAGCTGACGTATGATAAGAATATAAAGCGCAGCGGCACAAACACGGCAACGGTTACGATCAAGGGAAAAGGCAATTACTTTACAAGAAAGCCGATTGAGAAAACCTTTGTCATTAAGTAAAAGATAGTATTTAAAGAGGAGCGTCCGAACGGGCGCTCCTTTTCTTCTGCTGACAGCCGGTATGCAATATTTATTTTATTTCTCTGTCGTCCACGAGGAAGGAATCCCCATCCTCCACGATGCACACCATCGTCTTGCCGGTATTCAGCTCGATTTCGTTCCCGGCGTCGTCATAGTACCTTGTAGCCCCGTAATCGGAGGTCTTTTCCCAGTTTACATGGATTCCTTTGCCGTTAGTGAAAAACCAGCCGTCCCTTGTGGTGTCATGGCACTGGAACGCCAGATAGCCTTTGTCGTCGCGCACTTCGTAGTAGGTGTTCTGTACCAGAATATTTTTGAAGGTAAGCTGCTTTCCTGTGGCCATGTCCGTATGCGGGCCGTCCGAGGAGCCGGAAAGATGCTGGAATCTCTCGTAAAGCCCAGTATCGCTGTTGTAGACGAAGTAGCAGTTGGTAACGGGATAGGTGGGAGACATGTCCACCCGGTTTGCCGTGATGGCATCGCTGTACTGCGACAGGTCGTTCGGTTCGTTTACGGGAGCGAAGCGGTAATGCTGCTCGTCTGCGTAGCCGTCACGCATCTGGGCAGTGTAGCCCAGCTTATCCACATCGGCGAGGACGCCGTCCGCATCTATGAAAGCGTTATCCGTAGAATTTTTTGCGTTTTTGTCCCGGAAGAAATTGCTGCTCGTTTTGCCGTCGATATCGTCTGTGCGGCGGATTACCTCGTCTATGTAGAAGGGGCCGCCGAAATGGACGTAGAGGGCATCCCACTCAAAGGCCCAATACACATAATAGTCGCGGCAGCTTCTGATGTTGCCAAGTTTATCGGCATTTTTCCAGTCCTGGATAATCCACATCAGCCTGGTAATACTTCCTTCCACATTGCATTCATACACAACATCTGCGTTAGAAATGCCGTATTGGGAAGCGGTTTTTGTGTTGGGAGTCATAATCGCAAGGGGCCTTGTGTTATTGACCTCCTCATCCACCCACTCGTTGGTGATGCGGCTGCGCACCATACCCTCCCCGGGAGGCGTATCTTTGTCAGTTTCCTCAGTTTCGGTTTCCTCCGGCGCTTCTTCCTCTTCCGGGGTATCGTCGATGATCTGCTCCACGACAGGCGCTTCAACCTTCGGTTTTTCGTCCTCTTCCTTACCGCAGCCGGATAGAAGCAGGGCAGAAGAAAGAGCGACGAGAAGTAAAACTTGTAATCTCTTCATGCTTGGTGTAAATCCTCCTTCGTGTAATTGCAGTGATCGATTTCGTTTCACTGCATCTTGCTGGCGGGGATCGTATTGCTTTACTCCGCAGTGCGTGCTTGATTTCGCTCCGCTTCATCTCGCTCGCGGGCTTCGCCCTATACAGCCATCGACATAATTGTCCCGGTGAGCAAGCTCCCCGCGCCAATTATCCCTCTGTCTGCGCACTGTTCATTGCCAACGCGTACATTTTATCATAACAGGCAGGGGGGAGTCACTAGAAAAAATCTTAAAAAAACTGAAATACTTTTTTTGGAAAAATCATGTGTATGTCTCTCCATGAATGTGTTAAAATAGAACATAAATGCGGCGGATCAGCCGTGGGTCTGACAGGAAAACGGGGAAAGGATGAAACAGATTATGAAGAAAATAATCGTAACAGGCTGTAACGGACAGCTTGGACGGGCTGTCAATCTGGAATATGCGGACAGTACGGAATACGAGCTGGTTAACACGGACGTGGGAGAGCTGGATATCACGAAGATAGATGAGGTGATGGGGTTTGCCAGAGAGGTCAGGCCTTATGCCATCATCAACTGTGCGGCTTACACAGCGGTGGAGGCCTGCGAGAAGGAGGAGGATCTGGCATTCCGCATAAATGCTGTCGGTGCGCGCAATTTAAGTATAGCGGCCAACGAGACGGGCGCGAAGCTGATGCATATTTCCACGGATTATGTGTTTGACGGAAATGGGACAAGCCCCTATAAGGAAACGGATCCCACGGGGCCGCAGGGCGCTTATGGCAGGACGAAGCTGGCGGGTGAGGAATTTGTAAAAGAGTTCAGCGACAGGCATTTTATTTTGCGCACGGCATGGCTCTACGGGGATGGCAAGAACTTCGTTAAGACGATGCTCAGACTCAGCGAGACAAACGATAAAGTGAGAGTAGTGCGGGATCAGGTAGGCTCCCCTACCAGTGCGGTGGAACTTGCAAAGGCGGTTGCGTATCTGCTCCCCACGGAGAACTACGGGCTGTTCCATGCTACCTGCGAGGGGGACTGCAGCTGGGCGCAGTTTACGGAGGAAATCTTCCGTCTGGCGGGCAAAAAGACCGTGGTGGAGGCGATTACCTCAGAGGAGTATGGTGCGGCGGTCAAACGTCCGGCTTACTCAATTCTGGAAAACTATATGTTGAAAATGACTACGGATTTTGCGTTCGCGGATTGGCATGATGCCATCGCGGCGTATCTTGGAAAAGAAAAATAGGCGGAATGGAGGAAAATATGCAGAAAATAGCACTTATTACAGGAATCACGGGACAGGACGGCTCTTATCTGGCGGAGTTTTTACTGGAGAAAGGATATGAGGTGCACGGTCTGATCCGCAGGCACAGCATTGCAAATACGGGAAGGATCGACCATCTGATTGCGTCAGACTACCACAAGGTAAAATTTTTCATGCACTATGCGGACACCACGGATTCCAGCAATCTTATGCGTCTGATTGCGGAGATCCGTCCTACGGAAGTATATAATCTGGCGGCACAGTCCCATGTGGGAGTTTCTTTTGAAGTGCCCGAGTACACGGCGGAGGCTACGGGCGTAAGCACGTTAAAGCTTCTGGAGGCGATCCGTGTAAACGGAGGAACGTGCAGATACTATCAGGCTTCCACATCGGAG
Source organism: uncultured Lachnospiraceae bacterium (assembly GCA_947174505.1). GTDB lineage: Bacteria > Bacillota > Clostridia > Lachnospirales > Lachnospiraceae > UBA3282. The sequence continues at coordinate 14,279 of CAMWJF010000001.1, forward strand.
CTTTTCGGCGGCATTCCGGAGACGGCGCCCCAGAGCGAGAAAACACCTTTTTACCCGAAGAGCCCTTACGGTGCGGCTAAGCTTTATTCTTACTGGATTACGGTGAATTACAGGGAATCCTACAATATGTTTGCATGCAACGGCATTTTATTTAATCACGAGTCGCCCAGACGCGGTGAGAATTTTGTGACAAGAAAGATCACGCTGGCTATCGCAAATATGATTGCCGGAAAACAGGAGAAGCTGTCCCTTGGAAATATGGACGCGAAGAGAGACTGGGGCTTTGCGGGCGATTATATAGAAGGCATGTGGCTGATGCTGCAGCAGGACAAGCCTGACGATTATGTGCTTGCTACCAATGAGACGCACACAGTCAGGGAATTTGTGGAGGCAGCTTTTGAGAAGCTTGGCATTCAGATCCGTTGGGAAGGAACCGGCGTAAATGAAAAAGGTTATGATGTAAAGAGCGGCCGGCTTCTGGTGGATGTAAATCCCGAGTTTTACCGCCCGGCGGAAGTGGAGTTTTTGTGGGGGAACTGCGCGAAGGCAGAGAAGGAGCTTGGCTGGAAACGGAAGGTGGACTTTAATGGGCTGGTATCCATGATGATGGATGCAGATCTGAGGGAAATTGCAGGAATGAGCTGCGAGGAATATAAGAAAAAGGAAAATGCGTAACCGCAGGGTTTGCGCGCAACTGCGAAAGCGATAAGTGAAGATATGCTGTCTGTAATTTTGATCTGGCTTTACATTGGTATAACTACATTTATAATCGGATATGGTGTGCTGCGTGTACTCACGCGGCACCTTCCTTATTATGCACACGCATGCACAGGGAATATTGCTGCTGATGCAGTGTGCAGGCGGCGCGCGGACAGGGAAAGAAAAATTCCCTGCCCGATGATTCAGAATGCGGATGCGTATTTTATGTGCGGGTTTGTCTGTGTGACGGTTTATGCGCAGATTTTCAGTTTATTTGCAGGCGTGGGGTTGGTGGCCAATGGGATACTGTGCGCTGTTTGTGCTGTTATCGCATGGGTTGACAGAAAGGCGCTTTCGGAGACGGTTCGGCGGCTGGCGCTTGCCGGTGGGGAAACCGCTCGTACAGGAAAGGCGAGAGAAAGCAGCCTGTTTTTAGTCCTGTTCCTCTTTTTTGCCTATGGCGCTTCCCGGGGAATGATTCATTATGACACGGGGCTTTATCATGCGCAGAGTATCCGCTGGATCGAGGAGTATGGCGTGGTGAAGGGGCTTGGCAATCTGCATTGCAGACTGGCCTACAACAGTTCTTCCTTTGCCCTGTCCGCCCTTTACAGCATGGCTTTTCTGGGCGGGCAGTCCTACCACTGCGCCGCGGGCTGGCTCGCGTTTTTGCTGGCCCTGGTCTGTCTGCCGATCGGGAAAGCCCTGCGGACGGGGCGGCTGCGGACGAGCGGTTTTGCCAGAGTGATGTGCGTATATTATCTGGTGAATATTTTTGATGAAATGATTTCTCCGGCCTCGGATTATTTCATGGTGCTTGTGGCATTCTATATCGTGATAAAGTGGCTGGACCTTGTGGAGAGCGGGGAGGAGACGGTTCTGCCCTATGCGCTTTTGTGTGTGCTTGGCGTGTTTCTGATGACGGTAAAGCTGTCGGCGGCGCTGATTCTTCTGCTCACGGTTTATCCTGCCTGCCGACTTCTGCGGGAGAAACGGTGGAAAGAGACGGGCGTTTATCTGGGGCTGGGGCTTTTGACGGCAGTTCCCTTTTTTGCCCGTAACGTGGTGATATCGGGGTGGCTGGTTTATCCGTTCACCCAGCTCGACCTGTTCCATGTGGTCTGGAAAATCCCGAAAGGACTGGCGGATTATGACGCAAGGGAAATACAGGTTTGGGGCAGGGGCTACACGGATGTGACACAGTTCGACATGCCGGTGCGGGAATGGCTGCCCGGGTGGTTTCGGACGCTGGCGGGGAGCGATAAGCTTCTTGTGACGGTGGCAGCGGCGGCTGTGGTCCTGTTCTTTTTGGAGGCGGTTTATCTGGCGTGGAGATGGGTGAGGGAACGCCGGGCGGCGGCAGTGGGACGCGCAGTGCCTTTGCGCGTACATGGGACGGCAGTCCCGGATGATTCCGCATCGCAGGATCGTGTGAGATTCCCTGCTCTTCTCACAGTGCAGGCAACGGTGTCGGCCTCTTTTGTGTTCTGGCTCTGCACTTCGCCGCTTGTCCGCTACGGCTGTGTCTGGGTGTATCTGACGTCGGCCGTGGTGTTTGGCGGGATTTACGATACGGCGATGCATTCCGGGGCGGCCGGGGAGCGGATGACAGCGGACTCCCGGATGCGGGATGAGCGTGTTTCCGGGATCAAAAGCAGGAGGGTGGCCGGGGCTTTGCGGTGGCGGCCCGCAGCCGGGTGGATTGTTTCGGCGGCGGTCATTTTGCTGCTTGCATATAAGGGCTTCGCCCTTGCACGGGAAACCGCCGGTTCCTATGTGAATGATTACTGGATTGTCCAGAAAGACTATGAAAATTATGAAACCTATGCTTACAGGATAGAGGGCGCCCCCTTTTACTGTCCCGTGGAGGGGGACAGAGTGGGATATGCGGCATTTCCCTCTTCTCCGTCCGAGGCGCATATCTCGTTTTTGGGGGAGGGAATTGCAGAAGGGTTCCGTGCGGCGGAGTAACCGTTGCAATCTATAGTTTTTTCTTCTATAATACAATGGAAACGGCGGAAGCAGGGATTTGACGAAATAGAGTATGAACAGGGAAACGGAGACGGATATTATTATGAATAAGACAGACAAAATTTATGTGGCGGGACACAGGGGACTGGTAGGAAGCGCGATTGTGCGGTCTTTACAGCAAAAGGGATATGAGAACATCATTGGCAGGACGCACAGGGAACTTGACTTAATGAGTCAACAAGCGGTGCGGGAGTTTTTTGAGACAGAGCGTCCTGACGTGGTGGTTCTGGCGGCGGCCAAGGTGGGCGGCATCAATGCGAACAACACCGCGCCTGCGGAGTTTGCTTACGAGAATATGCAGATCCAGTGTAACGTCATTCATTGCTGTCATGAATATCACGTAAAGAAGCTTCTGTTTTTGGGGAGCACCTGTATTTACCCCAGAATGGCGCCCCAGCCGATTCCGGAGGACGCGCTGCTGACAGGTCCATTAGAGGAGACGAACGAGGCATATGCCATCGCAAAAATTGCGGGGCTTGAAATGTGTAAGTTTTATAAGCGGCAGCACGGGGACGATTTCATCAGTTGTATGCCAACAAACCTTTATGGACCCCATGATAATTATGATTTGGAAGGCTCCCATGTTATGCCTGCCATGATCCGCAAGTTCCATGAGGCGAAGGTGAACGGCGATCCTACGGTTATGCTGTGGGGAACAGGCACGCCGCTTCGCGAGTTTTTATACGTGGACGATATGGCGGATGCCTGCGTATTCCTGCTGGAGAATTACAGCGGGGAGCAGCATGTCAATATCGGTACCGGCAAGGAAGTCACGATCAAAGAGCTGGCGGAGACGGTGAAACAGGCGGTAGGATATACGGGACAAATCGTATGGGATCAGACGATGCCTGACGGTACACCCAGAAAGCTTACGGACGTGACGAAGCTGCACGGTCTCGGCTGGCAGCATAAGGTGGAACTTGAAGAGGGTGTAAGGCTGGCTTACGAATGGTTTAAGCAAAATGTACGGGAGGCAAGGCTGTAGGACAAGCTCTGAAAAAGTGCCTTTTCGTGTAAAAATATTCCTTTGCGCGATAAATTACCGTTTACAGCGCGATGCATATTTGTTATGATTGTCGAAAGAAGCAGTAAACTTAATTTGTCGATTTTATTTTTGCAAAGGAGTAAGAGGGGAATGACACAACAGAATATGATTAGTCCGAGGGAGCTTGAGCAGACCATCTCCGATTTTATGCTGGAGCTCGGTATACCTGCACATCTGCGGGGTTACCAGTTTTTGCGAAGCGCGGTGGGAATGTGCGTGGAGGATATGGAGCTGGTTGGAAGTGTGACAAAGCTGCTTTATCCTGATCTGGCAAAGATGTACCAGACTACGGACACGAAAATTGAACGTGCAATCCGCAATGCAATTGAGGTATCGTGGGACAGGGGAAACAGCGATCTCTTTGAAGAGCTGTTCGGCTACAGTAACTCGCTGGAGTATACCAGACCGACGAACAGCGAATATATCGCCGTTGTAGCGGATTACATACGTTTGAAAAACAATTTGATATGAATTGTGAGGGAAGAGACGCGTCTCTTCCTTTTTTTATGTAAATATGATACACTTATATCGGTATAAACGAAAGGAGAGAGCTATGAAGCTACTCAGTGTCATCGTACCCTGTTACAACGAAGAGGAGAATGTCAGGGATTTTTATGATGAGTTATGCAGGAATGCAGACTTTTTCCGTGAGAAGCAGTTGGAGCTTGAAATACTATATGTAGACGACGGTTCCCGGGACCAGACGGTTTCCGAGGTCAGGAAACTCCATGAGGAGGACGGGCGGGTGCGCCTTATTTCATTTTCCCGTAATTTTGGGAAGGAGGCGGCTATTTATGCAGGCCTGCAGAAATGCAGGGGTGATCTTGCCGTGCTGATGGATGCGGATTTGCAGGATCCGCCGTCGCTTCTTCCGGAAATGTATTCTTATATTGAGCAGGGATATGACTCGGTGGCGACCAGGCGTGTGACCAGAAAAGGGGAACCGGTTATCCGCTCCTTTTTTGCAAGAATGTTTTATAAACTGATGAATAAGATTTCCCGGACGGAGATTGTGGACGGCGCCAGGGATTACCGCCTGATGACAAGGCAGGTGGTGGACGCGATTTTGTCCATGATGGAGTATAACCGCTTTACCAAGGGGATTTTCGGCTGGGTTGGTTATGAAACCAAATGGCTGGAATATGAAAATGTGGAGCGCAAAAAGGGCGAGACGAAATGGTCTTTTTGGAAGCTTTTCCTGTATTCCATTGAGGGGATCATCGCTTTTTCCACGGTGCCCCTGACCATAGCGTCTGTGGCAGGCGTATTCTTCTGCCTGGTTGCTTTTGTCATAATCATAGTGACGATTGTGAGAAAACTTATATTCGGCGATCCGACTTCCGGCTGGCCGTCCCTGGTCTGCATCATTATGATGGTCAGCGGCGTGCAGCTGTTTTGTCTGGGAATTGTCGGGCAATACTTATCCAAGACCTATATGGAAGTGAAGAGGAGGCCGATCTATCTGGTCAGGGAAGAGATCGGGGGACAGGAAGTTGAAGGATAAAGAAAACGGGCTGGTCAGCATTATCGTGCCGGTGTACCGGGCGGCGGCCTACATTGCGGACACCATAGGAATGGTGTTCTCACAGACATACGGCGGCTGGGAGCTCCTGCTGGTGGATGACTGTTCCGGGGACGGCAGCGTGGAGGCGATAGAAAAAACGCTCTCCGCATATGAGCATCACCCGGCGGAGGCTGTCTTTGAAAATATAGGCCGTATGGAGGAATATCTGTGCGGGGAACAGAAAAAAGTTTTTCTCATATGTAAAAATAAAAACGAGGGCGCTGCCGCGGCGCGCAATACAGGAATGGATTTGGCGCGCGGACAGTATATTGCCTTTCTCGACGCGGACGATATCTGGGTGTCGGACAAGCTGGAAAAGCAGCTTTCCTTTATGAGAGAAAAGCGGGCGGGTTTTGTGTTTTCCGCCTATGAATTCGGCGACGAGTCGGCCAGACCTACAGGTAAGGTCGTGCATGTACCGGAAACGCTGGACTATAAAAAGGCGCTGTCGCGGACGGTTATTTTCACCACGACCGTTGTGCTGGACCGGAAGATGATCCCAGATGCGCTGATGCGGATGCCGGAGGTGGAGAGCGAGGACACGGCGGCATGGTGGCAGATTCTGCGGGCGGGATATACAGCGTTTGGACTCGATGAGGTGCTTGCAGTCTACCGAAGACCGCAGGGGTCTCTTTCTTCTAATAAATTTAAGGCGGTGAAGCGGATCTGGAATCTGTATCGCAGACAGGAGAAGCTTTCTGTGCTGCCCAGCGTGTTCTATTTTGTGTTCTGGGCTTACAGGGCGACGGTGAGGCGGATATAACAGATCGAGAATTATGAAAAAAATGGAAACTATAAAAAGACTGATTATTTTGCAGCTTTCATTTATCGGGCTGATCTTCCAGACTGCAGTCTATGCGTTTTTCTGGCTGGAGGCGTACTACCCGTTTCTGAGAACGTACAGGAATTTCCGGTTTTATTTCAAGGGGCATGTGCTGATCCTGTTGATTTATTTCGTGCTGCTGTTTTTCTTTGCGAATACATACGGCGCGTTAAAGATCGGTTACCTGAAACCCGTGGATGTGTTCATTTCGGAGCTGTTTTCCCTGCTCATTGTCAATGTGATTTCCTACTTTCAGATTTCCCTGATGGCAAACTGGGTGGTGGACGTGAGGCCGATTGTCTGGACGATGCTGATCCAGACGGCACTTTCGGGAGTGTGGGTATTTTTCTGCAATATCTGCTATTATAAAGCCTTTCCGCCGAAGGAAATACTGATTGTGCACGGGGAAAGGCCGATTGATGATATCGTAAGGAAATTTGAGACAAGAAAAGATAAGTACAAGATTAAAAAGGCCATAAATATTTCTGCAGGCATGGAAAAGATTAAGGCGGAAATCGGGCATGGCTACGGCGCGGTGGTGCTCTGGGATATTTCCGCGGCGGACAGGAACGCCCTGTTAAAGTACTGCTACAGCCTGTCGGTGCGGGTGTACACGATGCCAAAGATAACCGATGTGCTTATCCGGGGCGCGGATCAGCTTCATCTGTTTGATACGCCTATCTATCTGACGCGGGAGTATTCCCTCAAGGTGGAGCAGCGGGCGGCGAAGCGGCTGATTGATCTTGTCTGTTCGGTGCTGCTTCTGGTGATTGCTTCCCCCTTTATGCTGATTACGGCGGCGGCGATCAGGCTTTATGACGGCGGGCCGGTTTTTTATAAGCAGATCCGCTGTACCCGTGACAGAAAGGAATTCTATATCTTAAAATTCAGGAGTATGAGGGTGGATGCGGAAAAGGACGGCGTGGCAAGACTGGCGTCCAAAAATGATTCCCGCATCACGCCGGTGGGGCGGTTTATCCGTGCGACAAGGATTGATGAGCTGCCGCAGCTTTTTAATATTTTAAAGGGAGAGATGTCCTTCATCGGTCCCAGACCGGAGAGGCCGGAAATCATCGACCAGTATATGGAGGAGATGCCGGAGTTTGCTTTCCGCATGAAAGTGAAGGCGGGGCTTGCAGGCTATGCGCAGGTTTACGGGAAATACAATACGACACCTTACGATAAACTGAAACTCGACCTGACTTATATCGAGCAGTACTCCGTGTGGCTGGATTTGAAGCTGATGCTGCTGACGCTGAAAATTCTGATTAAGCCGGAGAGTACGGAGGGAGTCGACAATAACCAGACGACGGCGATGAAACAGTAAAAAGCGCGATGCGGTGCCGCGCAGGCGGCAGGCGGTTTCTACGTCGCCGCGCTTGCGCTCCGTTCCAAGCGTAGCGGCGCTAAACTCGTGAAAAACCTCGTTAAGCGCCGACGCTTTCCAAGGGGCTCCTTAAGAAACCGTCTGCCGCCTGCGCGGCGAGCAGATTGTACTCACAGGGTAATCGCCGGGAATGTATGAGTGAAGGGATTTACATTATGAAGGATAGAAACTACGCCGACGAGGGTATGGACATAAAAAAATATATGCTGTGCCTGTTCGGCCGCCTGCCGTTTGTTCTGGGTGCGGTGATCGGAGGTGCGGTTTTGGGTGCGCTGGTCTATATGGCTGTGCGCACGGTGCCGGAATCGGAGAGGGAGTATCAGGCTTTTGCCAAGGTATATCTGGACTTTGCGGCGGACGAGACGGGGGAGGTCTATCAGGCATATAACGGCTATACATGGAACGACCTGATGGCGGCCGACCCGATTATGGAGCTGACGCTTCAAAATCTTCCGGCGGATTACACGCGCGAGGAAGCGGAAGCCGCGATAAAGGCGGAGATTCTCTCGGACATTCGTCTTCTGACGGTCACGGTTACGACCCACAGGGCGGAGCGCACGGACGCGATTCTCGGTGCGGCGGTGCAGGCGCTTGAGACTTATGGCGGGCAGGCGAAAGAGTTTATTGAAATCCACGCGATCCGGGAAACGGAGACGAGGCTTGTGGTGGCTGACAGCCGGATGGCGCAGGCTGTGTTTCTGGGGGCGTTTCTTGGACTGTGTATCAGTCTTTTTGGCTTTTCACTCTACTACGTGATGGACGACCGGATTCTGCTGGCGGGAGATGCTGAAAAAATGACGGAATTGTCATTTGTCGGCTATGCCTCCGGCGGGGAAGGGCTGAAGCAGGATTACGAGAGGAATCTCGCTTATTTGCGGGAAAAGCTGGGAGATATCCGAATCTGCGAACTGGACGGCTACAAGTCCTTTTCCGGGGAGGAGCTTGGGGAAATGCGCAAGGCGGACGGCGTGGTTTTGTCCCTGCCCTTTGGCGCGGTGCACGGCTCCTTTGCTGCCTATGTGACCCGGCAGTTAAAGGCGCAGGACTGTGCGCTGTGCGGCGTGGCGATACGGAACTGTGATATGCGCTTTTTGCAAAGATACTACGGAAAATCCTTTGTTACACGCGGGAGTGTCGGGGAAAACCAGGTGTAGGCGTGTCTGCCGGAGAAAGAAAATAGGTGTGTGATGAAACTTGAGGTTCTGGTTTCCGCGGTTGATAAAAATGCCGTGGAGCTTATCTCACAAATGCATATAGCCACGGATGCCGTGCTTGTAAACCAGTGTGGCCGCTATGCCTATAAAACGATAGAGGCGAAAGGGGGAAGCGTGAAGTGTTTCTCCATGCCGGAACGGGGTGTGGGTTTAAGCCGCAATACCGCGCTTTTACATGCATCCGGGGACGTGGTGCTTTTTTCCGACGAGGATATTATACTGACTTCAGATTACGCGAAGAAGATTCGCGCAGCTTACGAGTCTCTTCCCGACGCGGATCTGATTCTTTTTAATGTGGAGGTTGCGCCGTCCCGCAGAACCTACTGGAACCGGGAGATCCGCAGGATTACCTACTGCAATTACGGCAGATATCCGGCTTACAGCATTTCGGGTAAACTAAATGCCCTGCGCAGGGCGAATGCGCACTATTCCCTGCTTTTTGGCGGCGGCGCAAAGTACAGCAACGGGGAGGACAGCCTGTTTTTGCGGGACTGCCTGAAAGCGGGGCTTCGGATTTACGCGCATACCGCATGTATCGGCAGGGAGCAGGAGCGGGAGTCCACATGGTTTTCCGGCTACCATGAAAAGTTCTTCCGCGACAGGGGCGTACTCTATCATTATCTCTACGGGAAGCTGGCGCTGCCCCTTTCCCTGCGGTTTTTGTGGGTACACAGGAAAACCATGTGCCGGAAAATTTCGGTCGGTAAAGCGTTTCGCATGATGCGGGCAGGCGTGCGGGAGGCGCGCGGCAGATGATTTTATATATCACGGTTGCGGTTGTCACGGCGCTTCTTGCAAGTCTGGTGGACAACCACCCAACAAGACAATCCCATACGCTTACCAGGCAGCAGCTCTGTAACCGCGTCTGTCTGACGGCGGTCTTTCTGATTTTGTTTTTTCTCTCCGCATGCAGGCTCAATGTGGGCAATGACTATGCAAAGTATGTGGAGTTTATGCATCTGGTCAACTGTGACGCCTATGTGCCTACGGAGATCGGATTTAATCTTCTGGTCAAACTGATTTACGGTTTGTCGGGTTACGAAAATTTTTTGCTGGTATTTGCGTTTTACTCCTTTGTGACGGTGTTGTTTTTTCTGCTTGCCATGTACAGGCAGAGCGATGAGTTTGGACTGACCTTTTTCCTTTTTATGACGCTGGGCTATTATTTCCAGACGTTCAGCACGGTGCGCTATTATCTGGCACTGGCTCTTGCGCTCTACTCCATGAAGTTTGTGCTGCGAAAGCAGTGGGGAAGGTTTGTGCTTCTGATTCTTTTGGGCGCGGCTTTCCACAAGTCGCTTCTGGTGGTCATTCCGCTCTACTTTCTGGCATCTCTGCCGTGGAAAAAATGGCAGCTTGCCATATCGGCTGTTTTCTGCACCACCTTTTTGTTTATGCAGGATTTTTATTTGAAGCTCGTGGTTTTTCTGTATCCGACTTATGAGGACACGGAATATCTGGAAGGCGGCACAAGCTATATCAGTATTCTGCGGTGCGCGGCAGTTCTTTTCTTTGCAGGGATCGTGTACTTGATGCGGGAGAGGGAGAAAAAGGCAGGCATAAACGGCGGGGAAACTGTCACAAATATAGAGGAAGAGAAAGAGTGGTACCGACGGTTCTGGTTTTATACGTACTTAAATTTAGGGGCGTTCGTACTCTATGTGTTCTGCTCTTTCCTGCCCATTATTTCGAGGATCGGATATTACCTGATGGTGAGCCAGATCGTGTTTTTGCCGATGCTTTTAAAGGCTGTGCCGGATAAAAAGTGGCGGCGGTTTTTCCGGGCGGGCATTCTGGTGGCGGCGGTGCTGTACTTTGCCATGTATTTGAAAAAGGGAGCGAACGACGGCGTGCTGATTCTGCCTTACAAAACATTTTTCTTTCACGAGATGGTGGACATTCTTTCGGATGTGACGTAAGCAAAAAGGAAGCATCGAAGATGTGTTTTTGCGGATGCGCATGGCGGAGAGAGTCATGCGGATCTATGTCGGGGCAGACGGGAGGAAGCCTGCTTACGGAGGGAATAAAAGGTTATGACGTTTAGCATTATCGTTGTCTGCTATAACGCAGGAGAAAAATTAGAGAAAACGATAGCGAGTATTCGCGGTCAGACGGAAACGGACTATGAGATCATCGTGCAGGACGGTCTCTCCACGGACGGTTCGGTGGAACGGCTGTCTGCCGCAGCAGATTTAAAACTTTTCCGGGAACGGGACGAGGGCATTTACGATGCCATGAACCGTGCGGTTTCCCACGCGGCGGGGAGGTATCTGTTTTTCTTAAACTGTGGCGATTACTTCGCGGACAGGGAAGTGCTGGCAGAGGTAAAGCGTGCGATTGAAAAAAAAGGCAAAATGGTGGCTTTCGGGAAAGATGTTAGGAAGTTGAATCGCGAAAAAGAGGCGGCTGGTATCCGCGGAGATGAAAAAAGGCGCCTCCGGCCAATGATTTTTTATGGCAATATAAAGGAGCGCGCCACGGGCGCGCATGTGATGTCAAATCCCGTGATAGATGATTTTGCCTGCTACCGCAATGTGCCCTGTCATCAGGCCTGTTTCTATGACAGGCGGCTTCTTGCGAAACGGGGCTTTCGGACGTGTTACAGGGTCCGCGCGGATTATGAGCATTTTCTCTGGTGTTATTACAGGGCGCGCGCAGCTATGGTTTATCTGCCGTTTACCGTGGCTCTGTACGAGGGAGAGGGTTTTTCGGAAAACAGAGAGAACAGGAAACGCTCCGTTGTGGAACATGCGTATATTGTGAAAAAGTACATGAGCCACAGGCAGGTTCTAAAGTACAGGCTGGTTATGCTTTTGACGCTTGCGCCGATTCGGACGTACCTTGCGTCCCATAAGGCGACGGCGGACGTTTACCAGAAAATAAAGGCGGGATTGTACAGAGAAACACAGGGCGGAAAGCAGCAGTAATTTGCGCAGTCCGTTACGATAAAACCGATATGAGAATTTAGCATGGGGGTGGGTACAAATGAAAGTTTTATGGGTGTGCAATATTATGCTGCCGGCAATTGCCAAAAGATTAAATCTTCCCTGCAGCAACAGGGAAGGGTGGCTGTCCGGGCTCCTTGACAGGGTAGTCATGGAACATGAGAGGAACCGCATCGAGCTGGGCATTGCGTTCCCGGTGGACGAGTCGCTGGGAGATTTTGACCGCATGATGCCTCTGGGAGAAAATATTTCCTGCCACTGCTACGGGTTTGTGGAGAACCTGACTGCGCCGGAGCGTTATGATACGGCGCTTGAGAAGCATTTTCAACTGATTATCAATGATTTTGAGCCGGATATTCTGCATGTGTTCGGTACGGAATTTCCGCATGCGCTGGCATCGATTAAGGTTTTTGACAGACCGGAACGTACATTGATCGGTATTCAGGGTCTTGTTTCCGCCATTGCGAAGGTATATATGGCGGATCTGCCTGTGAAGGTGCAAAGGAAGAGTACCTTCCGCGACAGAATCAGGAAGGACAGTATCAGGCAGCAGCAGAAAAAGTTTGAGAAGCGCGGTGAGTATGAGATTGAAGCTATTAAACGAGTAGGGCATATAGCGGGCCGCACGGATTTTGACCGGGCGGAGACAGCGAAGATCAATCCGGATGCGACTTATCATTTTCTGAACGAGACGCTGCGCGGCGTGTTTTACCGCGACAGATGGAGTAAATATAATTGCCAGACCCACCGGATTTTTTTAAGTCAGGGTGATTATCCGCTGAAGGGATTCCACTATCTGTTAAAGGCAATGCCTAAGATCCTGGAACAGTTTCCTGACACGGAGGTTTATGTGGCGGGAGCGGATATTCTGAAGGCGGAGACGTGGAAGGACGCGCTGAAGCTGCCTGCATATGGCAAATATTTGAAAAAGCTGATCCGGGATAACCATCTGGAGGATAAGATCAATATGCTTGGACGGATTGACGCGGAGGAAATGAAAAAACAGTATCTGAGCTGTCAGGTTTTTGTCTGTCCTTCGGTTCTTGAAAATTCTCCCAATTCCGTGGGGGAGGCGATGCTTTTGGGCGTGCCGTGTGTGGCTGCCAATGTAGGCGGCATACATAATCTTCTGACGGACGGCGGGGACGGCTTTCTCTATCCGCCCGGAGACGTGGATGCGCTGGCGGACAGTATTATTGAGGTGTTTACCAAGGAGGACATTGTGGACAGACTCTCCGACAATGCCAGAAAACATGCCCGCGTCAACCATGACGCGGATCAGAATTATTACCGCCTGATGCATATTTACCGGGAGATGCTAGAGTGAAAAGAGCTTCTAAAGACGTCCCGCCATTGGACGGGACGCCAAGAAACTCTAGGAGTTGCAAAGCAACTCCGTTTCACTCGGGAGAATGCCAAAATGCGGCATTCTCCGTAGGAGGAATAATATAATATGACATTTACGTTTGTATCAAACTACATCAATCACCATCAGCTCCCCTTCTGTGAGGCGCTTTACAGGCGGCTGGGGAAGGGGTTTGTATTTATCCAGACCATGCCCATGGAGGCGGAGCGCGTGGAAATGGGATGGAGCGTTGATGTGAACGAAATCCCCTATGTTATGTGTCTGTACAGGGATGAATACGAGTGCCTGAAACGGATTATGGAAAGCGATGTGGTGCTTTTTGGCTGGACAGGCAGGGAAGATATCGTGACGCCGAGACTCCGGTCGGGAAAGACCACCCTCCGCGTGAGTGAGCGGCTGTACCGGGAGGGACAGTGGAAGGCGGTCTCACCGAGAGGCCTCGTGGCAAAATACCGGGAGCATATCAGGTACCGGGGGCAGAATATCTGTATGCTCTGCGCGGGGGCCTACGCGGCTTCGGATTTTCATCTGATCGGCGCATATCCCGGCAAAATGTTTCAGTGGGGCTATTTTACGCAACTGCGGATTTATGATGATGAGACGTTTGCGGCAATGAAGCCGGAGGAAGGGCCGTTAAATATTGTGTGGGCAGGGCGGTTTATCCCCCTAAAGCACCCGGAGTACACGGTGCGGCTTGGCAAAACGCTGCGAAAGCGGGGCTGTGCTTACCGTATGCACATGCTGGGCGGCGGTGAGCTGGAATCTGCGATCAAGGAAGAGGTGGAACGCGAAGGCCTTTCGGACGATTTTGTGTTTTACGGCTATACGAAGCCGGATCAGGTGCGGGATGTGATGGAGAAATGCCACATCCATCTTTTCACCAGCAATCATCTGGAAGGTTGGGGTGCGGTGGTCAATGAGGGCATGAACAGCGGCTGTGTGGAGGTAGTGGATGCCCGTGTGGGGGCGGCGCCCTATCTGATCCGCCATGGAGAGAATGGTCTGCTTTATCCAGGCGGCCGCTATGAAAAAATGGAGGCGCTGGTGCTGGATCTCTTTGAGAACTGGGAAGAGAGGCGGGAGATGGGAAGAGCCGCCTACGAGACGATCCGGGATGTGTGGAACGCGGAGCATGCGGCCTCCGCTCTCCTGCGGTTTGTGGATGGCATGCGGCAGGGAAGGCTGTGCCCGGAGGAGGAGGGGCCGTTGAGTGAGGCGCCCGTGATCAGGCCGGGAAAGTATCCGCCTTTGTCCGGGCGGCAATAGGACATGGCTGAACGGTAACATGTGGAGAAAGCCGGAGTAGAGGTAGTGGTGACCAATGGAAACGAATAGGAAGAGAAAAATCAGCGTCATTGTGCCGGTGTACAATTCCATAGACTGTCTGGAAAGATGCGTGAGATCTCTCTGTGCCCAGACATACGATAGGCTGGAAATCCTTCTGATTGACGACGGTTCCACGGACGGAACGGGGAAACTCTGCGAGCGGCTGGCGGCGGAGGATGCGCGCATTGCCGTCCACCATAAGGAAAATGGCGGCGCTTCTTCTGCCAGAAATGTGGGGCTTTCGATGGCGTCCGGGGATTATATCGGATTCGTGGACAGCGACGATTATGTAGATTCCTATGTGTATGAGGAGCTGGCCCTCGCGCTGGAGAGAGGGAAGTACGCCGTGGCGCAGATATCGCGCGACGAGGTGGACGAGGAGGGACGGCGGCTGCCGGACGTCTGTATACCGCCGGAAAGGGAGCGGTTCTGCGACTCGGAAACTTTTATAAAAGAACTTCTTCTGCACCGGGGGGACAGTTCCTTTTGCACGAAGCTGTTTCCGCGGGAAATTTTTGCGAAACATCGGTTCCCAGAGGGCGAGCTGAACGAGGATTTCCGGCTGCTTTTGGAAATTTTGCAGGAGATTCCGGGAATCGGTATTTTGCCGAAACAGGGCTACCATGTGGTGTGCAGACAGGAGAGCACTACCAGAAAGCGGACGAAGGACAGTTTCTCCCGGGTGTTTCTGGATATTGTGGAAAACGCGGACAAGGTACAGGAACTTGTGGACCGGAAATATCCCGCTTTACATGAGTATGCGGTGCGCTTTAATCTCTACCAGAGACTGGATTATATGCTGCATGTGCCGCTTCCCCAGATGAAGGGGGATAACGCATTTTATGGGAATGTGAAAAAATATCTGCGGCGGCATGTAAGCGATACCATAAAGAATCCTTATCTGACCGGAAAAAATAAAGGATATCTCCTACTGCTCACGGCGGCGCCCAGAACGGTCAGGGGCGTGCATGGGTGGAAGATGAGGTTTAAGGAGAAACAGGAACAGCGGCAGGCGATTTGAACCGAAAAGGGGATGGATACGGTGGACGGTGTGAAAACAGGAAACAGGTATGGGCGAGCGGAAGGATAACAGGAGGAAAACCAAATATTTTGCGTGTTTCATGATACTCTGGATTCTGCAGATGGCGGCGGCATTCTGGTTCTGCACCCGGAAACAGGGATTCCATGAGGACGAGTTTTACACCTACTATTCCACTGCGCGGACAAACGGGTTTTATGTGGAGGACGGGAAGTGGATGGAACGGGACGCGTACCGCAATGAATTTGTGGTGCTTCCCGAGGAACGGTTTCAGTACAGACTGGTAAAACAGGTGCAGTCATGGGATGTGCACCCGCCCATGTACTATTGGGTGTTTCACACGGTGGCTTCCTTCGTGCCGGGCGTGTTCTCAAAGTGGATCGGACTGTCAGTGAATCTCCTTTTTCACGGCGTGAATCTTATATTGCTGACATACCTGTCATATTTGGCTGCGGGAAGGAACTGGGGGCTGCCGCTTCTCGTGACGTTTGTCTATGGATTCAGCCCCGCAGCCATGAGCGGCGTGGTTTTTATCAGGATGTATGAAATGCTGACGACCTTTGTGCTGCTTTGTGCGGTTTTGCATGTGCGGGCCGTGATGAGGCTGCAGGGCAGTTCGGGACGGGGGAAAGGCGCCGGGCGCGAAAAGGATGCGGAGCTGACGGATGCGCGGCAGGAAAACCGGCTTCCGGCAGGGACCCTGCTCGCCATGGCGGCGGTGACTTACGTGGGTTTTCTGACACAGTATTATTATTTCATCTTCCTGTTTTTTATGGCGGTGGCATTCGGTCTGTGGCTTTTTTGGCGGGACAGGAAAATCGCGAACTGTCTGCGGTACGGTCTGTTTCAGGGACTTGCTTTTGTTTTGGCATATCTGACCTATCCGGCGTTTCCGGGCCAGATGTTCCGGGGACAGCGGGGGGCGCAGGCGACGGAGAACTTTTTTGATTTGTCTAACACCTTTGAGAGACTACGTTTTTTCTGGGATCTGATGAACCGGTATGTGTTTGGCGGCCTGTTTGGGCTGATGCTTCTGTTTCTTGCAGCCGCGGCTGTGGCGGCGCGCGTGGCCGATGCAGAAAAAAGGCGGAAGGAGGATACGGGGAAGGCGAAAAATACGCAGGACGGACAGCCTGAGAAGCCGTCAGCTTCTTCCGGCGCGGTGTTCTATATGCTGCTATTTACGGCGGCGGGCTATTTTCTGGCAGTATCCAAGACGGCGCTGCTTTTGGGAGATACTTCCAACCGCTACCAGCTCCCCATTTATGGAATTGTAGTGCTGCTTCTGGTTCTGGGAGCGGCGAAAACGCTGCGGCAGATAGCGGGAACGCGTTATGCGGGGAAGGAGAGCCGACAGGAACGTGGATTTTTGCCTGCTCGGGATGATAAATATAAAAAAAGGATAATCGGGGTGGCGGCAGCTTTCGGTCTGGCGGTCGTCGCCCTTGGGTATGTGCGGGCGGATGTGGTATTTCTCTATCCTGAAGCAAAAGAGGAGACAGCCCTTGCCAGAGTACAGGCGGCGGCGCAAATTCCTGTGGTCTATGTATATAACCCCGGGGAGGAGTGGTGCATCTGGGCTGTGGCGGACGAGCTTATGGAATATGACAGGGTGTATTTTGTAAGCGACACGGGCGGGGAACCGGTCACGGAGCCGTCCATTGTGGGCGCGGACGCGGTGGTGGCCTATCTTCCCCGGTATGACGACGTGAAGGATGAAGCGGCGCAGAATATGCGGATTCCTTCAGGGAATGGAAAGCTGTCGGAGGTTCATCTGCAGCATTCGCATAAGTACTGCAATGAATGGTATTATGGCGGCGACGGGGCGGCCCGGAGCGGCGCGGGGGATTTGACAGAATGAAGAAAACTTGGGTAGCTACCATAAGAACGAGAAATATCAGAACGTTTTTGACGTGGGTGGCGGTTATCGTTTTTATCTTAAGCCTGTTTCCCATACTGGCGCTGTCGGGTGTTGACAGGGCATCGGGGGATGACTGGTCTTTCGGCCTCCTGACCCATCTGGCATGGGTGGATACCCATTCGCTATGGCAGGTTTTACGGGCGGCGTTTGCAAGTGTGAAAAAGTATTATTTTTCATGGCAGGGAACCTGGTTTTCGGTTTTTCTGTTCTCCTTACAGCCGGAAGTTTTTTCCCATGACGCGTATTGGATTGTACCTATTCTCATGACGGGGCTGCTGACCGCCGGCGTATCGGATTTTCTATATTGCCTGCTGGTGCGGTTTTTGCAAATGTCCAAGCGGGATTTTCTGCTGCTCGATGCCATCCTGCTGCTTGTACTGATTCAGTTCGTGCCTTATCAGAGCTCGGCGTTTTTCTGGTATAATGGCGCGGCGCACTACACGGTGCCTTTTGCGCTTGCTATGTTTGCCTGCGCCTGTTTCCTTCGATTTGTGGAGCGCTTTCGGAAACGGGATCTGCTTTTGGCGGCTCTTTGGATGTTTCTTTTGGGCGGGACGAATTATCTGGCGGCGATTCTGGGGCTTTGTCTGTTTGTGCTGTTTGTCGTCCTGTTTTATCACAGGGACCGCAGGGTACTCTTCATGTTGGCTCCCATGGCGCTGGAGGTGGTGGGACTTTTGGTCAGCGCGCTGGCGCCGGGCAATGCGGTGCGGGGCGGAGAAGGATATCGTGTCACGGTGGCAGCCCTGCTGCGGGCAGTTTGGGAGGCGCTTGGCCGGGGAGCGGCGGGAGCATGGGAGTCTTTTGCACAGTATCCGGTGGCCATGGCTGCGATGCTTGTGGCTGCGGTGCTGCTATGGGATATTCTGGGGGAGACGGTTTCCCGGGGGACATTCCATTTTCCATGTCCTGTCCTTGTGATCCTTTATCTCTGGGGAACCTACTGTGCCATGTACTGGCCGGTGGTGTTTGTGGGTGGCTCCGTCTCGGACAGATCGGTCTCCGTAGGCGTGCCTAACACGATCTTCTGGGTGTTTATCCTGGCTCTGTTCGGAAGCATATTTTATGGGTTGGGCTGGCTGGCTCAGAGAAAGGGAAAACGGGGCGAAAATCCATGCTTTTCCGTGTATGTGGCGGGCTTTGCAGTGGCTTTGGCGATCCTTGTCATCTGCCGCATGAATCTGAAAAACAGTACAGATTATGTGTGCTATTACTATATTCGTACGGGAGGGGCGGCTGTCTATAAGGAACAGATGGACGAGCTTACCGGGATTTTGACAGATGAGAGTGTGAAGGATGCGGTGGTGCCTTTTATTGTGGGGGAGCAGGGGCCGCTTGTGCATTTGCCCATAACGCTTGATCCGGAGGAATGGACGAATCAGAAAATGGCGCTGTTTTTCAGGAAAGAGTCGCTGGTGGCCATACCCCGGGACGAGTGGGAGGCACGGCGTGAAATACGTTGACACACCTGTGGAAACTGCCTATAATAAATGTGTCGTGATAACATAAGGAGCAAATATGGATGCATTAAAATTGGACACAGTCCGTCTTTCCGAGGACAGGAGCTGTCTGGAAATACTGGATCAGACGCTGCTGCCGGGCACGGTCAAGGTGCTGCGGATGGACAAAATTGAAGATATTTTTGAAGCAATCCGTTATTTACGGGTCAGAGGGGCGCCGGCTATCGGTGTGTGCGCCGCTTATGGGATAGCGCTTAGTGCATCCCGCATTGAGACGCAGGACTATGAATGCTTTCTTGCTGCTTTCAGGAAACAGAAGGAATATCTGGCTTCATCCCGCCCCACGGCGGTTAACCTGTTCTGGGCGCTGGACCGGATGGAGCGTACCCTGCTGGCGCATGCCGAACAGCCGGTGGAGAAAATCAAGGACATTCTGTTTTCCGAGGCACAGGCCATCCGGGATGAGGATGTGGCGATCAGCCGCAGCATCGGGGAGATCGGTTTCGGGCTGCTTAAGCCGGGGGACGGGATTCTCACCCACTGTAACGCGGGGACGCTGGCTACCGCGAAATACGGTACGGCCACAGCGCCCATGTATGTGGCGTTAGAGCATGGAATGACGGATTTCCGGGTATACTGTGACGAGACAAGACCTCTGCTGCAGGGAGCCAGACTGACAGCCTTCGAGCTGCACGGTGCGGGTATCGATACGACTCTGATCTGTGACAATATGGCTTCCACCGTGATGAAAAGCGGCCTTGTGAATCTGGTTTTTGTGGGCTGTGACCGGGTGGCGGCAAACGGCGACACCGCAAATAAAATCGGTACCTCGGGTGTTGCGGTGCTGGCGAAGCATTACGGGATTCCCTTTTATGTATGCGCACCCAGCTCTACCATAGATATGTCGCTATCGGCGGGGGAGCAGATTCCCATTGAAGAGAGGGAGGCGTCAGAAGTCACCGAGATGTGGTATAAGGAGCGGATGGCGCCGGAAGGCGTGAAGGTATATAATCCCGCTTTTGACGTGACGGATCATTCTCTGATTACGGGTATTATTACCGAAAAGGGGCTTTGCAGGGCGCCTTATGAAAAGGCGTTCCGGGAGCTTGGCATAACGTGAGATGCACTTTTAATTACCAGAGGCAGAGGCTGCTTCGTGGAGAAGTGCGGAGTCTCACGTTGGAGAATGCCTAAAAGGCGGCATTCTCCGCACCAAAAGGAAGGAGATTTATGTTAAAAGATAAAACCATACTGATTACCGGGGGGACCGGTTCTTTCGGGAAATGCTTTACCAGATACGTGTTGTCAAACTATGAACCGAAAAAAATTATCATCTACTCCAGGGATGAGTTCAAACAGTGGATGATGGCCAATGAGTTTAGGGAGTACGAGGAAAAACTGCGGTTTTTTATCGGCGATGTGCGAGATATAGAGCGTTTAAAGCGTGCCTGCGAGGGCGTGGATTACATCATTCACGCGGCGGCCTTAAAGCAGGTGCCTGCCTGCGAATATAATCCCAACGAAGCCATTAAGACCAATATCCACGGCGCCATGAACGTGATTGACGCCGCGCTGGATACAGGGGTGCGCAAGGTGGTGGCGCTGTCCACGGATAAGGCGGTGAACCCGGTCAATCTTTACGGCGGGACGAAGCTTGTCTCGGACAAGCTCTTTGTGGCGGCAAATGCTTATGTGGGCACGAAGGATATCAGCTTTTCCATCGTGAGATACGGAAACGTGGCGGGCAGCCGGGGTTCTGTCATTCCCTTCTTCCATAAGCTGATTCAGGAGGGGGCGAAAGAGCTTCCCATTACGGATCTGCGCATGACCCGGTTCTGGATCAGCCTGACGCAGGGTGTGGAGCTGGTGATTAAGGCGCTGGCGGAGGCAAACGGCGGGGAGACTTTTATCAGCAAGATTCCTTCCTTTAAGATCACGGATCTGGCGGAGGCGATGCTGCCTGGGTGTAAAATCAGCGAAACCGGCATCAGACCGGGGGAGAAGCTGCACGAGATCATGGTGACGACTGAGGACTCGGCGACCACCTATGAGTATGACAGGCATTTTATCGTGTATCCGCAGATGACCTGGAACAACAGACAGCAGCCGGATCTTTCGGGAAAGAAAGTGGCGGAGGGTTTCCACTACAGCTCCGACAACAATACCGAGTGGCTTGGCGTGGATGATATCCGTACGCTTTTAAAAGATGTGGAACTGGAGAAATAGGGGATAATGTGAAAGAATGCCTGAAAAACGGGCATTCTTTGCTTATCATATAGAAAATTGCGACAGTGCAAACCATGACGCTTGATTTCTTATGGAGGAAAATAAATGGAAAAACCGGCGATAGAGGGCGGGAAACCCGTCAGGGAGACTCCCATTTATTATGGTCACCAGTATATAGACGAGGCGGATATTCAGGCTGTGGTGGAGGTCATGAAAAGCGATTGCCTGACCTGCGGGCCGAAGATCGGGGAGCTGGAGCGAAAGCTCTGCGGGCTGATGGGGGCGAAGTATGCGGTTGTCTGCGCCAACGGGACGGCGGCCCTGCACATCGCTGCGCTGGCAGCAGGTGTGAAAGAAGGGGACGAGGTAATCACCACGCCCATCACCTTTGCGGCCTCTGCGAACTGCGCGCTCTACTGCGGGGCGAGGCCTGTTTTTGCGGATATTGATCCCGAAACCTACAATATCGACCCGGAGAAGGTGGAGGCGGCCATCACATCTGCCACGAAAGCAGTGGTTGCTGTTGACTACACGGGTCAATCCGTGGCGCTTGACCCGCTCCGCACAATCTGTAAAAGACATGGGCTGGTTCTGATTGAGGACGGCGCCCATGTGATCGGCACGAAATATAAGGGACAGCCCAACGGTTCCCTGTCCGATATGACTACATTCAGCTTTCACCCTGTCAAGACCGTGACGGGCGGCGAGGGCGGCGCGGTGCTGACAAACGACGAAACACTTTATAAAAAGCTGCTTTTATACCGCGCCCACGGCATAACAAGGGATGAAAGCCTGATGGAGCATGAGCTGGACGGACCATGGTACTATGAGCAGATCGATCTCGGTTATAATTACCGCATAACGGATATGCAGGCGGCGCTGATTATCAGCCAGTTAGATAAGCTGCCCCTGTTCAGCCGCCGCAGAAAAGAGATTGTGAAGCGTTACGACGAGGCGTTTTCCGGGCTGCCGGAGCTTTTTGTCCAGCGGGAAATTCCGGAGTCGGACACCACAAGGCACCTGTATATCCTGCGTCTTGTGCCGGAGAAGCTGCGCATTGACAGAAAGCAGTTTTTTGAAGCATTGGCGGCGGAAAATGTATGCTGTAACGTACATTACATACCGACCTATTATTTCCCCTATTATGAAAAGCTTGGATATAAACGGGGGCTTTGTCCCAATGCGGAAAAGCTCTATGAGGAAATCATTTCTCTGCCCCTCTACTATGCGATGAGCGATGAGGATGTGGAGAGCGTGATTGCGGCAGTAAAAAAAATTGTGGATTTTTACCGTGTGTAGACCATACGGGGACCATAACGGAAGAACGAAGGAACACAAAGTAAAATGACAGAAGAAATATCACTGAAGGCAAAAATTATATATGCAACGCTGGCGGTGCTGTTCATCGTGCTTTTATGGCTGGGGGACGAGGGAAAGCAGCCTATCGCTTATGACGGTATCGAGCTGCAGCATTCCATGGGTCTGATTAATACGGAGAATGCGCTGGTAATCAAAAAGGCTGTGGGATTAATTGACTCGGAGGATATGCAGACGCTGGGAGACATTCTGGCGGGATACAGTTCGGTGGCGAGTACGCCCAATTATGTCATGAACAGGGGAACGTATACGGTCTCCATGAGTTATAGCGTGGACCAGAAGGACAGTGTGCTGGAGCTGTGGGAGCAGGGGAACAAGATTGCGGCCTGGCCGATTGAACCTGAGAAAAAGGAGCTGACGGCGGATTTTGCGCTTTCCAGAGACGCGAAGGAATTACAGTTTCGTATCAATTACAGCGGGAACGGCACGCTCACAATCAGGAAATTTTCCATTACGCCCCACACCCTTTTCTACACGGACACCTATTTTCTTATTGCGGTTTTCCTGTTTTTACATCTTGTGGCGTGGCTGTATCTGAGAAGCGGCAGAAGGATTTCCGGGGAACGGCTTGTGGACGCCTGTGTGATTCTGGGTGCGGCGCTTCTTGCCACCACCCCCATCATGCAGACTTACCTCTACAATGCGGATGATCTCTGCTATCATCTGGCAAGACTGGAGGGGCTTAAGGATGGCATACTGGACGGACAGGTGATCCCTGTCAATATTCTGCCTGACGGGCTGCAGAATAACGGTTATATGAACGCCATGTATCCTTATCTGTTTTTGTACATAGGCGCGGTTCTTCGGATATGCAGAGTATCTCTGGCTTTTTCGTACAAGGTATTACTTTTCCTGTCCAATTTAGGCGCGGCGGTCTGCGCCTATGCGGCGGTGAAATCCATGGTGAAATCCAGGCGGAGCGTGCTGCTGTCGGTGGTGCTCTACACGCTGATGCCTTACCGCTTTACAAACATGCTCTCCAGAGGGGATCTGGGAGAGATACTGGCGCTGGTTTTCTGGCCGATGGTGATTGCGGGACTGTATCATATCATTATGGGAGACCGGAAAAAATGGTATTTTCTTGTGATCGGCTTTTCGGGCGCGCTGCAGAGCCACATTCTGAGCGTGGCCTATGTGGCGGCGGTCTGTGCGGTCACCGTGCTCCTGTACTGTGTGCGCATTGTGAAGGAGAAGCGGCATGTGGAGCTCATAAAGGCGGCGGTGCTTACCGTTTTGCTGAATGCGTGGTATGTGGCGCCGTTTTTATACTATTACTACAATGAGGCTTTGGACAAGGAGGTTTTGCGGTGGAGCGGTTACTATGAGCAGTCGATCAATCTCTCCAACATGACGCAGTCCATAAGCCTGTACAATAAGCAGTATTTTTCGCTGGGACTTGCCCTTCTGGGCTGTCTGGGGATCGGTGTCATTTACCTTCTGTGTGAAAAGCGCGGGCGGGTAAGCGGCGCTGACGGCTATATGCTCTACCTTTTCGTGCTTGGCGGCATATTTGTTTTTCTGACGACGGGGTATTTTCCGAGCAGGGCGCTTATGGCAAATGACTTTTTCAGGAATATTGCTACGATGCTGCAGTTTCCCTGGCGGTTTCTGGGTCCGGCGTCGGCGTGCTTTCTCTTTGTGGGGGCGTCCTGTCTTGACAGATCAGAGTTTTTGAAGCCTTACCGGAATGTGATTGCCGCGATGCTGGTCGGCCTGAACCTTCTGGTTATCATTACAGTGCCCACGGACAACAACCATGTGCCCTATAAAGACGCGCAGTCGGTAGCATCCAAGGGACACGAGACGAAGCTGGGCACCAGTGTCGGCCTGTTTTATCCCCACGAATGGCGGCTGATGGACGCAACGGATGATAAACTGACCACCAGCGTGGTTGTGTCGGATATCGGTGATGTGTCTGTGCGTGACTATAAAAAGGAGGGGACGAAGGCGGCTGTGTCCTACACGGCAGTTTCCTCTAGGGCATATATTGAACTGCCCCTGCAGAGCTATCTGGGATACCGGGCGCAGGATGAGCTGGGGCAGCCTGTAAAGATAGAGCGGGGCGACGGCGGAAGGATGCGTTTTTTTGTAAACGGGGACGGCGTGGAACATCGGATTTATGTGCGTTACGGGCCTGTGTGGGGGTTTGTGGCTGCGGATGTGGTGTCGGCGCTGACGATATTGTACTGCTGCGTGAAAAGAAGCATTCTCCGTGCGGGTGGATTATGCTGTGGGAGGAGGCTGACGGAATCGGATGAAACTTAGCATTATCGTGCCTGTCTTCAATATGGCGGCGGAGAAAAAACTGGAATACTGTCTGGATTCGCTTGTGGCGCAGACCGTGGCGGACTATGAGATCATTGCGGTGGACGACTGCTCCACCGATGAATCGTGGGAGATACTGAAGGATTATGAGAAACGTTTTCCCGAGAAATTCCGTGCGCTTCATCTGGAAGAGAATAAGCATCAGGGCGGCGCGAAGAATGCGGGTTTAAAAAGGGCGCAGGGAGAATGGATCGGGTTTATCGACAGCGACGACTGGATTACGCCCGACATGTATGAGCGTCTGATCGGGCGGGCGGAAAGTACGGGGGCCGATCTTGTGGGGTGCGACTACTGCCTGACTTCGGAGCATTCCATGAAAGTGGGACAGGTGGTGCACAATAATAAAGCCAGCCAGACGGGCGTTCTGGATGACGGGAAGAGACGGAGCCTGATTCTGGATGGCGGCAGTCTGGTGGTGAAGATTTTCCGCCGCTCCATGATTCTGGATCATGCGCTATGGTTTCCCGAGCATATCTTTTATGAGGACAATGCGCTGGGAAATTCCTACCTCGTGCTGGCGCATCACTTCGAGTATATCGAAGAGCCGCTGTATTATTATTATCAGCATGAATCGTCCACCGTGCATACCATTTCGGAGAAACGCTGTGAGGACCGCTGCGAGGCTGGCCGGCTGATGCTAAAAGAGGCCGAGAGACATGATTTTCTGGACAAATACCGGCTGGAGCTGGAGTACAGCTTTACCCTTCTCTTTTATGTGAATACCCTGTTTACTTATATGGCGGGTGTAAAACGGACAAAGTACCAGTTTGTAAAGAAGCTGGGGGAGGAGATGCGGTGCCGTTTCCCGAAATTTCAGGAAAACCCTTACTACCTTGAACGGACTCATGGGGAAGAGAAAAAGCTGATCCGTATGCAGATGCGCTCCACGCTGTGGTTTATGGCATACTATAAGCTGCTGTGGGCGTATCGGAATTTTAGGAAGAAACATGGGAGAACCCCATGACGTGAAGGAAAACAGGGTAACGGTTTAGGACTTAATGGTTAACAGATATCGGGCGGAGGAATGCTTATGGAAATCGGAAGTATATTTGAAATTGATCCCGCCGCAGTGAGAAAAGGCGGGAAAACGGATGCGTTTCATCTTGTACAGGTGGATAAGTACGGGAAAAAGCAAAGCTGTTTTACGGCTTCCGGCAGGGAGGCCATTGAGCTTGCACTGATCAGTCTGGAGCGGGAAAAGCCGAATATAGAAAAGCGTTGTCTGATGCCGGCGTATATGTGTGACTGTGTTTTTCTTCCCTTTCGACACCGTGGCTGGGAACTGGTTTTCTACTCTGTGGACAGGGATCTGGAGACGGCCGGGGAGGAAATTTTCCGTCTGGCCCTGGAGTGTGATGCCGGTCTTATTTTCGTCCATCCGTATTATGGGGCGGATATCTGCGCGGGACTTCGCAGACAGCTTGCCGCCCTCAGAAGAAGCGGCATTCTGGTGATGGAGGATGTGACACAGTCCTATTATCTGGAAGAGACGGGGAAGGACGCCGACTTCGTGGTGGGGAGCCTGCGGAAATGGTATGCGGTTCCCGACGGTGGGTTTGTGGCATCTGATATTCCGCTGGCGGAGGACATGCTGGAGTCAGGAGAGACATATGCCAGAGAACGGCTGGGCCCTCTTGTCCAGAAATGGGAGTATCTGCGGGAAAAAGAGAGAAGAACAGGAGGTGCGCTGACGGCCGGATGGCTGCCGAGGAAGACAGAGTATCTGAGAAGGAACCGCGCTCTGGAGAACGAGCTTGACTGCTATCAGGGCGTGCGGCGTATTTCGGGCATATCCGCCGAGATTCTATCTAAGGTAAATGAGGAGGAGGCACGCCGACAAAGGGCTGAAAATTACCATACGCTGTATGACCGCATATGCGGCATGAAAAGACTTTGGCCGGTGCTGCTGCGGGAGGAGGCGCAGGCACCCCTCTATCTGCCGGTTTATGTGAAGGAGCGGGACAGCTTACAGAGATTTCTGGCGGGACACGGTGTTTACGCGCCCGTGCTCTGGCCAGTGGGAGAAGAGAACAAAGATTTTCTGGAAGGGGACGAGGCATATATTTTCGGACATATGCTGGCGCTGCCCATTGACCAGCGTTACGGCGCCGCGGAGATGGAGCGGATCGCGGAAGTGCTTGCCTTATATGAAAAGCAGCCCGTAATCGGTATCCGCGCAGACGCAAACGGGACGGTGGCTACAGGTCATGTCATGCGCTGCATTACGATCGCGGAACAGATCAGAAAGCTGGGCGGCCAGGTATTGTTTATCACGGCTGACGGACAGGCGCAGGATCTGATTTCCCGGGCGGGGATGGATCATGTCTGCCTGCATACGCGGTGGGACCGTATGGAGGAGGAGCTGCCGGTACTGCGTGAGGTTTTGAAACTGGCGGGGATAAAGACGCTTCTGGTGGATTCTTATCAGGCGGCGCCCGCTTATTTTGAGGCGCTCCGTGAACTTGTGAAGCTGGTCTGCATCGACGACTGCTTTGAACATGTTTTTCCTGTGGACGCGCTGATTAATTATAACGCTTACCATACCCGCTTTCCTTATGAGGAGACTTATGGCGGTAAGACAAAACTGCTTTTGGGAACGGACTATGTGCCCCTGCGGGAGGAGTTCGGAGTGACCAGAATCAGGGACGCACAGGGTGAGGACAAAGGTTTTTCCGTGCTGCTGTCAAGCGGCGGCGGGGATGCGCAGAATGCCATTCTCGGCGTTCTGCAGCGGGCGGTACAGACGCAGGAGCTGAAGGCGGTTGTCTTTCATGCGGTGGTGGGTGTATGTCATCCGCAGGGAGATGCCATTGAAGCCTTTGCAAAGACCCATGAAAATGTGAAGGTGTACCGCCCCTGCCGGGATATGGCCGGGCTGATGGCGGACTGTGACGCGGCGGTTTCCGCAGCGGGCACGATGCTGTTTGAATTAAGCGCAATGGGGGTACCTACGGTATTTTTCCAGTCGGCGGATAACCAGCGTTATGACAGGGAATTTTTTGAGACGGAGGAACGGATGCTCTTTGCCGGGGATATCAGGCAGGATCGGGACGGATGCATAGAAGAGGTCTGCGAGGGTCTGAAAAGACTGGTGTCGGATGCCGCGCTCCGGGAGCGCATGAAGGGGCGTCTGGCACGGGTGACGGACGGCCGCGGGGCGGAACGGATAGCAGGGGAAATTATAAAACTATAAAGAAGAATATGATAGATTAAGGGCTGTGGGAAGCGGAGTTTTCCGTTCTCACAGCCCTTTTCGATTGTAATGAGGTGATAAATTAAATATAAAACAGTGCAGACGATTTCGTAGAACTGTATATTCTGCGAAAAACATATTTGCACTGTTCGTAATATCTTTATCGGCATTTATTATATATTGTATAAGCCTTTTTGTCAATTTTCTAAAACATCATGAGTGAATGGAGCGTTTATCCTGATTTGTCCCATTTTCTCGGCTTTTCCAACAAAAAAATCTTTGCTCATCTGTAAATCCCATATGTTTCCTTATGCTTTTTGTGGTCGGATAAATGGTCAGATCAACAGCAGCATATACCGACTGAATGATGACAGTTCGGGCGACTGACCCTCAGGGATACCCATTCTAATTGTGGTCAGACCGCCGGCCAGATGAAAATGCCCTGTATTTTCAGGGGATTCAGAGCGTTTTCGCAGAATATACAGTTCTGCGAAACGGCAGACAGTCTGGCCGTATGCCGCAGCATTCATGGGAAGGCGGCGGTGGAAAGGATTACAGGCTGTTGGATATGGTGGGAGGATATGCAGAGGGAAAGCCGCTTGACGAAGATAGCATGGCAGTACACGGAGCTGCTTCCACAGGAGGCCATGGATTTTCTAAGAGGAATCGCTGAGGACTACGCGAAGGTGAAGGGCAGTGTCTATGAGCGGTATTCCGGGATTGCAAGTCTCGGGCAACTGGCCTCCCTGTATGACATTATGACGCAGATGCGCCATTGCGGCTTACGGGAGCAGCTTGGGCTGCCTTCCGTGTATTATGAGCTTGCGGTACGGGACGCTGTTACGGATATCAAGGGTATGTGGGGGATGTTGAAGAATAAAATACGCACCCTCATTTCAGCCAATGAGAATCTGAGTGATGATGACAGACTGTATCTGAGGACGGTTTTACGTCTTGATTCGGTGTATGCCGCTATTCTGAATCGGACGGAATATCCGATGCCGGAGAAGGCGGCGGGACTTGAAATTGATACAGAGCGCTTAAACAATCTTCTGAGGAGACTTACCAGAAGGCATCTGGTTAAGCCTGTGCCGTCGGGTAAGGCGGACAGCTTCTGTGTGTCGCCGGGAGGCTATTCCTATAGGGACGGGGCGCTATGCCTTGTTTCGAGAGTGCCCAGAAAGAGGATCAGACTTCCGCTCAAGGACGGCAGGACATGCGACAGACAGCTCCGGATCTGTATCAGAGAAAACGATGTCGCGATTGCGCTTCCGGTCAATATGAAGATGCGGCGGCACGAGGATTTTCAGAGCACCATTTTTGTGCATCTCGGATACCGCGATATGTGTACGCTGTCTTCCGGGACAGTCTACGGGGAAGGGCTGGGTGAGCTGGCGTCCGCCAGAAGCGAACGGCTGATGGAGAAAAACCGGGAGCGTGGCAGAATGCGGAACAGTTACCGAAAAAGCATGGCCGAAGGAGATGGGAAAAAGGCGGCGGACATAGAGGCGAATAACCTGGGAGGCATCAAGTATGACCGCCGGAAGAAAAAGGAGCAGGCGCAGATTGAGTCCTATATCAATGCCGGAATCAATCGGATGCTGGAGACGGAAAAGCCGGGCACAATCGTTACGACAAGGCCCGTTACCATTAACAAAAAGAAATCAGGATATAAACAGGCAAACAGGAGGATTTCGGAAAGCCCGCAGGGATATGTCCGCAGGAGACTTTTGCTGAAATGCCAGATAAACGGCATTACCCTTGTGGAGATCTCCTCCAAAGGAACGGGAAATATCTGCTCTGCATGTGGGGCAGAGGGAAAGCGCCTGAAGGCAGGATTCGTTTGTGAGAGCTGCGGTTTTCAGAGCTCTACCGCTCTGAACGGGGCGAGAAGAATAGAACAGTTATACAGAGAATCGCAGGCGGAGAAAAAAGAACAGGGGTAAGATTCGGCATAAGTGGAGGCGTTACCTGCTGTGAGAGTGAGAACATGATGTAAAACAGGCTGATTCATGTAGTTCTGGGAATGAACCCATATCGAAAAGTTTACGGACGTTTGGATGGAAGGTTTTACCGTATTGTGCCGCAAGGCGGACGGATCGCAGAGATACATGTTGCACATAAATGCTGTGTGAAAACGCAGCGGGCCGGGAAGGCTGCCGGAAGGCAGCGCCCAAACGGCATTACCCAAGCCGCCCACGGCGGTTTTCCGATATGCCAGGACCGTGGCCTACACGGAGCGAAGCGACCTTATATGAATATAAGGCGCAGGCGGAAACGCCCGGCTAATTCTTATGATGATTTAACGAAGAAAGTACCTTGACAATTTCATACTTTATATCAGATACCTTTACATTTCGTGGAAAAAAGATTAGGATATCGTTATAGGAAACGCGGGAGGTAGAGGGTATGACGAGATATTTTAATACGGAAGGTTTGTGCAGACCGAAAGAACATTATATGGTACGGCTGGATGACAGGATGGCACAGATTAAGAGAAAATTGGTTGACAGGAAAAAATATTTTGTCATTAATAAGGGCAGGCAGTATGGTAAGACTACTACACTGCGGGCCTTAGCTGATTATCTGTCGGAAGATTATTTTGTGTTTTCACTGGACTTTCAGGAAATGCCGGATGAAAAATTTGAGAGCGGCGAGACATTTTCCAAGGCTTTCGCGTGTATGCTATGCGACGCCCTCGAGCATCAGGAGGGGGAGGGGCAGCAGAAACTGCATGGAATGTTGGCAGAATTTATCGCGCAGAATCGGGAAATGGGGATGGACGGGCTGTTTGCGTTCATAAGCCATATGTGCAGGGAAAGTTCACGACCGGCTGTGCTGATTATCGATGAAGTGGACAGTGCAAGTAACAATCAGGTGTTTGTCAAATTTCTTGCGCAGATGCGTGCCTGTTATTTGAAGCGGGATATGAATCCGACATTCCATTCGGTGATCCTTGCCGGGCTATATGATATTAAAAACCTGAAATTGAAAATCCGTCCCGAATTGGAGCACCAGTATAACAGCCCGTGGAATATCGCGGCAAGGTTTGACGTGGAGATGAGCTTTTCAGCGGCACAGATTGCAAAGATGATCGGTGAATATGAAGAGGATTATCATACAGGAATGGATATTCAGGGGATTGCGGAGGAAATTTATGCGTATACATCCGGCTATCCCGTGCTTGTATCGACACTCTGTAAGTACATGGATGAAGACCTGCCGGGCGGGGATGGGTTTGATAATTTGAGTGATTCCTGGACAAAGGCAGGTGTTGCACAGGCTGTCAAAAACCTGCTGGATGAGAGCACGCCGCTTTTTGAGAGCATGGTGCGGCAGCTGGATACTTACAAGGAGCTTGAAGCCCTGATTGAAGGCATTCTGTATCAGGGCAGACGCATTCCTTTTAACCGGGATGAAAAGGCAATCAATATCGGCGTCATGTTCGGCTTTTTGAAGAACAGGGGTGGACAGGTTGCTGTGGCAAACCGAATTTTTGAAATGCGGCTTTTGAATCTGTTCGTGACAAGGGAGGCGATCCGCAGTGAGATATATGCCAGGGGCGAAGGAGACAGAAACCAGTTTGTCCGGGATGGCCGACTTGACATGGATGCGGTGATGCAGAAATTCGTCGAATATTTTTCTGATATCTGGAGTAAAAACGATGAGGCTTTTGTGGAAAAATACGGCCGTAAGTTTTTCCTGTTGTTTTTAAAGCCGATTATCAACGGCACGGGGAATTATTACATGGAAGCCGAGACACGGGATTTGCGGCGCACGGACGTAATCGTAGATTATCTTGGCGAGCAGTTCATTGTCGAATTAAAAATCTGGCATGGCAGCGAATATAACGAGCGCGGCGAAAACCAGCTTGTGGATTATCTGGATTATTATCATAAAGATAAAGGCTATATGCTCAGCTTTAATTTTAACCAGAAGAAGGAAGTCGGCGTGAAGACGATTACAGTCGGGGACAAGACAGTGGTGGAGGCGGTGGTGTAAACCATTTCCAGTATTTTCGCTCAGCGGTGAAAATTTAATAAAGACACAGAGAAATCTGATATAAAGTATGGAATTGTCACAATTGGGACAAGGCATATTTTATGTCAGATTTTTTTATTGAGCCTGCACGGCAAATTGAAACTAGGAGGAAAGGAAGACGGGAGCGGTGGAACGATACAGAAAAAGAGATATGCTGCTGACAGTGGACACACTGCTTCGCGCCAATGACGCTATCGTAAGAACTGTTGTCTCCAATCCACAGGGAGCCGCAGAGGCCCTGGTGCAGTGTCAGGAGTCGGCAATTGCCCTTGGTACTTACATCGATACCCTCGATGAAAAGTATGCCGGTCTTGTGCACACTTTGGAAGATTACTGCGAAAACATCTATCGGATGAGTGAAAGCCTGCCCGAGGAAAATATATGCCGGAAAATATCCAAAAAGATTCAGAAGCAGTTGAACGGCCTGTACAACAGTATCAAATACGATATGCCGGAGGACAAAAAGGAAGTTTTGTTTCTTCCCTATAAAGCCTCCATGTGGGATTCCCTGGAGAGCGTGTGGAAGGCGGCGGACGCCGATCCTGACTGCGACGCCTATGTGATCCCGATCCCTTATTTTGATAAAAATCCGGACGGTAGCTTTAAAGAAGAACATTACGAGGGCGATCAGTATCCGAAGAATGTACCGATTACCCGCTATGATGAGTACGATCTGGAAGTGCGTAGGCCGGATGTGATTTATATTCACAATCCCTACGATGAATGCAATCATGTGACAAGTGTGCATCCTTATTTCTATTCCAAAAATCTGAGAAATTTTACGGATAAATTAGTGTATATTCCGTACTTTGTTCTTGGAGAAATTGATCCGGATGATCAGGCGGCGATTGACGGTATGAAGCATTTCTGTTTTACACCGGGGACAATCTATGCCCATCAGGTGATCGTGCAGTCGGAGAACATGCGGCAGATCTATATTAACGAATATATAAAGGCGGCAAAGGAGATGGGACTGTCGGGGGAGCATGTGGACAGGAAGTTTCTGGAAAAGAAATTTCTGGGGACAGGCTCGCCGAAGATTGACAAGGTGCTAAATACGAAGAAAGAGGATCTGGAGATTCCTGATGAGTGGCTTAGGGTGATTGAGAAGCCGGATGGGAGCTGGAAGAAGATTGTTTTTTATAATACCAGTGTGAGTGCGTTGTTGCAACACGGCGGGCAGATGATTGTAAAAATCAAAGATTCACTGAAAACATTTAAAGAAAATAAAGAGGAAGTGGCTTTGCTATGGCGTCCTCATCCTTTGATTAAATCGACTATAGAATCAATGAGACCGGAATTACAGGTGGAATACAGTCAAGTTGTAGAACGATACTGCCGTGAGGGCTGGGGTATTTATGATGATTCGGCAGAATTGGACAGAGCTGTTGTTTTAAGTGATAAATATTATGGCGATATAAGCAGTGTTGCTCAGCTTTATGTAAAATGCAATAAGCCAGTATTAATTCAAGGCGCAGGTTTTCTGGGTAATCATGAAAAGAAAATAAATACGCATATTGAGGCAGGAGTCGTGGCTGACAATATGATTTACTACACGATTCCGAGATACAATAAGTTTTATTGTACTGACTTGAACACTGGAAAAACACAGTGCATTGATAATACATCGGGAAGAAGAGCGGCGGAGACGGATTATTTTAATCATGCAGCCAGTCTGGGAGATTATATTTTTTTCTTTTCAGATGAAAATTACAAATGTGCGCTATTAAATCCGCAAACAAATGAAATAAAAAGAAGCAGTTTGAAATTAAAAAGAGATGATAGCTTGAAGTATTTGGGAAGATATGAGCAAAGTATTTATTTTATGAATCCTGATATGACGAAAGTATGCGCAATAACAGATGGTAAAGTAAAGGAATTTCAAATAGAGGAAGGTACCATTTTCTCAACTGAGGGGGTATTTTGGCATTTCGAAAAGGAAAACCGTAGATTCTGGAAAATTAATGTTTTGCAAAAAACCAGAGAAAATTTCCAAAGTTTGATTGACGAAATTTCATTAAATAGAGATCAAAATATTGCATTTACGATAGAAAAAGACAACAAACTTTATATTGTTGCAGATATGACAGATAAAATATTCGTGTATGATTTGGCTGATAAATCGGTGCAAAGGGTTAGTTTGCCGAAAAGCGCAACATGTTTTTTGGGTGGTAGAGGAGCATTGAGGTATATTGAAGGAACAAACGGTAAACTATATCTCTCTTCTATGTTTTCTTCGGAAATATTTGTATGGGAGAATGAAAAATTGACAGAGATTGGGAAAACAAGAGTTGGTGTAGATGACGACAGCTTTTATGAGCTGCACGATGATTTGTACAAACAAAATCCTATTTTAGAACTGTTTATAGATTTAGCGCTTTATATCAATTTATAGGTTCTTGGTGTATGTATTTTATTTCGATAGAAACAGGGGATAAATGAAATGAAAAAAATTGGCGGCGGACTATTAGTAGGAAGCGTTATTGTGATAAGTTTTACGGGAATATGGAAAATCATTGTGAAGGCAGGGACAACAATAGCGGAGAAAAATAAGCTGGTGGATAAATATAAGTTGTATTTTTGCCTGAATAATAAGTGGATATCGCTAAAAGAATCTAATAAGCGATTGAGCCGATATTTTGTTGAAAATCAAATAAAAAGTATAGCGGTGTATGGTTTGGGAGATGTCGGACTAAATTTGTGTGACGAGATCATGAAAGACGGGATAGAAGTCAAATATGCATTTGACGGCAATTTGATCAGATATGAGTCTCTTATTCCGATAAAAAGGCTGGAGGATGAGGTGGAGGAAGTAGACGCAGTTGTCGTAACGATCCCGGATGAATTTGAGGCAATAAAAAATAACATAGGGGTAAAGTTTTCCTGCCCCATTATTTCTATAGACGACATTGTATACAGCGTTTAGGGAGCATGATATGAAAGACAGAGAATTACTGATTGCTGTTCCGACGGCAAATCATCCTAAGCTGATTATGTTTTATCTGGCAAAAACGCTGGATGCTGCGTTGAAACATAATATAGATATTTGTGTTTATGATGCCAGTAGCAATGATGAAACCGAGAAAATTGTGCAGAAGAGAATTTCGCAGGGATACCATAATCTGAAATATAAAAAGTATCCGGAAAATACGTTGCTGGAGAATAGATGTGAAGATATATATGTTAATTCTGGATACGGTTATGTGTGGCTGTGTGGTGATGGCTGTGTATTGAACATTGATAAAAATATAGATATTGTCCGAAATGAAATTGGCAAAAAAAAGGATTTAATATGTTTTGGGTGTTTTGGCAATGCGTCAGTATATGCGGATGGATATAAAGAATATACGAACTCCGTTGAATTTTGTAAAGAATGCTTTACACCCTCCACATATTTTGGTGGTGTTATATTAAAAGGCAGCTTGGTCAGCAAAGATTTATTTGATTACTGCAGAAAACGATATTGGGAGCATGCCGTACCTGCCGTTTATTATGAATTGTTTAAAGACGGTAATATATCTGCAACATATATCCATCAGAATTTTTGTGAATCGAGTGTATATAAAAAACATAGTGTAGCTCAAAAGCAGAGAAGGGATATATATGCTTTTGCACAGCTTTTTACTGAAACGATTCGGAAATTACCCGATATATATAATCCTGTAAAAAAGGATCTGGAAAAAGCGCTGGGACATACGACAGGAATGTATAGCTGGTGTAATTTGTGGCTGATGAGAGCTGAAGGAAACTTAAATCTAAAAATATATATTCAAAATAGAAAATTTTTAAAAATTGCTTCAGATACAAAGCAGTGGCTATATATCCTAATAATATTGTGTCCAGCAAAGGTGGCCAGACGGATTGCGCTATATCTGGGGAATTTTATATATGATATTTGAAAACAGCAGGGATTGAAGACTATGGATAAACAAGAATTATTGATTGCGATTCCCACGAAGAACCATCCTAAATATATTATGTACTATTTATCTAAGATTTTAGATGATGCGCTACGCTTAAATATTGACATTCTTATTTTAGATGCAAGCGATGATGATGCAACGGAGAAAACTGTAGAAGGCAGAACAAGAGGGGGATACAGAAACCTCTACTATAAGAGATATCCCCGGACAGCGACATTGGAGGAAAGACTGATAGATGTATATGTAGGCACCGGGTATAAATATGTATGGCTGTGCGGAGACGGTGTTGTCGTAAATTTAAGAAAGGACATCAGTATCGTAGAAAACGAAATACAAAAAGGAAGGCAAATTATTGTATTTGGTCAGTATAAAATAAATGACAAAGAGTATGTCGAATATACAAGCTCCATCGATTTTTGCCTTGATTGTTTTTCACAAAACACATATTTTGGTTCGGTCATTCTGGAGGCCGATTTAGTTACGAAGGAGTTGTTTGTGTACTGTCAGAAAAAGTACCTAGAACATGCAGTGCCTGCTTTATATTATGAATTGTTTAGAGATGGGAATATCCGAGCTGTTTATATTTATCAGTCACTCTTTTTTGATGCAAATCCATATAAGAAGAATTCCATAGCCATGAAGGAGGGAAGAACAATATATGCGTTTGCTCATTTGTTTTATGAAACAATTCAGAAATTGCCTGACTGCTATAACATAATCAAAAAGGAGCTTTACAGATGGCAGAAGGCAATGTATGATTGGGGACATTTGTGGGCAATGCGTGCAAACGGAAATTTGAATTTAAGAATTTATTGGAGGGAGAGAAAATATTTGCGGCTGTCTTCTGACAAAAAAGGAATCGTATATTTGCTGATAGTGTTATGTCCACATAAGTTGGCGAAAGCTATAGCACTTATAGAGGATAGAATATGGTAGCGGGTAAGGAAGTAGCAACAATGAAAGGAAAGCATGTTGTGGAAAAGAATGAACTGTATAACGAAATTATAGAAAAGGTCAGGGAGTATTACCGAATATGTCATATTGATAATAAGGAGTTTGAACCCGGAGACAGGATTGCATATTCGGGACGTGTATACGATGAAGAGGAAATGGTTAATCTTGTTGACGCAGCCTTGGAATTCTGGCTTACACAGGGAAGATACTCGGCGGAATTTGAAACAGGGTTGGCAAAATTTGTTGGTACAAAATACTGTACACTTGTAAATTCGGGTTCATCTGCAAACCTAGCGGCATTTATGGCGCTCACGTCAGATGATTTGGGTGAGCGAAAAATCAGCAGAGAAGATGAGGTAATAACTGTTGCGGCAGGATTTCCGACAACGATATCTCCGATTGTTCAATATGGCGCTGTTCCCGTATTTATCGATGTGACAATTCCAGATGGCAATATAGATGCAGGAAGGCTTGAGGAGGCTGTTTCTTCTAAGACGAAGGCAGTTTTTCTGGCACATACACTGGGGAATCCGTTTGATATACAGAGGGTGAAAGATTTTTGTGATAAATACCATCTGTGGCTTATTGAAGATAATTGTGATGCTCTTGGATCGCGGTATTTTTATAATGGGGAGTGGCGCAGGACAGGTACGGTAGGAGATATTTCTACACATAGTTTTTACCCGCCCCATCACATTACGCTGGGTGAGGGAGGAGCTGTTTGCACAAGCAATCCTTTATTGTATAAGCTGATTAATTCTTACAGGGATTGGGGGAGGGACTGTTGGTGCAGATCCGGCGTGGATGATACATGCAAACATAGATATACACAGCAGTTTGGTGAACTGCCTTACGGATATGACCACAAATATGTATATTCACACTTCGGCTATAATCTGCAGGCAACAGATCTGCAGGCGGCCGTCGGGTGTGCGCAGCTAAATAAGCTGGAGAGATTCGTAATTGAAAGAAAGGAAAACTGGGCTTATTTAAGAAATGGTCTGGATGAAGTAAAAGACGGTATTATTTTGCCGGAGAAACGTGCCGATGCGGAGCCGAGCTGGTTTGGGTTCCTTATGACGGTAAAAGAAGATGCGGATTTTACCAGACTGGAACTGGCACAGTTCCTAGAAGACAAAAATATTCAAACGAGATATCTGTTTGCTGGTAATTTTTTAAAGCAACCCTGTTTTGACAGGATGAGGGAGCAGAATAGGGGGTACAGGGTTCTCGGAACGCTTCAAAATACGGATATTATTATGAACAATTCCCTTTGGATCGGGGTATATCCGGGAATGAACAAAGCAAAGCTGGATTATATGATTCGGATGATTAAGGATTTTGTAAAAAGCAGGGCGTGAGTGGTAAGAATGCAGAAAATAATCAGAGAAGATATAGAGCGGATATGTGAAGAAGAACTTCCCTGGCACACATTGGGGAACAAACGGATTCTCGTAACCGGCTCCAGCGGCTTTTTAGGGACATATATCGTATTGTCCCTGATGGAATGTAATAGAAGATATAACACTGATATTACGGTACATGCGCTTTGCCGGAGCAAGGAAAAAGCATATGCGAAATTTAAAGAGTGCTGGGATAATAGTCATTTGCAGTTTATATTTCAGGATGTTTGTGAAGACATAGATGACAAGTATAAAAGTGATTTGATTATTCATGCGGCAAGCCCGGCTAACCCATATATTATTCAAAAGCAGCCATATGATGTAGTGAAAGCAAATGTTTTTGGCTATAGCCGTTTGTTGGAAAAAGCACGGGAGTGGGGCACGAAGGAACTGATCCTTTTTAGCTCTAGTGCGGTGTACGGTTATTCCGCACCGCAGAGTGGTGTAGATGAGGATTACAGGGAACCGATAGATTTCACTCAGGTTAAGGATGTGTACTGTCTTTCAAAACAGATGTGTGAAATGATGACGGTATGTTTCGAGAAAACCGGTGACGTGGAAGTCAAAGTGCTGAGACCATTCGTAGTATATGGTCCGGGAGATGATTTGACAAATAAAAAGGCGATGACAGACTTTCTAAATGATTGTCTGGCGGGGAGAAATATTGTACTCAAATCAAAAGGCGATGCAATAAGATCGTATATTTACATAGGGGATGCAATTAGGGCCTTTTACTATATTCTGCTGAAGGGATATAGGGGGGCTTACAATATTTCGAGCGAAAAAAATGTATATAGCATCAGAGAAGTGGTTCGGTTCTTCTGTGAATGCAGCGGGGATATTGAGATTGAATACTTAATTGGAAACGAAGACTATTTAAATAATAGAACACAGGTTATGATTGGTAAAAATAATAAAATCAGGGAACTCGGATGGTCGGAAAAGATCAATTTGAAAGAGGGAATTGCACGCACAATTAATTGGGGTAAAGGGATTAGTGGAAAAAAAGAGGGGTTGTATGAATAAAGAAATCTTTTTGTTAGACTGCACATTGCGCGATGGCGGATTTGCCTTGGAAGGCGAAGCGAAACAGCAGTTTACTTATTCGGAAGAAGCGAGAACCAGTATAGCGCAAAATCTGACCGACGGTTTTGTGGATATGATAGAGCTGGGTACGATTGAAATAGGAGAAATGAATAAGAGAGGATTTTCTGTTTTCCCGGATATGGATGAAATATCGGCATTGATACCCTTAAATGCCCGTAGCAATCAGATATATGCAGTGTTTTTTAGGGGACCGGATATTCCGCTTGATTTATTGCCAGATTGGGATGAGACGCGGTGTCGTCTTATCAGACTTGGCGTTCGGTATTCCGAAATGGAAAAGTCGCTGGAGTATTGCAGAAAATTATGTGAAAAAGGTTATTTTGTTTCAATCCAGCCGATAGTGACCATGCGATATACGGATGAAGAGCTGGACCGGGTTATTAAAGCGGCAAATGAGATGAATGCGTATGCAGTTTATTTCGTAGACTCATATGGTGCAATGTACCGTGAAGATGTGGTAAGGATATTTAAAAAATACGACGAAGGATTACATCCTGATATAAAAATCGGCTTTCATGCGCACAACAACATGGGTCTGGCATCTTCAAATGTAATGCATATGCTTTCAGAAAATAGCAGCAGGGATGTTATTATAGATGCCTGCTGTATGGGTATGGGGCAGGGAGCTGGTAATCTGCAGACAGAAGTGATTGCCGCGTATCTGAATAAAAAATACAACAAAAATTATGGTTTTGCTGAAATCTTGAGAGTATGCGACAGTGTTGGAAAATTTTGGAAGGATAACTTATGGGGATACTCTGTGGCAGCAATGATTCCGGCGGTTTATGGTGTGGCATATAAATATGGACTGGTGCTTAGGAACGAATATAACTGTTCCTATGAAGATATTGCCAGGATATTGCAGCGTATTTCGGATGAAATGAAGCACCGTTATACGAAGAATAATTTAGAAATATTGATGAAGGAATTAGATGTCAAATGAAGGTATCGCAGTATTTGGTGAAAAAACTGGTTGAATATAAGGTTACGGATGTTTTTGGAATCCCCGGCGGAGTTATACTGGATTTCATTTATGAACTGGACAAGGACGAAAATATAGACGTTCATCTCAGTTATCACGAGCAGGCTGCGGCTTATGCAGCCTGCGGATATGCGCAAAGATCGGGAAGACTTGGAGTAGCGTACGCTACCAAAGGTCCCGGAGTGACTAATATGATGACTGCGATAGCGGAAGCGTATTATGATTCCCTGCCGGTGTTATATATAACGGCTCATTCACAGAAAGCCTTGCGGCGGGAATTGCGGATCGAGGAAGAGCAGGAAATGGATCACGTGAGACTGGTGCGTGATATAACCAAATACGCAAAAAGAATCGATGCAGTTGGCGAGGTGGCGGAAGCTGTAAATGCCGGGTGTAGGGCGGCTGTTTCGGGCAGAAAGGGCCCGGTGCTGCTGGATTTTTCTGCAAGAATACTTAAAAGTGAAATAGAGTTTCCGGGGGAACATGAAGGTAAACCCGATAGTGCAGATCATGAGGCACCGGATGTCTGCATTAACAATATATTGACAAGCTTGCGGGAGTCTGCAAGACCGGTGTTTTTATTAGGCGACGGAGTAAGACTGTCTAAAACAGAAGAAACAATAGCAAAGTTATCCGAAAAGATGGATATTCCAATGCTATCCAGTAGATTTTCTCAGGATATTGTCGGCGGGCATGAGAACTATTTTGGATATATAGGGAGTCATGGATTAAGATATAGTAATTTTATTCTGTCAAAAACCGATTGCATCATTTCATTCGGAAACAGAATGGCATTTCAGACAGAATCTGAGAGTTTTAAACCTATTGTTGAAGGGGCTAAAATCATTCGCCTTGATATTGATGAACAGGAGCTACAAAGGGATATTCCGGGTTCATCCGGCTACCGTGTTGATCTTAAGGAACTGATTCCGGAACTAGTGCAGACCGCAGTCCCACGTAAATCATTTGAGTGGTTGCGCATATGCCATAAATTGAAGGACGAGTTGAAAGATTATGATATGAATCCTGCGATTATGAAACTTTCGTGTCTGATAGATATGTTAAACGAGGATGAAACACTGGTTTGTGATATAGGAAATAATGAGTTGCTGGTCTCAAGAGCGTATGCCGTTTCCGGCAATGGAAAAAACCTGATGCACTCTAAGGCATTTAAGACAGTCGGTTCCGCCATAGGAAAGGCGATCGGAGCGTATTATGCGAGTCGGAAAAGGGTTATGTGTATAGCCGGGGATCAGGGAATGCAGTTTAATATACAGGAGTTACAATACATAAGCAGTAATCAACTGCCTATAGTAATTGTTATCTGTAACAACAATGCTTCTGAAATGTTGAAAGACAGTGAGCGTAAACAAGGTTATACATATGAACTGCATACGACATTAAACAGCGGTTACAGCCATCCGAATTTTAAAAAAATCGCGGATGCGTACGGTATAAAGTATATGGCAGCCAGACCATCCGCTGATGGAACGATTGAGATGCTGGACAATGAACCGCAGATAATTGAAATATTTCTTGACGGACAATGCGGGATACAGCAGCATCTGCCAAAGGGATATCCGTGTCAAATGTTTCTTCCTCAAATTAGCAAGGATCTTTACAGTTATTTGGATAATTTATAGAAGGGAGAGATAGGGAATGGGTGAATTTATATTTAGCGAGTCAGATTTGGAAGATGTTGTACTGATATCTCCAAAGCAGTTTTCGACTGAAAGCGGCAGCTTCGAAAAGAATTACGAAAAGAGCATATATGAGTCAAACGGCATTACTTTTGAGATCACAGAGGAATATAAAATTGTGTCGGACAGAGGAGTATTGCGGGGGATTCATTTTCAAGATCCCAAACCGCAGTCGCGGCTGGTTACAGTAACGGAAGGCGAAGCGATGGTGGTTGTTGTTGATCTGAGAAAGGATTCCGGTCAGGTAGGGAAATGGAAATCATATCTGGTAAATAAGCAGAATAAACTCTGCTTACTGATTCCGGAGGGATTCGGTCTGGGAACACTTACGATGGAAGATAGGACAGTAATTGAGGTAAAGTGCAGCGGAATGTATTTTGGAGAGAACAGTTCCGGAATCCGATACGATGATGAAGATTTAAATATTAATTGGGGCGCAGAAAAAATTGACGGTATTCATATTTCGGAAAAAGATAAAAAGCTGATGTCTTTCCGCGAGTATATGGGACAGTAAATGTCTGTACTGCAACCGGCTGCAGAAGAAAGGTAGAAGGAACGTTGCGATATAATAATTTACATAGCTTCTATAAGGGCAAAAAGGTATTAGTTACAGGACATACAGGATTTGTGGGTTCTTGGTTATGCCTGGTACTTGATTACATGGGAGCGGAAGTAACTGGCTTTTCGTTAGAGGAAGAAAGCAATTCTCTGTACGAAAAAATAAAGAAGGATTTTAAACTGGTAAATTATTATGGTGACTTGAGAAATATAGATGAAATACGCAAATGCATGGAAATAAGCCAACCGGATATCGTATTTCACTTGGCGGCTTTCGGATTTATAAAAGAGTGCAGAAATGATCCATATACCGCTTTTTTTTCCAATGTAATGGGAACCGTGAATTTGTTTGAAGTTATCAGGGAAAATCAAAGCGTTAAAGATATTGTGGTGGCGAGCAGCGATAAGGTATATCGAAACGATGACACAGCGACTCAATTATTTAATGAAGAGAACCCGTTAGGCGGAAGTGAT
This sequence comes from uncultured Lachnospiraceae bacterium, assembly GCA_947174505.1. Classification (GTDB taxonomy): domain Bacteria; phylum Bacillota; class Clostridia; order Lachnospirales; family Lachnospiraceae; genus UBA3282. The sequence goes on from CAMWJF010000001.1 coordinate 57,362, forward strand.
CCGTATTCCAGCAGTAAAACCTGTGAAGATCTGATTGTGCAATCGTATTATGATACTTATTTAAAGATCCGCGGTAAGAGTGTAACAATACTTCGTCCGAGCAATATTGTAGGAGGAGGCGACCATAACGTTTCCAGATTAATACCGTCTATTATATGCAGTATAGAGAACAATCAGGAAATAGAAATCAGGAATCCGGAGGCTGTTCGTCCTTGGCAGTACATACTGGATGCGGTTGACGCCTATGTGGTGACAGCAGCGAAGGCGTGGAATACCGGCGCCATACAAATTTATAATATCGGACCGACGCCGGAGAATATAAAAAGTGTGGGCGAAATAGTTGAGATTTTGATAAAGTCGTCCGGGAAAACTGGGAGTGTGCATTTAGCGGTTTCCGATTCGCAGTCATCAATAGAGAAGAGATATTTGGGACTGGATATAGAAAAAATAAAAGAAGAGATAGGGTGGGAACCAAATAAAGGTTTGGAGCAAACGATTGGCGATACATATGATTTTTATAAACAGTGGGAACATGGGAATTCCTATCAGTTATGCCGGAAGTATATAGAAAAATATTATGAATAATCGTGCGAAAGGAAAATTATGACAACTTCAGAGTACATTTTTAAATTTTTATATGAATGCGGATGCAAGAATGTTTATATGGTGTCCGGAAGTTCGGCTATGTGGCTGACAGATGCTTTACAGCGCAATAAAAATCTGAATGCGGTATGTTGTAATCATGAACAGGCGGCAGCCATGTCGGCGGACGGATATGGCAGAGTCAACGGGATACCCGGTGCGTGTCTGGTCACAATAGGTCCGGGTGCGACAAATGCGGTTACAGGAGTGGCGCAGGCATATCTGGACTCGTCCCCTATGTTTATTATTTCAGGACAGGCTAACTCAAGATTGCTGAAGTATGCCTCAGAGACAGGGATAAGGCAGCAGGGCTGCCAAAGTATAAATTTAGAGCCGATGGTGAGACCCATTACAAAATATTTTGCTGCCGTAATGGACGCAGATGATATACCGCAAATAATGCATGACGCATATTATGCGGCCATGGAGGGAAGACGGGGACCAGTGTGGATTGACGTTCCGATTGATATTCAGAATCAACAGGTATCGGAAACATGTATTGCACAAGCTTCCAAAAGGCAAATTGTCAGTACGCCGTTTCATACTTCGGATGTGGATAAGGTGGTCGAATTAATTAGAAATGCCCAAAAACCGTTAATTTTAGCGGGATATGGAATTAGAAGTTCGAATGCCGTATCGATAATGGGGAAAATTTGTGAGATATGTGATATACCTGTTGTCACATCCAGAGGCGGGCTGGATATTATTGCGTCGGACTCGCCGTATTATGTGGGGCGTCCGGGAAGCTATGGGGATAGGGCATCTCATTTTGCGATACAGGAAGCGGATCTGCTATTGATTCTGGGTTCAAGGCTGTCTATTTCTACTATAGGCTATTATCCGGCAAAGTTTGGTAAAAATGCGATAAAAGTTATGGTAGATATAGATGAAAAAGAACTGAATAAAGAGGAAGTGCCAGTTGCATACAAAATAAGGGCGGATTTATCGGAATTTCTTGAAGCCTTATATGAAAAACTGAAAAATAGAAAATTATTACACAGTGACTGGTTAAAGCATTGTATGGAATATAAGCAACTGTATCCAACCGTATCTCCAAGCTATAAGTTAGAGGAGCCGTTGAATGAGTATTATGTAACAAGCATCATTTCTGAATGTGCTCCTGAATCTGCCAATATTATTGTGGATACCGGAAGTGTATGCAACATAGTTTCACAAAGCTGGAAAATAAAAATGGATCAAAGATATCTGATATCGGGAGGGCTTTCCTGCATGGGATTTTGGGCAACGGCAATGGGAGCATTTCAAAAGGACAGAGCATTGATTGCGTTATCTGGAGATGGAAGCACCCAGATGAATATACAGGAATTTGCGACAATTAAATACTATCAGATTCCTGTTAAGCTGTTTATATATAACAATAATGGCTATATGCTGATCAGACATAATCAACATAACTATATGAATGACAGATTTCTGGGAGTCGGACCAGACAGTGGAGTTCAGACACCGAATTTTTGCAAGGTGGCTGATGCATACGGCATAGAAGCGGTCTATATAGACAATTTGGTGGAACTAAGGGATAAGGTTAAATATGTTATGGAATCCGACCAGCCTGTAATATGTGAGATTATATGTCAGGAATTTGCGCCCATCGTGCCGAGAATAGCGTCAAGAGTTATGCCGGACGGTTCTTTGAAGGCAGCCGAATTTGAAGACTTATTTCCTTTTTTAGATGAGGAGGGAATTGGATGAAGGTTGTAATTTTAGCAGGAGGAAGGGGCTCCAGATTAAGCGAAGAAACACATCTTAAGCCGAAACCAATGGTAGAAATCGGGAGCAATCCCATACTTTGGCATATTATGAAAATCTATTCGTATTATGGGTTTAATGATTTTGTCATTTGCTGTGGATATAAGGGTGAGATGATAAAGGACTATTTTATAAATTACTATATGCGCACATCTGATTTAACGATTGATATGAGCAATAATTCGGTTGAAGTACATAAAAAAGCAGACGAGCCCTGGAAAGTCACACTTGTGGACACCGGTGCGGAAACAAATACGGCAGGGCGGGTTATGGGGGTTAGAAAATATTTGGATAGCGGACCGTTTATGTTGACATATGGTGATGGTATTTCAAATGTGGATATTAATTCAGTTCTAAAATTTCATAGACAAAATGGTAAAGTTGCTACCATCACTGCGGCAAAACCGGCGGGCAGATGGGGCACTATCCAGATTTCTGAGAGTAACGGCACAGTAGAAACCTTTCAGGAAAAAAATAAAACAAAGGAGTCATGGGTTAATTCGGGGTTTGCTATATTTGAACAAAAAATATTTGATTATCTGACTGATGAGAGCCAGCAACTTGAAAAGGAACCCTATGATAAACTCGTTGCAGATGGAGAAATAGATGCATATAAGCATCTGGGCTTTTGGCATGCCATGGATACAGTCAATGATCGCGCCGTTTTAGAAGAGTATTGGAATAGCGGTAAAGCACCGTGGAAATTATGGATGTGACTTTATAAAAAAGGAAATGAAAGGAATGAGAAAATGATATTAAGGGCAAAGACAAAAAATCTGTTTTCTGGAAAGGAATTGACGTTAAGGCAAAAGGAGAATTCTAAATTAAATTTGACAGAACTTGAAGACGGGAAAACGATACTACAGTCTTATCCAAGGAGATTGGTGCTGGAATTAACAAATGCATGCAATTTGAACTGCGTAATGTGCGGACGAAATGCGGCAAATTTTAAACCGACTGTTTTCGACATGGAAAACTTTTACAGTTTGGAACCACTGATGGATGTAGCGGAAGAGGTAACGCTGATGGGGTGGGGGGAACCAACGATTCATCCTCATTTCATAGAAATGCTTGAAATTATAAATAGGCATAGCGCGAGAAAATATTTCTGTTCAAACGGGATGAACCTAAAGAAGATTAAGAATGCAATCTTTGATTATAATGTAGATGTTTTTGCGATTAGCCTTGACGGAGCGACAGAGGAAACCAATTCAAGGATTAGGCGTGGTTCAAATATTAATGAAATTACGAAAGATTTGAAGGATATTGTAAGAATGAAGAAGGAGCGCGGATTGAAATATCCGTGGATTAACTTTGTTTTCTGCGCTATGAATTCCAATATTCATGAACTGCCGGAACTTATTCGGTTAGCGGCTGAAATAGGTATTGAGGAGGTTAAGGTTGTTTATCTTACCGTTTTTGAGGAAACTTTATTGAATGAGACTTTGTGGGGACATGAGGATAAAGTTAAGGTTTTTTTTGAAGAAGCAATAACAGTCGGTGAAGAGTTGGGAATCATATTAAAATTGCCTCACTATATAGGTGAAGATGAGGCGGGTGATAAATTACATAAGGACTGCTTTGTAACTTGGAGAGACTTTTTTGTGGGTTCGGACGGTTATGTGAGACCGTGCATGTCAACGCCTATTCAGTTCTTTGAATATGATAGAGATAAAGATTTTGTAGAGATGTGGAATGCTTTGGAGTATCAAAAATATAGGGAAAACGTAAATGATCAGGCTGCAATGGATTTCCCGTGTAAAAGATGCTATCAATCATCACATTGTAACTGGAATTTGAGACAGTCATTTATTCAGGTAGGGGAGATGTTTTCGCCGGATTGGTAAAAGTATATGTGTCGTAATTTTGAAATTATCAGATATTAAAGGGGGTATCCGTGTTTGCTTTCGAAAAATTATGCATTGATAAACTGGATAGAATGCTGATGTATGTAAACGGCAGGAATATCTATATCTGGGGCGCGGGAAATGGCGGCGCTATACTTGAAAAAGTGCTATGTGACCATCATGTTCCAGTGGTCGGATTTATAGATAGGCGGGCCGAAGAAATGGAGGAATATCTTGGTTATCCTGTAAAAATTTCAAGGGAAACGAACCCAAGGCGCGATTACATTATCGTTGCGGTTATAGGATATGATAGCGGAATATCGGATGAACTGGAGCTGTTGGGTTATACGGTGAAGGATTGCTTTTACGTGTCAGAAAATACAGCCTGTCATACCGAGGATATTATGTACAGAGGGTGCAGGGTAGGGAGGTATACATATGGATATCGGGAATTACTAGAATATTATCCCATTGCAGAGTCGATTGGGAGATACTGTTCCATTAACGGAACTGCTAAAATTTGGAATAACCATTCATTAGACTGTGTAACGACGAGCCCATTTCTGGATAATTTAAGCTTTTATGCATGGGAACAACATGACATACGATGGGGATATATAAAAAAATATGGTAGACACAGAGACAATGCAGCATTTGAGAATAGCGAGTTAAGGGATAACAGACCGGTGGTTATTGGAAATGATGTTTGGATCGGGGCAAATGTCTGTATTCTTCCAGGGGTTCGTGTCGGGGATGGGGCCGTGATCGCTGCGGGCGCAGTAGTAACGAAAGATGTCGCACCGTATGCAATTGTGGGAGGCGTTCCGGCTAAGGTGATTCGATATCGGTTTAGTCCGGAGGAGATACATACACTTCTTAAAATCAGGTGGTGGGACTGGTCGGTTGAAAAGGTGGAAAGAAATATTGAATTATTATATGATCCAGTCAGATTTATGACTACGTTTTTAAATGTGTAGTAGAGCAGGGGGAGAATAATTATGAGTGGAAGCATCCCCAAATAGCGGAGGAGATATCAGTTGCAAAAAGGAATTAGGACATTAGCTTTTTATTTGCCACAGTTTCACAGAGTTACGGAAAATGACGAGTGGTGGGGAGAGGGATTTACAGAATGGACTGCGCTTCGTAAAGCAGAGCCTTTGTATGTAGGACATAAACAGCCTATAAGACCTCTTAATAATAATTATTACAATTTATTAGAGAAAAGTACGATGGAATGGCAGTCGTCATTGATGAAAAAATATGGGATCGATGGACAATGTTTTTATCACTATTATTTTAAAGATGGACGAAAAATCTTAGAGAAACCGGCGGAAAATCTTTTGCAGTGGAAAGAAATCGATATGCCGTTTTGCTTCTGCTGGGCAAATGGAAGATGGGCAAGGACATGGAGCAATCTTCAGGGAAATTCGTGGGCGGATAAATTTGAAAAAAAATCGAAATCAACCGACGGTGGCGTTTTGATTGAACAAAGCTATGGGAGAGAAGAGGAGTGGAAAGCACACTTTGAATATTTGCTGCCCTTTTTGTTGGATGAACGTTATATAAAAATAAATGGTTCCCCTGTTTTTTTGTTTTATCACCCGGATACAATCCCTTGCCTGCCACAGATGATAGATTATTGGAACAAATTGGCACAGGAAAACCAGTTGCAGACTTTCTATTTTATTGGAATGCACAGCTATAAGAATCTGCACGGATTAGATGCGTTGGTATTGCAGGCTCCGCATATGGTTTGGAAATTTGAACCAGCAATAGACGGCATACATTTCATTGATTATGACTTGTTATGGGAAAACATTTGCAGGCAATCCTTGATTAATGGCAATAAGACTTATTACTGTGGAGTCCCGAACCTGGATGATACGCCAAGACGGGGGAGACATGATGGCGTTTTATTTAAAAATTTTTCCATTGATTCCTTTTATAAGGGAATGTGTGAAATTTATAAAAAGAGTTTAAAGGTAAATAACGAATTCGTGTTTATTAATTCCTGGAATGAGTGGGGAGAGGGCATGCAGTTGGAACCGGATGAAGAATACGGATACGGGAAATTGGAGGCTGTCCTCAGAGCACAAAAAGATGTTTTGGGAACAGATGATGGTTTCGTTTGCATGGATAACCGGGAAGCAAGTGAAGAATATGGAGGGAACAACGAAATAAATAGTTATTTAGCAACAGCACAATGTTTTGACCGATGGATGGAACTGCGCGAAAAAAACATATGCATATCCGATTATTTAAAACGGTATGACATAACACAGCTTGCCGTTTATGGATATGGCATGTTGGGAAAGCATTTAATCGGGGAATTAGAGGAACAGAATATCAAAATAGCTTATATTATTGACAGAGATTATAGAAAACAGTCATTGAGATATGAGATAAGAAATCCACAGGATGATTTGCCTCAGGTTGATGCGATTATAGTAACTGTTGTGGATGAATTTGATAATATTTACCAGAGTCTAAAAAACAAAGTAAACAGCAAATTTTTTTCGCTATTTGAAATTGTCAGTGAATTATAAATGGGAGTATTCACTTTAAAATGGGAAACCGGGAGATCGAAAAATGAAGCTTTTAGTTTGGGGAACAGGCGGTATTGCCAAACAATTTATAGAAAACGGATATGCAGGTGAAATCATTGGATTTATTGAAACAAAGAAGTCCAAAACGGAGTTTATGAATAAACCGGTTTATCAAATTGAAGAGTTGCCGTCTCCTAAACAATATGATTATATTATCGTGGCAAATAAAAGTGTGGATGCTGTTTATAAAGTCTGTCATGAAAAAGCAATTGATTTGGGAAAATGTATTTTCCTGTTCCCTGTAAGAAAGGAATGCGGGAATACAGACAAGGAAAAAATACGGGCAATTTTGGGAGAGAAAAATTATACGAAGTATTGTGCGGCTTTAGGTGAGTATCGCGGTACCTTTTTCGAACAGGACTTGGCAGCTTACAAGCGTCTTAATAAAAGGGAAACTTTTGCGGTAGAGGAACAGTATCTATGGCCTGTCATTTCTGACAAATATGCAGATGCTGGGACAATAGAAAATTATTTCTGGCAGGATTTGTGGGCTGCGAAGTTGATCGCTAAATCCGGGCAGAAGGAACATTTTGATATCGGATCCAGGGTGGATGGATTTATAGGGCATCTGTTGGCTATGGGGATCGATGTTACCATGATAGATGTGCGGGATTTCCCGAAACAGATTGAGGGACTACACACAATTATAGATGATGCGACAACGTTAAGACAGGTTTCAGATGAAAGTATAGAGAGCCTTTCTGCGCTGTGTTCCTTGGAGCATTTTGGGCTGGGCAGATACGGGGATCCGATAGATCCGGAGGCGTGTTTTAAATGCTTTGCTAATATACAGAAAAAGCTAAAAAAGGGAGGGCACCTTTATATTTCCGTGCCTATTGGAAAAGAGAGGATAGAGTTTAACGCGCACAGGATTTTTTACCCTGCAACAGTGATAAATTCGTTTGCTGATATGGAATTACTTGAGTTTTCATGTGCGACGGAAGCGGAGATTGAGTATAACGCCAGCATATATAAATATGATGATGATACGCATAACGGGAGCTACAGGTTTGGGTTGTTTCATTTTAGAAAAAAGGTGTGATGGGAATGCAGTGGAGACTAGACAAATGAAAATAATGATTTGGGGATGTGGCAGATTTGGTAAACAAGCGTATTATTATTACAATCAATATACGGACATAGTTGGTTTTGTTGACAGCGATAAAAATAAATGGGGTACATGGTTTTTTGATAAGGAAATATATCCGCCGAAAGCGCTTGAGGGATTTAAGGGAAAAGTAGTAATTGCGGTTAAAAACAATTATGAGGATATTCAGAAAACATTACAAAACACCTATGGGATTTACGATATTGTATTATTCAAAGTAGAGGAACAGCCATTAAAGGCTCTGGAGTATTCAGACGAATGCGAAAAAATAGATGAAAATACAATAATGGTATATTTTTTGGGCGGTTTAGGGAATCAGATGTTTCAATATGCTTTAGCTAAAAATTATTTGCGACAGGGAAAGCATGTAATTGCAAACATAGAAACATATCTTACACCGGGCAATAGGGAGTTTGTTTTATGTGACGTCTTTAATAATATAGCTCTAAATTTTGGAGGCGATATTCAGAAAAATAGAATAATAGAGAAAAATTCGAAAATAGATGCGGGTTATAAGAACTTTAGAATACATGTTGAAGATATCCGTGAAAATAGGGATAAAACCGTGAATATGGCATTGCTGAATATAACAAGCGGTATTTTATGTGGGTATTATCAAAATTATTATTTTGTACAGCAGGTAGCAAATGAATTAAGGAAAGACTTTACATTTAATACTAATAATGATGAAAAATTAGTTGAGGTGAAAAAAAGGATACAGGAAGTAAATTGCGTAGGTGTCCATATACGAAGGGGAGACTATGTAACAAAAGAGGTGCAGCCTATATATGGTGGTATATGTACGCAGCAATATTATGATAGAGCTATAAAAATAATGAAAGATAAACTTGGGGCATGTACATTCTGTTTTTTCTCTAATGATATGGGGTGGGTAAAGGAATGCTTTAAAATACCTGATGCAATATTTATAGAGAGCAATATGTTTGAAAACTATCAGGATTGGTATGACATGTATCTTATGAGCTGCTGCAAACATAATATTATTGCTAACAGTTCGTTTAGCTGGTGGGGAGCATGGCTGAATCAAAATGATAATAAGATTGTGATTGCACCAAAAAGATGGATTAATTTATATGAACAGACGGATATATGTGCGCCCGATTGGATTTTGATTTAATGATTCTATTTTATAATTCGGAGGAAAAATGAAAAAGATTATTGTATATGGGCTTGGCGAAAGCTATAAAAAGGTGAAGGAATATCTTGAGGCTAAATTTGATGTAATTGGGTATAGCGACAGCATTAATTCGAATGAGACTGGGTATATAGAACCGAAAAATATAGGGAAATATGATTATGATTACATATGTATAACAAGCACAAAGCATTTTGATGAGATAAAGGCAGAGCTGACAGCGCTGTTGGGAAATAGTGGGGATGGAATTATATCCATATATGATATTTTAGGAGATTTTAGAAATGAAGAAGTGAGGGATAAATGGGTTATAGAACATTTAAGCAGATTGTCTTCTGGGAAAATACTGTTGGATGCAGGGGCAGGAGAGCAAAAATATGCACCTTATTGTAGGCATTTAAAATATATCGCGCAGGATTTTGGGGAATATATTCCTAATGATTTTATGGCAGGACTCCAAAGTAATTCGTGGGATTATTCTGGGCTGAATATGAAATGTGACATTATTGATATGCCTTTAGACGATGAAGCCATAGATGTAATTTTATGCACGGAAGTATTTGAGCATTTGAAAAATCCTATATTAGCGGTAAAAGAGTTTTCCAGAGTGCTGAAACCGGGTGGAACTCTAATTTTAACTGTTCCGTGCTGCTGTTTGACACATATGGCGCCATATTTTTATTACAATGGGTTTAGCGAATATTGGTATAAGGAACATTTGTATGATAATGGGTTTGAGATTAAAGAATTTGTAAGTAATGGCAGTTATTTTAAATATATGAGTCAAGAGTTATTCCGTGCCGCCAATATGGCGGAGCGGTATTGTGAAACTAAATTAACACCAGAAGAACAAAAAACACTTATTGACAGTATAGAAATAATGACGCGGCTGTCGAAGAGAGACAAAGGGTCTGATGAAACACTGTGCTTTGGAAAGATGCTGGTGGCTGAAAAGAATGAAGGGTAAAGGCAACTGTAGATATTTTAATTTTGGGCAGAAGTATACTACGAGGATATTTTAAATGAATTTTTTGATTAGTGTTATTGTACCGATTTACAACGTGGAACAGTATTTACCTAAGTGTGTTTCCAGTATTTTAGATCAGACTTATCATAATATTCAAATCATATTGGTTGACGACGGATCAACTGATAATTCCGGGAGAATATGTGATGAATATGTCAAAAAGGACACCCGTATTGAGGTGATTCATAAAAAGAATGGGGGACTTGTTAGCGCAAGGAAAGCAGGTTTGCTGAAAGCAACAGGGCAGTACATAGGTTTTGTAGACGGGGATGATTATATTGATGGAAATATGTATGAGAGATTGTTAGAGAATCTTACTATTACGGAAGCAGATTTTGTACATATGGGGTACTATAAAGGGAAAATGATATTGTCCCGGTTAAGTGAAAAAGTGATAGATATTCGACAAAACAAGAGTTGGTTTATCGAAAACTATATATTGTCATCTGTCAATGATGAATATGTGAGTCCTTCAATTTGGTCAAAGCTTTTTAAAGCGGATTTTATCAAAGAATGCTATTTAGAAGTTCCGGATTCTCAGTCGCTGGGAGAAGATTTAATAAATTTAATCGTCTGTATCTTAAAAGGAACCAAGTTATCAATTATGGATTCCTCATATTATCATTATTGTGTCAGGCATACCTCAATCACGCAGGCTCAAAATGACAAGGCATTTTTAGAGACCATTAAGGCGTTTCAAACAATAGAAAGTATACTGAAGAGGTATGGCTGTTATAATGAAATTGAAGATATACTCATAAAGGATTGGCTGAGGGTATCCTTATGTGCTGCATTAACACGGGCAAGTCATGACAGTTTCACAATACAATGCTACGGATTCAGAAATATGCAAATGCTATTTGGGAAAAAAATAGTAATTTATGGGGCGGGTGAAATAGGAAAGGATTATTATTGTCAAATCCGTCGATATCCTAAATGTGAAATAGTAGCTTGGATTGATAGAAATTATCAAAATATTCATTATGACTGTTTTGAAGTGACTGGACCAAGGCAGTTAAAACAGTTGGAATTTGATATTTTGATAGTGGCTGTAAAATATGAGAACAATGCGATGGAGATAAGGAAGTATTTAGTTGATCAGGGGATTAAGGAAACAAAAATTTTATGGATAAAACCAGAGCTGAATTAATTTGAATTGTTAATCGGAATTTTACGAGACTGACTTTGAGGGACTTTATCCTGTTATAGCGGCAGAACAATAGAGGTGATAACGATATGATCAGTGTAATCGTACCAATCTATAATACGTCAGAGTATTTAGAACAGTGTGTTGGGAGTATTTTAAATCAGACCTACAGTGACTTGGAAATTATTCTTGTGGATGATGGTTCTTCATATCTTTGCGGTAAAGCCTGCGACGAATATGCGCTTCGGGATAGCAGGATAAAAGTGATACATAAGGAGAACGGCGGTTCTACAAGCGCCAGAAAAGCGGGATTGAAAATTGCTAATGGGGATTTTGTCAGCTACGTGGATGGGGATGACTGGATTGAACCTGACTATTATGAAAGGATGGTAGCGACGCAGAAGGAAACCGGCGTTGATATTGTGTCATCAGGACATTTTCATGATATTGGAACTGATAGCAGACAAGTGAAAGATAATTTCCCAATAGGGATATATACAAGGGAACAGCTTCTTCCGGCATTACTTTACTCAGGGCGTTTTTTTGAATATGGCATTCAGCCCCATATGGTTACCAAGTTGTTTAAAAAGGATATTGTGGAAAAAGCGCAGATGTGTGTTGATAACTGCATTGTTATCGGGGAGGACGCGGCGGTTGTTTATCAGAGCGTCTTGGAGGCAGAAAAAATATGTGTGACGGACATCTGCGGTTACCACTATGTGCAGAATGAGGAAAGCATGACCAAAAGAGAGCAGAGTGATGAGGTGAAACAGTATCGGCTCCTGTTTGAGTATCTGGAGTGTTCCTTCAAGAGAAAAGGTGTGTGGGATATCATGGCTCCGCAGCTGGAGCAGTATAAAAAATATCTTATATTTATGAGGGACATGTCAGAGTTTGATAGAAAGGTTCTTTGGCCATATGGAGGGATATCAAAAACGAGTAAGGTTGCCATTTATGGGGCAGGCGTCTTAGGGCAGAAGATTTATAAATATCTTTCGGAGTTTGACGATATGAGCATTATTTTATGGGTAGACAGAAACTACAAGGCTTATTTGGAAAAAGGGATGAATGTCAGGAATCCGGCGGATATATTGGAGATTGAAAACTATGATTATGTATTGATTGCTAATACAGTACAGCAGACAGCGGACGCGATAAAATGTGATTTGGTTGATATGGGGATTGAAGACAAAAAGATTCTGTGGTTTTCGGAGGAATTTATGAGGCAAAACGGTTGAGAGGATCGGCATCGAATAAATTGTCTTTTTGGGAGACAGGAGGTCTGAAGAGAACACTATGAAAGTAATTATATGGGGATGCGGTGATTTTGGCAGACGTGTATTGCCAAATTTAATATCGTCAGGCCGATATGAGGCCGTAGCGTATACGGATAACAACGAGAGATTATGGGGACAGTGCTTGTCATCGATTCCGATCATTGCTCCGGGGCAGATTATGAATAAAGACTTTGACATGTTGCTGATTGTGGTCAGCAGTCCGTCAGCAGCAGAACGGATCAAAGCGCAATCGGTGCAGTTAGGGGTATCATGGGATAAAGTGGCAAATGCGTTCTTGGATTTACAATTTATGGATTTGTTTTTAGACCAGAGGATCTGCTTTATCAGAGGGTATGCTGACTGGGTCAGAAGTAAAGAAATAGAGGGAAATGTGGCAGAATGCGGAGTATTCCGAGGTGATAGCGCAAAATTCATTAATTATTATTTCCCAGACAGGAAGCTGTATCTGTGCGATACGTTTGAGGGGTTTGACAGTAATGACATGCAGCATGAAAAAGCCTATAGCGAAAGCTTTGAAAAGAGTCGTTTCTCAGATCAGGCTTTTTTTCTGGAGACAGGGGGAGACTTTGTTATGAGGAAAATGACTTATCCGAAAAACGTTTTGATAAAGAAGGGCTATTTTCCAGAGAGCATGCTGGACGTGGAGGACAGATTCTGTTTTGTGAATCTTGATATGGATCTGTATGTTCCGATGCTGAATGGTCTGCGGTTTTTCTGGGACAGGATGGTGAGTGGTGGCTGTATTTTACTGCACGACTATTTTTCGGATGTCTTTCAAGGCGTAAAGCAGGCTGTGGATACATTTGAGAGAGAACGGGAAATTCAGATTACAAAAACGCCGATAGGGGATGGATGCAGCATGGCTCTGCTGAAAGATTAGGGAACAGGAATACTCTGTTATCAAATTATAAGGAAGATAATGAAAATGAATCTGGCAATCTACGGCGCCCAGGGCTACGCCCTCGGCACCTGTGAAGCAATCAGAACTTTATATCCGAAGCGGGAGATTTCCTGCTTTCTTGTGACGCATATGGACGGTAATGCCTCTGTTCTCGGCGGTATTCCGGTGCAGGAGCTCTCTGCCTATGCGGAGGGGATGGGCGGAGAGGAAAAACGGGAGATCGAAGTCCTTATTGCCACTCCGGAACAGGTGCAGCCGGATATTGAGGAGACGCTGGAAAACTATGGATTCCGCCACTACAGGAGGCTTACTTTTGCCCGCTGGGCAGAGCTGATAAAGCTGTTCCATGCGAGGCTGGGGAAATTTCTGCCCCTTTCCGCGCTGCCGGTAGGATGCCATATGCCTTTTGTCAGAATGTACATGGCGAAATCTCATGTGGACAGGCCTCTCAGGGACGGCGGCGGGCTGCCGGATTACGTGTTTCCGATCCAGGCAGGGGCGGCATGCTGTGATGTGCGGGTGGCGGATCTGGCGGATAATACGGGGGAGCATATTTCTGACAGGAATGGTAATTACTGTGAGCTGACGGCACTTTACTGGATGTGGAAAAATAAGATGGGAGCGGGCGGTTCTACAGGCGGAGAGGAAGGGCAGTATTACGGACTGTGCCAGTACCGGCGGGGATTTGCGTTTGAAGAGGACGACCTTCTGCGGCTGGCGGACAATGATGTGGACGCGGTGCTGCCTTATCCCCTTCCGTATGAGCCGGACATCCATGCCCACCATGAGAGGTACATAAAGGAAGGGGACTGGAGGGCGCTGCTGCAGGCACTTTCCGAGCAGCAGCCGGAGTATGCGGAGGCTTTCCCGGAGATTCTGAAGCAGCGGTATCTGTATAATTACAATGTGATTCTTGCGAAAAAGAGCGTGCTGCGGGATTACTGTGCGTGGCTGTTCCCGATCCTTATGCGGACGGAGGAACTGAGTGTTCCGAAGGGGAGTGAGAGGAGCGACAGGTATCTCGGTTATATGGGGGAGACGCTGGAGACGCTCTATTTTATGAGGAACGCCGAAAGGCTGAATATAGTGCATACAGAGTGTCGGCTGAGGGTATAAAACGTTATTCCGTCTATAAGTTCCATTGACATCTGCAACATAATTCTATACAATAAATCCATCAGGGAAATTCTAACAGAGGTGCATTCCGCACGTTCAGGACAGTTTCTGTCGGATTTTTCTATTACACTGACAACAGAAGATGCGGCAGGAACTGGGGCGTGTGCCCCTAAACGCGCATGGCCTTTGGGCGGACAGCCGGATGCCATGCCTGTTATAGAGGAATGGGTCTCTTTCCTGCCAGAGCACAGGAAGGAGAAAGCATGACACGGAGAAGACATGCATGGAGACTATGGAAAATTTTGAGGTTTGGGCACAGGGGAAAGGTGAAGAGAAATGTAAAGGACAGGCTGTTCCGCTTCCTGTTTGAGAAAGACAGGGAAGCGCTTTTGGAGCTGTACAACGCACTGAACGAAACGGACTACAGAGATGCTTCGCAGCTTGAGATTGTGACGATTGAGAGCGCAGTTTATGTGGTGATGAAAAACGACCTTGCATTTATACTGGCGGGGACGCTAAACATGTACGAACACCAGAGCACTTACAGTCCGAATCTGCCGGTGCGGTTTCTGATGTATCTGGCGCAGGAATACCAAATGGTAATTGAACGGGCGGAAAAGAGCCTGTACGGTGCGGGACTGATTTCTTTGCCGACACCTAAGTGTGTGGTGTTCTATAATGGTACAAAGGAGATGCCGGAGGAGCAAACGCTCAGGCTTTCTGATGCCTTTGAGGATACGGCTGTCAAAGCAGACGTGGAGCTGACGGTGCGAATGCTTAATATCAACCACGGACATAACAGCCTGTTGATGGAAAAGTGCGGGGTATTGAAGGAATACGCAGAATTTGTGGATATAATGAGAACATGTATGCGAGAAGGGAAGCGTGCGGAAACGGCGCTGGCGGATGCAGTAGATTATTGTATAGAAAACGGGATTCTTGAGAAAGTTTTGAGGGAAAACCGCGCGGAGGTGCTTGGTATGCTGCTGGAAGAGTTTGATGTGGAGAAATATGAGCGGACCTTGAAAAGTGAGGGGCGTGAAGAGGGCATGGAGCTTGGAAGAAAACAGGGAATAGAACAAGGAATAGAACAGGGTATTCGCTGCATGGTGGAGGCTTTGCAGGAGACTGGGCAGCCGAGAGATTGTGTTGCGGTTAAGATCGCAGAAAAATACGCGCTGTTAGAGAAAGAGGCGGAAGAGAAGCTTTTATTGTATTGGAAGGGTTAGCCGGTCAGGGTCTTTTATCTACTTCCGGATATCCGGTGCTGGTTTCCTCCATTTGTAAATGCCTGGATGAGGAGCTGGCCGAGTATGATAGATAAAGGCGGGGAACAAGACAATCGTGGAGGGTGTAGTGTGAGGTACATGGAATGGGAAAAGAATTAAATGCGGTGGCAATCATCACTGCCCGGGGAGGCAGCAAGCGGATTCCCGGGAAAAATATCAAAGAATTTATGGGAAAGCCGATGCTGGTTTACGGTATTGAGGCGGCGCTACAGTCAGGGATATTCCGTGAGGTCATGGTTTCTACCGACGACGAGGAGATTGCCCGGATTGCGCGGGAAGCGGGGGCGGCGGTTCCCTTTATGAGAAGCGGGGAGACGTCGGGTGACTTCGCCACCACAGATGATGTGCTCATGGAGGTGATCCGGGTTTATGAGGAGCGGGGAGAACAGTTTGATTACATGGCCTGTATTTATCCGACCGCGCCTTTTGTGACGGCCGGGAAGCTTGCGGAGGCCATGAAACTTTTGGTGGAGCGGGACGCGTCCGGGGTGATGCCGGTGGTCCGCTATTCGTTTCCGCCCCAGCGCGGCATGGCGATCCGGGAGGGAAAGCTTGTGTACTGCTATCCCGAAAACGCCATGAAACGGTCTCAGGATTTAGAGCCGGTGTACCATGACAGCGGTCAGTTTTACTGCTATCATGTGAAGCGGTATCTGGCATGTAAGGGAGATCTGCCGGACGGCTATCTGCCTATTATAGTGCCGGAGACGGAGGTGCAGGATATTGATAACCCGTCGGATCTGGCGCTGGCGGAGCTGAAATTTCGGAGGATGAGGGAAAGTGGTGCGCAGGCGGATGTCTGAACGGCGTAACAGTGCTGTGAAAACGGACAAGGGATAGCCGCAAAGGAAAGGGAAGAACTTATGGCACAGCAGAAAATAAAGATCGGCAGTCGATTGATCGGGGAGGATGAACCGACTTATATCGTGGCGGAGATGTCGGCCAACCACTTACAGGACTATGACAGGGCCGAGGCGATTATACGGGCGGCGAAGGAGGCGGGTGCGGACGCGGTTAAGCTCCAGACTTACACGGCTGACACCATCACGATGGATTGTGACAACGAATACTTTCAGATTACCCAAGGAACGATCTGGGACGGACAGACATGCTATGAGCTGTTTCGGGAGGCTTATACGCCCTGGGAGTGGCAGCCGAAGCTCATGAAGCTGGCAAACGATCTGGGGATGGACTGTTTTTCTTCTCCGTTTGACTTCACGTCGGTGGATTTTATGGAGGAGATGGGGATGCCTGCCTATAAGGTTGCTTCCCCTGAAATCTGGGATATTCCCCTGCTCCGTAAGATTGCGGGGCAGGGAAAACCTGTGATCATGGCGACAGGACTCGCGCATTTGGAGGATATTGATAGGGCGGTGAAGACATGCAGGGAGGAGGGGAATGAGCAGATTATACTCCTGAAATGCGTGGCTACTTATCCGACGCCCTATGAGGATATGAATATCAAAGTCATTCCCCACATGGCTGAGACTTTTGATTGTCTGACGGGACTTTCCGATCACAGCATGGGTTCCGCTGTAGCGGTGGCTGCGGTGGCTCTCGGTGCGCGGATGGTGGAAAAGCACTTTACGCTGTCACGGGCGGACGGCGGGCCGGATGGAGCCTTTTCCATGGAGCCTGCGGAGTTTAAAAAGATGGTGGATGAAATCCGCATTGTGGAGAAAGCGCTGGGGAAGGTGACCTACCGTCTGACGGAAAAGCAGGAGAGAAGCAGGGAGGAAGGGCGTTCCCTGTTTGTCACGGAAGATATGAAAAAGGGAGAAATTTTTACAGAGAAAAATATGCGTTCTATACGGCCGGCGTTCGGTATGGCGCCCAGATATTATGAGGAGGTGCTGGGAAAACGGGCACGATGCGATATTTCCAGGGGGACGCCGATGGATTGGAAGTATGTAGAGTAGAGCGAAAAGAACTTCTAAAGACATCCCGCCATTGGACGGGACGCCAGGAAGTTCTATGTTTCACTCAGAAGAATGCCTGAAAAACGGCATTCTCCGCATATTAGCAGAAAAGTGCTTGGATGGAGAAAGGCGAAGTGGAAGAAAAGCAGAAAAAAATGATGATTCTGGGAGCAAGCGCGCTGCAGGTTCCCGCCATAAAAAAGGCGAAAGAGTTAGGATATCAGATTATTTTGGTGGATTATGACGAAAACGCGGTGGGGTTTGCGTTGGCTGACGTGAGACTGGTGGTCAGCACGTTGGACCAGGAGGAGGTTTACCGGCAGGCACTTATTTACCGGCCTGATGTGGTGATCACTTCCACCAGCGACGGTCCTGTGCGGACGGCGGCTTATGTCAATGAAAAATTGGGGAAACGGCCGGATCTGTCCTATGAGAGCGCGCTCTGCGCTACCATAAAGAGTAAAATGAGAGACCGTTTAAGAGAATGCGGCGTACCGATACCGAAATACTATGCGGCAAAAGATTATGCGGCGTTTTCGGAAGCGGTGGACAGGCTGGGCGGGAACTGTATTGTAAAGCCTGCGGATAATGCGGGGAGCCGGGGCGTGATTCTGTTCGAGTGGGCGAGTGCCGGCATGACGCTTCCGGAAACGGAAAACCGTGATGGCATACGGACGGAGGGTGTGAAGCCGAAGTCATTTCAGGAAATGCAGGAAGAAAGGTTCGGGGTATATCTAAAATTCTATAATGAAATGAAAAACCGGACATACCAATACAGTCTGGGCAATTCCCGAAACGGCACGGTGATGGTGGAGGAATACATGCAGGGCCCGGAGGTCAGCGTGGAAATCATGGTGGTAGAGGGAGAACCGCATATCCTCACGATCACGGATAAATATATTACGCCGCCGCCCTATTTTGTGGAACTGGCGCACTGCGAACCGAGTAGGCTGGATGCAGGGACACAGGAGGAGATACGGAAGGTGGCCGCGCAGGCGGTCAGGGCGGTCGGTATTGAAAATGCGCCCGCTCATGTGGAGATAAAGGTGACGGAGGAAGGGCCGAAGATCGTGGAGCTGGCGGCGAGACTCGGCGGCGACTTTATTACTTCCAGGCTGGTGCCGCTTTCGACGGGAATTGATATGGTGGGAGCTTCGGTACTTTTGGCGACGGGAGAGGCGCCTGACCTGACTCCGAAGCGGAACCGCGGCGCGGCGATTCATTTTATTTCTGTGAACGGCGGGTCGGGCGGCTGCCGTGAGAGCCGGATACCCTGCCCATCGGGGACTTTGGCGGGCACGGAACAGGAGCAGGAGGGTGTGCTTGTCCGGATCACTGTGCCGGAAACTCTTTATGGACGGGCGGGGGTGGAGGAAATCTGTCTCTATAAAAAGCCCGGCAA
The DNA here is from genome assembly GCA_947174505.1 of uncultured Lachnospiraceae bacterium. Lineage (GTDB taxonomy): Bacteria > Bacillota > Clostridia > Lachnospirales > Lachnospiraceae > UBA3282. Next base: position 76,590 of record CAMWJF010000001.1, read on the forward strand.
CCATGTGCAGGGGACATATTCCAGCAATGACAGGCTGGGGCATGTGATCACGACGGGAGAGACACCGGAGCAGGCCATGGAGCTGGGAAAGCAGGTAATGGCGCAGATTGATGTGGAGATATCATATTGACGGGCAGATGCGGATGATACCATAGGCTGTGCAAAACCGGGTGAACGGACAGGCTTACAGATATTGAATGAGGAGAGGTATGGGAACGTAAGTGCTTATGAAAGATAGAATTTACGTCTGCCACACGTACTATCATGTGTATGTGGCATGTTTAAAAGAACTGAATCTGGAACGGGAAAAGCGGGGGAACGCCACCCTCGTTATGAGTACCATGTCCAATGATTTCGGGGATCTGGAAGAGAGGGCGAAGGCCTGCGGGCTCTTTGAAGCGGTGTACATGTTCGACGAGAAAGAGGACGTTAATTTCCCCGAAATCATGAAGTACCATGTGGACAGGGGAAACCTTCTTTTCAATCTCCTTGCCCGTATCCGTTACACAAAGCTTCTGGGAAAGGCGCAGAAGCCTTATGTGCCGGTGGACTTTAAAGAATATAAAGATATTTACGTGTTCTGCGATTCCGATCCGATCGGTTATTATCTGAGTTATAAAAAAATACATTATCATGCGCTGGAGGACGGACTGGACTGTATCAGCACCTACGATACCGCGCGCTATGACAACAGGGGGCATTTTAAGCTGAAAGCGTTTCTTGCCGCCCTGAACCTTATTTTTATCCAGAACGGGTGGGGAAAGTACTGTCTGGACATGGAGGTCAATGATATCTCCGTTTTGCCCTATCCCTGCCCCAAATATATTGAACAGTCCAGGCAGGAGCTGGCGGATGCGCTTACGAAGGCGGATCAGGCACTGCTGGTGCGGCTGTTTATTGCCAATATAGAGGAGATACAGGAAAAACTGTCGGTAGGAAAGGATAAAATTCTTCTTTTGACGGAACCTCTCTGTGAGCTGCGTGTGCGTGAGCAGATTTTCAGGGATTGCATTAACTTATATGGTCAAAAGGAAGGGGCGGAATCCGTGATCCTGATTAAGCCCCATCCCAGAGACCTTTTAGACTATGAAGAAAAATTTTCAGAGCATATTGTGCTTGACCGGAAATTCCCGATGGAGGTGCTGAATTATATCGAGGGACTGACCTTTAGCCGGGTGATCTCTGTCTTTACGGTGGTGCGGAATATCCGCTTTGCGGAGGAGATTATTTATCTGGGGGAGGATTTTATGGACAAATATGAAGATCCCAGACTGCACAGGCAGAACGAGGAGATTTAATGTCTGATCGCATCGGGTATTCAGACAGAATCCCTAAAATTTTAAGAGGCCGGGAAATAACGGCAGCTTAAACCGGCGAAAGAGAGTGCGGAATTTGCGCACAGTACGTACTTGTGGTATACTCGATAACAGTTTAGCCTGGGAATGGGTATGAACCGTACGCTTATGGGCTGGGAAAAGGAAACACATTATGCTGAAAATCTTGAAGAAAATGAATATTCTGCTGGATGGCAGGCAGAAACGTGCCATGATAGCGCTTATCATTATGATGCTCATTGGCGGTGTGCTGGAGAGCCTAGGCGTTTCCATGCTGGTGCCCATTGTGACCGTAGTGATGGATCCAGAGGCGGTTGGGGAGAGCGGTCTCCTCTCTTCGGTTTACGATACGCTGGGAATGGAGAGCAACGCCCAGTTTGCCATGTTTCTTTTGCTGGCATTTGTAGGAATGACAGTCATAAAAAATATTTACCTTTTCTTTCAGCAGAAAGCGCAGTTGAAGTTCGTCTATACGAACCAGTTTGCGACATCGAGACGCATGATGATCAATTTTATGCAGCGTCCTTATGAATATTATCTGAATGCGGACACGTCTGTTATTCAGCGCAATATCACATCCGACGTAAACAATATGTATGGTCTGATCCTAAGCTGTCTGCAGCTTTTCAGCGAGTGCATTGTCTTTGTCTGTCTGGTAGTGGCGCTGTTTCTCTATTCTGACGCAATGATGATTGTGACGGTGGCGGCGCTCATGGTTGCGCTCCTGTTTGTGATAAAAAAGGTGCTTAAGCCTATTATGATTAAGGCAGGACAGGACAATCAGGACTATTACAGCGGGCTGTATAAATGGATCGAACAGTCGGTGATGGGGATTAAGGAAATCAAGATCGGCTGTAAAGAAAATTATTTCATCAACGAATATGCAAAGTGCGGGGCGGGGTATGTCAGCTCTGTGCAGAAATATAATCTCTTTAACGCGACCCCGAGGCTTCTGATCGAGACGGTATGCATCGCGGGTATGGTGGGCTATTTTGTACTGTCCATCGGGCAGGGGACACAGATGAAAGAGCTTCTGCCGCAGCTTTCGGCTCTGGCAGCGGCTGCCATGCGCCTGCTTCCCAGCGTGAACAGGATTAATAATTATCAGACCTCTATTTCCTATTTCGAGCCGTTCTTTATGGGAGTCAGTGATAATCTGCAGGAAGAGATTCATGACGGCAGTGTGACCTATGACGCAGAGGCTTATAAGCAGCGGGAGAGCGTGGAAAAACTTCCGCTGGAAAAACTGATCCGGCTGGAGGATATCACTTATAAATATCCGAATACGGAGACGCTGATTTTTAACCATGCAGACATGGAGATCCCGATCGGCGCTTCGGTGGGCATCGTGGGCGTCACGGGCGCGGGGAAAACGACGATTGTGGATATTCTGCTGGGGCTTTTGCAGATGGAGAGCGGACGGATTCTGGCGGACGGCACGGACGTCAGTGGGCATTATGCCGCCTGGCTTAAGAACATCGGATATATTCCCCAGACCATTTTTATGATAGACGATTCCATCCGCAAGAATGTGGCTTTCGGCGTGCCGGAGGAGGAAATCGATGACGAGAAGGTCTGGCGCGCTTTGAAGGAGGCAGCTCTGGATGACTTTGTAAAGAGTCTGCCAGAGGGTGTGGAAACCGGGATCGGCGAGCGGGGTATCCGCATATCCGGCGGGCAGAGGCAGCGGATCAGTATTGCCAGGGCGCTCTATGAAGACCCGGAGGTACTTGTGCTGGATGAGGCGACTTCCGCGCTGGACAATGAGACGGAGGCGGCCATTATGGATTCCATCAACAGGCTGCACGGGAGAAAGACGCTTGTTATTATAGCGCACAGACTGCAGACCATTGAGAAGTGTGATATGGTGTACCGGGTTGCGGCGGGCGCCATTTCCAGGGAGAGATAAATGGAGTGCGTACGATAGGGAAGCTGTTCCGGAGAATTTTTGGGTGAGAGGTAAGAGAGCATGATAAGAAAGTTATGGGATTTCGGATGGGGACTGTATAAGAAACATGAGGAGGGGATCAATTACCTGATCTTTGGATTTCTGGCGTTTGTATTGAATTATATTCTGTATTTTATCTTTGCAGACGCCATTGCCATGCACTATATGGCGGCTACGGGAGTGTCCTGGGTACTGACGGTTGTGTTTGCCTACTGGACGAACAGAACCTTCGTCTTTAAGAGCCAGAATAAGGAAACGGCCTCCGTTGTGAGGGAGTTTGCGTCCTTTATCGGCGCGAGAGTGGCCACGGAGGTGCTGGAGCTTGTACTGATGTATGTGCTGGTGGATCTTTTGACAGTAAATGACAAGATTTCCAAGCTGGCCTGTCAGGTGATCGTGATTCTGGCCAACTATGTGCTCAGCAAGATCTGGATATTTAGGGATACATCCGAAAAAACGGACTGATGTGCCGGTTTTCCGTGTTTCACGATAATGATCGGACAACGTACACTTACCGGGAGGCGTAGGGCTGTGCCAAATGGAGAAAGGGACTGAGAAAAGAAGAGGCAGGGCGTATGGGTGTGGGAAGTAGGAGACAGGCTAATTTCGAGCTGCTGCGCATCGTGGCGATGCTTATGATTATCTCGCTTCATTATCTGGTGAAGGGTGGAATTGCTGCGTCTTTTCCCTTTGCGGTAAAGGAAAATCCTGTCGGCGTTTTTGCATGGCTGCTCGAGGCCTTCTGTATTGTGGCGGTGAACTGCTATGTGCTGCTCTCGGGATATTTTCTGGCGGAACCGGGATGGAAGCCGGGGAGAATAGGGACGCTGCTTTGTCAGGTTCTTTTCTATTCCCTGCTGATTCCAGTTTTTCTTTTTGTGCTTGGCGCTGTGTCTGTTTCACAGCTTGGCGTTTATGACTGGATCGGCTTCATATTCCCGCTGGGGACGGAGCATTATTGGTTTGCGACGGCTTATCTTTTCATGTATCTGTTTGCGCCGTTTCTCGCGGCGGGTATAGAAAAAATGGACAGGCGGGAACTGCAGATAGCGCTCATATTTCTTCTGATGTTCTTTTCTCTGGAAAAGACCATTCTTCCCATGCGACTTGTCACAGATCACTACGGTTATGATTTCGGGTGGTTCCTGTGTCTGTTTGTCGTAGCGGGTTATATAAGGAAATACGGCATTAGGCTGTTGGAAAAGCAGTCGCATGCGGTGGCAGGGTATCTTATTTCCTGCCTGTGTATATGGCTGCTGGCACTTTTTTCCAATGTGATTGGCTTTAGCGGGCGTGCCGCTTTTACCTATTATGCGGACATGCCCTATTCATACAATCATCTGCTCTGTCTTGCGGGCGCGGTTTCCTTTTTCTATGTATTTAAAAATCTGCGCGTCGGGGAAGGGTACTTTGCCGGGGCGGTGAGAAAGCTTGCGCCTTATACGTTCGGCGTGTATCTTCTGCATGAGCATATTCTGGTGCGGTATGAGTGGATGAGGTGGCTTGGTGTGGAGAAGACGGCGGAAAGCTTTCTCTTTGTGCCCCATATGATTGTATGTGTACTGACTGTGTATGCGGTCGGGACGGCAGTGGATTTTGTCCGGGCCTGGATGTTTGCACGGGTGGCGGAGACGGTGGGGAGAGTACGGCGTAGGTGAATTACGCAGACTACGGATTGACGTCTGTTTTATAAACATAGAATGATTCTTTTAACATACTTGAGAATCTGGAATGTATTACGTGAGCAGGATGCTCTGACAGGGGGTGAGATGATGATTGTGAGAGAATATCAGGAAAGGGATCTTCCGGCAATGATTGCTGTTTGGAACGAGGTGGTGGAGGAAGGCATCGCCTTTCCGCAGGAAGATTTGCTGGGAGAGCAGACGGGAGCCGCGTTTTTTGGAGAACAGAGCTACTGCGGGGTTGCGGAACAGGAAGAGAGCGGGGAAATTTTGGGATTATATATCCTGCACCCCAATAATGTGGGCAGATGCGGGCATATATGCAATGCAAGCTACGCCGTGGCGTCGCAGAGAAGAGGACAGCATATCGGGGAAAAGCTGGTACTCGACTGCATCAGGCAGGCAGGGCGGATCGGGTTCCGGGTCCTGCAGTTTAATGCAGTCGTCGCGTCAAATATCCATGCCAGACATTTGTATGAGAGAGTCGGGTTTACGCAGCTTGGCACGATCCCGGGCGGCTTTCGGATGAAAGACGGGCGCTATGAGGACATCTGTCCATATTATATCATGCTGGCAGGAAATCAGGCGGCTGCGAAAAAATAAATTAAAGGGGAACCAATTGTGCGGCTTTATCGGAAATACCAGAACTTCATAGAAAAATGGCTGTTCCCGGCCATTCTTTTGCTGTATCCGTTTCTGGTTGTCAATCAAGGACTGGATGTGGCAGACTCGACTTACAGTCTGACTAATTTTCAGTATTTTGATTCCATGGAAGGGACATGGATGGTGGCGACCTTTTTCTCCAATGCTGTCGGATGGCTCTTTATGCACCTTCCTTTCGGGGGAACGCTGCTTGGCATGAAATGTTATACCACGCTTGTGCAGTCGGCGACGGCGCTTATGGTTTATTTCGGATTGAGAAAGCAAATAGCCGCGCCGCTATTGTTTTTTGGGGAATTCCTTGCCCTAGGGCTTTGCTGGTGCCCGTCCACGATCCTGTACAATTATCTGACCTATTTTTTCATGACGGCGGCGGTTCTGCTCCTTTATCGTGGACTTGTGCCCGCTGGGACATCGGTTTCCGGCAAAAAGCAGCGGCTTTGTTTTGCGGCGGCGGGCATCTGCCTCGGCGCCAATGTGTCGGTGCGGATGCCGAATGTGGTGCAGGCGGCCTTTATTCTGGCGGTGTGGTACGGGACTGTGCTGACCTTTAGGCGAAGAGTCGGGAAGGCTGGTGGATCACTGGGGGCAGGGGTGACGGCAGATGCGGAAAATCGAAACGCCGGACAGGAGGGCACAGGGAAACGACCGCTTCCCGGGCGGGAGCTTGCGGTCATCACGGGATGGTGTCTGTTGGGTTATGCCGCTGGCTTTGGCGTGCCCCTGGCAGTAATTTGTGTCCGGTACGGCGTGTCGGCCTACCCGGATATGGTGCGGACCATGTTTGCCATGACGGAGCAGGCGGCAGACTACAAACCATCATCCATGCTGAGCGGTATGTTTGCGGATTATATAAAGGGGCTGTACTGGCTGACATTCGCAGGGGTATGTGCGTCGGCGGCAGGACTTGCGCTTAGGGTGCGGGAACGGCTGTACGGTGCAGGGACGAGCACCGGGCAGCAGGACAGCGGAAAAAACGATGTGTGCGCCAAAGAACAGACAGGAGAATTATCCCGAAAATGGGATGTGTATAGGATCACGGGGATCATAATAAAGACGGCATATGTTCTTCTGCTTTTGGTGCTGCTCCGCTTCTATTGGGGAAGGGGAATGTTTCATTTCAGATATTATCAGTACGGCAACGGCTGTATTTACTATCCAACGGTGCTGCTGCTTTTGGTGATGATCGCGGTGGCGGTATTCTGCCTGATTGAAAAAAGGGTGTGCGCGGAGCAGAAAATACTGGCGGCGTTTGTGCTGCTGCAGATCTTTTTGACGCCGCTGGGAAGCAACACTGATTTGTATCCAATCATCAATAATCTGTTTGTGGCAGCGCCCTTTTTGCTGTGGGTGATGTGGAGCCGCTTCACGTGTTGGCGCGTAGAAGGCGGGGAAACCGGTTTGACGACGGCGAAAGACGCCGCTAATCCGGGAACGTCTGTGCGTTTGGTGCGGCAAAGGTGGATGGGGCAATATCGGTTCCTGTGGACGGCGCCGTTTTGTGGGCTGTTAGTCTTTGTTCTGGTTCAGAGTGTCGGTTCCCATGCCAATTTCGTTTTTCAGGACGGTATCTATGGCGAAACGCGGGATATGCGTGTAAAGATGCCGGAGAAAGCAGTGGGTATTTATACAAATTTGGAAAACGGCGCACTATTGGAAGAACTGTCGGTTTTCATAAAGGAGGAAGGACTGACGGGCAGGGAAATGATTACCTATGGTGAGCTGCCCGGGCTTTATTATCTGCTGGATATGCCGCCGGCGCTGTCTACGGGCTGGCCCGATCTGGAATCCTACCGCATGACGGAGTATATGCGGGATCTGGCGGAGCTGGAAAAGGAGATCGTGGCAGGCGGGGAAATGCCGGTTATTATAGTATCTTCCTCTGTGGCGGCTTACTGGAGCGACGATGGCGAGGCCATCAGCTGGTTCGGTGTGGACGTGGAGAAGATGGCCGAAGACAAAAAACAGCGGATTCTGGGGGAGTGGATTGGAAATTATGGCTACACGGAGCGCTTTGGAAATATGCGGTATGTGGTTTATGTGCAGTGATAGATTTTTGTCGGAGTAGGAAAATATATCATATTATGATATACTAGACGCAAGAAAAACAGGCCATGTGAAGCGGCACTTGTTTTTCTCGCGCCGGTAACGGGCAAACGTCAGATAAAATCGGACAAAAAGCACTGGAAGCACGTATTCGCGAATAAGAATGGCAGAGGCAGAAGAAGCGGGCTGCTGCATTGAAAGTGAGGAAAATATGATCAATTTCAACGTACCCCCCTTCACGGGGAAAGAACTTGAATATATGAGAGAGGCGGTGGAGAACCAGAAGATCTGCGGGGACGGACCTTTTACAAAAAAATGCAGCCAGTGGATTGAGATGCAGACCGGCACAGCCAAGTGTCTGCTTACCACTTCCTGCACCCATGCCACGGAGCTTGCGGCGCTTCTGGCAAAGATCAAACCGGGGGATGAGGTCATCCTGCCCTCCTACACGTTTGTATCTACGGCGGACGCGTTTGTACTGCGGGGCGCCACGGCAGTGTTTGTGGATATCAGGCCGGATACCATGAATATGGATGAAAAACTGATTGAGGACGCGGTCACGGAGCGCACAAAGGTGATTGTGCCTGTACACTATGCGGGTGTGGGATGCGAGATGGACGATATCATGAAAATCGCGGAGAGACATCATCTGATGGTGGTGGAGGATGCCGCACAGGGTATCATGGCGTCTTATAAGGGAAAGCCGCTGGGAACCTTTGGCGAGTTTGGGTGCTTCAGCTTCCATGAAACGAAAAACCTCAGCATGGGAGAGGGCGGGGCGTTACTGATCCGTGATGAGAAGTATATTGAGGACGCAGAGATTTATAGGGAAAAGGGAACGGACCGAAGCAAGTATTATAGAGGGCAGGTGGACAAGTACCGCTGGCAGGAGTACGGCTCCTCCTATCTGCCCAGCGATATGAATGCGGCTTATCTGTATGCGCAGTTAGAGCTTGCAAAGGAGATTACACAGGCGAGAATGGACAGGTGGAACCAGTATCTGGAGTTGCTTACGCCTCTGGCGGAGGCCGGAAGGATTGAGCTGCCCCATATTCCCGAGCATTGTACACACAATGCCCATATGTTTTATATAAAGACAAAGGATATGGAGGAGAGAAGCCGCCTGATTGCGTATTTAAAAGAGAAAGATATTTTGGCGGTGTTTCATTATGTGCCGCTGCATTCTGCGCCTGCGGGGAGGAAGTATGGCAGATTCCACGGGGAGGACAGGTATACGACGAAGGAGAGCGAGAGATTGCTGCGTCTGCCTTTGTTTTACAGGTTGACGGCGGATGAGGTGGCGTATATTGCGGAGCAGCTAAAGGCATTTTATGCTTCAAACTGATGCGGCCCACAAACGGGCGGGGATCATGCCGGGAGGTATGAAAGAGAATCGGGACGGCTTGGAGTATGTGGTTAATGGAAGAGGACAGGAAACAGGGATATAGCAACTGCATATTGGCGTTTGCCGTCATGGGAGCCAGCGCGCTCCTGATGGGTCTGTTTTTTGATTTCTATTATGATTTAAACGACGATACGATGATGCGGGATATTATGTCCGGGGTCTACAGTGGTACGCCGGACGGGCACAATATGCAGACGCTTTATCCATTAGGCGCGGTAATTGCGCTGTGCTACCGGATGTGTAGACCGTTTCCGTGGTACGGGGCATTTCTGTTTTTATGTCAATTCGGCTGTTTTTTTCTGGTAGGTGTCAGGATGTGTACGCTGACGGACGTTTTCCGTGTACAGAGGGGGGCGTTCCGAAAGGGCAGCGGCGTAGGGGGCGGCGGAATACGAAGGAGCTTCGCAGGAAAACTACTCTGTCTTCTGGTGCTGGTGTTTTTCCAATGGGGCATATGGTTGACCCATATGGTCAATGTGCAATACACAATTACCTGTGGCATGCTTGTAGGGACGGCTGTTTTTCTTTTTCTGACCGTGCCGGAGATGGCGCATTCTGGGAAGGGATCTGGTGCTCTGTCCGTGAAAGCGTTTCAAATCAAAAGCCTGCCGGCTTTGTTTCTTTTTCTGCTGGCCTTACATCTCCGGCCGGAGATGGCATTTCTCACACTGCCTTTTTTGGGACTTGCAGGGCTTTTTTGCTGGCAGGCGGACAGGCCTGTTTTTGCTAGAAAAACCTTACAAAAATATGTAGGACTGATTCTGCTTCTTTTCGCAGGTATAGGTCTTTCCATAGGGGCGGACAGTCTTGGGTACGGAGGGGACTGGAGGACGTTCCGGCAGTTTTTTAATGACAGGACAACGGTTTATGATTTTTACCCCGAAGTGCTGACGGAGAAAGCTTTTGATGCGGATTTAGAAAGGCAGGGCGTTTCTTATGGCGCCCGGATTCTGCTTGACAACTATAACTTCGGCCTCGATGATAGAATTGATGCGCAGATGCTCTCGGATGTAGCGGATTATGCGAGGGAACATGTGGGCGGCGCGAGAGACTGGTGCGCGGTTTTTAAGGAAAAACTGCTGCTTTACCGTTACAGAAGCTTTCACGCAGATGACGCGCCGTATAACCTGCTGGTGATTTTAGGGTATGGGGCAAATATAACAGCAGTCGTTATATTACTTTGGCGGGATACCCGGAATCTGATCGCGGCAGCTATACAGCTTTTTCTGATATTTTTGGTGAGAAGCGCGCTGTGGATGTTCATTTTATTACGGGGACGCGATCCCGAGCGGATTACACATCCTCTTTATCTGGTGGAGTTCAGTCTGTTAGCGGGGCTGTTTTTATGGCGCCTGCGGTGGGGAAGCATGGGTTCTGCGGAGTCTTTACCGGAAACGGCAGTATCGGCACCGGCCGGGGGGATCGCTGTGAGTCGGTCCGGCGGTTTTGCCGCAGCCCGGTATCTTCTGTTCGGTGCGTCAGCGGCGCTCTTTTTCCTCTCGGCCTGGGGGCTGTGGGAGGGCTTTCCCGCGGTACAGGACGATCAGGCAAGACGTCAGGAGATCAACCGGGACTGGGAGGCCATAGACGCATACTGCAGAGCGCGGCCGGATACTTTCTATTTTGAGGATGTCTACTCCACTGTAGCATTTTCGGGAAAGCTTTTAGAGTGTAGGGAAAATACGCTCTCGAATTATGACATTGCCGGAGGATGGATGTGTAAGAGCCCATTGTATCGTAAGAAACTTGCTGCCTTCGGCATAGAATCGGCGGCGGACGCACTCGTAGAGGGGAAGGCGGATTTTATCATGTCGGATGAGGAAAAGAGGATCCGGGGACTGACATGGTTTGAAGCTCCTTACAACGAGAATGGTCTGGACGTATATATCGGGGAATATGGCAGGATAGGGGAAAACTATGGCGTGTATCAGGTCATTCCTTTTTCGGGGAACGGACAGTTTCTGCGGGCGGTAAAACAGGAGCAGTAAACGAAGCGCCATAACCTTGAAAGTATGAAATATAGTTGTGATGAAGTACATGGGGAGAGGCAGATGAGTGCGGACATGGTATATCTGAGGCCCATAACGGCAGCAGACACAGCGAATATTGTGGCCTGGCGGAATAAAGATTTTGTGAGGGGGAATTTTGTTTACCAGAAGCTTTTTACGCAGGAGGGGCATATGACCTGGCTCAGGGAACAGGTGGAGCCGGGTCATGTGGCGCAGTTTATCATTTGCGTGAGGGATGCAGAAGCCGGTATAGCACAGGAGCGTCCGGTAGAAACGGAAGGTGTTTGCAGGGAAATCGGCAGCGTCTATCTGCGGGACATTGACAGGGAGAAAAAAACGGCAGAGTACGGCATTTTTATCGGGGAAGAGGATGCATTGGGCCATGGTTATGGTGTCCGTGCGGCGGAACTCATGCTGGAATACGGATTTGAAACATTGCATCTGGAAAAAGTATTCCTGCGTGTCCTGGAGGACAATGCGATAGCAAGAAAAAGTTATACAAAAGCCGGATTTCAGCTAATAGAGGGCAGGAAGGAAAGCGTGAAATTGGAACAGGGCGTGCGGAACATTCTCTTTATGGAGCTTGCGCGCTGCACGTGGGAGAGGACAAAAAGAAATTCCTGCGGGATGTAACCGGGGAGTGTGTGGATGTGTAAGATGCAGAGTGAAAAGAGACGGAATGAAAACAGGAGCCTTCTGATTGCGGGCATTTTTTCCCTTATGTTTTCGGCGGCAATTCTGTTTGGGGCACGGCTGGACAGTGTGGAGAATGTGGACGTGAGGGATGTAGCGCTCTGGCTTCAACTGGCGGCGTTTACCATAATTTTCACAGCATTTGTGCTGCTTTTATGGTGGTTTTTTGATTGTTTGCAAAAGAGAGGACGAAAAGTAAACAGGAAATATCCAGAAATAATAACGAATGCTATTAAATGGACGGGCAGACATGCGGACGTCCCTTCGTTTCTCTTCCTGCTTCTGTGCTGGCTGCCCGTATTTTTGGCGGTATATCCGGGCTTTTTTGTATACGATGCCCAGGATGAATATATTCAGGTGGCGACAAGGGCATTTTCTACGCATCATCCCCTTGTGCATGTGCTGCTCCTCGGCGGCATGATCTGCGGTATCCATAAATTGACGGATTCTTATAATCTGGGTATTGCCTGCTATATGGTTTTTCAGATGGTTCTGGCGGCAGGCGTTTTCACCTTTCTTTTCTCCTATCTCCGGCGAAAAAGGATTTCCTGTATTCTGTGTCTGTCAGGCCTTGTCTGGATTGGACTGTTTCCAACGGTGGTGATGTTTACCCTGTGCTCCGCAAAGGATGCGCTGTTTACGCTGTCCCTGCTGCTTTTGCTCGTCTGCCTTCTGGAGATGGGAACGGAGGAGACATTTTTTGGGTCGAAGGGCTGGCAGATTCTCTTTGTAGTGAGCGGGATGGGGATGATGCTTCTTCGCAACAATGGGTTTTATGCTTTTCTGGTAATGACGCCCCTGCTGCTTCTTGCGCAGAAAAAGAGACGGGGCCGTCTGTTTCTTCTGGCGGTCTGCGCGGTGGCGGGCTGTGTGTTGGTGAACGGGGGACTGAAAGCGGCGCTCCATGCAGACGACTCCGAATATCAGGAGCTTTTGACTGTGCCCATCCAGCAGCTTGCCAGAACTTATCAGTATGCGCCGGAGGTTTTTTCCGGGGAGGATCTTGAGACTCTTTACGAAGTTTTGGACGAGGAGGCGCTTTCCCTGTATACGCCGAGGCTTTCCGACCCGGTTAAATACCGTTTTGACAATGAGGCTTTTGCGCGGGACAAGGGGAAATACGCAAAGCTCTGGCTGCGCGTCGGTATGAAGAAGCCCCTGATTTATCTGAATGCATGGTGGATGACCTCATACGGATTCTGGTATCCTGACACCGTGATTAATGTGTACGGGGGAAATACGGTTTTTACCTTTACCTATAAGGATAACTCCTATTTCGGTTACGAGGTGGAACTGCCGGGTGTCAGGGAAAGTAAAATCCCGTGGCTGGCCGAGGTGTACCGCAGGCTGTCCCTGGAAGTCTGGAAAGAGAAGGTGCCCGTGGTTTCCTGGCTGTTTTCACCGGGAGCGATGTTCTGGCTGTATGCCTTTCTGTTTGCATGGCTATGGAAGAACAGACGGTATGAATTGCTGTATCCCTTTTTACCGATTTTCATTTTATGGCTGACAGTGCTTCTCGGGCCGACTTATCTGCCCAGATATGTGCTGTTTTTCTGGTATGCGCTGCCGCTGTTTCTGGCAGTTATGCAGTTGGGGTCCGGCAGAGAAGCAAAATATATTGATACACACTAAAAAACGGTGTACAATTGACTGAAAAGTATAGAAAGGCAGAGAAATTTATGAGAACAAAAGTTTTTATCGATGGAAGCGAAGGAACGACGGGTTTAAGAATTAACGAACGGTTTCAGAAACGTGACGATATAGAGTTATTACAAATTAATCCGGAGCTTAGAAAGGATCCGGAGGAGAGAAGGAAAATGATACATGCTTCGGATATCACTTTCCTGTGTCTGCCCGATGAGGCGGCAAGGGAATCCGTTGCACTTGCGGAGGATGAAGATGTGGTAATTATTGACGCATCCACGGCGCACCGGACGGAGGAAGGCTGGGCCTATGGATTCCCGGAACTGTCTGACGCCCATAAAACCGCCATTAAGGAGGGAAAGCGTGTGGCGGTTCCCGGATGCTATGCCACTGGCTTTATCTCACTGGTGTATCCGCTGGTTTCTGGGGGGATTCTCCCCAAGGACTATCCGGTAAGCAGCTTTGCCATTTCAGGGTACAGCGGAGCCGGGAAGAGAACCATAGCGGCTTATGAGAGCGCGGACAGGCCGAAGGAATTATCAGCGGGAAGAGAGTACGCATTGACGCAGCAGCACAAGCACCTGAAAGAAATGAAGAAAATCACCGGGCTTGCGCGTACGCCCTTATTCTCGCCGATTATTGACGACTATTACAGCGGTATGGTGGTTTCCGTACAGCTTTATGCGGATATGCTGTCAAAAAAGATGGCGCCAGAAGCGCTGCTGCATTATTATGCGGAATACTATAAGAACAAGCAGTTTATAGAGGTAAGCGCTGCGGATGATGAGACGGCAGCCAGTGGATTTTTAGCAGGGAACGGATTGTCCGGCTGGGACGGATTAAAGATCTATGTGACAGGAAACGAGGAGCGCGTGGTGGTCTCCTCGCAGTTTGACAATTTAGGAAAAGGCGCGTCCGGCGCGGCTATCCAATGTATGAATATTATTCTGGGGTGTGGCGAGGCGAAGGGGCTTGATTTGTGATTTATCAGAATGCCGCAGATGGAGCTGTCAGTTGTAAAAACATCCCGAACGTGGTACACTATCTACGCGAGCGAGGAAAATTATGAATCGAATCTTAAATAAAAAACAGGCTATCTGTGGCACAGTCTGGATATTGGCAGTGTGTGCGGCGCTTATTCTCTGGCCGCTTAGACTGATTCACGAGGAAGTGTGGGCAGTAAGCGGCAGACAGCAGGCGGCGGTTTCTGAGGCGGTTAACGCGGATTGTGTGGTGCAGCAGAGATTCATCGCCCAGTATGACAGGCTGAAAGAAATCGAAATTTATCTGGCCGACTGGACAGAGGGAGACAAGTTTAATTTTGTGCTGCGGGACGCCTCCATGCGGACGCTGATGCAGCAGGTGATCGACACCGGGGATATGGAGACGATTCCCGGTTATTGCCGCGTACAGGTAAATATTGACACGGAAGTAGGGCGGGACTACTATTTTCTGTTACAGGGAGTAGAATCCGAATTTCACGTGGCTTATGCCGATAACGCGGGGGAAAATACCAATATTTATATCGGTGCGCTCTACTATGACGGTGTGGAGGACACGGAGCGGTGCATGATCGCGGATTACGTCTATGAAGTGCCTCTGCGGAAAGGCAAGACACTCGTTCTGTACATGGCTTTTCTGCTCGTTGGCGTGCTGGTTTCCTTCTTTACAGCGCTTTATTATAAGAAACGCCCTGAGCGGAACACCCTGCTTACGGTGGAGCGGGCCATGCGCTTTGTCCTGAATCCGCTGATTGCGGCGGCGGCTGTGGCGGCGGCTGTGGCAATCGGGCCGTGCCGTCTTTTTACGACAGATATTTATTCCATCCTGTTTTATGAGACAGGCGTGGTTTTTGCGGCTGTGGCGGCGTTTTATGCGGTGAACCATCACAGAACCGGGCTTGCTTCTGACAGGACGGTCTTTGCGGTGTTTCGGGAGAGGTGGCAGGATGACCTGCAGTCCGCGATGTTCGCGGGGGCGATCTGGGGCTGCTGTAATTATATGAACGCGCTGTATGAAATTCACCATACGGTGGCGTACAGACAGGTGCTTATCTTCTTTGCACTGGCATTGATTGTGACGTTTCGGAAGAAGGAAATTTTCTGCTGGTATCATCTTATCTATGGTGTGGTGGCTGTATTAATTCTGCCTCTGTATTACCGGGATGCGCTGGCGGCGCTGATGGAGAAGAGCGTGCAGGAGGGTCTGGCGGAGCCGGGAGAGCTGGAGCTTAAGGCATTGAAGCTGACGGTCTGGGCGGGTGTTCTTGCGGGACTTGTGATCCTGAATACCCTGAGACTTCTTTTTACTGGGAAAATTAAAAAAATTTCCGCGCCTTACGGCATTCTGGTCGGCGTGTTCTTTGTCCTGCTTATTCTTTACCGGAATACAAGGGGATGGCCTGTTTTTCTCGTTTGCTGTTTCACACTTTACTATCTGCGGATGGCTTCGGGGGTAAAACGGACGGTTTTACTGCACAATATAGTTAACGGCATCCTGCTGCATTTTGTCCTGACGGTGGGCTACTGCCTGCTGCACAGGCCTTATATGTATTTTCAGTATTACCGCTATCCCTTCCATTTCCATACGGTGACGATTTCCGCTGTATATCTGGCACTGGCGGTATGTGCGGCGCTGGTTAAATTTCTGGACGCTTACGGGAGGCGGCCTTCTCTGGCAGGGACTTATAAGGAACTGGCCCTGCTTGGTGTTTCCGCCATGTATCTGCTGTTTACCCTGTCGAGAACCGGGTATCTTGCCATTTTTGTAACGGCGGTTGTGGTGATTCCCGTGGCTTTTTTTGCAGGGAAGGCGCTTCCGTTTCAGGAAAAATGGCGGCGCTTCCTGCGGGGAATGGGACTGATGATACTTTCCGTTATCATAAGCTTTCCTGTGATGTTTACGGCACAGAGAACGATTCCCGCGGTGGCGGCCGATATCCGGGCCCACGAGATCGAGGAGTTTCCTTCGGAGCTTGTGCATGGCAGGGATATGGATTCCTATTACTATATCACGGTGGAGCGTTTTATCCAGACCTTTCAGATGAAGGTGCTGGGGCTTCCGCAGGAAAAGTGTCTGAATGCTTTTCTCTATTTCAGCAAAGCGGACGGGGAGTCGACGTACAGAAGCCCTTATCTGGAAAACGGGGGAAGGATACTGCTGGCTTCCGCGGAAGATATGGCGGCAGCCGCGGAGGCTGAGGAAGAAGAATCTTACACAAACGGCAGATTATATATATTTGGGCGGTATTACGAGAGATTAAACAGGACGGGGCATGACGATATGGGCGTTATGGAACCTGACGGCAATTATCTGGCCCATGCGCACAATATTTACTTACAGGTGGCCTATGACCACGGCATTTTCGTGGGAGGCGTGTTCCTTCTGTTGGGAATAGGAACCCTTGTACAGGCGGCGCTTTATTATCGGAGGCACAGGGAGGACAGGGAGTGCGCGCTGTTTCCGCTGGCGCTCCTGCTTCTGTTTGCGGTGGCGGGGCTGACGGAATGGATTTTCCATCCCTGCTGTCCCATCGCGTACTGTCTGCTTCTCGTGATGGGGCCGCTGCTTACGGATAGTCGACGCGGTTCGGAAAGGATGTAATACAGGACGAAGTTTAGGAAAACGGATACAGATATGGAAAAAACAAGAAAACCTTTTAATGCAAAACTGTTTTACAGACGGACATGCCTGATTATATATGACATTATCAGTATTGTCCTTGCAAGCTATATGGCGATTTTGTGGCGTTACGATTTCCACCTCGACGAAATTCCGAGGCACTTCACGCAGCCGGTCGAGCGTTTCCTGCCAATCAATATCCTTGTGACGCTGGTTGTCTTTTATCTGATGCGTCTCTACAGCAGCCTGTGGGCCTTTGCGGGAGAGACGGAGCTGCAGAATATCGTGGTGGCCTGTGTGCTGTCCACGCTGGCGGATGCGGTCGGCCTGCAGTTTTTTAAGGTGGCGACCCAGGCGGTGCCGAGAAGTTATTATCCCGCGTATATGGCAGTTCTGGTGGTCTGTATCTTTGCAAGCCGGTTTTCCTATCGGTTTTTCAGGGGATTAAAGCATAAGCAGCAGAACAAAAAGAACCTGATTTCAGTTATGGTGATCGGTGCGGGCGAAGCTGCCAACCTGATTATCAAGGAGATTGTAAACAGCAATTTTTCCACTATGGTTATTAAATGTATCATTGATGATGATAAGGGAAAATGGGGGAAATACATTCAGGGTATCAAGGTTGCCGGAGGACGGGACAAGATCGTGGAGTGCGCGGATGTCTATGATGTGGACGAGATCATTGTAGCGATGCCCTCCGCACCGAGGACAGAGATCCGGGAGGTTCTGGAAATCTGTAAGGACACAAACTGTAAGCTGCGCTCCCTTCCGGGTATGTACCAGCTTGTAAACGGTGAGGTCAATGTGAGTAAGCTGCGGGATGTGGAGCTGGAGGACCTGCTTGGCAGGGATCCGATCAGCGTCGACTTGGATTCCATCCTAGGCTATGTGCAGAGGAAGGTGGTGCTGGTTACCGGTGGTGGCGGTTCTATCGGCAGTGAGCTCTGCAGGCAGATTGCGACCCACAGGCCGAAACAGCTTGTGATCGTTGATATTTATGAGAACTCGGTCTATGACGTGCAGCAGGAGCTGAAACAGAAATACCCGGAGCTGAATCTGGTTGTGCTCATTGCTTCCGTGCGCAATACGAATCGGATGAACTTTATATTTTCTAAGTATAAGCCGGATATCGTTTATCATGCGGCGGCCCACAAGCATGTGCCGCTGATGGAGGACAGCCCTACAGAGGCGATCAAGAACAATGTTTTCGGTACCTTTAAGACAGCGCAGGCGGCAGCCATGAGCGGTGTCCAGCGGTTTGTTATGATCTCCACGGACAAGGCGGTGAATCCCACAAATATCATGGGAGCCAGCAAACGGATCTGTGAAATGATTATTCAGACCTTTGATAAGCACTATGAGACGGAGTTTGTGGCGGTGCGCTTCGGCAATGTGCTTGGCAGCAACGGCAGTGTGATTCCGCTATTTAGAAAGCAGATTGCGGCGGGCGGTCCGGTGACGGTTACCCACCCGGATATCATACGCTACTTTATGACTATTCCCGAGGCGGTGTCGCTGGTACTGCAGGCTGGCGCGTACGCAAAGGGCGGGGAAATTTTTGTCCTTGATATGGGAGAGCCTGTAAAAATCCTCTCTCTGGCGGAAAATCTGATTAAGCTTTCGGGATACCGTGTGGGTGAGGATATCAGGATTGAGTTTACCGGCCTGCGTCCCGGGGAAAAGCTTTACGAGGAGCTTCTGATGGACGAGGAAGGAATGAAGGATACGGCGAACCGAATGATTCATATCGGAAAGCCGATCGAAGTGGATGAGCACAAATTTTTTGCGCAGTTAAAGGAGCTGAAGGACGAGTGTCAGATCGAAAATTCGGATATCAGGCCACTGATTCGGAAAATTGTGCCGACCTATCATTACAGCTAAACAATTATGGGCAATTTAGTTCCACAAACGGAACGAGTTCAGTTAGAGTTTGTGCCGGAGCCACAAACTCGGATTCGCAGCCGAGAATAAAAGCATTCCTTCGGAAAACTTTGAAATTCTCGGCGCATGCCTTCGCAAAAAAACGCTCCGGCATGGAGGAAAAATGATGGATAAGAAAAGAATTTACCTTTCATCCCCCACAATGCATGGGGATGAGCAGAGATTTGTGCAGGAGGCATTTGACACGAACTGGGTGGCGCCTCTCGGACCGAATGTAAACGCATTTGAGAAGGAGATTGCTGCATATACGGGATGCGGTCATGCGGCGGCCTTATCCTCCGGCACGGCGGCAATCCATATGGCGCTGAGGCTTCTGGGTGTACGGCAGGGGGATGTGGTGTTTGTATCGGATCTGACCTTTTCCGCGTCCTGTAACCCGATTGTATATGAAAACGGTACGCCTGTATTTATTGATGCGGAGCCGGATACATGGAATATGTCCCCGGAGGCGTTACGACGCGCCTATGAGAAATATCCGGATCCCAAGGCGGTGATCTGCGTACATCTCTACGGCACGCCAGCGAAGCTTGACGAGATTATGGAAATTTGCGGGGCGCACGGTACGCCGGTGATAGAGGATGCGGCGGAGTCCCTTGGAAGCACTTATCAGGGAAGGCACACAGGTACCTTTGGAAAATATGGAATCTATTCTTTTAACGGTAATAAGATCATCACCACTTCGGGAGGCGGCATGTTTGTTTCGGCAGAGGAGGAGGCCGCGAAAAAGGTTACTTTTCTGGCGACGCAGGCAAGAGACCAGGCAAGGCATTACCAGCACTCCCAGATCGGTTATAATTACCGCATGAGTAATGTGACGGCCGGAATCGGCCGGGGGCAGCTGATGCATCTGGAGGAGCACAAGGCGAAAAAGAAGGCCATTTACGGGCAGTACTGCAGGGAGTTTGCGGATGTGCCCGCGATACAGATGAATCCGATGAATCCGAAGGGGGATGCGAATAACTGGCTTTCCGGCATGGCTATTGCGGCGGACAGCGGGGTGACGCCGGATATGGTTATGGATGCGCTTGAGGAAAAGCTGAATGCGGAGTGCAGACCGATCTGGAAACCCATGCATATGCAGCCTGTCTTCGCGGAATGTGATTTCTTTGCGCACAATGATGACGGCAGCAGCGTAGGTGAGGATATCTTTGCGAGGGGACTGTGTCTGCCAAGCGACATCAAGAACACGGAGGAGGATATGGAGGAGATTATCCACACGGTGAAGGAGCTGTTTTAAATGTGTGAGACGCCGGCGGGTGTCAATTGCGACGCGGCCGTGTGGAGGGAGAGCGGGATGAAGGATGTATTTGAGGAGAGGGACAAAGCCCGGATGTGCGACGAGATCGCGGCTTTTTTCAGGGAAGAGCATGAGCTGGAACTGGGCGTGATCGGAACGGGGAAAATACTGGATTTCTTTCAGGAGATGCTGGGAGACCTTATCTATAATAAGGCGCTGGATGATGCGAAACGGTTTTATGGCACGTATGCGGATAATATGGAGGCAGATTATTACGCACTGTATAAAGATATAAAGTAGATAGTAATATGAGGCTGTAAGAGTAAAGTTATTTTTGATGTATTAAAATAACTCTGCTTTTTTACGAGTGATTCTATTATAAGTATATAGATAAAAGGCTATTTTGCGGCTGATCATAGTATGATATGAGAAGAAGGGAGAGCAGGATGACAGAACAGCATACTAAGATATATTATACGGACGAACATATCACCATCCGGGACATGCGGCAGGAAGATGCGGCGGTTATCACGCAGGAGGAGATTGCGCAGGGCTGGAACGCGAGCGTCGATAAATACGAGATGCGTCTGCGGGACAGGCGGGAAAAGAATGCGGTTGTTCTGGTGGCGGAGTACCAGGGGAAGCTGGCAGGATACATTAATGTTTACCCCATATCTGAGTGGGGTGCATATGCGGGTAAAGGCTATCCCGAAATTGTGGATTTTGGTGTCCTTGAAAAATACAGGCGCCACGGAATCGGCAGTAAGCTTATGGACGTGGCGGAGCAGATTGCCGGGGAGTACAGCGATCGGGTATGTCTGGGTGTGGGATTACACAGCGGTTACGGCAGTGCCCAGAGAATGTACGTGAAACGCGGGTACATCCCCGACGGCAGCGGCGTGTGGTATGACGATAAGGTGTGCGAGCCGAATGCGCCATGTCGTAACGATAATGATCTGGTGCTGTATTTTGGGAAGGAGCTGGAATCGGGGAACTGATTTTGCCGCCGCTTGTTTTTGCCATAACAAAACCACAGTTATCAAAGCAGTTTTCCAAAAAGAAAATCTGCAGCAATAACTGTGGCTTTTGTATGCCGCTTTTTATTCTATAGGAAATTGCGACAGTGTAAACCATTCAAGGAGAATGCGGAGCATTCTCTGAATCGTCGCTGCCGAGCGACGATTTTTTATCTGACTGCCTACTGGATTGCGGAATATCCAAATGCATTTGCAAAAGCGTCAATAGGCTGTTTTTCTTTGCACAATGCGCATTCCTCCGAGCTGTAAGTCTTGTATTCGGGAATGTCCGATGTGGTGAACAGGGCATTGACCGGAATGCCTGCCACAGAATTAGCGGCACTGAAGATCGCACTTACGCTGCTGATGGTCGCGCCATAATAGGTCAGGGTCTGTACCGCCTTGGTGACAGTACGGCCTGTAGTTGCGCTTGCGAGCAGAAGCAGTATATTCTTGTCCCTGATCATGGGCAGATAATTATCGCGGAACAACATCTGGCCGGAAGTGGAGTATTCGGGGGTGACAATATAGATCGTCTGGTGGGCATTGCGGGAATAGACGCCGGCTCTTGTCAGTTCCTCCGCCAGAAATGCGCCAATGATCTCACAGCCGTCAATACAGACGATCGTATCTACCACGGTTGACAGCATGATCTGGCGGCTCAGTTCCTTTGCGGCGGTAGATGCTTCACTCAATCTTGTTTTCAGCGTAGTCATATCCAAAAAGTAATTGATATGTGAGCTGGGGGTTACAAAATGTCCGTGTATTGCTTTTAATTCAATATTGGGATGGCTTTTGGAGTGAATTTTAATAAGTTCCTTCATCTGGCTACCTCCTTATTACGATATATTTTGTTTTTTGCACAATTTCTCCGTGAGGAATCATCGTGTTGTTGTAAATATTATACAGCCTGTATGGATGTAAATCAATGTTGTCTTGGGGAAAAAAGGAGACAATTGGTTTTATATATGCTATAATTTATCCGCAGAGAGGAACAATATATGTATAAGAAATATATCAAGAGATGTCTGGACTTCCTGCTGTCCCTGTGCGGCATTATCGTGCTCAGTCCCATACTGGCCATTCTGGCGGTTCTGGTGCGGGTGAAGCTGGGAAGCCCGGTTCTGTTTAAGCAGGAGAGACCGGGGAAGGATGAGAAAATTTTTACCTTATGTAAGTTCCGCACGATGACGGATGCGCGGGATGAGAAGGGGGAGCTTCTGCCTGACGCGGTGCGGCTTACGAAGTTCGGGAGGTTTCTGCGGGCCACCAGTCTGGACGAGCTGCCGGAGCTTTTTAATATTTTGAAGGGCGATATGAGCGTGATCGGGCCAAGACCCCTGCTTGTCTCTTATCTGCCCTATTATACCGAGCGCGAGCGCCTGAGACACAGCGTACGTCCGGGACTGACGGGGCTTGCGCAGGTCAGCGGGCGCAATTTCCTTGATTGGGACAGACGGTTTCAGAAGGACGTGGAGTATGTGGAGCATCTGACCTTCGGCATGGATATGAAGGTGCTCTGGATGACGGTGCAGACGGTGCTGGGGCACACCGACGAGGTGGCGGAGGACACCAGTGCGGCGGAAGGAAATTTTGCGGAGATCAGAAAGAAGCGGCTTGAGGAGAGTGAAAAGAACTTCTAAAGCTCAGCAGCGGAGGCTGCTGCGCTAAGAAGCGTTTCACTCAGGAGAATGCCTGAATAGCGGCATTCTCCGCACTGTGGCGTCATGGAGGAAAGTATGAATATTCTGATTTTGAGCGCGGGCACCCGCGACAAGGTGGTGCAGTATTTTAAGAAGGAGCTGGCGGGAAAGGGCAGAGTGATCGCCACGGACTGCTCCAATCTGGCGCCGGCGGTGTATGAGGCTGACGCCTTTTATCTGGTGCCCAGGATCACGGAGCCGGGATATCTGGATACGGTTTTGGACATCTGTAAAAAGGAAAAGATAGCGGGCGTATTTTCCCTGATTGACCCGGAGCTTTCTCTTCTGGCAAAGGAGCGGGAACGATTCCTTGCGGTGGGGGCGACGCCCGTGATTTCCGATTATGAGTTGGTGGAGACATGCTTCGACAAGTACAGGATGTTTGAAATGCTTCGGAACATGCAGATTCCCACAGCGAAATGCTATATACAGAAGGAAGCCTTCTATCAGGCGGAGAAAGCAGGGGAAATATCCTATCCTGTCTTTGTGAAGCCTGTGAGGGGCAGCGCCAGCATCCACATCAACAAGGTGGGGAGTCAAAAAGAGGTGGAAGTGCTCTGCGGTCTCTACGACGATCTGATGATGCAGGAGTACATGGACGGTCAGGAATACGGTGCAGACGTGTATGTGGACATGATATCCGGGAAATGCACGGATATTTTCGTGAAAAAGAAGATCAAGATGCGGGCGGGGGAGACGGACAAGTCCGTGTCCTTCAAAGATGAGAAGCTGTTTGCGCTGATCCGGGATTTTGTGGAGGAATGCGGTTTCCGCGGTATGATAGATATCGATATATTTGAGATTGACGGCGTTTATTATATATCGGAAGTCAATCCCCGTTTTGGCGGCGGCTATCCCCACGCATACGCCTGCGGCGTGAATATGCCCGCGGCGGTGATCCGCAATCTGGACGGGCAGGAGAACGAGGTGCGGATCGGGGAATATCAAGAGGGAATCTGTATGATGAAGTTTAATGAGGTGATGATACGGGATATGTCGGGGGAGGAGATTGTATCGTAGTATTTTTCTGTATGAGAAGTGCAAACGACGATGGTATAATGCAAAACAAATTCATTCGTTTTGTTGACGGTGTTTGCGCTCGGGGATATAATGGTAGTAAAGAGGTGATAGCATGGCTACAACAAATATTAATGTGCGCGTGGATTCCGCGTTAAAACAGGAGGCGGAGGCGCTTTTTAACGACCTTGGGTTAAATATGTCCTCTGCAATCAATATGTTTTTGCGTTCAGCGGTCAACCATGATGGCATTCCGTTTGAATTGAAGCGTTCTATACCAAATGCGGAGACCAGAGCGGCGTTGGACGAATATGAGGAGATGAAAAAGAACCCGGGCAGTTACAAGAGGTATCAATGTTTTGATGAGCTGGTAGATGAGGTGTTTGCGGATGCTTGAGATCGTACCGTCTAATCGGTTCAAAAGAGATTTAAAGCTGGCGAAAAAACGAGGCTGTAATATGGAGCATCTGCGGGATGTTGTCAATGTGCTGGCGCGTGAGCAGAAACTGGATGAAAAATACCGTGATCATGGATTGACCGGGAATTACAGCGGATTTCGTGAATGTCATGTCGAGCCGGATTGGCTTCTTATATACCGCATTAGCCAGGATGCGCTCGAACTATTTCTATTCCGTACCGGAACACATTCAGATTTATTTTGAGATTTGGGAAAGGTGTCATTGTTCTTATGAAAAAGGTCTTGGTTCTGACGAATTCTTCCGGCGGCCTGTATGACTTCCGGGGTGAATTTATAGAGGTGCTCTGCGCAGAATATGAAGTCTGGGTGAGTGTGCCGGATGACGTGAAAGGCATGGAGCTGGAGGCGGCAGGGTGTCATCTCATAGAGACACCGATCAACCGCAGGGGAATCAATCCGCTGGAGGACTTGAAGTTATACCGCGCTTACGTTAAAATGATGAAGGAGATAGGGCCTGATCTGGTGGTGACTTATACCATCAAACCCAATGTCTACGGCGGCTTTGCGGCAGGCATGAGGAAGATCCCCTATATTGCCACAATCACGGGGCTGGGGGGCGCTTTTGACAGGACGGGACCTCTGCTTAAGCTGATTGTGGGGATGTACCGCGCGGGCCTGAAACGGGCGGCCTGTGTGTTCTTTCAGAATGAGGAGAACAGGGGCATTTTTCGGAGCATGGGCATTGCGGGGAAAAAGGAGCGGATGGTCATGGGCTCCGGGGTGAATCTGGAAAAGCATAAGTTTGAACCGTATCCCGTCAGGGAGAAGACGCATTTTCTCTTTGTGGGACGGGTTATGAAAGAGCGGGGCATCCTTGAGTATATAGAGGCGGCGCAGCATTTACATAGCGACCGGGTATTTTTTGATATCATGGGTTACTGTGACGAGGATTATCAGGAGCTTCTGGACGATTTGGACAAAGAGGGCGTGATTACACAGATCGGTTTTCACACGCAGGTGCATGGGTATCTGGCGGCGGCAGACGCCATTGTGGTGGCTTCTTTCCATGAAGGCATGTCCAACGCGCTGATCGAGGGCGCGGCCACAGGCAGGCCGGTGATTGCATCGGGTATCAGCGGCTGCCGGGAGGCTTTTGAGGAAGGCGTGACGGGATTTGGTTTTACGCCGGGAAATTCGGAGGAGCTGATTGCCGCGATGGAGAAATTTCTTGCCCTTTCCACGGAGGAACGGGCGCAGATGGGACGGCGCGGCAGGGAGAAGATGGAGCGGGAATTTGACCGAAAGATGGTGACGGCTGCTTATATGGACGAGGTGGCACGGATACTTGAGGGAGTCCGGGAGGCCCCGCAAAGCACATAGATTTTACGCCGCTCTGGCAGCAGGATAAAGAGAGCACCCGGACAGGGATGATAAAGAGCAGTATGGTGAGGCATAAAAGAAAGGAGAACAGGCGGGAGATGGATTTATATGAAAAAATTGTGAGCGGGGAGGAAAAACTTTCCCTGATAGGACTCGGCTATGTGGGCATGCCGATTGCGGTGGCATTTGCAAGAAAAATAAAAGTAGTGGGTTTTGATTTAAATGCGGAGAAGATTGCCCTTTACCAGAGCGGTGTCGATCCGACGAACGAGGTGGGGGACGAGGTGATCCGCAATACAAAAGTGGAATTCACGGCTGATCCTGCAAAGCTGAAGGAGGCTAAGTTCCACATTGTGGCAGTTCCTACGCCTGTCAATGACGACCATACGCCGGATCTTTCCCCTGTGGAGGGGGCAAGCCGTATTCTGGGGCAGAATCTGACAAAAGGTTCCGTGGTGGTGTTTGAGTCCACGGTATATCCCGGCGTGACGGAGGATATCTGTGTGCCGATTTTAGAGAAAGAGTCCGGCTTAAAGTGCGGTGTGGACTTTAAGATCGGCTATTCCCCTGAGCGTATCAATCCGGGTGACAAAGTACACAGGCTGGAGACGATCACGAAGATCGTGTCTGGCATGGACGAGGAAACCCTGGATGCCGTAGCGCAGGTCTATGAGCTGGTGGTGGAAGCGGGCGTTTACCGGGCCGAGTCCATCAAAGTGGCAGAGGCGGCCAAGGTTATTGAGAACAGCCAGAGAGATATCAACATTGCGTTTATGAATGAACTTTCCATCATCTTCCATAAGATGGGAATCGATACCAAATCCGTGCTGGAAGCGGCAGGGACAAAATGGAATTTCCTGCCTTTTATGCCGGGGCTTGTGGGCGGACACTGTATCGGCGTAGACCCGTACTATCTGACTTACAAGGCGGAGCAGCTTGGGTATCACTCCCAGATTATTCTCTCTGGCAGACGGATCAATGACGACATGGGCAAATATGTGGCGGAGAGTCTGGTGAAGGATCTGATTCGGGCGAATATTCCGGTCAAGCATGCGAAAGTAGCGATTCTGGGCTTTACCTTCAAGGAAAATTGTCCTGACACGAGAAATACGAAAGTGATTGATATTTACAGGGAGCTGGGTGAATATGGCATTGAACCGATTGTGGTAGATCCGGCGGCTGATGCGGCTGAGGCGGAGCGGCTTTATGGGATTACCTTCCAGACAATGGATGATATCCGGGAGGTGGACGCACTGATTATTGCGGTTTCGCACGAACAGTTCCTGAGCCTTGACAGAGAGAAGATTTCTTCTTTCTATAATCCGGCGCACAGGAGAAAGGTTCTGATGGACCTGAAGGGGATACTGGACCGCAAAGAATATCTGACAGAGGATTTTCTGTATTGGAGATTGTAGGCGCGCGGGAAGAACTTCTAAATCACTCGCAGCGAAGGCTGCATCGCAAAGTAAGCATAGCTGACTTTGAAGTTCTAAGTCTCGCGTCGGAGAATCGTGGGGGACAATGTGGGTAGAAATAAAAAAAGGGCTCTGTATCTTTTCACAGGGCTCCTCATCTTTTTTGGGGGGCTGCTTGCAGTCGGCGGAGTCGGGGTTTATAATGATTCCGAACAATATATTACGATGCATATTCACAGGGAACCGCTCTATCCGCTCTATCTGGCCGCATTCCGGGTTGTCTGTGGGGAAGGGTATCTGACGGCGGCGATGGCCGGGCAGGGAATACTTACGGCTGTGGGGATCACGGCGCTTGCGGAGTATCTGGCAAGGCGGTTTGGCCTGCGGCTGTGGGAGGAACTTCTGATTGTGGCGCTGCAGCTTTTGCCGCATCTGATTACGCGGTATGTTTCGGCTCTGAAAATTTTTCTGGAAAATTCGGTGATGAGCGAGGGGCTGTGCATTCCGCTGTTTACCATATTCGTATATTTTCTTTTGCGGATGCTTTTCGAGGGGAAAGGGCGCGACGCGGTGTTTGCGCTCCTTTTTGCCTATCTGCTCTCCATGACCAGAGGACAGATGATGACCACGATCCTTCTGTGGGCGCTTCTTTTTGGGATTCGCGTGATAATGCGAAAAAGATATCGTATGTTATTTATGTGTGTGTCGGCTGTGATCTTTGTTTTCCTTTTGCGTGACCTGACGGTGCATGTGTATAACTACGGTGTTACGGGGTATTTTATGGGAAATACCTATGGGCAGGTGAATACGCTGACCAATGTGATGTATGCCTGCGACGAGGAGGACAGGGAGGTTTTTGAGGAGGGGGATCTGGAGCAGGCCTTTTTCGACTGCTTTTACCGTAAGGCCATGGAGCGGCGGCTGAACTATGTATATGCCGGGGACGGCTTTGACGAGCGGGCGGCCTATCTGGAAGAAAACCATGATATTCTGAAATTCCAGATTCTGGAGGCAGAGCTGTCAGCCTACTATTTCGGCCTGGGAGAGGTAGACTATTACGAGCAGAGCAGCATGTCCGATGAGATGGCGGGTAAGATGATAAAGAAGCTTCTTCCGGCCTGCTTCGGACAGTGGCTTTACGATTATATCCTGCTGTGCCGGAACGGATTTGTCAGGAGCATCGCCGTGGTGCATCCTCTGGTTAATTTTGCCGCGCTTTTTCTGTATGTGCTGGCGGCCGGGATGCTGCTGTGGCAGGTCTGCGTCAGGAGACGGTTTCAGGCGGCGGTTATTATGGGTACGGCGTTATTGTTTATTGCGGCGAATGTGTGCGCCACATCGATTACGATTATGTGCCTGTCGCGCTATATGATATATGGTTTTTCCCTGTTTTATACCGCGCTGTATTTATTGTCCCGCGAGATGTGGAAAGGCAGATAAATATCGTGGTGACGTACGATATTTTCATATCATAACCTGCGCGGAATATCATAAGTTGTTTTGAGTGTGATCAATGATTTGACGAGGAGGAAAAAATGGGCTATCAGGACATCAGATTTGAGGAAGGAACGGTATTTCTTGTGACAGGCGGTGCGGGCTTTATCGGCTCAAATCTCTGTGAGGCGCTGCTTGACATGGGGTGTACCGTGCGCTGTCTGGACGATCTTTCCACGGGAAAATATGAAAACATTGAACACTTTATGGGGAAAGACCGCTTTACCTTCATAGAGGGGGATATCCGGGATTTTGAGACTTGCGAGTCAGCCTGTGAGGGCGTGGAATATGTGCTGCATCAGGCGGCATGGGGGAGCGTGCCGAGAAGTATGGAGATGCCGGTTCTTTATGAGGAGATCAATATCCGGGGTACGCTGAATATGATGGAGGCGGCAACACAGTGCGGGGTGAAAAAGTTTGTCTATGCCTCAAGCTCCTCCGTCTACGGGGATTCCACAGAGCTTCCCAAGAGAGAGGGGAAGGAGGGGCGTGTAATTTCTCCTTATGCCCTGACCAAGAAGACGGATGAGGAGTATGGGAGACTCTACAAGGAGCTGTACGGGCTCGACACTTACGGGCTGCGCTATTTCAATGTATTTGGACGCAGGCAGGACCCGGACGGTGCGTATGCGGCAGTGATTCCCAAATTTATCAAACAGCTTCTCCACGGCGAGACACCCACCATCAATGGGGACGGAAGGCAGTCCCGTGATTTTACCTACATTGACAATGTGATAGAGGCAAATCTGCGCGCCTGCAAGGCGGGCAGTGAAGCGGCGGGGGAGGCCTTTAACATCGGCGCGGGTGGACGGCTGTATCTGACTGATATGTACGAACAGCTCTGCAAGGCGCTGGGCGTCACGGTGGAGCCGAATTTCGGTCCGCCCAGGGCAGGGGATGTGCGGGACTCCAACGCGGATATCAGCAAGGCGAAAAAAATGCTGGGGTATGATCCCTCCTATGATTTTGAGAAGGGGATCGGCCTTGCGATTGACTGGTATCGGGAGTATCTTAAGTGATTGCGAAGCAAAAATCCGTTATGCACGGGCTTTTTTGAAAGTCTGTTTATGGATGATATATGTACGGCTGGAAGAAGGTTAAGGGGCGTTTTGCAAACGCGGAAAGAAGGGAAAGATAAATAAATGAAATACAGAGTAGTCGTGTTCGGGGTGAAAGATACATCCGAGAATATCGTGGATTTTATACAGAGGGAAATCTGCCCTGTGGATCTGGTCATTACGATCAGCCCGGAGGTGACGAAGAAAAATCAGGTTTCGGGATATAAAGGACTGTCTGTGCTGACGGAAAAGTACGGGATTCCCGTACATGAGGCGGACAGTTATTTTCTGACGGATGAAAAAACGCAGAAGCTGATGCGGGAGAATACGTTTGACATTGGCATTTCCATGGGATGGCAGCGTCTGATCCCGGCATCTGTGCTGGACTGTTTCAAACATGGTATTTACGGCTTTCATGGCAACTGCGGCTATCTGCCGTTTGGCAGGGGGCGCTCGCCCCTAAACTGGTCGGTGATTCTGGGGGATACCCGTTTTAACCTGAATCTGTTCCGTTATGACGAGAAGGCAGACAGCCCCAATGTGTTTGCGACAGAGATGTTTTCCATCACGCCCCACGACGATATCCGCACGGCGCAGTACAAGAATATGATCTGCTCGAAACGGCTGATCCGTAAGCTACTTACCGCCTATGAGAGCGGGCATATCGAGATCCGCAGGGATTCCAGGGATTTCGATTCCTGGTATGAGAAGCGCACGGCGGCGGACGGGAAAATTGATTTTCATAAAAGAACACGCGATATTTATAATCTGATCCGCGGTGTGGCGGCGCCCTTTCCGGGCGCGTTTGCCTACTGTAGAGAGCAGGAGGTGCGGGTCTGGGAGGCGCATCCTTTTGATGAGATGATTGACTTTTCGGCTTATGCGCCGGGTGAGGTGATCGATGTATTTGACGGGAGACCCGTGGTGCGCACGGTGGACGGGTCGTTGTTGATCGACCGCTATGAGAGTAGTCTGGTGTTGGAGGCGGGAGATATTTTGGTGTAGGCCTACAGACTTAGAGCCGGGCGTTTGGCAGTCTGGTGTGGAAGCGCCCGGAAACTCAGGAAGGACAGGATATGGCGAAACCGATACATGTGCTGCACGTGCTTGGCGGGGTGGGGCTTGGCGGCGCGGAAAGCCGCATTATGGACCTTTACAGGCAGATGGACCGTGAGGAGATTCAGTTTGACTTTTTGATACATGATTCCGATGTGAAGAACGGCTTTCGGGAAGTGGGACAGACTGACGGCGATGCGGCGTCACAGGAAAAAAATGACGGATATGTCAGAAAACCGCAGTTTTACGATGAGGAAATACAGGCTATGGGAGGACATATTTATGCACTCCCGAAGTTTAAGGTATATAATTATTTCTCTTACAGAAAGGCGGTAAAGGCCTTTTTTGCGGCGCACAGGGAATTCCGGGTGGTACAGGGGCATATGACCAGTACGGCAGGAATCTATCTGCCTGTTGCGAAGAAGGCCGGAGTGCCTGTTGTGGCAGCCCATGCCAGAAACGCGGGCGTGGTGAAGGGATTAAAGGGATTTGCAACCCGGTTTTTCAGACGGGGACTTGCGAAAAAGGCGGACTTTTGTTTTGCCTGTTCCGTGCTTGCGGGGCAGGATGTATTCGGTGAGACGGCCATGAAAGCGGGGCAGGTCAAAGTTATTTACAATGCCATTGACGTGGGCAGATTTACCTATGATGAGAAAGTGCGGCAGGAGGTGCGGGCGCAGCTCGGTATCGGAGGGGAGCTTGTGCTCGGGCATGTGGGCAGGTTTGAATATCAGAAAAATCACCCCTATCTGCTGGATGTCTTTGCAGCGGTATGTAGGGAAAAGCCGGACGCCCGTCTGCTTCTTCTGGGAGAAGGAGAGGACAGGCCAGCCATGGAGGAAAAATGCAGGCGGCTTGGCATTGCGGACCGGGTGAGCTTTCTGGGAAACCGCAGGGACGCCGAGCGGTTTTATCAGGCGATGGATTGTTTTCTTCTGCCGTCCTTTTTCGAGGGACTGCCGGGTGTGCTGGTAGAAGCGCAGGCGGCGGGACTTTGCTGCATGGTGTCGGATACCGTCACAAGGGAAGCGAAAGCCACGGATCTGGTCACTTATCTGAGCATAGAGGAGCCTCCCGCGCGCTGGGCGGAGGAAATCTTAAAGCGGGCAGCGTATACCCGCAGGGATACGGCGCAGGAGCTGCGGGAAGCGGGCTTTGACGTGCGCACACAGGCGCAGGGGTACAGGCGGTTTTATCTGGGCGAAGGTGCGGCGTCCAAAAGAAGCGGGGAGCTGTAGGGAAGCAAATACCGCGTGAATGCATGAAACGGAGTCGGTAAGTATATGAAAAAGTTGTTATTAATCGTGCCGTCCCTGCATCAGGGCGGTTCGGAAAAAGTATGTGCAATGACGGCTGTTATTTTAAAACCTTATTTCGATGTGCAGATTGCCATTTTTGATTCCCAAAACATAGATTTCGACGTGGAGGACATTCCCGTTGCAGATCTTGGTCTGCCCAGCCGGCCGGGAAAGCTTGCCAAGGTTCTCAATGTGTGCAGGCGGGGGTGGCGGCTTTACCGCCTGAAGAAAAAGGAGCAGATTGATATCGCCTACAGTATGGGTCCTACGGCCAACTTGGCTCATGTGTTTTCGCGGCTGTTTCCGCAGGGAAAGAGAGCAAAATGCTGGCTCGGCGTGATGAGTTATATGGATATGGACAGCTCCTGGCTGGGGCTTTTCTGTAAAAAGTCCGACAGACTTCTGTGCTGTTCGGAGACGCTGCGGGGGATGATCGAAAAGAAGTATGGCTGCGACCATACATACACCCTGCAAGGGTTTTTTGATATCGCGCAGATTCGGGCGCGCGCGGAGGAGGGGGAGGCGCAGCTTCCCTGGCAGGACGGCCGCGTTATTGTCTCCATGGGCAGGGAGGATGTGGTCAAGGGCTTCTGGCATCTGCTGAAAATCTTTTCGCTGGTGCACAGGGAGCTTCCCGATACGAAGCTGCTCATTATCGGCAAGGGGGAATTTACGGCGTATCGGAAACTGGCGGCCGATCTGGGCATTGCGGAGGCAGTGCATTTTGCAGGATTGCAGAAAAATCCGTATCCGTACTTGAAGAAGGGCGCACTCTATCTGCTGACTTCCTATTGGGAGGGATTTCCCAATGCGCTGGTGGAGGCGATGGCGATGGGGCTTCCAGCGGTAGCCACGGACTGTATGACCGGACCTGCGGAGATTTTTGACGGAAAATACGGCGTTCTGGTGCCGAATATGGGAAAGGACCCGGATATGGACGCTTCCCATATAGAGGAGGAAGAGAAAAATACGGCAGCCCGGGTGGCTTCGCTTTTGGAAAATGAGGAGGAGCTGGCGCGCTACAGCAAACTGTCGGTGGAGCGGGCGGGCGTCTTTTCCAAGGAGACATATATCCGCAAGATTCGGGAATGGTCAGAGTGAGACGTACTTCTAAAGACGCCCCGCCATAGGACGGGGCGCCGGGAAGTACTAAGGCTCACTCGGGAGAATGCCGGGAAATCGGCATTCTCCGCGATTAAAATTTCGCGTAACTGTGGTGTGGAGGTAAATATGACACGGAAGATTGCGTTTCACTTGAATTGTCTGGAACAGGGCGGTGCGGAGCGGGTGGTGTCGAATCTGTCCAACCGCTTTGTGCAGAACGGATATGAGGTGCTTGTCGCTACGGAGTGGCAGGGCGAGGACGAATTTTGGATCGACGAGAGGGTGCGGCGTGTGCATGTGGGGCTGCGGCCCGGGGACGAGAAGAAAAACCGCCTGACCCAGTTTTTCCTGCGGATCCGCTATTTGAAGCAGTTTTTAAAGAAGGAAAAGCCGGATATTCTGATACCGTTTGCCAGAAAGGCGCTGTATCGGGGGCTGACCGCAGCTTTTTTTATGAAGATCCCGGTGCTGATTTCCATACGCACAGACCCGGTGGGACATTATGACAGACCCTTTGATAAGGTGCAGATTCCCTTTTTGTTTCCGAGAGCGGACGGCTGTGTTTTCCAGACGGAAGGGGCGAGGGAGTTCTTCGCGCCCAGACTACAGAAAAATTCGCGCATTATCCTAAATCCGCTGAATCCCAAATACATCGGCGTGCCGGAGCCGGAGAAACGGACGAAAACGGTGGTGCAGTCGGGGCGGCTGGTGGATTTCAAAAATCAGGTCATGCTGATCCGGGCTTTCCATGAAGTGCATAAAAAGCACCCGGACTATGATCTGAAAATATACGGCAGGGATACGGAGGATGGCACGAAGGAGCTTCTGGAGAAAACGATAGAGGAGCTGCGGGCGCAGGATTATGTGCATCTGATGGGCGCCAGCGACAGTCTGGAAAAACAGCTTCCGGATGCGGCGCTCTTTGCTTTCAGCTCGGACTGGGAGGGACTGCCGAATGCCCTGATGGAGGCGATGGCGCTGGGACTGCCTATTGTGGCGACGGACTGCCCCTGCGGTGGCCCCCGCACGATTATGACCAATGAGGTAGACGGTCTGCTGATTCCCATCAAGAACCAGAAGGCGATGGAGGAGGGCATCAACCGGCTGATCGAGGATCCGGCGCTGGCCGAAAGACTTGGGCGGAATGCCAGAAAGATCGCGGAAAGAGCCAACGATGAGGCAATCTACGGACAGTGGCGGGATTATATTGAGGAAGTGTGTGAAGAATACAGCAGGAAGCATAAGGGCTGACGGTGGTTGCCTGAGCGGCTGATGGAAGAGCAGGATGGCAGAGGAAACGAGGCGGTCATTCGGCGCGGGATGCTGCTTCAAAAGCAGATGCCGGCAGGAGCGGGAAGAGAAGCCGCAGCCGGAAAAAGGATGACAGGGAATGCGAAGCGCGGAGAGCGGTGGAGCATGGAGGATAACGCATGGGACTTAATCGGGATATAAAAATACAACGCCCCACGGGACGCAGGCTCCTGCTTCTGGTTCCCTTTGCCCTCTGTTATGCCTGTTTTGTCGTGCTGGGGGACTGGCAGGGCTCAGTGGATTACAGCAATGCGCAGAATCTGGGACGCCTTGTGCTCTGGGCGGCGGGAAGCTTTGCCGTGCTGCTTGCGGCGGGCTTTCTTCTGGAGAACTGGGCGGTTCTGGCGGAGTGTCTGCCGTCTGGTGTGCAGGCACTTTATAACAGACTGTTTCCGCCGAGGAAGAGCCGACAGGGACACTGGTGGATCTGGCTTCTCTTTTCCCTGCTGTGTCTTTTGAGTTATCTGCCATACTATCTTATGTATTATCCGACATGGTTTAACAACGATGCGGTGTGGCAGATGGAGCAGGCGCTTGGCATGGCGGCAAAGTCCAATCATCACCCCTATTTCCACACGCTCATCATCAAAGTGTTCCTGACAGTGGGCTATGGTCTTTTTCATGACTATACGGCGGCGGTGGCTCTCTATACGTATTTTCAGATGGCGCTCACGGCGGCGGTATTCGGGTTTTATCTGTATCTTTTGTACCGGCGGGGCACAAGACTTCTTTGGCTTGTCCTTGCGGTATTTTTCTATGCCCTTCTTCCCATCAACGGGATGTTCAGTATCTGCATGGGCAAGGACGCCTGGTTTACGGCGGCTTTTCTCCTATTCATATGGGCGGTAAAAAACTGTGACGGACGGACAACGGCTTTGATCCGTGCTGATGAGCAGGAGAAGGATTCAGGGACGTCCGGCGGACGACGGTGGCTCCTGCTTTTTGGTACGGGGCTGTCGGTCTGCCTGCTTCGGAGCAATGGTATTTTTGTCTTTTTGGGGACTGCTTTTCTGCTGATCCTGCGGCAGCTTCTGGCAGGAAGAAAGACAGGCGGAGCCGGCGGGCTCAGCGTGGGGGGCGGGAAAAGCGGCGGAAAATATCAGGCCTATGAGTCCCGGGAGAGACAGGGCATGTATTTGGCGGTGGCATCGGTGCTGGCCTGCTATCTGCTCTGGCAGGGGCCGGTTTTGAGTGCGCTCCGTGTGGCGCCGCCGGATACCATCGAGAGCCTGACCATGCCAACCCAGCATCTGCTCTGTACCTATGTCAGAGGCGGAAATCTCAGGGAGGAGGAAGTGGAGATGCTGGAAGCGGTAGTACCGCTGGAGCAGATTGACGACTATTACAATCCCTACTTGTTTGATATGACAAAAAATTATATACGCGAGCACGGCCGCCAGCAGATCATTGCGGATAACAAGGGGGCGTATGCAGAGCTCTGGCTGAAAGCGGGGCTTCGCAATCCCATGCTTTATCTGGAGGCGGAGATCAGGCAGACGGCAGGATATTACGCGTTACATATTCCCCATGACCAGATTCTTTACAGCGAATATTTTATGGTAGATAATCCCTTTGGCATTGAGAATGAGAGGAAGGTTTTCAGCTATGACATGGGTCTGGCCATGGGCGAGTTCCTGCAGTGGTTTCAGACGTTTTACAACAGGGTATGGAGTCTGGGAATGAATACGTGGCTGCTGCTGTTCGCGCTTGCGTGCGCGCTTTACAGGAAGCGGCGGGCGATTGCGTTTGCGCCCTGTGTGATGCTTCTGGGGAGTCTGCTGTTGGCGACGCCTGTGTACAATGAGTTCCGCTATGCGTACGGGGTGTTTGTGGCGCTGCCGTTTTTGTTCAGTGTCGCGTTTGGGCGGGAGGCTGGATGAAAAGTTGACATGAAATATGCTGACGAACAGGATATGAATATAGGGGAAGTAGAAATTTAATAATTTAAGGGTATATTGTTCATTTGATATAGACGTAGTATGATAAAAAACTTGCGAGGTTACGAATGATTAAGAAATGGCTCAAGGCGGCGCTCTTTCTCCTGCCGCTTTTCATTTTCATAGGATGGGTCAACTGGTATGTGGATTCGTACGCTCTTCTGCGCGTCACCTACGACGACATTGCGGCGCAGATGGCGGCGGGGAAGCATGTGGAGGGGCTGGAGGACTCTGACTACAACGACAGGAATCTGCTGGCGGCGCGGCTGAAAGATATGGAGGAGGCGCCGCAGATTATGGTTCTTGGCTCCAGCCGGGTGTATACCTTTGACCATACCATGTTCGGAACGGATTCCTTTTACAACGCGGGGCTATCCGAGGCCACGATCTATGATCTGCTGGCGGTGGCGGGCATAGGGGCATCGCAGGACAAGCTGCCGGAGACCGCGGTGATCGGCGTGGACGCCTTTCTGTTTAACAAAAGCCATGACAACGAGAAGTGGAAGGAACTGGAAAGTTATGCCAATTATATGGCGCTGACCCTGGATGG
The DNA here is from genome assembly GCA_947174505.1 of uncultured Lachnospiraceae bacterium. GTDB lineage: Bacteria > Bacillota > Clostridia > Lachnospirales > Lachnospiraceae > UBA3282. The sequence goes on from CAMWJF010000001.1 coordinate 113,567, forward strand.
AAAACTGTCGCCGGAGCTGGCGCGTCCGCGGAAAGATACGGACCGGGACTGGGGGAAAACGTTCTCTTTAGACTATTTCCGCTATAACGTCACCCTGCTTCCCGACAGAAAGCGGTTTACCGTTTCCTACACGGAGGAGTGGGAGACGGAAGGATATCTCAAGCATTATGACGGAAGCGTCAGCTATCAGCGGGAGCTGCGGGAGGTAGACCCTGTGGACGTGGAGGAGATGACAAGACAGGCTATGGAGGAGCATGTGGTCTATCGGATGACGGATTATGCAGAGATTGACGAGGGGCATTTTTCACGGCTTTCCGAACTGGCGGACTATCTGCTGGAGGCGGGCGTGGAGGTCATTTTATACTTGCCACCCTATTCGCCCATGATGTATAATTACATAGAATCTGAGGAGGCCTTCCAGATCACGCTGGAGGTGGAGGAAAAGGTGAAGAATCTGGCGGTAGAGAAGGGGATTGCGCTCTACGGCTCCTACGACCCGGCGGGATGCGGTCTTGAGATGGCGGATTTGTACGATGTTTATCATGTAAAGACAGAGAAGACGGCGGATACCTACTATCCCGTGATCCCGGCAAGGTGAGGCGGCAGCAGGGTGTAATGTGCGCCTGGTTGAAGAAAAGCGGGCGGTTTTGTCGTTGGCGGATTTTGGAAAGGGTGTCGGCGGCCACATAGATTTATGAAACGAGGACAGGATGAAAGCGAACGTTACTTACTGGCTGGACGATACGGCGGCGCGTTTCCCGGATAAGACAGCCTACGCGGATGAGCATAAAGAAATTACGTTTGGAGAATTGCGGGCGCAGGCCCGGGCCATCGCCTGTGAGCTGACGGCGCGGGGGCTGTTTAAAAAGCCAGTTGCCGTTTTTCTGGAAAAGGGCGTGGACGTGCTGGTTTCCTTTATGGGAGCGGCCTATAGCTGTAACTTTTATTCCCCCATCGACGTGGACATGCCGGGGAGCCGTGTCAATAAGATATTGGAGGTTCTGGAGCCTGCCGTGGTTATCACCACAGGGTCTTTACGGGAAGCTTTTTCCGCTTATGGTTATAAGGGGGATTTTCTTCTGCTTGAGGATGTCCCGGCGCAGGGGGCGGAGACGCTTTCTTCGTCTGCGGGAGGAAATGACACCGGGGTGGAGAAGGAATCCGCACGGGAGGCGGCTTTGGAGGCGGCGAGAAGGAAGGGGATTGACACCGACCTTCTGTATGTGCTGTTTACTTCCGGCTCCACGGGTGTGCCTAAGGGTGTGACGATCAACCACCGGGCGGTGATTGATTACATAGACTGGGTGACGGAAACTTTTTCCATCACAGAGAAGGACAGCTTCGGCAATCAGGCGCCCTTCTATTTTGACAATTCCATTCTGGATATTTACAGTACCCTGAAAACGGGCGCGACGACTTATATTATCCCGAAAACCCTGTTCGCCCAGCCGGTGCCTCTTCTGGAATACTTGAAGGAAAAGAAGATCAATACCATTTTCTGGGTACCCTCGGCGCTGATCGTGGTGGCGAAATTGAAAGCGTTTTGGAATGTGGATTTATCGGACACGTTGCGGCGGGTGCTGTTCTGCGGCGAGGTCATGCCCAATAAACAGCTCAACGTATGGCGGAAATTCCTGCCGGAAGTACAGTACGCGAATCTGTACGGCCCCACGGAGATTACGGACGCCTGCACTTATTATATGGTAGACCGCGAATTTTCAGACGAAGAACCGCTTCCTATCGGATTTCCCATGCCAAACACGGACATTCTTGTGTTAAATGAGAAAAATGAGCCGGTGACGGGGGATGAGCCGGGCGAGCTTTGTGTCAGGGGCACGTCCCTGTCCATGGGATATTATAAGAACCCGGAGAAGACGAAGGAGGCGTTTGTACAGAATCCTCTGAACCAGGCGGTGCCGGAATTGATCTACCGGACGGGGGATGTGGTGAAATATAACGAGCGCGGGGAGCTGGTCTATCTTTCCAGAAAGGATTTCCAGATCAAGCATATGGGGCACAGGATCGAACTGGGAGAGATTGAGACGGCGGTGTCTTCACTGCCGGAAATGTCCTTAAACTGCTGTCTCTATGACGAGAAGCGGCAGAAAATCGTGCTCTTTATCGAGGAGGAGCTGGACAAGGCGTACATCAATGAAAAGATTTCCCATCTGGTGCCGGAGTATATGCTGCCGAATAAGGTGGTCCGTGTGGAGAAGATGCCGATTAACGCCAACGGTAAGATCGACCGGGTGAAGTTGAAGGAATATATATAAGTAAGCTGCTTTTGATTTCTTTTCCGTCACGGCTGGTTCAGACGTGAACTTTAAATAAAAAGCATATAATATAAAAAGGAATCCTATGAGGACGAATTTTGAGAGAGTTGTGGTGATCGGATACGGAAAAGCCACGGGAGAGGTACTGAAATATACGGATGACAGGCGGGCAGACTATGGCTATGCGCTGGCGTTTATCGAGCACGAGCCGCACGCTCTGAGCATAACGGGGCAGATCTGTAAGGAGAGGGGCATTCCTTTCGCCTCTATGCCGGACAAGCGGGAGCTTGCCGATTATCTTGGTGAAATACAGGAGAAAACGCTGATTGTCTCCGCCAGCAACAATTTTCTGTTTCCGGCTGTACTGGTGGAGAAAGAAAATATTACGATCATTAATTTCCACAATGCGCTTTTGCCGGATTATCCCGGAAGGAACGCGCCGAGCTGGGTTATTTACCGGGGCGAGGAGCGAACTGGCATTACGTGGCATTATGTGACGGCAGGGGTGGATGAGGGAAATATCATCATCCAGAAGAGCTGTGAGATCGGTTCCGACACGAAGGCCTATGAGCTGACGGAACGGTTGATGGATCTGGCCTGCGAAGGATTTTATGAGTGTTTTGACGGCGTGATGCAGGAGACTGCACAGACGAGGCCGCAGGGTTTTTCGCCGGAGAGGCGGATGTACCGATCCACCGAGATGCCGGGGGACGGTTTTCTGAATCTGGAGGAGAAGCCTGAGAAACTGTACCGCCTTCTTCGCAGCGTGGATTACGGGAAAAGCGGAATCTTCCCGCCATTGCAGACGGAAGTCGCGGGAGCGCGGGCGGAGATCCTGCGGTATCGGAAGATTGCCCCTGAAAAGAGGAAAGAGGAGGCGGACATGCTGTATCTGCCCCTTGCGGACGGGAATCTGCTCAAGATAAAATATAGCAGCCGCAAATGAAAAACGGAAAGGACATCAGCTATGGAAGAAAAGGTTTTGGAAATACTGGAGGAATACTGTGAGGAAGCCCTCGATTACACAGGCGACAATATGATGGAGGAGGGCGTGATCGATTCCTTTACGGTGATTAATGTCGTGAGTGAGCTGGAGGACGTTTTTGATATTGAGATCGACGCCAAGTATGTGGTGGCGGAGAATTTCAGGAACAAGGAGGCGGTCATAGAGCTGGTGAGACGCCTGTTAGATGATTAATGTGAGAAGCGTATGCAATTTTTGTCAATTAATTTCGTGATATTGTGGGTGATTTCCTTTGCCCTATATTATCTGGCGCCGAAAAAGCGTCAGTGGATGATTCTGGCCGTGGCGAGCGGCCTGTTTTACGTGGCAGGGACGGGGGGAATCCCGGTGGGCATTCTCCTGACAGGGGCAGGCGCTTACGGCTGCGGCATGTATCTGGCGCGTAGTCTGGAGGCGCAGAAAACGGCACTTTCGGATATTGCGGATAAAGAGCGGAAAAAGACGGTGAAGCAGGGATTTGAGAGGCGCAGAAGACGCGTTCAAATCCTTTATTTTGTGTTCAGCCTCGGTATACTGCTCTGCACGAAGTACATGGTTGTGATACTGCCCTTTTTACAGAGGCTGGGGTTGACAACACCCCTGAGCGATGCGTTTTTTGTGCGTGTGGTGATGCCTTTGGGGATATCCTTTTATACGCTGACGGCCATCGGCTATGTGGTGGATGTGGGGCGGGAACAGTGCAGGGCACAGGAAAATCCCGTCAGACTTTTCCTGTTTCTGGCCTATTTCCCGGCCATTACACAGGGACCCTTTAACCGTTATGGGAAATTGCGGGAAGAATTTGAGCGGGAGCATGTCTTCGATTATGAGCGGATGCTTTTCGGCGTGCAGCGGTTTGTCTGGGGCGCGTTCAAAAAGCTGGTGATTGCGGACAGGATCAATCTCTTCGTGGGAAATGTGTTCGGGAGCGTGGGCGGCGGCCTGCCGGGCAGCATTTACGCGCTGGCGGTGGTTCTCTATATGCTGCAGCTTTACGCGGATTTTTCGGGATATATGGATATGGCGCTGGGAATCAGCGAGACTTTTGATATATCGCTCCCTGAGAACTTCAAAAGGCCCTATTTTTCCAGATCTGTGGCGGAATTTTGGCGCAGATGGCACATTACGCTGGGGACATGGTTCAAGGACTATGTGATGTTCTCCTTTGTGATGTCCGGGACGGGGCGGAAAATAGGCAAGGCGTCGAAGAAGAGATGGCCGAAGATGGGAAAACATGTGACGGGCGTGATCGGGACAATGCTTGTCTGGCTGCTGACGGGTATGTGGCACGGCAGGACCGTGAGTTATATTCTCTGGGGTGTCTATTATGGCGTTATTATGTGCGTCTCGCTCGTGCTGGAACCGCAGTATGGCATTTGGAAGGATAAGCTTCATATAAAGGAAGGAAAGCTTTACCGTTTCTTCACTATGGCCAGAACCTGGGCGATCGTGTTTGTGGCGGATGTGCTGATCCGTTCAGAGAGCCTTTCCCAGGCGGGGGAGATTTACCGGGCGCTTTTTACGGACTTCCGCATCAAGGAGGGGATTTTGGGCGTGACCTCCTATGGGCTTAGCAAGTATGGATTTTTATTGCTGGCGGCATGCTGCCTGCTTTGGCTTGTGGTTTCGATATGGGAGGAACGTGGTAAAGATGTGCGTCGCACACTGTCTTCCTGCCCGATGGCAGTGAGGTGGTGCTGTTATTATGGTGTGGCGCTGCTTTTGCTGATTACAGGGATTTATGGCGGCAGTTACGATACGGCAGCGTTTTTATACCAAAGTTTCTAGCGTCGCAGGCGCGGCATCAGCGGCCAGAGAACTGCTGTGTGATGCTTTCTTAAATGGTTTACGGTAGGGGCATATGCCCTGACAGGGAGGTTAGCTTGAGAGGAAAAAGGATAGCGGAAATTCTAATTTTGGCAGCATGTCTTATTGTAATTGCGGCTGTGGTGATTCTTTTTGCGGCGGGCGCAGGCTATACGGTGCTCAGCGGGGATGATTTTACCCACGGCGTGAGGGTGGGGGCGTTTCATGTTTCGCTGCCGCAGTATTTTGCGGCGTCTCTTCTGTATGTAAAGGATCTGTACATGGACTGGCAGGGGACATGGTTTTCCATGTTTTTACAGGCCTTTCTCTCGCCGATCAATAATTTTGGCCTGCCCCAGCTTCGGGCGGTGATGGTGGGGAATGCGCTGCTGTTTCTCATATCGCTGGCGGCTCTTTTGTGTGCGGGGCTTTCCTTCTTTCGGATGGAAGAGGACGCTTTTTCCGGGCAGGCGGTATTCGGAACGAAGAGGCTTATGCCCCTGCGGCTTGTGATCCTTCTGCTTTTCTTCCTGACTGTGGTGGACGCGGACGTCTATGCGGAGATTTACTTCTGGTTTTCCGGGGCGGTGGCGTACAGTATGCCTTTTTCTCTGCTGCTCATGGCAGGGACGCTGATTCTCCTTATGAATCAGGAAAAGTGCAGTATCCGTGGGAAAAAAGTCTGTGCGGGAATTGCGGCAGTTCTTTTGTTTCTGTCCTCCGGCGGCTCTTTGGCGGTGGCGGGCGTGGGATGTTATATGGCGCTGGCGCTGACGGTGGTATTTTTCCTCTCCACGGGTAAAGTGTCCTGGTATAATCTGACGGTTTTTGCGGCGGGATTCGCGGGCGCGCTGATCAATGCGGCCGCGCCCGGTAACTTTTCCAGACACGATGGGACGGCGGGAGCAGGCCTGCATTTCGGACAGGCGATAGTCGATAGCGTACGTATGTTTGCAGAGGAGTCAGGCAGACTGTTTCGGGAGACGATGCTCGGACTGGTATTTCTTCTGCTGATTGCGGCGGGTGTGTATTTGTCGGGAAGATGCCGGATCGCTTTTCGGGAGTACGGCATTGCCACGGTGCTTGCGCTTCCGGCGGGACTCGTGGCATATTTTCCCGTGGCGCTCGGATATGGCGGGTATTATGTTCCAAACAGGTGTTATTTTATAATCGACACAGCGATGGTGATATCGCTATTAAATCTGGCGCTGTTTCTGGGCGTCTGCTGTCACAGGCTCTGTGGTCTGCCGTCGGATGGGCGCACGGTTACGGTACTGCTCTATATTTGTCTGGCGGCGCTGATTGTCACGCCCCTGTCCATGGAGGAACTGCCTCTTTACCGGGTGGCGCGCCATGTACACAATGGGAGTTACCGGGAGTATTATGAAAAGTGTGCCGGACTTTATGACTATCTTGAAAACTGTCCGGAGGAGGACGTGGAACTGGAAATGCCGGAGTATATCGACGATTTTGAGTGCTTCTATTTCGACGAGGATGAGAATGGCTGGGTGAATCAGGGGATTGCCGCATATTACGGAAAACGGTCCGTGCGTAGGGCGCAGTAGCGGTTTTTGGCAAAGTGTGGTAAACTTATTACAATTTAAATTTAAAACAGCTTTTTATACATTTACGGGCAGAGAGGCGTCAACGCCCAGGAGCGGAGGGAAATATGTTTTCATTTGACGATTACAGGGAAATGATCAGAATTATAAAGTCTACGGGCCGTCAGTGCGGTTATGCGGAGGCGCTGAACAGAGATTCTTTTATTATAATGCGTCATGATGTGGAGTACAGTGTGGAGAGAGCGTGGCAGCTTTCCAAGGTGGAGCAGAGCATGGATTTTACGTCTACCTTCTTTTTCCAGTGGACAAACAATTCCTACAATATCCTTTCACGGAAGAATATGGATATCATCAAGGATATGCACGAGAGAGGGCAGCACATCGGTCTGCATTTTGCCCTAAACGGCATGACGGATATGGAACAGATTAGAAAGCGCATCCGTATGGAGACTGATATTTTGAGCGAGATGTTTGGCTTTGCCATCACGGAATTTTCCGTGCACAGGCCATCCAATGACGTGCTCAGGGAAAATATTAAGCTGGATGGTCTGCTCAACGCGTATCAGGACGAGTTTTTCACCTATGCAGATAAAATAACAGATGATACTAAATTGAACGTAAAATACATGTCGGACGCCAACCATATCTGGCGTTACGGATATCCGGACGAGTCAAATATTATGGGTTTTGACAAGGTGCAGATTTTAACCCACCCTTTTGCCTGGAGTAAAAAAGGGTGTAACAATTTTGAAAATTATCGGGCGCTCATACAGGAAAAATATGAGGAGCTTGTGGAGTCCGTCGACAAGGAGTGTAAGGATTTCGGGGAATACAGGGAATATTTTATGGGTAAGGATGTGAGGTAACAACGCGAGAAGAGGTTTTAAAGACATCGCGTTATGGGGCGCGATGCCAGGAACTTCTAAGACTCGCATGAGAGAATGCCCGAAAACGGCATTCTCTGTATGAAGGAGTATGGTAGTATGTGCGGGATATGCGGGTATATAAGGAAACGGGAGGTCACGCCTGAACAGTTAAAGAGAATGAATGATACGATGTATCACAGAGGCCCCGACGACAGCGGGGAGGAGCGCTATGAGATGGCCGGAGGCTACTTTGTGGGGCTTGCGCAGAGGAGGCTTTCCATTCTTGACCTTTCGGCTTTGGGACATCAGCCCATGCACTCGGCGGATGAGCGTGTCATTGTGGTTTACAACGGGGAAATTTATAATTTCAGAGAACTGAGAGAAGAACTGGCGGACTATCCCTTTCGGTCGGACTGCGATACGGAAGTTATCATAGCCGCCTATTTAAAATGGGGCGTTTCCTGCGTGAATCGGTTTAACGGGATGTTTGCCATCGCCCTTTTCGACCGGGAAGAAGAGGCGGTTTACCTGATCCGCGACCGCATCGGCAAGAAGCCCCTGTATTACTGGTATGAGCGGGAAGAGCTTGTGTTTGCGTCGGAGTTAAAGCCTATTATGGCATGCCCGGATTTTCAGGCAGAGATCGACAGGGGCGTGCTCTCGCGCTATCTCTATCAGCAGTATATCAATGCGCCTGAAAGCGTCTATGAGAATGTTTATAAGCTGGCGCCGGGCGCGGTGCTCAGATTTCAGGGCGGACAGATCAGCACATGGAATTACTGGAGCGTGAAGGAGGCTTACGCAGGGGCCTCGAAACAGCCCGTAAAAAGCTATGAAGAGGCGAAGGAGCAGCTGAAGACGCTTTTGCAGCGCGCCGTGTCGCTTCGCATGATTGCGGATGTGCCGCTCGGAACTTTTTTGAGCGGCGGTTACGACTCCTCTCTGGTGACGGCGATGGCGCAGGCGCATTCCAGTGAGCCTGTTAAGACCTTTTCTATCGGGTTTTATGAGGAAAACTATAACGAGGCGCCCTATGCCAGGGCGGTGGCGGATTATCTGGGAACGGACCACACAGAGCTGACGGTCGGTGAGACGGATATGCTGCAGATGGTGGAGAGCATTCCGAAATATTATGACGAACCTTTTGCCGATCCGTCACAGATTCCGACGATGTTAGTCTGCAGGCTTGCCAGAGAACAGGTGACGGTGGCTCTTTCGGGCGACGGCGGGGATGAATTTTACTGCGGTTACAATATTTATGAGAAAGTGGCACAGGCACAGAAGCTGGATGCGCTGGGCGGCATGGTTCATGGCCTGTGCGGTCTGCCGGGCGTAAGGCGGCTCTTTCCGGTGGAAAAACTGCCCTTTAAGGTACGTGTGATCGCCGGAAACAGAAGCCGGGAGACGAAGACGCAGTTTGGTGCGGGCAACTATCCCGGGATGGCGCGGGATATGGTGGGCAGCCTGCCTTCAGAAAAACGCGTGCTGCCTGTGCATTATCCCGTGGAGAGCAGTTACCCTGTCAGGGACTGGCAGATATGCAGGATGCTTCTGGATATGGACACCTATCTGCCGGGGGATATTCTATGCAAAATGGACCGGGCGTCCATGAAGTATTCGCTGGAGGCGAGATGCCCGATTCTTGACCCGGATGTGATGGATTTCTCCTATCGGATTCCCCATTCCTATAAATACGCGGCGGGGGACAAAAAACATATTTTGAAAGAGATTGCTTACGATTATATGCCGAGGGAGCTGTTGGAGCGTCCGAAGAAAGGGTTTGGCGTGCCGCTTGATAAATGGCTCAGGGGTCCTCTTAAAGAACAATTGTTATGTTATGCGGAGCATGACTTTCTGAAACGTCAAAACCTGTTCGATGAACCGTATGTGTCAAGGATGGTGAAGCGTTACCTTGAAACGGGAGACAGGGGGCGTGGGACGGGAGAAAATTATTCCGGGCTGATCTGGGCATTTTTTGTCTTTCAACAGTGGTACACCTGTTTCCACGAGAATAGTAACAATTGAAATTTTAAAAAGCGAAACAATAGCGAATGTTTTTTTGGAAAAAGAGAAAAAGAATTTTCAGAAAATAAAATGAATTATCAATACTTTTGGAAGGATGAAAATAAAGGATAATTTAATTAAGGGAGCAATTTCTGCTGAATTTGGTCGGAAAATGCAGGAATTTAATCGAGAACAGGTGTAATTAGTCGAAAAATGAAGGAATTTATGCAAAGCCATGAATGAAAAGAGAGAGCGGAAAAAGATAGCGTTCTATATTGGCTCGCTTCACAAAGGAGGAGCGGAACGTGTGTTTGTAAATCTGGCCGAATACTTTCAGACGGAGGGATATCGTGTCGTTATGGTGACACAATATCAGAAGGAGGAGGAGTATGATCTGCCAGATGGAATTGAAAGAATTCTCTCCGATATCGGGGAAGAAAAAGTGTCCGCAAGCCGGGTAGTCAATTTTCTGAGGCGGCTCAATAAATTACATGCGATATGGAAAAGAGAGAAGCCGGATCTTGTGCTGTCCTGTATCGGAAAAAATAATTTTATGGCGGTCGTCACCGCCATAGGGACCAAAACGAAGGCTGTGGTGTCGGTAGTGGGGGAGGCAAAGGAGGAATATCCCTCAAAGGGGATGCGTCTGCTGGCGGATTTTCTCTTTTCCCGCGCGGCAGGGGTTGTTCTGCAGACGGAGCGCTCCAGAAGCTTCTTTTGCAGGAAGGTGGGGGAGAAAGCCGTGATTTTGCCCAATTCCCTGAATCCTGCTTTTATCAGGCCGAGATATGAGGGCGTGCGGGAGAAAAGAATCGTGTCTGTGGGGCGCATGGACGCCAATAAAAACCATGAGATGCAGCTTCGCGCATTCGCCGCCCTGAAGGACAAATACCCGGATTATACGCTTGTGATCTATGGCGATGGAGAGCTGCGCTCTCATATAGAAGAAACGGCGGCAGAGCTTGGAATCGGAGGGCGGGTTTTCCTTCCGGGCGTGGTGCAGGACGTGGCGGCACGAATTGAGCAGGCATCCCTGTTTCTGCTGACTTCCTATTCGGAAGGCGTTTCCAATGCCCTCATCGAGGCGCTGGCGCTGGGACTGCCCGTGATTGCGACGGATGTGCCAAGCGGCGGCACGGAGGAGCTGATGAAGGACGGCGTGAACGGTCTGGTGATTCCGGCGGGAGATCAGGGAGCGTTGGTCCGTGCCATGGACAGGATTTTGGGAGATGCGGATTATGCGGACAGGCTTGGCAGGGAGGCGGCGCGGATTCAGGAAAGACTTGCGCCGGAGCGTGTCAATCCGTTATGGAAAAACTATTTTGAACAGATTATTCATAAATAACAGATGATATATAAAGGAGAGCGTTTGTGAATAAGAAAAAGCAAACAGGAGAAGAGAGGTCGCGGATTTCGGCGAAAAAGGAAAATGACGGGAAGGAACCCGGAAAGGGGCGGCGCGAAGCGCTGCAGGCAGTCGTTTTTGTGCTGCTGTTTCTGGTTATTCTTTGGCCGGTATCCTATATGGTGAGGACAAACGGCGATGTGAAGGATCGTTTTGCCGGCTTTTATGCGGAAAAGAAGGATTCGCTGGACGTTGTGATCATTGGCTCCAGCCCGGTATTTCCTTATTATGCGGCGCCAAAGCTGTGGGGGGAGACGGGAATCGCGATGTATCCGCTGTCTACCAATGTACAGCGGCCAGCGGCCATGCGTTATCTGGCGGAGGAGGCGAAGAAAACCCAGTCGCCTGCGCTCTATATTTTTGAGATGCGCATGTTTACGATGGAAGAGGCGGGACTGATGGAAAATATGGCCTATACCCGGGGCGTGACGGACAATCTGCGCTATTCTCCCCAGCGGATCAGGACGATACAGGGGCTGGTGCCTGAGGATGACGAGGAAGGCCGTTTAAGCTATTATATAGACATTATGAAGTATCACACGAACTGGAAAATGCTGGCTCTTCCCTCCGAGTGGGCGAATATGTTCTATTGTCACAGGCATCCGTTAAAGGGATATACCTTCCGGGATGAGGTGGGACCGCAGCCCATGCCGGACTGTGGCGGCGCGGAGGGGGTTCTGGCGATGCCAAAGGAACAGGAGGCGTACCTGCGGGATCTCATCGCCTATTTGAAGGAGAACGGACAGGAAGCGTTGTTTATCGTCTCTCCCTACGGGGAATCGCTGAAGGAGCAGCAGATGTTCAACTACATGGCGGGGATCGTGGAAGAAAGCGGCTATGCCTTCCTGAATATGAACGATTATTATGAAGAAATCGGCATTATCTTCGAGGAGGATTTCGCGGATTACGGCAGTCATACCAACGCGGCGGGCGCGGAAAAGTGCACGGACTTCCTGAAAGAGTATCTGACGGCCCGCTACGCTTTCCCGGATCATCGAGGAGACACTTCCTACGGTTCCTGGGACGAGGCCTATGAGCTGTGGCAGATGAGGCAGGAAGAGGCGGTTGAAACGATCAGGGAGCGGATTGCAAATGAGGATTACGCGCAGTACGAAGAGTAGTCCTGATCTCACAGCAAGGGCTGATTCGCAAAGAGCAACTATGCTCCGTATGTTGGAGGTTTAGAAAGGAATATGGCAGGTTATGTGTGGAATTGCGGGTTTTTGCAACTTCAAGGGAGACTGGCAGAAGAATATCGGGCGGATGTGCGATAAAATGTACCATCGGGGGCCGGATGCCTCGGGGGTATGGTCTTCGGAGGATCACAGGGTGGTACTGGGGCACAGGCGGCTTGCAATTGTGGATCTGTCGCCTGCAGGCGCGCAGCCCATGGTGTCCCATGACGGCAGATATGTGATTGCCTATAACGGGGAGATCTACAATCATACTTCCATTCGGAAAAAGCTGGTGGCGGAGGGAAAAGCGGCGGCTTTCCGGGGCACCTCCGACACGGAAACACTTCTGGAGGCGATTGCGGCGTACGGACTTAGGGATACACTGAAAATGGCCAAGGGAATGTTTGCGATTGCGTTGTTTGACAGGGAAGAACGCGCGTTATTTCTTGCGCGGGACAGAGTTGGAGAAAAGCCGTTATTTTATGGAATATTAAAGAATGATTTAAATAACGCGGGAAATGAAAGGAGCTTTGTGTTTGCTTCGGACCTCGGTTCGATTGCCGCACTGGATGGATTTACCAATTCGGTCAATGCCGATATTATGGGCGATTACATGCGTTATGGTTATATTCCGGCCCCCTATACCGTGTATCGTGGGATCTGGAAGCTGGAGCCGGGTAAAATATTAAAGATTAAAGCACCATTTGATAAACCGGAGATTGAGAGCTATTGGTCGATGACGGAAACGGCTGTTATTGGACAAAAAAATCGCTTTCGCGGAAGTGAGACGGAAGCGGCCGAAGAGCTGGAGCGTCTCCTGCGGGAATCCATTGCGGGACAGATGGTGGCGGATGTGCCGGTGGGTGCCTTTTTGTCCGCCGGGATCGACAGCAGCACGGTGGTGTCGTTGATGCAGGAACAGAGTGCCCGGAAGGTCAGAACCTTTACCGTGGGCATGTGGGAGGAACAGTACAACGAGGCGCCGGTGGCAAAGGAGATTGCCGCCCACCTTGGGACGGAGCACACGGAAGTCTATATCACGGAGGAGGATGCGAAGCGTGTGATCCCCATGCTGTCAGGGATGTTCGGGGAACCGTTCGCGGACTCGTCCCAGATTCCCACTTATCTGGTAAGCAAAATTACGAGGGAGCATGTGACGGTATCTCTGAGCGGGGATGGCGGAGACGAGCTTTTCTGTGGATATAACACCTATTATTCTATCGACCGCATCTGGAATAAGGAGAGAAAAGTACCGGGCGTCCTGCGACGTCCCGCAAGCGCTGTGCTGGGGCTTGCCGCCGCGTCGGGGAAGGCTTCGCTGGCTACCCGCGCAAGGCTTCTGGGCGCGAAGTCCATAGAGGACATGTATCTGCGCTCGGAGATCGGGGAGGGACTTAAGCTGATCACGTCCGGGATGGCCGACAGCGCCCCTGATTTCGGGTGCTGGGACGCCATACAGACCCGCAGGGCGGGACAGACATGGATGGATACCTATCCATCCGGGCTGCTGGAGGAAGGGCAGCATAACCTGATGCTGATGGATCTGCTGATGTACCATCCGGACGATATCCTAAATAAGGTGGACAGGACGGCGATGGCGGTGTCGCTGGAAACGCGAGTGCCGATGCTGGATAAGGACGTGGTAGAATTTGCGTGGACGCTGCCCCTCTCTTACCGGCAGAGCGGCGGGGTCAGCAAAAAGATTCTGAGGGACATTCTTTACCGTTATGTGCCCCAGGAACTGATGGAGCGTCCCAAAAAAGGGTTTTCCATTCCGCTGCATCTCTGGCTGAAGCAGAAGGAGCTGAGAGAGTGGGCGGAGAGTCTGCTGTCGCCCTCTCTTTTGGCCGAGCAGGGACTGTTTGACGCCGCTGCCGTAAAGAAATTATGGGATGATTATATTATGAAAAATGTCTGGAGGCCGCAAATTTGGTACATTCTGGTGTTCCAGGAGTGGTGGACAGAAAGAAAAGTTGAATCACGATTTGACTAGTTGGTGTTATTTAATGTGTAGGAAACGAATGTTATTGCAAAAAATCTGTTTTTTGGAGATACATTTAATAACAGGAGTCCAGTGTTATTTATTTCATAAGATAACAAAGTAGATTGAATGAAATAAAGAATATCGCAAGATATTAATATAAAATGAGAGGCGTAGTGGTGGATGCGTCGACTGATGACAACATTGCATATGGAGATTTAGATAAGAGAAACATAAGGTTAATTAAGGTGGATCATACTGGGGATAAGAACAAGGAGAGAAAGGCAGGGGAAAAGTCGTGGAAATTTTTGAGCAGTACCGGCCGCCCGAATTGCGTAAAGAAGAGCAGACGGAATTGATTTCCGTAATTGTTGCCGCCTATAATATAGAAGCTTATATTGAAAGAGGTGTCCGCTCCGTCTGTGAGCAGACCTACCGCAATCTGGAGATTATTGTGGTGGACGACGGCTCAATGGACGCTACCGGGCGGATTCTGGATGAACTGGCCGAAGGCGACGCGCGCGTGCAGGTGATCCATGAGGAGAACGGCGGCCTTGCCCATGCGCGGAATACGGGGATCGCGAGGGCGAGAGGAAACTATATCGGCTTTGTGGACGGAGACGACTGGATTGACCCGGATATGTACGAGAAGCTGTTTTCCGCATTGAAAGATCAGCAGGCCGATCTGTCAGTCTGCCGTTACCGCCAGATTTCCCGCACGCGAACGTTTGACGGATCGGTGGACAGAGCGGTTCTCTTTGAGGGGCAGGAGGCTCTTACGGTTTATGTGGAGGAGCGGGAAGAGTATGCGATTCAGAACGCGGCGTGGAACAAACTGTACCGAAAGGAGCTGTTGATTGGAAATCCGTTTCCCGAGGGCCGCTGGTACGAAGATATTGTGTTTGCGGCGGAGGCGCTGGCGCGGGCCAGACGTTGCATTTACCTTGACATTGCCATGTATAACTATATAATAGACAGAGAGGACAGCATTATGAACTGCCGGATCAATTCGCGCACTTTTACGGATCAGATTCCGGCCTACTATGAAAAGACCAGACTGTTGAAAAAGCTTGGCAGAGAGGATCTGGCTCTGACGCACGACTACTTTTTCTATAAAAGGCTTCTTCTTTTTTACGGCGGCCTTTCCCGGGTGGAGGACGGCGGGGAATATATGCTGAGGCTGCAGGAGATTCTGTTGAGGGACAGAAAGCGGGCGGAAGAAGCTTTCCGATCGTCTATAGCGGATTCGAGAGATCGAAAGAAGTTGAAACTCTTTTACCGTTCGCCCGGTGCATACTGCAAGAAACTTTGGTGGGACGAACAGGTAGTGATTCCCTGTAAGGTGAAAGTGAAGCGTCTTCTTGGGATATATAAATAACAAGTGCTTTTAAAAGGATAAAGATGGTAATTATACAACTTGCGGGCGGCTTGGGCAACCAGATGTTCCAGTACGCCCTATATTTGCAACTGAAAAGCCTTGGCAGGGAAGTCAAAATCGATGACGTGTCCGGCTTTGCGGAGGACACCCAGAGAATACCGGCTCTCGCTCCTTTCGGGATCACATACGAACGGCCCACCGGGGAGGAACTGAAAAAGATGCTTGACTCCTCTATGCTGCCGTGGCATCGGGTGAGACGGAAACTTTTCGGCAGACATAAAAAGTCATACTTTGAAGAAGGTAAGCTTTTTATTCCGGAAGTGCTGACATGGGACGACATTTATCTGGAAGGCTACTGGCAGACGGAAAAGTATTTTCAGCCAGTGGAGGAGCAGGTGCGGGAGGCCTACGATACGGACAGGCTGGCGGAGTACCTGAGGCAGGCTGGCGTGTTAAGTGTCGGTGAGAGCGGAAATGCGGAGAGACAAAGGGGCGGCCGAAGCAGAAACGGCAGGGAGAGAAAATCCGTCCGGCAGTATTTGAAGGAAATAGATAACGAGTGTTCTGTAAGTGTACATGTCCGCAGAGGAGACTACCTCACGCCCGAAAACCAGAAGCTGTACGGCGGGATCTGTACGGACGCCTATTATATAGAAGGAATCCGTCAGATGCGGGAGAGATATCCGGGGTGCCGGTTCTTTCTTTTTACCAATGACAGGGTATGGGCAGAACGGCAGTTGGGATCGGACAGGGCAGAGACAAAGCGGCAGACGGCAGACGGGCAGGATGGAAGCGTGGAGACGGCGGACTGTGCACAGCCCATGTTTTCTACAGCGGATATCACATGGATTGATTTGCCGGGGGCGGGAGATCATGACTATGCGGAATTTCTTCTGATGAGCCGCTGTAAACATCATATTCTTGCAAACAGCAGCTTTAGCTGGTGGGCGTCCTATTTGAATAAGAATCCCGATAAAACGGTTCTGGCGCCGCAGCGCTGGCTGAACGGAGCGGAGAACAGAGACTTCTACCGTGCGGATATGGAGAAAATTGTGATTCCGCAGGAGTAAACATATCATTTGGAAGGAACCACTATATATTATGAAGAAACAGAGTCAGGCGCAGGTGGGCCTGCTGCATAAAATCGCATATCTTTTTGACAGAAAGCAGTTCTGGCAGCTTGGGGGGCTGGCTTTTCTGATCCTGATCGGCGGTATTCTGGAGACGCTTGGCGTCTCTATGATGCTTCCCGTGGCGGAGGCGGTCATGGCGCCGGATAAAATTATGGAGAACGAGCTGCTAAGCGGAATCGTCGCCTTTTTCGGGATTGATTCATCAAGAACGCTGATTATCTGTATGCTGGGGGCGTTGATTGGTATTTTTGTATTTAAAAATGTGTATCTGCTGTTCCTGACATATGTACAGAATACTTTTGTGACAAGAAACCGCAATCGGATGATCAGCCGGGTTATGCGGGAGTTTTTAGGCCGTCCTTATGAAGACTATCTGGGCGCTGATATTCCCACGGTTTTCCGGCTGACAGACAGCGATATTCCCAATGCGTTCCAGCTGATACTGGTGCTGATCCAGATGACTACGGAGGTCGTGGTGGCGGTATCGATCTGTATCGTGTTGATGTGGATGAGTCCGCTGATAGCGATTGGATGCGGTGTGCTGTTTCTTGGTATGACCCTGGTGATTACCAGAGTCTTAAAGCCCCGCCTGAATGCCATCGGACGCAAGAATCAGGCGATCCAGTCGCGGATTGCCAAGTGGAGAATCCAGTCCATCTACGGATTGAAGGATGTGAAGGTGCTGCACCGGGAAGAATTTTTCGTGCGCAATTACTATGAGAGCGGCGCCGTCGGCGCTAATGTGGCGAGAAACTATGCGGTGATGAACAATACGCCCCGGCTTCTGATCGAGACGGTTTTTATTGCGGCAATGATGTCCTTTATCCTTGTTTATGTGCTGGAGGACGGAGATATCACTGTGCTGATGCCCCAGCTTATGGCATTTGCAGCCGCGGCGGTGCGGGTGATGCCTGCCACGAACCGCATCAATACGTATCTGTCCGAGATTGCATACGCGCAGCCCTGTCTGGATTATCTGTATGAGAATCTGACGGAGAATATGAAGCGGGATCTGAACGGCAGTGTGACGGGGTTCACGGGAGAGCAGAGGGAAGAAAAGGCGCCGCTTGTGCTGAAGGATAGGATTGTGCTGGATCATATCAGCTATACTTACCCGAACACGGACAAGCCTATTTTTACAGACGCGCACATGGAAGTCAAAAAGGGGCAGTCGGTTGGTATTATGGGACCGTCGGGTGCGGGTAAATCCACCATTGTGGATATTCTGCTGGGACTTTTGCATGTGCAGTCGGGAACAATCACCTGTGACGGCAGGGATATTTTTGAAAACTATCCTTCGTGGCTTTCCAAGATCGGCTATATTCCCCAGTCCATCTACCTGATTGATGAGTCCATCCGGGACAATATCGCTTTCGGTATCGACGCGGACAAGATTGACGATAATCGGATCTGGGAAGTGCTGGAGGAAGCACAGCTTAAGAGCTTTGTGGAGGAGCTGCCGGAAGGACTGGAAACGACAATAGGTGACAGAGGTGTCAGAATTTCCGGCGGACAAAGACAGCGGCTGGGGATTGCCAGAGCGCTCTACCATAATCCTGAGATTCTGGTCTTTGACGAAGCCACCTCCGCGCTGGACGGGGATACGGAGTCGGCGGTGATGGAGGCCGTCAACAGCTTCCATGGCAAAAAGACGATGGTGATTATCGCCCATCGGCTGAATACCATTGCCAAGTGCGACGTGATATATAAGGTAGAGAATGAGAAAATTACGCAGACAAGTCTGGCACAGTGACGTGCCGGAGCGTCAGCATGGTACGTGATGGCAGGAGTAGATGGAAGCTTTCGCCAAAGCTGCCGCAGGAACGTTTCAAAACGGAGGAACCAATGTTAGGAATCGAGACACAGGAAGGCTTCGGGCTGGGGAATCAGCTGTTTTTCTATGTGACAGCCAGATGTATCGCGCAGGATCTGGGATATCAGTTCAGCGTGCTTGACCCGGAGCACTTTGCCAACAATATGCACAGCGACTGCGGGCTGTACTTTATGGATCTGGACATGGGCGTCCCTTCGAAAAAGGAGGACTACCAGAAGGTCTATCATGAGAAGGAAACCCGCCTTTTTGCGGGAAATTCCCCCCATGACCTGACCCACGGCGTGTACGTCACGGATGCGGACAGACGGCTTTTTGAGGTGGAGGACGGCACGCTCCTTTACGGAAATCTGCAGGCGGAAGAATATTTTATCTCCCATAAGGCACAGATCCGGGAGTGGCTTAAGGTAAAGCCTGCGTACGACTGTAAAGAGTACAGCCGGGACAATCTCTGTATCCTGCATCTTCGCTGCAGCGACTATATGGGTTCGCCGGAGCTTTATCTGCGCAAACGCTACTGGCTACAGGGAATGCGACAGATGCGGAAGATCAATCCGAACATGGAGTTTATGATTATCACGAATGATGTGCGGGAGGCAAACAAGTTTCTGCCCGGCATTCCGGCTTACAACTTTGACCTGGCCAAGGATTATTCTATTTTAAAAAACGCACGTTATTTATTGCTGGCGAACTCTTCTTTTGCGTATTTTCCCGCGTTTACCAGCGATACCGTGCAGTATATTCTGGCACCGAAATATTGGGCGAGACATAATGTGTCTGACGGTTATTGGGCGTCGGAGCAGAATATTTACGAAGGATGGCATTATATGGACCGGAGAGGCCGGGTGTATACGGACGAGGAGTGCCGGGAGGAGCTGGCGGCTTACAAGAGGCGGTCCAAGAAGTATGAGGATGTAAACAAAAGGCCGACGGGCATGAGGCTGCAGCTTATGAGACTCCGCGCGTGGTATATTTATAAGAAGGCGTATCTGTGCAAGATCGGAAGAGGCGTGGAGAGAAGGCTGAAAAAGCTGGTGCGCCCGGCGTGAAGCGGCATTGGAGCAGAACGCGAGACCAGAGGAAAAGGCGGATTTGGATGAAGGTTTGGGAAAAGGCGGAGAATTGTTTGAGCGGCAGACGGGCGGTATTGCTGGCGGCGGGGTTTTTGCTCCTGTCGCTGCTTCCGCTGCTCTGGCTGGGAAAATATAATGTGATGTGCATCGACGACTACGATTACGGCAGGCGGGTGCACGACGTCTGGCAGGCGACGGGGTCTTTTGCGGCCTCCGTGCAGGAGGCCTGGCGGCAGAACATGGACTTCTATCAGGACTGGCAGGGCACTTATATATCCTGTTTTCTGATGGGCATGTGCCCCATGAATTTCCGTTATGACATTGCGTGGGTGGTTCCGATCCTGATGATCGGTATGTTTGCCTCCTCATCCTTTGTGCTGGGGCGGCATATTCTGGTCAGATGGCTTGGCTGCGAAAAGGAAAGTGCGTCCCTTGCCATGGCGCTTTTGCTGTTTGTATTTTATCAGGTGATAGAAGCCCCTTTTGAGGGAATTTACTGGTACAACGGCTCTACCCACTATGTGCTGATACAGTCTGTCTGGTTCTTTCTGCTGACCCTTGCATCGGGCAGCCTCTGGGCGGAGAAAAGGGGCCGGGCGTATGCATGCTGCGGGGCGGCGGCTGTTCTGGCGGTGATTGTGGGCGGCGGCAATCTGGTGACGGGGCTGCAGGCGGAAGTGCTCATGGCTTTTCTCGTCTGCTATGCATTCTTTCAAAAGAAGGATAAAATAGCGTATGTTATTATTCCGTTTTTGACGGGGAGCGCCGGATTTCTGGTGAATGTTCTTGCGCCCGGTAACGGCAAGCGGGGAAGCATCGATATGGATGAGGGGTATTCCGCCCTGAAAGCGATTGCCCTGTCTTTTTATAACACGGCGGTGTTTGCGATCCGCTGGACGCCGGTGTTTGTCGTGCTTTTGTGGCTGGCGCTTCTGCCTCTTCTGTGGAAGCGGATGAAAGCGTCCGGGAAAGATTTTTCCCATCCCGTGCTGGTGACGGCGGGGGCGTACTGTGTGATCTCGGCTATGTTTACGCCCACCCTTTTTGCGGTGGGTATGGTGGGGCTTTCCCGGGTGGATAATATCATACAGATGACCTATTATCTGGCGGTTTTGCTGGTGACGGCGTACTGGCTGGGATATTTTTCCCACAGAAAACGGCGGGAGGACGGCGCTGCGGAGGCTCTGGGCCTGTTTTTGGAGCGGGCGGGGAGCCGTATGAGCATGGTGTGCCTGCTGCTGCTTCTCGGCGTGTGGGTGCTTACGGCGGATAAAAATACGTATACGGGCATTTCCGCCCTGCGCTCCGTGGCAAAGGGGGAAGCGCAGACCTTTTATCAGGAGGCAATGGCGCGTCATGCGCTTTACACGGATGAGAATGTCACCGAGGTAGTGGTCGCTCCCTACAGCGCGAGACCGGCCCTCTTTGACTTCACCGATCTGAGCGAGGATGAGGGAAACTGGATGAATCTGGCGGTCGCGCGGTATTACCATAAGGACAGCGTACGCAGCGTGAGAAGTACTTCTAAAGATGTCTCGCCATAGGACGAGACATCAAGAAGTACTATATCTCACGCGAGAGAATGCCTGAAGAGCGGCATTCTCCGCAGCGACGAAGAAGCAGGAAAGGAAATCTATGAATAAGCCACAGAGTGAAAAGGAAAGAATGGGCATTCTCTGAGCTGGCTGAGAGGAATACACTATGAATCAAACTGTGGAAGGAAAATTGAATCTCGCGAACGTGACGCTGGCGGCTATGACCAGCGTGAATGTATATGAGACGATCCGCGCCATGGAATACAGT
The DNA here is from genome assembly GCA_947174505.1 of uncultured Lachnospiraceae bacterium. GTDB lineage: Bacteria > Bacillota > Clostridia > Lachnospirales > Lachnospiraceae > UBA3282. Next base: position 134,860 of record CAMWJF010000001.1, read on the forward strand.
ATGCGGGGGATTGCCTTTGGCGATGTGGTGCTTATCACCCATAGAAAGCCGTTTTCCCTGCCGAAAAATATTCGGTATTCCCATACTTCAAAACTGGATGATATCGACAAGTTTAACTATAAAATGGTGTACGAGCTGGGAGAGCACATCCATACAGAGTATGCGCTCATCGTCCATGCGGACGGTTTTGTGGTGCATCCGGAGAGCTGGCAGGATGCGTTTCTGGATTATGATTATATCGGCTCCCCCTGGCCGCTGCCGCAAAACGATTACTCTTACCGGGATGCGAAAGGGGAAATTGTCCGGGTGGGAAACAGTGTATCGATCCGCAGCAGGAGGCTTATGGATTTTCCCGCGCAGGCAGGGCTTAAGTGGGAAAAGATCGAGAAGGAAGACGAATATAACGAGGATGTTTTTCTCTGCTGTAAATACCGCAATGTGATCGAGGAAGCGGGAATGCGGTTTGCCCCCATCGAGGTGGCGAAGTATTTCGGCCACGAGCATATGATTCCCGAGATTATGGATGTGGAGAAGCCTTTTCTGTTTCATAAGTGGCGGGGCAGAAACGCACAGTACCCACAGTTCAAAAATCCGTGGAAGAGCAGATGGCAGAAGTGCAAGGATCTGGTCAGAACTATTACATTCCGAAGGCGGATGAAAGGATAAAATAACGCATGGTATATGACTGTATTCCTTTTTTCAATGAACTGGATATTTTGAAGCTGCGTATGCAGATTATGGCGCCATACGTGGACTTTTTTGTGATCGAGGAGGCTTCCGTCACGTTTTCGGGGGAGCCGAAACGGATGATTTTTGCGGAAAACAGGAGGCTTTTTGCGGAATTTGAGGAGAAGATACGGTATGTGGCGGTGGAGAATTCCCCTATGGAGGGGGTGACCACCCACGAGCGGGACAAGTTTCAGAAAAACCAGTTGATCCGGGGACTTTCCGGCTGTAAGCCGGAGGATATTATTATTTTCAGCGATGTGGACGAGATTCCGAATCCGGAGACGCTGGTACGGCTGATCGAAGCGTTTGAACCCGGAAAGATTTACCATCTGGCACAGCGCATGTTTTACTGTTTTTTAAATATGGAAGAAGTGTCAGGAAATCTTTTGTCCATTACGGGGGAGTTTCCGGGTGTGGCGAAAAGGCAGTGGCTTGGCACGAAGATATGCAGTTATTCGGAGCTGCCAAAGGAAGGGATCGTGTATCTGCGCGAGGTATCTCCCGGAGATCCCCGCAGTGTGCGCGTTTCGGACGGCGGCTGGCACTTTGGTTATATGGGCGGCGACGGCGAGCGGGACGTGGCGAAGCGCATTGGCGTAAAGGTACAGGCGGCGGCGCACTCAGAATATAATAGCAGACGTTATTTAAATGAGGCGGTGGACAGACTGCTCTGCGGCGAGGATATTTTCGACCGGGATGCAAAGTTTGTCCGGGTGGAGATTGACGAGAGCTTTCCCGCGTATCTGCGGGAGCACGGAGAGGAGTATGATTTCCTGATTGCCCCGGAAATCAGCCCGGCGGGGATCTTATGGAAGAGGACAAAGCTTGCGGGAAAACAGTGGCTGCGCAGGGCGCACGGGGCGGCGGCAAAAATCCTGCGGCGGTAAGAATGGTGGGAAGGAACTATGATAAACGATCTCTACAGACGGCTGCGGGAGGAAAGCCCGGTTCCCCGGCTCGCTCATAAATTGATTCAAAAAAAGCGACAGCGTCAACCATTCGGGGAGAATGCGGAGCATTCTCTGAATCGTCGCTGCCGAGCGACGATTTTTTATATCGGACTGACCATAGAGCTGTTGATGGTGATTGTCGATAAGAGTAATTATATCAATCCCATTGAGGGATATCTGTTCCGGCTGACATTTCTTCTGTTCGCGTGTAAGTTGCTGCTTACGCGCTATGAGCGGCGGGAGTGGGCGCTTATTCTTGTGATGGAGGCGGTGGGCTTTATATCCTACCGGGTGACGGGAGCCAACGATATCATCCGTATCGTGACCTTTGTGGCGGCCTGCAAAGGTATTCCCATGAAAGAAGCCCTGAAATATACGTTTTATGTGACGCTGGCGGGGTGTCTTGCCATTGTGGCCCTGGCTGTGACGGGAATTTATGGGGATATCAGCCTGACGCAGGCCTTCGGACATGAGGCGGCGGAAACTACCCGTTACATTGGGGTGGAGGCGGCGCCGGAAACCCGTTACACCCTTGGCATGGGACATCCGAACGCCCTTTCCTGCATGTTTTTTATGCTGACGGCGCTTGGTGTCTACGTCTGGTTTGACCGGATGAGATGGTACAGCTACTTGTTTCTGATGCTGTTAAACGTGGGCGTCTATCTGCTGACCCGCTCTAAGACCAGTATGTTGATTACGGCGGCTTTTATTTTGGGCGCCTGTCTGCTGACCTTTGTGAAGTGCCTGCGAAGGAAGACGATTCTCTATGTCTGCGGCCTGCTTGTATTTGTTCTGTGTATCGCTTTTTCTGTGGACGCGGCAGTCTGCGCCCAGCGGGTGCGGGATGCACAGTGGAACGAGTTCTTCTACTGGAATCCCGGAGATAATGAGCATATCGTACTGTTGGGGAAGATTGACCGCCAGATCAGCGGCAGGATCATATCCCTGACGGATTCTGACAACAATGACGGCATGATTCATACGTGGTCGGCTTTTTCCTGCGAAAATAACATGAATTATTATTTTGATATGGGGTGGGTTAAGGTATTTTACCGCTATGGCGTGATTCCGGGGATCTTGTATGTGGCGGCGAACCTGCTTCTTCTGTGGAGGCTCTGGCGCAGGCGGGACGACTGCGGGCTTGCGCTCTTTGTGATGTTCGCGGTGTACACGGTGGTGGAGGCCCATCTGGTTTCCGTCTATATCGGCAGGAACTATCTGCTTATGATGATGGGATGCGAGGCGTTGTTGTCAGAACAAAGCTAAGACTTTACACTTTTTAGGCAATCTGTTATGATTAAATTGGTTAATTGGCATAGCTTATAGGAAGGAAAGCAGGTGATTGTTTGTGGGAATGACGGATAAGCAATTTCAGGGTTTTATCCGGCTTGCCCTGGAGTTAATCAACAAGGCTTTGAGTAAATCACCGGATAATGAAGACTTGCAGAAACTGGAGGACATCTTTCAAAGCATGCTGGAGGATGGCAATTAAAACAATTAAATAGTAACAAGCCTAACCAAATAAAAAGTGTAAAGTCCGTGTATTGAAAAAAGACTTTACATTTTTTATAATGAGGTGATTTTATGAATCGTAGAATGAAACTGATAGAGAGCTATCTGCTGCTTCTCACGGACCTGTGCAGCATAGCTTCAGCATATATCATCGCTATCCTGATACGGTACCGGAAGTTTTCCAGAGTCATGGAGCCGGAGCTTCACTTTGTGGTATGTATCGGTTTTTTGCTGTTCTGTACGATATACAGTTTTCTGTTTGACTGGAACAGGGAGTTTATAAAAAGAGGCGTTCTTGTCGAATTTATAGCGGTTACCAAATTTAATGTCTTTATGGAGCTGTCCGTAATGGCCTTCCTGTTTATGATGCAGAAGGGCGCGGACGTCTCCCGTCTGGTGATGGGATATTTTGCCATTCTGAATATTTTCATCGTATGGCTGGTGAGGCTCGCCATGAAAAAGGTGCTGCGGGTCTGGTTCACGGCCAAGTCCAACATTGTCAAGATTATGATTGTCACAAAGGATGCGGCGATGGGAAAAACCCTGTCCAAGCTGAAAGAGGCTATGGATATCAACTACGAGATCGTGGCTCTGGCCTGTGTGGACAGGGACAGGAAGGGTGAGACAGTAGAGGGCATTCCGGTGAATGCGAACCGGGAAAATGTGCTTTCCATGGCAAGGCAGATGCCGCTTGACGAGGTGTTTATCAGCCTGCCGGATGAAGATATGGCCTATGTAAAGCATATTATTTATGATCTGGAGTCCATGGGCGTGGCCTGCCATTACAATATTGATATCATAGAAAGGCCTAGCAAGGAAGTACGGGTGGGAAGCTTCGCCGGGTTTACGGTGGTGACTTATTCCATCAACCATTTCGACTACAGGCGCATGGTGGTGAAACGGCTGATTGACATTGTGGGCGGTCTGGTGGGATGCTTGATCACGATTGTTGCCACGCCCTTTGTGGCGGCCGCCATTAAGCTGGACTCGCCGGGGCCGGTTCTCTTTGCGCAGACCAGAATCGGGAAAAACGGCCGCCGCTTTAAGATTTATAAGTTCCGCTCCATGTATACGGACGCGGAGGCGAGAAAGAAAGAGCTGGAAGCGCAGAATGAGATGCAGGGTCTTATGTTTAAGATGGAGAATGATCCACGCATTACGAAGGTGGGGAAATTTATCAGAAAGACAAGCATTGACGAGCTGCCGCAGTTTTTTAATATCGTGAAGGGAGATATGAGTCTGGTGGGTACCAGACCGCCCACGGAGGGTGAGTTCGAACAGTACAATTCCCACTACAGGCGAAGGATCAGTATGACGCCGGGACTCACGGGGCTCTGGCAGATCAGCGGAAGAAGCGAAATCGTGGATTTTGACGAGGTTGTGAAGCTGGATCTGGAATATATCGACAACTGGACGCTGGGACTGGATATCAAAATTCTGCTGCAGACGGTGTGGGTGGTGTTGACCGGGAGAGGGTCAAAATAGGTGCGTTTTCAGACAGGTCTGATATGGGAGAAATTGGGAGAAAGGGGCCGCTGCCCGGGTGGATGTGATTTTGGACAGAAGGATGCAGGAGGACAAAATGTGCATGTATGTATGATCGTGCCAAATGAAATGGTAAAAGGCGGAATTGCCTCTGTGGTGAACGGTTATCGGGAAAGTGATCTGGAGAAACGGTACCGTATCACCTATATTGAATCCTATCAGAATGGCAGCAAGTGGGACAAGCTGGGAAAGGCACTTAAGGGATATGCGGCTTTTCGCAGGCTGCTCAGAAAAGACCGCCCCGATCTGGTGCATATCCACTCTTCCTTCGGGCCGAGCTTTTACCGGAAAATGCCTTTTATCCTGTGGAGTGCGTCCAGAAGGATTCCCGTGGTCAACCATATACACGGGGCAGAATTTGACGCCTTTTACGAGAATGCTTCCGGGGCAAAGAAAAAACGGGTGCAGAAGGTTTACGGCAAATGTACGCGGCTGGTGGTTTTGTCAAAGGAGTGGGCGGCGCGGCTGCAGCAGATCGTGCCCCGGGAAAGGATTGATATTCTGGAGAATTACTGCCGCATACCGAAAGCCCCCTTTGACACAGGGCGAAATAATAAGCAAGTGCTGTTTTTGGGGGAATTGGGAGAGAGGAAAGGGTGCTTTGACATTCCGGCGGTATGGGAGCAGGTGAAAAAGAAATGTCCGGACGCGACGCTTGTGATGGCGGGGGACGGGGAGAAAGAGCGTGTAAAGGAGGCATTTTTTCGGAAAGGGCTTGCGGACACTGTTTCTTTTCCCGGCTGGGTGCGGGGGGAGGAAAAGGAGCGGTTTCTCAGGGAGAGCGGCATCTTCCTGTTTCCCAGCTACCATGAGGGAATGCCTATGGCGGTGCTGGAGGCCATGGCTTACGGTCTGGGTATTATCACCACCACAGTGGGCGGTATCCCGCAGTTAATTCAGGACGGGGAAAGCGGCGTTCTGACGGCTCCGGGGGATATAAAGGCGATGGCGGAGGCTCTGGAGCGGTTTCTGACGGACGAGGCGTATCTGGCGGCCTGCGGGAAAGCGGCCAGAGAGAAGGCGCAGGCGCAGTACAGTCTGGGGCGGCATCTGGAAAAGCTGGGAAAGATTTACGAGCGGGCCTATATCGAAGGCGGATCATGACAGAGGAGTACATTGTATGGGAATTGTATGGCGCGTGTTAAAAAGCGCGGTGAGAAGTATATATTGGAAATGCCGTTTCGGCGCAGGCATAAAGGTTCCGCCTGTGGAGGGATTTGATCATTTGCGGCTGGAGCTGGCACGCGGAGGAAAGGTGACTTTTGGTGAGAGAAACCAGAACAGGGGCCATCTTTATATGCAGTGCGGGCCGCAGGGACAGCTTACGGTCGGGAGCCACATATATTTTAATACGGGCTGTAATGTGGCCTGCATGGGAAGAACGCAGATCGGAGATTACTGCAAGATCGGCAATAACACAATTATCGTGGATCATGACCACAATTATAAGGAGGACAGCGGCGAGTATCTGACGGGAGAAATCCGCATCGGGAACCGGGTCTGGATTGGGGCAAACTCTACTATCCTGAAAGGCGCGCGGATCGGTGACGACTGCGTGATTGCGGCCGGAAGTGTGGTGCAGGGGGAAGTGCCCGCAGGCAGCCTCTTTTACCAGAAAAGGGAATCCTGCGTAAAAAAGGACTATGTTTACTGTGGCAGGGAAGAGGAGCGGCAGGAGAGTTGACGATGGAGGAAAAGATCAGTGTGATTGTCCCGGTTCACAACGGGGCGTCTTATCTGGAGGAATGCATTAGAAGCATTCTGGCGCAGGACTATGAAGCGCTGGAAGTGCTTATTATAAATGACGGCTCTACGGACACGACGGCAGATATTTGTGAGCGGCTGTGCGGACAGCATGACTGTCTGCGGGTGATTACGCTGCCGGATCTGGGTGTTTCGGTGGCGCGGAACCGTGGGCTGGAGCAGGCCCGGGGCGCTTATATCATGTTTGTGGACGCCGACGACAGGCTGCGGCCCGGGGTGCTTAAGAGCCTGCACGGGCTGCTGCGCCAGACGGACAGCGATATGGCGGGCTGCAGCTTTGCCACCTGGGGCACGCCCAGGGAGTGGCAGCGGCTTCGGGCCGGGAAAGAGATGCCCGAAGAGCTGACGGGGGAAAATGCGGCGAAAACATATCATGGCGATGCTTATTTAAAAGAGAACATTCTGCGGGGAAATACCCGCTGCTGGAGTAAGCTCTACAGACGGGAGCTGATCGGGCAGGTGCGGTTTCGGGAGGGACTGACGATCGGTGAAGATATGCTGTTTCTTGTGGAGCTTCTGCCTCGTATGAGACGGGCTGTGGAGACGGCATATCCCGGCTACGGGTATTACCAGAATCCCGGCGGTGCGATGCGCAGGCCTTTTACGCCGGAATATATGGATCAGATTTACTGCTGGGAGATGGCCCGCGAGCTGATTGTGAGGCGGGATTCGTCCCTGTCAGCGCAGACGGATGCCCAGATTATGGTGGCGGTCATGCTGACAGTGGGGAAGATTGCCATGCTTTCCGGGAAAGCGCGCAGGAAGGCCAGAGAGTATCTGCGGGTTTGTCACAGGAAATTGAAGGAACTCATTAAGGAGAAGGAAAGTTTTTGCTATCTGCCCGCAGGCTACGGGGTCAAGGTGAGGCTGTTTGCCTGTCTGCCCGGGCTTTATGTGTGGCTGTACCACTACGGCAGGGGTAATGTGAAGGGGACTCGCGGCTGACGGGATTGCACGAAGCTTCGTGAACCATTTGTACAGATGGCGTAGATAAGCCCGGTGATACAGTTTTACCAGATGTATCCGATAAGATGAGAGACAGAGAAAGCGGGAAAGAAGATGAAGAGGACAAATCCGTTAATCAGTATAATAGTGCCTGTATACAATAAGGAAGCGTATCTGCGGGAATGCGTGGACAGTATTCTGGAGCAGACCTACTGGCGGATTGAGGTGATTCTGGTGGACGACGAGTCCACGGACAAAAGCGGCGCAGTCTGCGATGAGTTTGGACGGGCAGACAAAAGGGTGCGGGTCATCCACCAGAAAAACGGCGGACCCACAGCGGCCTGTGTGGCGGGCATGGAGGCGGCCACCGGCGGGTATTATATGTTTGTGGACAGCGACGACTATCTGGAGCCGGAGACACTTGCACAGATGGCGGAGCGTCTGGCGGGTGTGCAGGGGGAGATTGTCTGCTGCGATCATGTGGTGGAGAAACAGCATGGAACAGAGTGGGTAAAGAGCGGTGCAGCATCCGGAATCTATGAGGGGGACAGGCTGCGCGAGCAGATCAAGGCGAAGCTGATCGGGGAGGAAAAGAAGGTAATTCCCCTGTCGCGATGCATGAAGCTGTGCGAAAAATCCCTTTTTGCGGGCAATGAAGTTTACTATGATTACAGGCTGCGCTTCGGGGATGACACGAACCTGATGTATCCCGCTTTGCTTGAAAGCAGCAGGGTGGTGATCATGAAGGACGCGTTTTTCTACCATTACCGCTATGTGGAGGGGTCATTGGTGCATGGCTACGACGAGGGGCTCTTTATGGGCGTGGAACGGCTGATGGAGGCTGTGAAGCGGACGGCGGAGGAAAAAAAAGCGCCAGACGCCGCGGGGGCGCTGGCCCGCGAATACTGTTACATGCTTCTGTATGTGATGAAGAATGAGCTGCGCGGCCCCGGAAAAGATTACCGAAAGCGGATCCAGATGATTTTCGGGGACGAACAGATCAAAGAAATGCTGCAGAATACGCCGATTGCGGTGACAGAGCGGTCCAACCAGCTTCTGTATATGGGTATGCTGTATCCGGGGGGCATGCTGCTGCGGGTGCTGCGACTGATCCTGCGCATTTATGATCGGAAGTAATGAAAGCAATGACAGGGAAAGTGGACATACAACAATCCATAAAAAGGGTATTGGCGGGAGAAGTGGAACGTGATTATAATCAGGGTCATGGGCGGACTGGGCAATCAACTGCAGCAGTACGCGCTGTTTAGAAAATTCCAGAGTCTGGGAGTAGAGGCAAAGCTGGATCTTTCCTGGTTTTCGCAAAAAACACAGGAGACGGCGGCGGCGCCCAGAAAGTTTGTGCTCTCTGATTTTGAGGGACTGCCGTTAAAGACAGCTTCCGGGGAGGAAGTGCGGGCGCTTCTCGGGAGAGCCTATGAGGAAGAGGCGGGATTCGCGGAAAAGGTCAAAAAGCGGCTTATGCCGGAAAAAGCGCCCCTGTTCGAGGAATCGGAGATGTACCATCCGCAGATCTTTTCGTGGCATAACCGTTATCTGGCCGGGTATTGGGCCTGCGAGGCTTATTATGCGGATATTTTGGAAAGGCTCCGGGAGGAGATCCGCTTTCCTGAAAGCGATGACGCCAGAAACCGGGAGGCCATGGAGGAGATGGCGGTGCAGCCTTCGGTCAGTATCCATGTCCGCAGAGGGGATTATCTGGACGCTGCCAATGCGGCTATGTTCGGCGGGATCTGTACGGAAAAGTATTATGACAGTTGTGTCAGTTATATAAAAGAGAAATGCCCGGAAGCGGTTTTTTATGTCTTTTCGGACGATGCAGAATACGTGCGGGCGCATTTTGCGGGCAGAGAATTTCGTATTGTGGACTGGAACAGGGGAGAGAACAGTTTTTATGATATGCAGTTGATGGGCCACTGCAGACATAATATCTGTGCCAACAGCACTTTCAGCTTCTGGGGGGCGCGTCTGAATGGGGCGCGGGATAAGATCATGCTGCGCCCCTCCGTCCACAAAAACACCCAGACATGCGTCCCGGAACAAATGAAAAAACTGTGGGCCGGATGGACGCTCGTCACCCCGGACGGAGCAGTTATTTGATATGAGACAAAAATAATGATATACTTGTCGCAAAGAAAAAGCTTTGAAAGGTAGCGGTATGGAATACGGTAACGACAGAATTGTGATGTATTTGCATGGCGGCAGCGGCAATCACGGCTGTGAGGCGATTGTCAACAGCACCTGCCATATGATAGAAGAAATCCCCAAGCTGCTGGTGACCAACAGCGAGCAGGAAGACAGGCATTATTCGGTGGAACCTCTCTGCGATATTCTGCAGGAGCGCAAGATCGCGGAGCATTTTTTTGCCCATGTGTGGTATTATGTCTGGCGGAAGGTATTTCACGATCCTGAATCCTTTATGCGCTATCGGTTCCGGGAGGTGATGGGCAAAAATCTGGCGCCCCTTTATCTCTCCATCGGCGGGGATATGTACTGCTATGAGCTGTCAAAGAAGGAAGCAGTTACCGCCAACAGCGCGTTTAACAGGGCGGGCGCAAAGACGGTTCTCTGGGGCTGTTCCCTGGAGCCGGAGCTTTTGCAGGAGACAGCGGTGGTGGAGGATATGAAGCGGTACGCGCTGATTACCCCGAGAGAATCCATTACCACGCAGGCACTTGCGGAGGCCGGGGTGACAGGGAATGTGAAGCAGTTTCCCGACCCAGCATTTGCACTGGAGCCGGTGAAAACGAAGCTCCCTTTCGGTTTCTGCGAGGGAAACACCATTGGTATTAATATCAGTCCGATGATTCTCAAATACGAGGAAAAAAGCGGCATTACCATTATGAATTATCGGAAACTGATCGACCATATTCTGGAGACTACGGACTGCCATATCGCGCTGATTCCCCATGTCATGTGGAAAAACAATGATGACAGACTGACGATAAATGAGCTTTACGGCGTTTATCAGGGAAATGACCGTGTCGTGAAGTTTGGCGATATGTCCTGCCAGAAGATCAAATATGTGATTTCAAAATGCAGGGCCTTTATCGGGGCGAGAACACATGCGACCATCGCGGCCTATTCTTCCATGGTTCCCACGCTGGTGGTGGGCTATTCCGTAAAGGCCAGAGGCATCGCGAAGGACCTCTTCGGCGATTCGGAGCACTATGTGCTGCCCGTGCAGACACTTTCCAACCCGGAGGAGCTGATCGGCGCTTTTGAGTGGATGATGGAAAGAGAAGGCGAAATTCGGGGACGGTTACAGGAGATTATGCCGGATTACTGTAAAAAGGCGGTCGAGGCAGGGGAGGAGATCCGCCGGCTGTGGAGTGATTTGCATGAAGGTGGGAAAGTGCTGTAAAATGGGAAAAGGTGCGGATTACGCGACAGTCTGATCATGCAGTGAAACGGCGTGAAACCGAAGGGGCGGCTGGTTATGTGGCCGGAAGTGAATGAATTATGGGCAGAATACAGAAAGCCGGAAAAAACATCATATTCGGGTATATCAGCAATCTGGTGATCCTGCTGGTGAATTTTATCCAGCGGACGGTCTTTATCTATATGCTGGGCAGGACGCTCTCGGGAGTAAACGGTGTTTATACGGATGTATTAAGCGTCCTTTCGCTGACGGAGCTGGGGATCGGCACGGCCTTAAACTACAGTCTCTACAAGCCGGTGGCGGAGAGCAATATCGAAAAGATCAAGTCCTACATGCGCTTTTACAAGAAGGCGTATTTGACCATTGCGGGCGTGATTGCGGTTCTGGGAATTGCCATTTCCCCGTTTTTAAGGTATATTCTGAAAAATCCGGGTAACCTGACTGTGGGGGAGCTGACGCTTTACTATTATCTGTTCTTGTTTAACACGGTGATCAGCTATTTTGTTACCTATAAATACAGTCTGGTGAATGCGGAGCAGAAAAATTATATCCAGACCAATATTACCACCCTGACGAAGATTGCGACAGCCGCGGTGCAGATTGCGGTTCTGCTGCTTTTCAGGAATTTTTTGTTTTATCTGCTGGCGCAGTCCGTTGTGGAGCTTTTGCAGAAAATTTTTGTGACGGTTTATCTGGACAGGCTTTATCCTTATCTGCGGGACAAGGACGTAAAGAAGCTCACGGCAGAGGAAACGCAGGTGGTCGCCACCAAGACGAAGGCGCTGATCTGTCATAAGATCGGGGACGTGGCCAGACTGCAGACGGACAAGATCATTATTTCGTCCTTTGTCAGTGTGGACACGGCTGCTATTGTGGACAACTATGTCTACATCATTACTTATGTGGGAAACTTTGTAAATATTATATTCGATTCCGTGATTTCCGGCTTCGGCAATGTGGTGGCCACGGAATCAAGGGAGAGGCAGTATCTGCTCTTTAAGGTGTACCGTTTTTTCGCCTGTTGGCTCTTCGGCTTCGGCGCAGTGGGCTTCTATCATCTGCTCACGCCTTTTATCGGCGGGGTGTGGCTGCACGACAGTAGTTGGACGCTGCCGCAGGTGACGGTGACCCTTCTGGTGATGGATTTTTATCTGAAGGGCGGCCGCACGGTGCTCCTTAACTTTAAAATCGCATCGGGGCTTTTCGAGCAGGACAGATTTCTGCCGTTAATACAGGGGGCCGTCAATCTGGTGGTATCGATTGTGCTGGTGATAAAAATCGGTGTGACGGGCGTCTATGTGGGGACGCTTGTGTCAGGTATTATGGCTAACCTGATCCGTCCCGGGATTATCTACCGGGTCTGCTTTGAAAAAAAAGCGGGAGCTTATTTTAAGGATTCCCTGAAATATATCGGGGTGATTCTGGCGGTGGGGGCGGTGATTACGCCGATCCGCCGCGTGGTTATGGGGCAGGTGACAATCCTTACTTTTGCCCTGATGGTGGTTTTGATTACACTGCTTTATAATCTGATATTTCTGGCGGTATTCCACAGGACGGAGGAATTTTCTTACCTGTGGAAGGTGGTGTCAGCGAGGATTCCGGCACTGAGGAAAGAGTGAGAGATCATTAGAGATTCCGCGAAGCGGAAAACCGGGAGGTTCGTATGAATAAGATTCCTCTGATCGAGAATGCTTGTAAAGAGCTTATGGAGTACGGCGTCCGAAGCAGGCAGGAAAAGTGTAAAGATCTGGCGAAGCGCCTGCTTCTGCATCGAAAGACGCCGGGGGAAGACCCTATTTTCTGGCCCAACGGGCTGCTGGCGGCGGGACTGTGGCACTGCAGGGAGGAATTTGTAAAATCTGTGGCTGCTGTGGATAATCAGGGAAGGGCGGAGAATCCCGACATTGCTGATGGCGCGGAGAAGAAGAGCTTGGGGGAAGGCATGGATTTTCAGGATGCCAGAAGCATGACTGCCATGATTGACCAGTCTCTTGCGGCATATTACGGGAGATGGCAGCAAAAGGGGATGCCCATTGCGGTCCTGGATGATCTGCTTTCCGGGGAAACCATGTTAAACATGTATCGGAGAACGCGGGAAAAAAGAGAGGATTTCGGAGAGGGGATATCCGAAGAAACGCTTAAAAATGCGGTGGACAGGCTGGCCTCTTATGGTGCGGATCATCCCACAGATACTGTGGGGAGCTTCATCTACCGGCCTGCAAACGGGGAGAAAACGGTTTTTGTGGACGGTGTCGGACTGTCCTGTCCTTTCCTTTATCGTTACGGTGAAATTTTTGCCAGGCAGGAATTTAAGGAACTGGCAGTCTTGCAGATTGTGAATTTTTTATCATATGGTATGGACGGCAAGTCGGGACTCCCCTATCATGGTTATGACATGACGGACGGCTTAAAATATGGCATCATCGGCTGGGGAAGGGCTGCCGGGTGGCTGCTTCGGGGTATGATGGGCTGTATGGTTTCGGCGTATGGCAGAGAGCGGCTGGCCGCGCCCTGCGTTGCGCTTGTGGATGCCCTGCTGGCTTATCAGAGGCAGGACGGCTTTTTTTCCTGGCAGCTTGAGGCGGTGGAAGGGCCTGCGGACACTTCTGCCACAGGGATGATCTGCGCCGGTTTGAAGCAGGGGATGGCGATGGGGGTTTTTGCGGGTGAAAAATATGAGAATGCCCTGACGGCGGGACAGCTTTCGCTGGAGCGGTCGGTCAGGGACGGCCGGGTGTACTACTGCTCGGGGGAGTGCGAGGGCTTTTCCCAGTATCCGCAGCGTTACGGCGCATATCCGTGGTCGCTGGGTCCGGCGCTGGAGGTGCTGCAGTCAGGCCGGGCAGAGGATGAAAAAGACGCTGACGGGGCGGACAGACGGGGTCTCCGGCAGCAGATTTGAGGAAGGAAGAGATGGAACGGATTAAACAATACGAAAAAACGATAACCATACAGGAAGCGTGTTACTATGGCTTTTTTATCCTACTGTCCCTGACGAAAGGGCTGGGGTTTTACGAGGGGCAGAAGCTCTTTTATCTGCTTGTCCTGCCTGCGCTTGTTCTGGGTTTTTTGAAGATTCTGTTTACACCCTATACCATAAGGCAGATGGTTGCGGTGTTTCTGCTCCTTTTTCTGACAGCGGCCGTATTCTGGCATTCGCACCAGATTGCTATCTTTTTTATTGTATTTACGGTATTAGGCATGAAGGGAATGTCGTTAAAAAAGGTGCTTCATCTTGCCGTCTGGGTATGGACTGTCTGTGCGGTTTTGCTCTCTGTTTTTTCTTTTTTCCGTCTGGAACACACGGTTTACCGGGTGCACGCAAAGATGGGGCTGGGGCATATTTTCCGATGGAGCTTGGGATTTACGCATCCTAATCTCCTGCATATCACTTATATGTTTCTGTGCGCACTGGCTATCCTTACGATGGAAGAGCGTTATGGATTCAAGGCATACCTCATTTTGATGTTCGGCAATCTTCTGGTGTTTTTCTATTCTGTCAGTTATACAGGGTTTGGCATTGTAGTAGTGCTTTTGACGGGGGGATTTTATGTGAGGCTGCGGCCCCGGTTTTGTTTTGTGGAGAAGCTCCTGGCAAACCTGGTGCTGCCGACCTGTCTGCTCCTGTCCTTTGTTCTGCCGTTTTTCCTGTATGATTATTTTTCGCTGATATACTTGTTTGGTATGCCGTTGATCGGTATTTGGACGCATAAATTGAATAATCTGTTGAACACCAGAATCTGGCTGGCGGAGCAGTTCCTGAAATCGGGGTACACAAGTCTTTTTGGGACGGATGTGTCCCAGATTGTCAAGTCCTCCATGAATATGGACTGCTCCTATATCTGGTGTTATATCAATTATGGTCTGGTCTTTACAGTGGTGATCATGCTCGGATATTTCGCGCTGCTTTTCTATGATACACATAGGCAACGGACAAGGGATCTGGTGGTACTTGTCTGCTTTCTGGCCGCAGGGTGGACGGAGCAGCTTCTGTTTAACAGCTCTTTCAAGAATGTCACGTTGCTCTTTCTGGGAGAACTACTGTTTCTACAGAAAGAGGGAGCGCCGGAGTATGGAATGTTATTTCTGATTCCGGAACGGTGTCGGGAGGTTGCGGTTCCTCTGGCAAAGCTCCCGGACAGAGCTTTGGCGGCCGCACGCGCAGTGTGCAGGCTGCATAAAAGAAAAGTGTATGTCTGTGTGGTGGCTGGGGCTCTTCTGGGTCTTCTTCTCTATGTTATGTTGTACAGGGAGCCTGTGGGTTATGTGGTGCAGCGCTTCTACACGGATGCGCAGGAGGAAACGTCCGTCTATTTAAAGAGCGGGGCGGATCCGGCTTACGAGGGATATCGGATTCTGAATTATAAAGACGCGCAGACACCCATGCAGATTGTGGGCGGAAAGGCCGTGAAGCTGGAGACGGCGCGCTATTGTGTGGGGAGCATGCTGATTGGCGGTATGCTCGGGGCTGCGGCCTTCATCCTGTTGCTTATGGTAAGATGGCGGAAAAAAGCGGCTGCGGCGGTGACTGAAATTTCGGGATATGATAAGTGAGTGCGGGAACGGACGGAAAATGTCCGCAGTGTGGTAAATAGGATGCAGGCGGCAGAAGCAAATCGAAATGGGGAGCTGTATGAAAGAGAAATTAACCTACTGCAAAATTCTGGGAACAAACATCAATGTCACGAACATGGAGGACACCATCGCCTATATTACGGACAATCTGGAGTCGTTAAAGGGCGATTACATCTGTGTCTCCAACGTGCACACCACGGTGATGGCATACCGGGATAAAGCCTACCGCAACGTGCAGAACAGCGGGGCGATGGCGCTTCCCGATGGACAGCCCCTGTCCATAGTCAGCAGGAAAAGAGGATTTTCGCAGGCGAGGAGAGTGCCGGGGCCGGATTTGATGCCGGCCATCCTTGATCTGTCGCAGAAGACGGGGTACCGTCATTATTTTTACGGCAGCACGGACGCGACACTGGAGGCGCTTCGGGCGGCGCTGCTGCGGCGCTACCCGAAGCTGCAGATTGCGGGCATGTATTCACCGCCGTTTCGGGAGTTGACGAGAGAAGAGGATGAGGAAATTGTCAGGCGGATTAACGACAGCGGCGCCGATTTTGTCTGGGTGGCGCTTGGCGCGCCAAAGCAGGAATGGTGGATGTATGAGCACCGCCACAGGATAAAAGCGTTGATGCTGGGCGTAGGTGCGGCTTTTGATTTTACGGCGGGCACGACCAAACGTGCGCCCATGTGGATGCAGAGACTGTGTCTGGAATGGGTGTTTCGGATTTTGCGCGAGCCCAAACGTATGCTGCCCAGATATTTGAATACGAATTTTGCGTTTCTCTATTATGTCTGCCGCGAGGGAAAGACGGTAAAACGGGCGGCAAAGAGCGGGATGCGCATCGCCATGATCGGCCACAAGCGGATTCCCTCCAGAGAGGGGGGCGTGGAAGTGGTGGTGGACGAACTCTCCGTGCGGATGACGGCTATGGGCCACCGCGTGGACGCTTACAACCGTTTCGGCCATCATGTCTCTGGCAAAAAATACGATCAGGAGTACGGCTGGAAGGGGCGGAAGTTTTACAAAGGCGTCCGGGTTTACATCGTGCCTACTTTTCGCAGAAGCAGCCTGAATGCGATCGTGTATACTTTTTTTGCAACGATCATGGCGCTTTTTCACCAGTATGATGTGATCCACTACCATGCGGAAGGCCCCTGCGCCATGCTCTGGCTGCCGCATTTTCTGAAAAGGAAGGTTGTGGTGACCATTCACGGACTTGACTGGCAGAGAGCAAAATGGGGCAATTTCGCCTCCTTTGTGATAAAGTTCGGGGAGAAGATGGCGGCCAGATACGCCGACGACATTATTGTGCTTTCCGACAATGTAAAGGAGTATTTTTGGAAGACATATAACAGAAAGGTTACTTATATTCCAAACGGAATTAACAGACCGGCGCCGCAGGGACAGACGGTGATCGGTGAAAAGTATGGTCTGCAGAAGGACGGCTATTTCCTGTTTCTGGCGCGCATTGTGCCGGAGAAGGGACTGCATTATCTGATCGAGGCGTTTTCCGGGCTGGAAACGGATAAAAAACTGGTGATTGCCGGGGGCAGTTCCCAGGCTTATGGCTATATGGAACAGATTCACCGGATGGCGGCGGAGGATGATAGAATCCTGATGACAGATTTTGTGCAGGGACAGGTTTTGGAGGAGCTGTACGCTAATGCGTACGTTTTTGTGCTGCCAAGCGACGTGGAAGGCATGGCGCTTACGCTGTTAGAGGCCATGAGCTATGGCGCCTGCTGTCTGGTCAGTGACATCCGTGAGAATACGGAAGTGGTGGAGGATAAGGCCCGGACTTTCAAAAAGGGGAATGTGAAAGACTTGAGAAGACAGCTTACGTGGCTGCTGGAGCATCCCGATGAGGTGCGTCGCATGGGTGAGGAGAGCGTGGATTATATCTGTGCAAAATATGACTGGGACGATGTGACAGAGCGGACGTTAGCCGTGTATGAGAAGGCAGCGAGAAAAAAGGAGAACGTTTGATGCGCAAGAGAACATGTATGGGCATTTTGCTGGCAGCGGCGGCTGTGGCGGCGGTATGCTGCCTGTACGTTAAGAATAGGAATAGCGTTATGCTCCTTGTGGAGAACGGGCAGCCCTGTATCAGTGTCCGCACGGCGCAAAGTGAAAACAGGGTGTTTCTGTGGCAGGATGAGGAGGCGGAAGAGGAGACAGACGGATATTTTTTCCTGCCATCCTGCGTCAGCCATCATAAAATCCGTCTGGGCGATACGGGCGGGAGCAGCGTGCAGATAGATGGACAGCTCTATGAGGAGGGCGACAGCTTCAGCTGGGAAGAGGGCCACGCTTACGGGCTGCAGATTACGGATGCTTCTTACGCAGACCATACTTACGAGGTATGGTTTATGAAATCCGCGAACATTCCAGCCATGTTTATCGACACGGCAAGCGGTAGTCTGGATTATCTGCATGAGAATAAGGAAAACGAAGAGACTGGACGGATCTGCGTATTGCAGGCGGACGGTGTCACAGAATATCAGGACGAGCTGCCGCGGATATCGGGCAGGGGCAACTCTACCTGGGAGTTTGAGAAAAAGCCTTATGCCCTCAAGCTGAAGGCGGACCAGCCTCTCTGCGGCCTGCGCGCGAGCGACCGTTGGCGGCTTTTGGCGCTCTGGAATGAGGGCAGCAGGATGGGCGATAAGATAGCCATGGATCTGGCGCAGGAGCTGGGACTTTCCTACAGCACGCAGGGAACCTGGGTGGATCTGTATTTGAATGGAGAGTACCGGGGCAGTTATCTTTTGACAGAATCTGTGACAGTGGGCTCAGGCCGTGTTGATATATACGATATGGAAAATAATAATAAACAAAAAAATGTTTCCATAGAAGCGGGGACGGCCAGTAGATATGTGGAGGAAGACAATAAGGGATATCTTCTGGAGGATGGAGCTGAGACAGACGGCGGTTATCTGATTGAGAAAGACCATCCGAAGCACTGGGAAGCAGAGGAGAGCGGGTTCCGTCTTTCCAGAGGGGATCTCTTTACCATCAATTCGCCGCGTCATGCGTCGAAGGAGCAGGTGGCTTATATACAAAATTATGTGGAGGAAATCGACGCTCTCGTGCAAGATGCGGATCCTGCGGTCTGGGAGAAGCTGGATCTGACAAGCTTTGTCAAAAGATTTCTGGTGGACGAGATCGCGCTGGAGATGGACACGGGTTCCACCAGCATGTACTTTTATAAGGACAGAGGGGATGACAAGCTTTATTCCGGCCCTGCATGGGATTATGATAATGCGTTTGGCGAGGATAGCGGCAGCGACGGCTTTTTTGTGAATTACGGGGAGACCATTGTGAACAATAACGAGCGGCTGGCAATCTCCCTTAACTGGTATCAGAAGCTCTATGAGACGCCTGAGATGTATCAGTGCGCTGTGGAGGAATATGCGGGGGTTCTGCCCTTTTTCGAAAAACTTTTGGGCACGGGCATTGACAGATATGCGGATCAGATCAGGGCCTCCGTGGCGATGGACGACGCCAGATGGGAAAGTGTCCGGGCTGCCGGTAACGACATGCCGCGTTATAAAAGTTTTGAGGCAAATGTAAATTATACGAAATTCTTTCTTGCGAACCGCCTGAATTGTCTGTGCGCGAGATGGGGTGTGCCGCACGAAGCTTTTACCGCTCCTGCAAGCGGGGCAATGCATCAGGTTACCTTTTCGGTTTACGAGGGTGTGGTGGAGAAGGTGGAAGCGCCGGACGGGGAGCCGCTTTCCTACACACCGGACTATGACGGCGGCGTGTATCAGGGCTGGACGTACAGGCGGGGCGGCGAGCCTTACAGCAGTTATATTCCCGTTTATGAGGATATGGAGCTGTACAACGCAAAGTGGGAGTAGCCGTGTAAAAAGTACTTCTAAAGACGTCCCGCCATTGGGCTGGACGCCAAGAAGTACTATGTTTCGCACAAGGATTGGCGGTCAAGGAGATGTTATGAAAATTCTGATTGTAAATAAATTTTTATATCCCAACGGTGGGTCGGAGACTTATATTTTTCAGTTGGGGGAAGAATTACAGAAGAGGGGACACGAAGTACAGTATTTCGGTATGGAACACGAAGGACGTATTGTGGGAAACCGGATAGACTGTTATACATCTGATATGGATTTCCATACGGGAAAACTGCAAAAGCTTCTCTATCCTTTTAAAATTATCTATTCCTTTGAGGCGAAGCACAGAATGGGCAGGGTGCTGCGGGATATGAATCCCGACGTGGTGCACCTGAATAACATCAACTTCCAGCTTACGCCCTCGGTGATTTATGCGGTGCGGGCGTATGAAAAAAAATGCGGCCGCAAAGTAAGGCTTGTGTATACGGCCCATGATTACCAGTGGGTGTGCCCCAACCATATGATGCGCATACCATCCTCGGGGAAAATCTGTTTTGCCTGCAAGGGCGGATATTTCGGTGCGTGCAGCAAGAATCGGTGCATTCACAATTCGCGGGTGAAAAGCCTGTTAGGGACGGTCGAGGCAAAATTTTATATGCGGCGTAGGACCTACGGCATGGTTGATGTCATCATCTGTCCCAGTGCATTTATGAAAAAACAGCTTGATACCAATCCCCTTTTGGCGGAGAAAACCGTGATGATGCGCAATTTCGTCGAACGGGCGGCAGGAGAAGAGCCGGGCGGTGCGGATATGACTGCAGAGCGGGCGGCAGATATGGATAAGGCTGGCAGCGTAGGTGCGGAGAAACAGAGGGGGATAAAGCCAGGGACAGGCAGAAAGCTGGGGGACTATGTACTCTACTTTGGACGCTTTTCTGAGGAAAAGGGGATTGGAACGCTGCTTGCGGCCTGCGAAGCCCTGCCGGACATTCCGTTTGTTTTTGCCGGGTCAGGGCCCTTGGAAGAACAGGTGTCAAAAGTGAAAAATGTGGAGAATAAAGGTTTTGTGACAGGGGAAGCTCTGCACAGGCTGATTGCCGGGGCGCGGTTTTCGGTTTACCCCTCCGAGTGGTATGAGAACGGTCCGTTTTCCGTGATGGAGTCGCAGATGTACGGTACGCCGGTGCTGGTTTCAGATCTGGGCGGTGCTCCGGAGCTGGTGCAGCCCGGACGGACGGGAGAACTTTTCCGGGGCGGAGATGTGCAGGAGCTGACGGCGCATATCAGGGAGCTGTGGGAACAGCCTGAATTGTGCAGGGAGTACCGGGAAAACTGTAAAGATATAAAATTCGATACAATTGGGGAATATTGTGATAAAATAGTGAGGAATGTATATCAGTAAAGGAGATGTGAGGGCTGTCGTTCGGGCTTTTCGAGACATCCATGTCACGAAATTGCCGGTTTATGGGCAGAATATTAAGAAAATCCAATTTGCCTCCGCGAAGGCAGCGCGGCATATTTGTGCCGACTGCATGTCGGGAATCTTTACAGATAAACTTAGAGTTTCGGCCAGTAAGGAGGGAATGATACACAAAGGAGCAGCGATTATGGCAAGACGAACTTTGTACGGCACAGTAATTGTCACATACAGGTGTAACGCGAGATGTAATATGTGCGACTGCTTTAAGGATCCTACCAGACCTGATGAGGAGATTACGCTGGAGGATATCAGAAAACTGCCGGAGATGGCTTTTACAAACATCACGGGCGGGGAGCCTTTTATCAGACAGGATATCCCGGACATTGTGCGGGAGCTTTACAAGAAATCTGACAGGATTGTCATATCTACCAACGGCTATTTTACAGATCGTATCATTGCGCTGTGCCGGGAGTTTCCGAAGGTGGGAATCCGCATCAGCATTGAAGGACTGCAGGAGACGAATGATAAAATCCGCGGGATTCCAGACGGCTTTAACAGAGGGTATAAGACACTCAAGACGCTGGTGGAGATGGGGCATCCCGACGTGGGCTTCGGTATGACGGTGCAGGACATGAACTGTGAAGATCTGGTGCCGCTTTATAATATCGCCAACGATATGGGGATGGAGTTTGCCACGGCGACTTTGCACAATTCCTTTTATTTCCGCAAGACGGATAATAAGATAGACGACAAGTACAAAGTGGCGCAGAATTTCGAGAAGCTGATTAATGAGCTGTTAAAGAGCAGATCGCCCAAAAAGTGGTTCCGCGCCTACTTTAACCATGGGCTGATCAATTATATTTACGGCAATAAGAGGCTTTTGCCCTGCGACATGTCGAAAAACGCCTTTTTCATCGATCCCTTCTGCGACGTGATTCCCTGTAACGGGATGGAGAAAAAGGCGGTTATGGGAAATCTCCGGGAACAGAGCTGGGAGGAGCTTTGGAACTCCGAACAGGCACAGAAGGTGCGGGAGTGCACAAGAAAGTGCGGCAGAAACTGCTGGATGATCGGTTCCGCGTCCCCGGCGATGCATAAGTACATCTGGGTGCCCGGGTGGTGGGTGGTTAAGCATAAATTCCTAAAGGGCGGCAGATACAGCCTGAAAGAAAATAAATATATCGGACAGAAGTAATTTTTGGAGGATTGCATGAAATTCCTGTATGTGGCCCCGCGTTACCACACGAATCAGATGGATATTATGAAGGGACTGACAGAGCATGGGCATGAGGTGCGCTTTATCAGCCATTATGCGGCTGTTATCGAAGATTACTCCTGTGTGACGCCCATTGTGCTGGGGTACTCACGGCTGTACAGACTCATAGATTTTCTTTATGTGAAGGTAATTCACAGAAAAGATCCGACAGCTATCGTGTTTAAAATACAGCATGGATTTCCGCCCCTGAGGAAGCTCAGAAAGCTGATCTGCGGCTTTGCGCCGGATCTGGTTATTCTGCGGGAGCGCTCGGTGTATTCCATGGCGGCATACCATATTTGTAAGAAGAAAGGATATCCATGTATTCTTTATAACCAGAACCCACTCTGGTCGGAGCCTGCAAAGACGGATCTGCGGCACCGTCTGGTGGACCGTATGACGCCGCCGCTTCGCATGACGCCTGTGATGGGTGAAAAAAAGCAGGGGATGACCGTGAAGGAGAACGATTATTTTGTGCCCTTTGTAGTCAACCCGCAGAGAGAGCCCCAAAAGCGGACATATTTTAGGGGTGGCAGGATACATATCCTGTGCATAGGCAAGTATGAAATCAGGAAACATCATCTGGAGCTTTTGAGGGCAGCAGAACAGCTCCGGGATAAATACGAGCTTCACGTAACGCTGGTGGGAGAAGCCACGAATCATTTTCAGAAGGCATACTGTGAACAGGTAAAAGATTATGTGCGGGAACACCGTATGGAAAATCTGGTTACGGTGAAAACAAACGTGCCAAAACGCGATATGGAGCGGGAGTATCTGGCGGCGGATCTGTATGTGATTCCGAGTACGCTGGAGATGGCGTCGGTATCGCAGCTTGAAGCCATGAGCTATTCCCTGCCGGTGATCTGCAGCGATACCAACGGCACGGCCTGCTATGTGGAGGACGGCGTGACGGGCTATCTGTTCCGGGACTGCGACGAGGCGGATCTGCTTTCCAAACTGGACGCCATGCTGTCAGACCGGGAGTGGATGTTGTCCATGGGAGCGGCGGGTTACCGCGCGGTGGTGGAAAAATATAATTTTGAAAACTATTTTGACACGGTAATGGGTATGCGGGAGAAGCTCGTACAGGAAAATCCGCGTTGAGTGAAACAGGAAGAATCGGGACAGATGATTGCGTCTGGGATAAGTGAATAAAATGAGACAAAAAGCAAAGGACATTTTGGCAGCGATTGTCTATTTCCTCTATGAAAAGGGCGTCCTGCACAATCGAATAAGTGTACACAACATCGATGAGACGATCGACGAACTGCTGCGCACGGAAAAGAGCATGGTGCGCTTCGGGGATGGGGAGATCGTGATGATAAAGGGCGGCGACCTGATGCTGCAGAAGGCCAGCCCGGAGATTACACAGGGGCTTCGAAAGATTCTGGCCTATCCCGACGAACAACTGATGGTGACGATCCCTGACATTTTTGGGACGCTGTCGGACCACCACAGCGCAAGCAGACAGTTTTGGAAGGATCATCTGCTTTTTTGCAGAAAAACTTACGAAAGATACTGTAATTCTGGCCGGAGTTATTACAGTACTTTCGTTTCGCGCAGCTACTACTATGCCAAGGACAGGGGCGGCTGCGGCGCACAATTTGCTAAAATAAGAAAAATATGGGAAAATAGAGACATTGTTGTGGTGGAAGGGGAGCGGACGCACAACGGCGTCGGCAACGATCTGCTTGATACGGCGCGCAGCGTAGAGCGCATTATCTGCCCGCCCAGCGACGCTTACGGGGCGGTTCCGGCCATTTTGGACGCCTGTACGGCCTACGGTAAGGACAGGCTGTTTTTATTGTCAGTGGGAGTAGCCGCGAAGTTTCTGGCGGTAGAGCTGTTTGAGCAGGGATACCGTGTGCTGGATATCGGGAATCTTGACATGGAGTATGAATGGTTTGTGAGGCGTGCGCCCGGGAAAATGAAATTGGAGAAACATGAGTTTGTCAGCGAGGAGGCGAACCGGGCGGCTGGGTATACGGCGTATCTGGAGCAGATTAAGGTTAGGGTGTATAATATGTGAAGTGCCGATGCATTTTAAGGGGCTCCTTGAGAAATTAGCATCCACTCGGGCTGTGTATTGGCAGACCGCACACAACAAAATTAAGAGGTTAATATAGGAGCATGATAGACAGCAGGGAAACTTATCAGTATTATATAAAACAGGATCAGCTCGCGTTGGGGCGGCAGCAGGATGGGCGGCCCCGGTTCTTTGGGGATGAGATCTGGAAGTTTGAGATTCTGCTTCGGAAGGTAGAGTATGATTTGAACTGCCGCCATGGGGCGGTGGGAAAACTGATCGGGAAATGGCATAAAATGCGGTTTCACCGCCTGAGCGTGCGGCTTGGGTTTACGATTCCGCCGAACGTGTTCGGGCCGGGGCTTTCCATACCGCATTACGGGACGATTGTGGTGCATGGCAATGTGCGTGCGGGAAAAAACTGCCGTCTGCAGGAGGGCGTGACCATCGGCGCAACGAACGGGAGCCATGAGGCGGCCGTGATCGGGGATAACTGTTATTTTGGAAGCGGCGCGAAGGTGATCGGCGCCGTCCGCATAGCGGACGATGTGGCTGTGGGGGCGAATGCCGTCGTGACAAAGGATATTATGGAATCAGGTACTACATGGGTCGGGATTCCGGCGAAAAGGATAAACAATCAGGGCTCCCGCAGTAATCTTTGCAGCGCGCTGTTTGAGAAAGAGGCGGATTGAGGAGACTCTGCGGAAGTACAAAGGTGCAAAGGCGGCGGGAAGCCGGGATTAAGGAGCAGCGGGACTATGGGCGAAAGAAGTAATCGGGCTAAGGCGGGAATGCTCACCATGCTTGGATATATTTTTGATAAAAGGGACAAGCGCAAGCTGGCGCTTCTTACGGGCGCAATCGTGATCGGGAGCTTTTTAGAACTCTTTGCGGTTATGATTTTCATGCCCTTTATTGATGTCTTGCAGAATCCGGGAACGATTCAGACAAAATGGTACCTGAAAATGATTTACGATCTGCCAGGACTGCAAAGCGCCGAAAGGTTTATGATTATACTTGCAGTCTGTATCATCATGGTGTATGTTGCTAAAAACGTCTATCTGATTTTTGAGAAAGATTATATCTTTCGTTTTTCTTATAATACACAGATGAAACTGTCCACCAGACTTCTGGCCGCATACATGAAGGAGCCGTACACCTTTCACCTGAATCATAATATTGCGGTTTTGCAGAGAAGCGTTTATGAGGACACGTCGCGCTTTATGCAGGTTATTCTCTATGCGCTGGAACTGGGGGCGGAGCTTATGGTAGCCGCGGTGCTGGTGATGTATCTGCTGGTTATCAGTAAGACAATAACGATTATTGTGCTGGGGCTGCTGGCTGTTTTTGTGGGTGGCTTTCTTCTGATCAGCAGAAAGTACAGCCGACGGTTCGGGTTTGAAAATCAGGGTTATGAGGGTAAGATTTTTCAGTGGATGAACCAGTCGCTGGGTGGCATCAAGGAGATAAAGATTTTAGAGCGCGAGTCTTATTTTACGGACGAGTTTGGCAAGTACTGGAAAAAATATGCAAGAGGGCTGCGCATTGCCAGAACGATCTCGATTCTTCCGAAGTATACGGTGGAGGCTGTCTCCATGACGGGTCTGTTAATTGCCGTTATCGTGAAACTGATCTTCGGTCAGGCGGATATGAGCTACTTTATTACGCAGCTTGCGGCTTTTGCGGTGGCGGCCATGCGTCTCATGCCGAGCGTGGGGCGGATCAACGAGCATGCTTCCAATATGCTTTACGCGTTTCCTTCCGTGGAGCTGGTTTACCACGATCTGACGGCAGTTGAGGACTTGGCCGGAAGTGACGCGCAGGCGTATCAGGCGGACTGGAAGCTGCAAAAGGGAATCTGCGTGCAGGATGTGTCTTATCATTATCCGGACACGGAGGAATGGGTGCTGGAAGATGTAAACTTTACGATAAAAAAGGGAACAACCGTAGCATTCGTCGGTTCAACCGGGTCTGGGAAAACGACCATGGTGGATATTATACTGGGACTTTTGACCCCGATCAGGGGCGCGGTGATGGCGGATGAGATCAATATCCACGAGCAGGCGAAAACTTTTCATGCGCAGGTGGGATATATTCCCCAGACTATTTATCTCTCTGATGATACGATTCGCAACAATATCGCTTTTGGCGTGCAGGAGGGGCGGATCGATGAGGGAGCGGTGAGAGCGGCGGTGGAAAAGGCGCAGCTTAAGGAGTTTATTGAGAGCCTGCCTTACGGATTGGATACGATTGTAGGTGACAGAGGTGTCAGATTGTCCGGCGGACAGAGACAGCGCATCGGTATTGCAAGGGCGCTTTACCACGATCCCGAAATTCTGGTGCTCGATGAAGCGACTTCCGCACTTGATAATGAGACGGAGGCGGCGGTCATGGAGGCGATTGAGCATCTGCAGGGAATGAAAACGATGATCATTATTGCCCACAGGCTTACTACGATCCGCAATGTGGATGTGATTTACGAAGTGGCGGAGGGCAAAGTGACGCAGAGGAGCAAGGCCGAGGTATTCGGAGAATAAGGCGGGGAAGGGCATGGCGGATAGAAAAGGGAAGCTTCAACTGAATATGAAGCAGAAAAACAGGCTGTTTTACGGCTCTTTGATTTTGCTTGCTCTTTTTATTTTTCTGTTTGTCGGTTCGGGAGAGCCGGTTTTGTTTGACGACAGTGGTGCTTATATAAAAATTGACCAGATTGAGGGAGTTATGCCTGTGTATCCGATTTTCCTGCTTCTGAACCAGTTTCTGTTCGGCTTGGAGGGATATCTGGGCATGGTTGTTATTGAACAGGCTGCTTTGGCGGCGATGTGTGTGATTTTTTTTGTTAAGACGCTCAGGGATGAGTTTCATTTACACTACTGGGAAACGTATCTGGTTTTTTTCTTATCCGTGCTGCCTTTTACGACAGAGATGCCACAGTCTATGGCTACACAGCAGATTTTGACGGAAGGGTTGTCATACGCATTATTTTATCTGTTTGTGGTTGCGTTGCTTAAAGCGGTGTGGACGAAAAAATATGTGTGGTTTGGGTGCAGCTTAGTAATGACGTTTGTACTGGCGGCGCTGCGCTCTCAGCTCCAGATTCTGTTTGCGGTTTGCGGCGTTATTTTTTTATATATGGTTTGCAGCCGAAAACAGGATGGCCGGAAGGTGTATGTGTGGATTCGGGCGGTGATCGGAATAGTCGGAGGGTTATGCATATGTCTGGCCGGTATTTTTGTGATATCCAAGTTGACGGCCGGATATAAGAATTTGATTAAAACAAATGAAAAATTTTCTGTGTTTGTAATGAAAGTGCAGTCCCCGGAAGACTATGAAACGTATCTTTTGAGCCACATGGATAACGGAAAAACTGTTACGGACGAGACTTCTGGTAAAAAGGAGGAGGAAGACATTGAGCTTGCTCTGAAAAGGAGATTGAACAGGTTTACTACGAGCCAGTATGTCAGCCTGATCTTTTCGCGCGGTATGTATGAGGCAGACAGCGAAGATGTGTATTTGTTTGAAGATGAGGTTGTAAGGGGTCTGTATGTCGCCCTGTATGAGGCGGCGGATGCAGAGAAACAGCGTTATGCTTATGCGCAAAGCGGCCTGTGGATGTGGAAGGATATTGTGGGCGGAGTAGGACAGGTGGGGAAAACATGCCTCAGGATACCGTCGCTGTACTATGCGGAAAATTATCCGGAGATTGTGCTGTCCGACCAGTACAGCGAAACCCGTAATGCGCACCTGACTTTAATAGGCCTTACACTGCTGAAGGCGCATTTTGGCAGGTTTTTGTACCATACGTTTATAATGCTCCCGCAGGCGTTTATCTGCACTGTTTTTTTTCAGGTCAAACCGATTTACCTGCTATGTCATCTGGTGACGCTGTTTCTATATTTATCGGCGTTAGCCTTAATGGTATGGGGATTTATCGACAGGGATGCAGATCAAAAATGTGCGGAATTTATGGCGCTTATTTTAGGAAGCAATGTGGTGATGGTAGTTGTGATCTCGCTGGTTTTCTTTGGACAGCAGCGGTATCTGGTATATAATTTTGGCGCGTTCTATATCGCCTACTATTTGCTGCTCAGGGAGTTGTGGAACGGTCATATCCGTGATAAAGCGGTAAAATGGTTTGAACCGGTAAGGAGAGATGAACGGCTGAATGGATAAATAAAGTGGCTGCTGTATGAGTGAAAAGCGGTGGTGAATAATATATAAGAGCGTATAAGGAAAGAGAATATGAAACAAGAACAACGAGTGTTGGTTATCATACCGGCATACAATGAAGCGGAAAACATTGTGAATGTGGTAAAGCATATGATGGAGACAGCGCCACAGTACGATTATCTGGTAATCAATGACGGTTCTACCGACGATACGTGTGACCTGTGCCGGAGAGAGAACTTTCACTATCTGGACCTTACGATTAATATGGGGATCGGCGGTGCAGTGCAGGCGGGATATGTCTATGCCAGAAAATATGATTATGATATTGCGGTGCAGGTGGATGGGGACGGACAGCATGACATTGCATATCTGGACAGGCTGCTGGAGCCGATTGTAAGCGGGGATGCCGATGTGGTGATCGGTTCCCGTTTTCTGGAAAAGGAAGGGTTTCAGTCTACGCTAAGCCGCAGAATGGGGATCAATATCTTAAGCGGACTGATCTGGCTGGTTTCAGGCAGGCACATTATGGACGTGACCAGCGGCTATCGCGCTGTAAACAAAATGTTTATCAAAATATACAGCGAGGACTATCCTATGGACTATCCGGAGCCGGAGGCTATCGTGGCGGCAATCATGCACCTTGGAAGAGTGAGGGAGGTGCCGGTGCGGATGCGCGCCAGGGAAGGAGGGACAAGCTCTATCACGTTCAGAAAATCAATATATTATATGATAAAAGTCACACTGGCAATCCTGATCTGCCGTATGGGTTATGGGATACGCAGAGGAAAAAGGGTCGACGTTTAAAAGGTTCACGGGAAGGGGTAAGGTATATGATACCTGCTACACTCAGGGTAACGCTGATCGTTGCGATGATCTGTTATTTTGTTATCATTTTATATTTTTTAAAACAAAAAGCGCTTAACTTAAAGTACACGCTGCTGTGGCTGGTGGCGGGGCTGGTTATGGGCATTCTGATTATTGTGCCGGAGCTTTTAGTGATAATTATCCGTATATTCGGCATTCAGGATAATATGAATGGCCTGTTTATCTTTGCCATCGGATTTATTATTATGATTCTGCTTTCTCTGACGTCGATAGCTTCAAGGCAGAACCGAAAGATCAGGACACTGACGCAGGAGTTGGCGATTTTGGATAAGCGGGTGAGGGAATTGGAACACGAAATGGGGAAATAGCGATGTTGAATATAGCGGTTGATTTGCTATGGCTCCGCCCTAAAAAGGTGGGCGGAACAGAATTTTATATCAGGAATTTGTTAGATGGCTTCTTACAGATGGAGGAATCTTTTCGCCTTTTTTTGCTGGTATCGAAGGACAATAAGGAGACGTTTCGCCATTATACACAGGATAAAAGGATTGCGCTTTTGGAGACGGAGGTGATTTCAGCCAATATCCCCAGGCGGATTTTGTGGAACTTTTTCTGCCAGAACCGTTTCCTCAGAAAAAGGGGAATCCGCAAATGTTTTGTGCCGGTATACTGCCGTCCACTGTTTAATGGCGGCGTTACCTACGTTAATGTGATTCACGATCTGCAGGCGGCGCATCATCCCGAATATCATCCGATCCATGAAATCGTTTATTCCAGACTTTGCTGGTGGCTTGATGCGCATTTATCCAAGCATCTTGTGGCGATATCCGATTGGGTCAGAGAT
Organism: uncultured Lachnospiraceae bacterium; assembly: GCA_947174505.1. Taxonomy (GTDB): domain Bacteria; phylum Bacillota; class Clostridia; order Lachnospirales; family Lachnospiraceae; genus UBA3282. Next base: position 164,672 of record CAMWJF010000001.1, read on the forward strand.
GATATTCGGGAAAAATATCATGTGAAGAGTGAGAAGATTACAACAATCTATGATCCGATTACGGTGACAAAAGAGGAGACTGCCAGTTTTGACTGCCTTGCAAAAAAATATCATGTGGAAGAGAAGGCGTTTTATTATACGGTGGCGCAGATGATCCCGCATAAGAATCTGGATACGCTGATTGCCGTTATGGAGCGGATTAAGAGTACGGGGACAGAATTGCCGTGCAGACTGTTGATTTCCGGAGTGAACGGCGAAAACAGAGAGAAACTGGAAAGACAGATCCGGGAAAGAGGGTTGGAGCAGGAGGTAACGCTTACGGGGTTCGTGGAGAATGCCGAAAGAAACGCGCTGTACCGTTATTGTCGGGCGTTTCTTTTTCCAAGTGTGTTTGAGGGATTTGGCATGCCGACGATCGAGGCGATGCTTTTTGGCACAATAGTGATTGCCACGGACAGGACCTGCATACCAGAGGTGACGCAGGGCAAGGCGAACTATGTGAAGGATCCTTATGATGTGGAAGAATGGATCAGGGTGATGAAGAATCCGGCTGACAGGATAGCGGAGATGGATTTCAGCCAGTATGACCAGATGAGACTGAGCAGGAAATACTTTGAACTGCTGAGAGAGCAGCTGGCGTAAATGTGGATTTTATGCCGGAAAGGCATAGGCGGAATGAATAAGACAGCAAGAGGGGCAAGGACAGTGCGGCGATGAAATTGGCAGTTGTATTGGTAAATTATAACGGGAAAAAATATAATATGGCGTGCATAGACTCCATACTGTCAAACGGCAGCATGGAGGAAATGAAAATCATCGTAGTAGACAATGCGTCGCAGGATGAGTCCATGCGTCTGCTGGAAGAACGGTATGCGGGGGAAGAGAGACTGGAACTGATTGGGCTGGATGATAATTATGGCTTTTCCTATGCAAATAACGTGGGGATAAACAGGGCGCAGAAAGAAAATGTGGATTATGTGTTGCTTTTAAACAACGATACCGAGATCATGCCAGATATGCTGCGTCAATTGTGGGAGTGTGCGAAAAGGCATCCGGACAGTATGATTGTGCCGAAGATTTATTATAGTGGTGACAGAAAGCGAATCTGGTCGGCTGGAGGAAGTGTTTCGCCTGTGATTAAAAAAGTGAAGCATATCGGTCTGGACGAGATGGATGAGGGACAGTATGACCAAGAGAGGGAGATTGGCTTTGCCACAGGCTGCTGCCTGTGGATTCCGATGAATGTGATTGAGAGGGCAGGGACGCTGGACGAGCGATTCTTTCTCTATTATGAGGATACGGAATACAGTTTTCGTCTGCATAAGCATGGTATCCCTATTTATTATTGTCCGAAAGCGGTGATGTACCATAAAGTCGGAGCCAGCACCAGGGGGGCGGACAGCCCACTCTGCGCTTACTATATTGCCAGAAACTGGCTTTTGTGCAACCGGCTGCATCTTGGATGGCGGTATCCGATGTTTTTGGCTTACTATGTAGTGAATCGGACGGTGTGTTGTCTGCTATGGCTGGCACGTGGGAAAAGGGCGCTTGTCTGGGCGACTTTGCGGGGAATCGGGGATTACTGTAAAGGTAATTTTGGCAGATCTACGTGTTGCGGGCGGTAAAGGTGTCGTTTGCATTGATTAGGGGAGTGTGGTATTATGAAAAAAGCTTATTATCTCCATTTTCAGGGACGTCAGTCCATCGGTGTCAGTAAAAAGATTGACATGCAGATAGAAGAATTTCGGAAGTTTTATGACATGGAGGAAATAGAGATCAAGGCGATGAAACGGTCTTTGGTGCAGAGGGTGCTTGGATTATTTCCCACGGCTTCTATTGCGTGGGATTATGAGGGGGCGCTGGCAATGATGGATCATCCCGCCTTTGTCTATGTCAGACGTGCGGTCGCTGATCGGGCGTATGTCGGTTTCTGGAAAAGAATGAAGGAAAAGTATCCGGATTGCAAAATCATCATTGAAATATTTACTTATCCCTATGACTGGGCTGATTTTGCTAAATGGAATGCATGGCCGTTTTATATCAAAGAACGGCTCTATCGCCTGCGGCTTAAGCAGTATGTGGATCGGTTTGTCACCTATACGGATGACAAAGAAATCTTTGGTGTTCCAACGATTTGCACATATAATGGTGTAAATGTGGAGAGCGTCCCTATAGTTTCCGGTAAATTTGCAGAGGGACAGATACACCTGATCGGAGTGGCCTTTATGCAGAGGCAGCATGGCTACGAACGTATCATAGAGGGACTGCGCCAATATTACGACACGGGCAGTGAATCTGGATACAGGGTGTGTCTGCATCTTGTGGGAGAAGGACCAGAGAGGCCACGGTATCAGCGGCTGGTTCATAAATATGGGCTGGAGGCGTATGTGCATTTTTATCCAACGATACAGGGAGCGGAACTTGATCGGCTGTATGACCAATGTGATATGGCACTTATGGCGTTTGGGATGTATAAGGTGCATTTTTATGGCAGAATGGCGGCACTTAAGTCAAGGGAGTGTCTCGCAAAGGGGATGCCTTTGCTATCGGGGTGTGCCATAGATGTGCTGCCGGAAGATTATCCCTATGCACGGATGTTTCCCAATGATGACAGTGTGGTGAAGACGAAGGATATTGTAGATTTTTATCGGGAAATCAAACGCATGGAATCGGATAAAGGACGATTAGCAGAGACAATCAGGCAGTTTGCCAGAGAGCATGTCAGCATGGAAACAGTGATGAAGCCTATTATAGAATATATCAGTTAGGAAGTATTAGGAGGTGAAGGGAAATGATTACTCATATTGTGGGAAATAGACCTCAGTTTGTCAAGTTAGCGCCCCTCTACCATGAATTGGAGAAGGGGAGCTTCGAGCAGAATATAATTCACAGCGGGCAGCATTATGACGGGAATATGTCCGGTGTTTTTTTTGAGGAATTGGGTATACCGGCACCTTATTTGAATCTGAAAGCAGGGGGCGGAAGTCATGCGCAGGTGACGGCGAAGGCGATGATCGGGCTGGAGGAGGAGTTGTCACGGAACGCCCCCAATCTGGTTATTCTCTACGGAGATACCAATACGACGCTGGCTGGTGCGCTGGTGGCGGCAAAGCTCGGTATTCCGATAGCTCATGTGGAGGCTGGACCCAGAATACACTTAAAGTCAAATCCGGAGGAATGCAATCGGATTGCCACAGATCATCTTTCGGATATTCTGTTTTGCCCGGATCGCGTATCCATGCAGAATCTGCAGCGGGAAGGGCTTGGAGACCGTGCCTACTTAGCGGGCGATATTATGTATGATACCTATCTGTCCATCGCCGGGAGGCTTACGGGAGAGAACCCGCAGGAAGAGGTTATCGTGATGACATGGCACAGGCAGGAGAATACGTCTGACAGGGCGCGCATGGAAAGCATTCTGCGTCTGGTGGAACGTCTGGAGGATCATGTGGTCTTTCCGGTACATCCGCGAACAAGGAAGTGCCTGGAACAATACGGTCTGATGGAGCGGGCGGCAGGGATTCCCGGCCTGGAGATGATAGAGCCTCTGGGATATGTAGAGATGGTAAAACTTATGCAGAGAGCCAGATTAATTCTGACGGATTCTGGCGGTGTTTCCAAGGAGTCATCATTTGCGGGAGCAAAATGTCTTTTTATGTTGGATGCGGATGTGTGGGAGGATCTGGTGCGGGAGAAGTGGATCCGCAGGGTGAATCCGCAGGATGAGAACAGCGTGGAGGAGGCACTGCGCTTTGCTGCGCAGGCCAAACGTGTGGCGAACGAGGGCAGACCACAGTACTATGGAGACGGGCATGCGGCGGCAAAGATGGTACAGGCGCTGCGTGAACGGCGGTTTATTTAAATTGAGCTTCTTCAGACGGCGCCTATATGGATTACAGATAAATGCCGACAAAGATCAGATGCGTTCTCGATGACGGGTGTTTTGAAACGAAGGGACAACAAGATGGAATTCAAGGATTTAAAGACGCAGTATATAAGACACAGGGAAGCGATAGACGGTGCAGTCAGGCGAAATATGGAAGCTGGCCAATTTATCGGCGGGGAACCGGTTAGCCGCCTGGAGAAGAGGCTGGCGGATTATGTAGGCGTGAAACATTGTATTTCCTGTGCTAATGGTACGGACGCTCTGCTGCTTGCATTGATGGCGTGGGGCGTGGGAGAGGGAGATGCTGTTTTTGTTCCGGACTTCACTTTTTTTTCTACTGCGGAGGTGGTGCCTTGGGTTAACGCTGTTCCGGTCTTTGTAGATATCGATGCAGATACTTTCAACATGTCGCCTCAGGATTTAGAGGCGGCGATTAAAAAAGTGAAAAAGGAGGGCAGGCTGACACCGCGGGCAGTTATTGCCGTAGATCTTTTCGGACAACCTGCCGAATATGAGAAAATCCGTCAGGTTGCCGCACAGCATGACCTACTCTTACTGGAGGACGGCGCGCAGGGGTTTGGCGGCAAAATAGGCGAGAAAAGGGCGTGCAGCTTTGGAGATATTTCCACCACATCCTTTTTTCCGGTGAAACCGTTGGGCTGCTACGGGGACGGTGGTGCGGTCTTTACGGATAACGATGAGTGGGCGGCGTTAATCCGCTCTTATAAAGTACACGGAAAAGGTTCCGGCAAGTATGACAATGTCAGGATCGGTATGAACTCCAGACTGGACACGATACAGGCAGCGGTACTTCTTGAGAAGCTCTGTTTTTTTGATGAGGAGCTTGAGGAGATGAACCGAATGGCGTCACTCTACACAGAGCGTCTGCAGGGAAGTGTAAAGACACCGATTATCCGGCAGGGTTATTACTCAAGCTGGGCACAGTATACGGTGCAGCTTGCGGATGAGTGGCAGCGGGAGGAGACCATGAGAAAATTGAAAGCAGCCGAAATTCCAAGCGTCATTTACTATGAAAAGCCGATGCATATGCAGACTGTGTTCGCGGATATATCGAGGGAGAGTACTCGATGCCCGATTACGGAGCGAATTTGCGCCACATGCCTGTCACTGCCGATGCATCCGTATTTGCGAGAGGAAGAGGTACAGACAATCTGCAGCGTGCTGCTGTCCTGACCGTCGAAAGAGGCTTTTAAGGAAATCAGGAAGAAGGTAGAGGTTATGCATGGATTTTTAGTGGCAGGGAATATGAATATAGAATGCCTGGGGCAGTATGCAGACATGGGTCAGTGCAGGCAGTATAACCGTCTCCTTAATAAGTTTCCAAAAGATCAGGTGTTCTTAGATGAAGGGGGGCAAATCAGTTTTTTAGACGGATATGTCCATAATAAGGAGCACTTTTGCATAGACGGCGACAAGGAATGGCAGCATGCTTTTGCACAGGCCATGAAGGAGGACGCGGTCAAATGTCTGCGGACACTCAGGGGCGGATTTTGCGGTTATGTATATGACAGGCAGGAGTTTGCACTGACGGCGTTCACGGACCAGGTTTCTGTAAAAGCGCTGTATTACTATGTCAATGGCAGTCAGTGGATGGTGTCGAACCATATTCCGTACATGACTGCTGTTTTGAAGGCGAATGGGGTACCGTATCACTTTAATGAGACAGCTGCCAAATATATGCTGACATATGGATATATGCTGGATGGAAGTACCTTTGTAGAGGAGATTCACCGACTGTTGCCAGGGCAGCTGGTGCACATCGGAAACGGACGGGCGGAGGTTGAGAGATACTATCTGATTCCGAATAAGGAGGTTCAGATGTCTGAACAGGAAGCTGTCGGAAGGATTGACAGCGCGTTCAGGGAGGCAGTCAGACGGGAATTTGACAAGGATAGAGAGTACGGATACAGGCATTTAGTGGATTTGAGTGGTGGTCTGGACAGTAGGATGGTTTCCTGGGTCGCGCACGATATGGGATATACAGACCAGTTAAATGTCACGTATTGCCGGGCAGATTATCTTGATTATAAAATATCCAGCCAGATAGCGGTTCATTTGGGACACGAGTATTTTTTTAAGGCATTGGATGACGCGAACTGGCTGTATGATATTGACGAAATTGTTTCCCAAAATAACGGGGCGGCGCTTTATACCGGAATCACGGGAGGCAGCAGGCTGCTTGGGACACTCAACACAGACAGGTTTGGGCTTGAGCATACCGGCATGATCGGGGATATTACACTGTCGACCTTTTATCATGACAGGGAGCTGAATTTCGGGAAACCACGTCTGGGTCTGAACCAGTATTCGAATAGATTTTCCTATGCCATTGACAGTCAGATTATGGAGGAGTATCCTTGTCAGGAGATGTTTGCCATTTATACAAGGGGAATGATGGGAGCCATGTCCTCTTATATAATCAGGCAGCATTATGTAGAAACGTCATCCCCGTTTACGGATGTAGATTTCCTGGAGGTTAATTATTCTATTCCTTTTGAATATAGGGACAAGCATTATATTTATCTAAAGTGGATGGCGCAAAAATATCCGCAGTCAACTTCTTTTGGCTGGGAGAAGTGGGGAGGCATTAAGCCGCGGAAAGACCACATCCTTTTTAGAAAAGTGAAGACGACGCAAAGACTTCTGTGGCAGGCAGCCCGAAAAGCTTTTAGGCTGCCGGACAGCGATAGCATGAATCCTTTGGATTTTTGGTATCAGGAGAGGCCGGGAATACAGGAGCATTACAGAAAATACTACGACAGTAACAGGGGCAGGATCGGCGGGGAACTGGGAAAGGATATTTCCCTGATGTTTGAGGAAGGAAATGTGACTGAAAAAAGTATGGCGCTTACGGTACTCGGGGCAGTAAAGTTATATTTCTAAGGAGAAGGGATTTGAAAAAGAAGCTGATCATACTGTTGGATACGTATCCGTTTGGAGCGGGGGAGTATTCCTTTATTCGCACCGAATTGGAAAAGCTGGTGGAGTGTTTCGAGGTATGCATTTTGTCAGTGGCTTCTTCCACAGAGCAAAAAATGATGACAGATGAACGAATTTCGGTCTGCCACTGTATGAGAACTTTCGGAATCCGGGAGAAGTTGGAAGCGGTTTTTGGGTTTTGCTTTTCCCAATGCGGGCGCAAAGAAATAAAGATGATTATAAAGGCCAGGAAAAATATTTTTGGCCGTTTTTATGATTCTCTTGCCTACTTCAGTATGGCAGATCAAGTGCGAAAGTATGCGAAGCAAAATCATATTGCAGATGGCGGTGCACTGATCTATTCTTACTGGTCTAATCCCAACTGTCTTGCATTCCTTATGGATAGAAAATCTGATCCGAACAGGAAAGTGATTTCCAGAATACACGGATATGATTTGTATAATGAAAGAAATCCCCATAACAGGCAGCCTTTCCGAGAATATATGGATGAAATGATAGATAACCTTTTTTTTGTAGCGGATGCGGGACTGGAATATTATCTGGCACATTGGGGAGATAAGGAGGAGGCTGGAAAGAAATATATTGTAGCGCCGATTGGAACGGTTGATAATGGTTATATTCGGAGGAAACTACCCTGTGCGCAGCGAACAGTGTTTCATATTGTAAGCTGTTCCCATGTGATTCCGTTAAAACGGGTGCCGCTTATTATCGAAGGACTGTCCGGAATTACGGACATCGAAATCCGATGGACGCATTTCGGAACAGGCAGCCATTATAAGGAAACCGTGAAATATGCGGACAGACTTCTGGCGGATAAAAAAAATATACTATATGAGATGACCGGGTTTGTGCCGGTTGAGGAGATTATGCGGTTTTATGCGGAGAACTGTGTGGACTGTTTTTTGACAACATCGTCTACGGAAGGAAGCCCGGTTTCTGTGCAGGAGGCGATGTCGTTCGGTATTCCGATTATTGCCACGGCGGTAGGGGAGATCCCGAATATGATAGATGGCAACGGCATCCTGCTGTCAGAAAATCCGCGGGCGGAGGATGTCAGTGATGCGATAAACCGGCTGTATCATATGTCGGCTGAGAAGAGAGAAAAAATGTGTATGAGATCAAGGGCATTGTGGGAGCAAAAATATAATGCGGAAAAGAATGCGGAGAAGTTTGTTGGGATTCTGCAGGAAATTTCAGGAGGCGACGTCATCGCCCGGCAAAAATATTCTGAAAAAGTGGTAAACGGAGAATACTTGTAGAACGGATATGGAACGTTGACTCTAAGGACATTTTAGATTATTATTTATGTGTGCTGGCGGATTTATCAACAAGCTTTCACTTACCACAGGAGGTATGGTGTAGATGCTGAAAATTCAAAATTTTCCAAAAAATATTGACACTCAGGTGTTACAATCATTTGTAATTGATGACAATCTGTTTCCCAGAATACAGGAATTTGTGCAAAAAAACCAAGTGGGAGAAGGCGCCTGCTTTTCAGTTTTAGACAAAACGGGAAAGCAGTTATTTTTAGTTACTTATTTGGAAGATTTGATCAAGGGGGCTAAACGAAAAAATCTTTCGGATTATTTTGAAAGATTTAGCAATATTGATGATTTAGATTTCACATTACTGGATCGGTTTCAGAGTTTCCTTTTTCTGGAGGTGGATGATTATTCAGTTGCCGTTGCAAAATTGTTGCTGAAATATCGTCCGAATAGAAAGATTATTTTCGGGGATGTGAGAGCAAAGTATTTTTTTGAAGGAAGTAAAGTGAAATATTTAAGCAGCTTATATGGAGCAGGAAGGCATATGGAGCTGACGGAGAAGTGGATGAGGGGGGGGGGTGGAGAGAATATCCCTTTTGGATCGCATACGCGGTTTGATTGGGTGGAAAGTATTGGGAATGCTGAGAAAGTGTGGTAGCTGCTGTATAGTTAAGGCAGACAGGAGAAACCATCCGGGCGAGGAGGGGATGGTGTATAATAGCCAGAATGTTGTATATAGTCTGATGTGGAAAAAAATGAAAAGATGTTTTGGCGGAAAAAATCCGAATAAAGAAATTCTGGTTATAGATTACCCCTGCGATAAAGAGGGACTGGGATCGATTGCAAAGTGTACCTTTACGCATATTATGTGGATGACAGGGCATGGATATATTCCGGTAATAAATCTGCATAATTATCCGAATCAGTATCTGAATGATCCAGGTGAAAACATGTGGGAATATTTTTTTGATCCAGTTTCATCGGTGACGGTGGATGAAGCCTATGAAAGCAAACATGTCATCATTGCGACAGAAAGTGATATTTCCTGGCATGATGTCGAGATTAACCCGTACCAACGCGAATATATGAACCAATTGGCAGGTAATGCAGATTTTAGGAAGATTGTGAAATTCAATTCGGTAACGAGACAATATATTGATGCAAAGATGCCAAAAGAAATTCGGGAAGGGAAACGAGTTCTGGGCGTTGTTATGCGAGGGACAGATTTTCGGAAGGAAGTGGCAGTAAGGTATCATAAAGAGTGGCGGAAAGATGTTGTAGATCCGAACATTTTTTTGAAAGTTTGCAGTTACTATAAAGACGAATTAAAATGTGAATATATTTTTTTGGCGACAGAGGATGCAGAATATTTTGAAATGGCACAGAAGTTTTTTGGGGAGAAACTGTTATCTGTTGAACAGAAAAGGACGGCTTATAATTTTGCGAATATGGAAAACATAAATTTAAATGAAGCTATGGGGCAGAAGGATGGAAGGACGGCGGGGAGAGATTATTTAGCTGTCATTCAAGGTCTGGTAGAGTGCAGTTCGTTAATTTATAACGTAAAGTGCGGCGCGGTTTGGCTGGCAGAGCTTTGGAAGCCGGATCAATATGAGTTGGTTCGATGTATTGATAAAAACTGGGAAAAGGAAATCTGATTATTGTATGTTCGAACAAATCAAATATTTAGTTCTGGATGTTGACGGAACCATGACAGACGCTGGCATATATTATGACAGTATGGGAAATGAAATTAAAAAGTTCTGCACGAGGGATGGTGTTGGGCTTGTGGCGGCAAGAAGGGCTGGAATAAAACTGATCGTGCTGACAGGACGTGAATGCCCGGCGACAACACGCCGGATGCAGGAAATGAAAATTGATTTTCTGTTTCAAAAGGTGGAAAATAAAAAAGACTTTTTGACAGAATTTATGGCAGGGAGAGACATTGCGAAAGATAACATGGGCTATATTGGTGATGACATTAATGATTATCCGGCCATGTCTCTGGCAGCTTTTGTTGGTTGTCCGAAGGATTCCTGCGAACAGGTCAAACAGGCAGCTTCTTATGTTAGTGATGTATGCGGCGGTGCAGGGGCGGTGCGTGATGTCATAGAATATCTGTTGAAGCAGCGTGGAGAATGGGAAAGTGTAATCAGGGCCATGTATGGCGAATACGGGACAGGAGTGTAATTGTATGAAAGTTGCCTTGTTTATTCCTATTAAATTAAATAATCAGAGGCTGCCGGGGAAAAATATTATGGATTTAGCTGGCAGACCCGTATGCGATTATTTATTTCAGACAGTAAGCCAGCTGAAAGAAATTGATGAGAGATATGTATATTGCAGTGATGAGGAAATAATTCCGTTTATACCGAGCGGAATCGAATTTCTCAAAAGAGATGAGAAGCTGGATGGTTATGCGGTTAAAGGATTGGATATTATAGAAGCTTTTGTAAATGATATTGATGCGGATATTTATATTATTACGCATGTTACGCAGCCGTTTACTAAAGGAAAATCAATTATGGAAGCCTTGGACAAGGTAAAAAGCGGAGCTTATGATTCTGCATTCAGCGCAGTAGAATTGCAGGATTATATGTGGTATCATGGGAAGCCTTTTAACTATGATATGAAGGATATTGTGAGGACTCAGGATTTGGAACCGATCTATATGGAGACAGGGGCTTTTTTCATATTTACTAAAAGAGTGTTTAAAGAGCTTCATCAAAGAATCGGGAACAACCCTTATATCTGTGTAATTGACCAGTTTGAAGCGATAGATATAGACACAAAAGAAGACTTTGCCCTTGCGGAAGCTGTAGCGGAATATATTAAAAAGAAAGGTAATCAGCATGATTAAGGTTTTGGACTGTACGCTTCGAGACGGTGGAAGAATAATAAATTGTGCATTTAAGGATTCGTATATTAAGGAAGTCTCTTCGGGATTAGCTGAAGCTAAAATTGATATTGTAGAGATCGGGTTTTTAAGGGATTGCAGACAGACGGAATATTTGGGAAACAGTACCTTTTTTACAGATGTGGAGCAAATCGTCCCATTTGTCAGGAAAGACTGTAGCACGATGTATGTTGCATTTATTGATTTTGGAATGTATGACTTTTCATCACTAAAGGAGTATGATGGACGTTCAATAGAAGGAATCAGGGTTGGATTTACGAAAAAAGATTTTGTACAGTATAAAGCTGAACTCATTAAAAGTCTGGTATCGGTAAAAACAAAAGGATATAAATTATTTATACAGGGCGTAAATTCCCTTGCATATTCCGAAGAGGAAATGCTGGATGTCGTTGGAATGGTAAATGAAATTTCACCCTTCAGTTTTGGCATTGTAGATACATATGGCGCGATGTATGCAGATGACTTGAAAGCCGTTTTTGATTTGCTGGACAAGAACTTGTCAAAGGATATTTTCCTGGATTTTCATTCCCATAATAATTATCAGCTCTCATTTTCTCTCTCGCAGGAAATGATAAGGCTTGCTAAGGATAAGCGCCATGTAATAATAGATTGTACATTAAATGGAATGGGAAAGCTGGCGGGAAATTTAAATACAGAGCTTTTAGTTGATTATCTGGTGCGGAAGTGTAACATGGATTATGAATTTAATAAAATATGTGATCTGATAGATGATTACATTTATCCCTACAAGGAGAACTGTCAATGGGGGTATTCCATTCCTTCACTGTTTTCGGGTATTTACCAGAGTCATCCCAACAATGTAATTTATCTGCTTTCAAAATTCAGATTACAGTCAAAAGATATTAAGAATCTTCTTGCCAGTATAGAACCGGAAGAACGTACGAGATATAATTATGATAATATTGAAAAAATATATGTAGAGTATTGTGCAACCAATATAGATGACAGGGAAGTTTTGTCGTACTTAAAAGAAAAACTGTCCGGAAAAGAGATTCTGATTATTGTACCGGGTAGAAGTCTTCAGAATTTTGAGGATAAAATAAAGCAGTATTCCATTAAGGAGGATATCTTTACTATCAGTGTTAACTATATCTATGAAAAGGCGGATATGCTCTTTTTTGGGAATAAAAAACGCTATTTAAGATGTGGTGACAGAAACGGCATCGAAACGATTATAACGTCAAATATTGAACGTGATGATGAGAATGATAAGATTGTGAATTACTATGATTTAATCAATAGGAAGTATAAATATTTTGATAACTCCGCTATGATGCTGCTGTGTTTGCTTCGCCGGATAGGCTTTAAGAAAATATATTTAGCGGGTTTTGACGGTTTTAGTACTGACATTGAAAATAATTATATCGATGACAGCTTTCAAAATGTCAGACATGTAGAAGAATTTGATTCCCTTAATAATGATATTATATGTATGTTGAAGGATTATGTTTCGTCGATTCAGGATAGAAGCGCCATAGAATTTATAACGCCAAGTGTTTATCAGCAAATGCTGAAAGAAACTCCGTAGTATGAGAAAAGCTTAAACAGGAAGGTGACAGACCGTTGAAATATGATTATATACTTAAGGAGTGGACGAGCAAAGAAAATTTAAAAAAGATTTATGGGATTGGGAACGTGCCTAAAGGAGCAGCGGGTGTTTGGAATCGCGTGAAGAGGATGCGGGAAGAACTGTTTTCGGTAGCCGATCTCTCAAAAATATTTGTGGATCGCAAAGCGGAAAGCGTTGTTGTTCACGGATGGAAGCTGGGATATTTGTGCAGAATGTTAGCAGGACAATATCATGTTTTTTCGGTATCAGTCGACGGCTTTGCATTAAAGGAATATTGTTTTGACCGCAGGCTTTCCATGCTATGTCATTTAAGGGCATATACGGAAGATGCGGTACTTGCCGTTCTCAATGACGATGATAGTCGCCTAGAGAGAATAAAGGAAAAATTCAAGAAATATCTCAAAAAGGCAAGACCTAAATTGTTATTGACGACATCTTTCAGACCTGCCCATATTTTTGATATCATTCTCTATGAAGCGGCAAGGGAGTGCAGCGTTCCGGTTGTTTTTTTGGAACACGGTTTTTTGGCAAATCCGCTTATTTATGAGTATGGATGGAGAAAGCATACGATACTGGCACCGAAATGGTTTGATTTTTACTGGTTTTGGAATGAAAACAATCGGAAGATTTATACGGAAATACAGCAGACAGAGGCAGAACGGTCGTTTGTGTTAGGCTATCCCTTAAAGCCGTTTGAGCAATATTCGGGAAAAAGAAATATGTCTGTTCTGTTTGTGGGGGATGGATTTGTATTTGAAGATGAAATAGATTATGGTAAATATTACAATATGATAAATGATATTTATATGATTTGCAGCCGAGTTGGCATTCCATTTAAATTTAAGGCGCACTCTCCGGGCAAGGAGGCTGAATATATAAAAGAATATTTACTGCCTGAAATAGAGCAGACATATGATTTTTACGGCGAACTCCGAAAAAATTATATCATAATGGGTGTGCGGACATCTGCGCTTATAGAAGCGGGGGCAATTGGAAACTACGTTATACAGGTAGCTTACGATCCTGAATATATAAAGCATTTTGTTTGGGAGCATACCTGGCTGGTAGATGATTATGATTCGGAACTCGAGCCTTTAATACTTGCAATCATGAAGGGAGAGATTCAACCTAAAAAGTTATCACCAAATGAATTTTATCAGCCGGACGATTTGCTTGAACGGTTTAATGAAGGGTTGGAGCAAATAGAACGCAATTACGTAGGAAAAGCAAATTAGGAGAATTCGGATGCAAGAATATGATTTCCTGCTTATGTATGAGCATAAAGTAAGGGAGCTTGATAATCTGTGCCTGTTAAAATATGAGCTGGATAAAAGAGGCTATAGGACAAAAATCCTATATGAGAATGATTATGAACTGGTAAAATCAAATAGGGTTTTGTATAAAACGAAAGTACTGGTAGTTGGATACTGTTATACGAGCAGTTCCATTAAAGATTATGCCAGTTATAGGATCAGATTTGATAAGGTAATCAATCTTCAGTGGGAACAGATGATCACAAACGAACAGGAAAAAGATAGCAATAGCTTCCGAAATCTGTCTGGTCTGGCAAAGGAAATCGTTCACATCTCATGGGGTGAAAGAAATCAGAAAAGGCTGATTGAGAAAGCGGGGGTCGCGCCGGATCATATTAAAGTGACAGGAAATATAACCATGGATCTGCTGCGGCCAGAGTTCAAAGGGTTTTATTTGTCTAGGGATGAAATCTGCAAACGATACAGGCTGCCTTCTGAGAAGAAAATATGTCTGTTTATTGCAGGATTTAAATATGTAGAGGCGTCGGAGGAAGCAAAACGGGCAACAATTGCACGTTTTGGCGAGGGACGAAGACGATATCTGGAGGTGGCCGAAAAAGAACAGCTCACAATACTGGAATGGTTCCGGCGATTTCTGGAGGAGCATAAAGACTGTGTAATCGTCTATCGTCCGCATCCGGGAGATGGTTCGCCGCGTGCTGAAAAAATGGCACATAATTATGAAAGTTTCAAAGTGATTTCAGAGCTTTCCGTTAAGCAGTGGATTGTGATCAGTGATCTGATCTATGCGTGGAACAGCACAGCGATTTTCGAAGCCTTTTTTGCAGGAAAAAACCCGATGCACTTATGCCCTTATCCCATACCGGAAGACCAGAGCCATCCGCTTTTAATGAAAATGAATAAGATTACCGATTATGATACGTTTTTGAAGTCTGCGTCCGGCCGACGGGTTGATCTGGGGCTTACGAAGGAAATCGTGAATCCGTTTTATCTTGTGGATGAGGAAAAAGCCGCTTATGTCAAGGTAGTAGACGCTTTTGAAGAAGTGTACCGAAATGATGCATACACGTTCAGCCGAAGACAGCGCAGGGCTTACAGACATTTGTACTCCTTCTGGGAGAGAATGGTCATAGCGTTTATGAGAAGCGGTTTCCTGTATCGAATATATGGATGGCTGCTTCTCCATGTACCGCTTCGCTTTGTGCAGAATCGTAGACAATGGCTGCAAGAGTACCAGGAGAAAGAATATGAAAGATGGAAGAAGATGAATGCCATAGAAGCAGGGGATGGCGGGGAGACTGAGAAAATTATTCGTAAAATAGGGGTGTTATTGCACGACGGAAGGTGAAAAGAGCATGAAAATTACCAGATGGTTTGAAGAGGGTGCTGCATGTAATGCAGTGTATATTATTGCAGAAGTGTCTCAGAATCATGACGGCAGTCTGGGACAGGCTCATGCGTTTATTGACGCGGTGGCCGGCACGGGAGTCGATGCGATCAAATTCCAGACGCATATTGCAGAGGCGGAGAGTACGCCAGACGAGCCGTTTCGGGTCAAGTTCAGCTATGAGGACAAGACCAGGTATGATTACTGGAAAAGGATGGAATTTACGTTTGAACAGTGGGAAGGACTGTATCGTCATGCACGGGAGGCGGGGCTTGATTTTCTAAGTTCTGTTTTTTCTGTAGAAGCATTTGAAATGATGCAGTCTATCGGAATGCCAGCGTGGAAGCTTGGTTCAGGAGAGGTTTTTAACAACTGTCTGGTAGATAAAATGGTAAAAACCGGAAAACCGATTCTATTATCCACAGGATTAAGTTCTTATGAGGACATTGACCGGCAGGTGGAGATGATAAAAACAAATCCATATGCGGTGATGCAATGTACGACGGCATATCCGTGCCCGCCGGAGAAGATCGGTTTAAATCTCGTTTCGGAAATGAGAGATAGATATAAATGTCCTATTGGACTCTCAGACCATTCCGGGACGATATTTCCGTCACTGGCGGCTGTAGCAAACGGTGCACTGATGATAGAAGTGCATGTGACCATGAGTCCCTATATGTTCGGTCCCGATGTGAAGGCATCTGTGACTATAGAACAGCTCCGGGAAATGACAGAGGGCATTAGGATGATTACCGCGATGCGGAATGCACCGGTTGATAAGACAGCATTGAATGAAGAGCAGAAGGAGTTAAAGCATATTTTTGCAAAAGGTATTTACCTGAAGCGGGATGTCGCAAAGGGAGAGAAGCTCGAGCTGCAGGCTCTCTCCTTCAAAAAACCATTGACTGCCATCTCCGGGGAACATTATGAGGAGGTGCTGGGAAAAAGGCTGTTAAAGGACCTGAAAATGGGCGAGGCGTTGCGCTGGTCCGATTTGGAGGGCGGCAGAATAGAAAGGGGATACACGGTTTAGCATGAAGAGAAAAGTATGTGTGGTAGTAGCGAGCAGAGCCAATTACGGCAGGGTAAAATATGTATTAAAAGCGATACAGGCACATCCGGAGCTGGAACTGCAGCTTGTTGTAGGCGCATCCGTTTTACTGGACCGTTTCGGGAATGCGCTCCGTGTGATTGAAAAGGACGGCTTTACGCCCACCAGAAAAATTTATTATGTGATAGAAGGGGAGAACCTGGAAACACAGGCCAAATCCACGGGGCTGGGTATTATAGAACTGTCCACGGTTTTTGAGGACATCCGGCCGGATGTGGTGGTGACTGTGGCTGACAGATATGAGACGATGGCGACAGCGATTGCGGCGACGTATCTGAATATTCCGCTTGCCCATATTCAGGGAGGAGAAATCACCGGGAATATCGACGAGCTGGTGAGACATGCGATTACGAAGATGTCGCACTACCATTTTCCGTCAACGGAGCAGAGCAAAGAACGGCTGATTAAGATGGGGGAGGAGCCAGAGCGTATTGTGAACAGCGGCTGTCCTTCCATAGATACCCTGTGCCATCAGGATCTTACGATCAATAATGAAAAGATGCAGGAATATAATGTCGGTGTGGGGTATCGGATTGATTTCACGAAGCCCTATATTCTGATGATGCAGCATCCGGTGACGACAACGCCGGAGGAAGGGCGCGCACAGGTTGAAAAAACGCTTGCCGCATTAAAAGACAGGAAGGAACAGAAAATAGTAATGTGGCCGAACATTGACGCCGGAAGCGACTTAGTGTCAAGAGGTATCCGTATTTTCCGTGAAAACAACAGTGGTTCTAACTTTGCTTACTGTAAGAATTTCCCGCCGGAAATTTATAACTGTATTCTAAAAAATGCGGTGTGTGCAGTGGGAAACAGCAGTTCTTTTATCAGGGAGGCATCATTCCTCGGAACGCCCTCGGTTATTGTCGGAGACAGACAGGAGGGAAGGGAGCACGGAAGCAACGTTGTGCTTGCGGATTACGACACGGAAGAGATAGCAGGATGTCTGGAGAGGCAGATTGCCCATGGGAGGTATGAATCGGAAACCATTTTCGGAAAAGGAAATGCAGGCGAGATTATTGCAGACTATCTGGCGAAGACGGAGTTGTCCATTCATAAGAGAATGACATACTAAAAAGGCGGTATTGCTCGGGACAGGATTGGGGTGAGGCGTATGAAAAAGAGGCTGGCAATTATTCCCGCAAGGGGAGGCTCGAAAGGAATTCCGAAAAAGAATATATACAATGTGGCGGGACATCCGTTGATTTATTACACGATTCTGGCAGCCAAAGAGGCGAAAGAGGCTGGGGCAGTTGACCAGGTGATTGTATCGACGGATTCGGAGGAGATTGCCGCTATTGCGAAGGAATGTGGCGCAGAGGTTCCGTTTATCCGGCCTGCCGCGCTTTCCTCCGACCAGTCGAAAAGTGCGGATCTGATGATCCATGCGGTGGACTTCTATCGGGAGCGGGGCGAATATTACGACGATATCGTTTTATTGCAGCCAACCTCGCCACTCAGAAAAGGGGAAGACATTATCGGCGCGGTTGCGCTGTATGACAGCAGACAGGGAACATCTCTGGTAAGCTGTTACAGGGAAGAGAGTGTCAGCGAGTACAATGCCTACCACAGGAAAGATGATATGGGGATTGCGCTGCATCCGGATCACAACAAAGGGAAAAGGAGACAGGATCTGCCGGAGCTGTATGTGAGAAACGGAGCTGTTTTTATTACGGATGTGGAGTATCTGCGAACATCCAGACTGGTAATCAGTGAAGAACCCGTCATATATGTAATGCCTGTGGAGCGCTCTATAAATATTGATACCCGGTACGATATGGAGCTGACGGAGTGGCTGATGGAGAGGGAGTCGAATGGAAAATAAAAAAACGGTTCTGATGATTGCCAACAGCGATACGGCAGCGAACGGTTTTTTGTCTTTAGCGGAACGGATGCATAACAGGGAGGAAATAAAATTTGTTATGGTATGCCATCCGCGGGTGCGCATAAAGGGCGCGGAAGAGAAAATTCAAAAAATGGGAATGAACCGTTTAACTTTGATTGATTTTGATGAAAAGGCGAGAGTAACAGACGGAAAACGGAACGATCGGAATTATCGGTATAAAAGAGACAGCCTTGTGATTTCGCTTGGAAAGGCTGCTGTTAATTCATGCAGAATAGTGAGCGGAAACATTCGGGGAAAACAATGCGCGAGAGACATTATAAAGAGGGAACGGCCGGGGATTATATTGCTTTATGCAGACAATAAATCCGAGTTGGAAAAGTTTTTTATCTATTATGCTAAAAAGCTAAAGATCAGGACGGTCATAGCACCGATCTGTTTTGCGAGTATAGCAAGTATTTTGTCTAATCCCACAAATGGATTTCGATTAAAGAAAGAGGATGCCCTGCCTGTATCGGCAAAAATCGTGAGGCGTATCAGTCCCCGCTCAGAAAGGTGCAGCGGGGAGGAAAGGGTGTTTTTCAAGCAGCCTTTTGCTGAGATTATGGACCGTCTGATGGGGTTTTATGTTCCAAATCCCTGGGTGCAGGGAAGTCTGGCTGATATAGTATGTACGGCATATCCGGAGCAGTATGATGAGATAAAAAGAGAGCTGGGCCGCGATACCGCAGAGGGCAGGCTGTTTTTGACAGAGTCCGTGGAAGACGGGATTATCATAGACGGGTACCTGAAGAGAAAACAGATCAAAGAAAATTTGTCTGGAAAGTATAGACTGCATGGGAAAAAGACAGTCGTTATCGCTTTTTCTGAGAGACTGCAGCAGTGGTCCAGGGAAAATGATTTGTACAATAAAGGCCTGATTGTACAGAGCGTATTGGAATATTATGATGAAGCGCTGGTGTCCCTGCATCCGAAATCAGATTTGGATGAGAATTGTTTTCTGGAAAAATATGAGGGATGCCATATTGCGGAAGAACCCCTGCGTTCCATAATTGGGGCAGCGGATCTGGTGATTTATGCCGACAGATCATCGGTTGCCAGGTGGGTCGAATGGCTGCAGATTGACCGGGTGGTTTATTCCAGCTTTTCCATGCAGGATAAGTGGACTGAGGAGATGCTCCGGGAGTTTAAGGAAAAACTGGCGCTATCCGTGAAAACAGAAACGGAGAGCTCTCTTCCCGAATTGGAAAGAAGGGCGGACTTTGCAGATTTTATTTTAGATTTGCTGTAACCGGCAGGGCAGATTATTCTTGACAGAATGAATGGAAGATGGGATTATTAATGGAAGAGGAGAGGGTTTTACTGGATCAGCATAAGAGTGAAAAAGAATGAAAAATCTTAAAATTTTTATGGTGGAAGAGGAAAATTCCATCAAAGAGGTCATGAAAAAAATTGCCGTCAATGCAAGGGGTCTTGTCTTTGTCTGCAAGGGTGGACGCCTGCTTGCGACAGTTACGGATGGAGATATCAGAAGATATATACTTGCAGGCGGGGATATTGAGGGGGAGGTGTCGCAGGCTGCAAACTATTCTCCTGTGTTTGTCTATCCGGAAGAACGGGAAAGGGCAAAGGATATTATGATTCGGCGCAGCATAACGGCTCTTCCGGTTGTAGATCATGACCACCGGATCACAGATATTCTTTTTCTGCGGTATCCTGATGCGGAGGATGCGGAGGAAGCGAAAGTCGGTGTAAACGTGCCGGTAATCATCATGGCAGGCGGAAAGGGACAGAGACTGAAACCGTTTACGGATATTTTGCCCAAACCGTTGATTCCTTTAGGGGAAAAAACGATTACGGAACGAATCATTATGAGATTTCAGAAGTACGGCTGTAATCGCTTTTATATGATTGTTAACTATAAAAAGAACTTTATTAAGGCATATTTCGCGGATAACGAAATGAATTATAACATTCAGTTTGTGGAGGAAGAAAAGTTTCTGGGAACCGCCGGTGGGCTGAAGCTGGTGCAGGGAGAGGTTTCCGGCGATTTTTTTGTTTCCAACTGTGATATTCTGATAGAAGCCGATTATCAGGCAATTCTGGAGGAACATGTCCGCAAGGAGTGTATTATTACATTGGTCTGTGCGCATAAAAAATATCAGATGCCTTACGGAACCGTTGAGGGGGACGCGGAGGGGTATGTCTGCAGGATGCAGGAGAAACCGATTTTGTCCTACAATATAAACACAGGGCTGTATGTAGTCAATGAAAGATTTTTGGAGAGGATACCACAGGATACCTTTGTGGATATGACGGAGCTGGTAGGTGACTGTATCAGAAAGAAAGAAAAAGTGGGAATTTATCTGATCGAAGAAGAACAGTGGCTGGATACCGGGCAGATGGAAGAACTGGAAAAAACGTATACGGCGTTAAAGCTGAACGGCTAGATGGGAGGAAGCATGAAAGATATTGCATTATCACGTGATTTTTTGAATTCTTCAAAAATATTGTTCCATTATGGAAGGATGCTGGAGGATCTCAGTAAAGGAAAGGAAGATTTTAATCCGATTGCGATAGAAGTGCATCCGACTGCAGTCTGCAACCATAGCTGTATTCACTGCTCCTATAAGGAGCGTAACGAGCACCGGGCGAGTCTGTCTAAAGAGGTTATGGACAAGCTGGTTGATTCCATTATTGCCATGAATATACGGGCGGTGTATTTTTCGGGTGGTGGAGAGCCGACTCTGTATCCGGGTATAGCGGATTATATTACGAAGCTCCATGACAATGGCGTTGAATGCTCCATAATTACGAATGCCACCGCTTTTGAGGAAGTGGGACTGATTCCGATTGCTGACAGGTTTAACTATATAGCTATTTCCGTACCCGGTATTGACGACGAAACCTTCCGTGTGATTACGGGGACGGGCAATATGGAAAAAGCGTTGGCGGTGCCGGCGAAAATTAAGGGCTTTCATGGGGAGAACAGCCCTGTGATCGGTTCCAGGATTGTGTTGACGAATAAAAATTACAAGTGCGTCAAAGACTTCCTGCGGATTATAAAAGAGCGGGAATTTGATTATGCCTTATTTAAGATTGTCCGGGATTATGAGGACAACGGGCAGGGATTGACGAAAGAGGAAGAGGAGTATCTGAAAAAGGAAATTCAGGAGTGTGAAGGGTGTGACGAAAACTTTACAAACCTGAAGTCTATTTTCAATTACAGGAAGCTTCCCGAATTTGAGAATAAATGCTGGACGAATCAGTTCGGCATGATTGCGAATGTCAGCACGGACGGAAAAGTGTATCCGAATATTGTAGAGATAGACAAGGAAGCGTTCTGTATAGGAAATTTGAATGAAATGACGTTGGAGGAGATGTGGAACTCGCCGCAGCACCAGAGAGTCAAAGAGCTTTCCAACGAGAAGTGGCGAAACGGTGAATGCAAAAACTGCCGCGCGATGGCTTATAATAACATTATCAACCATATCAACCAGGCGATGCCAAGGTATTTTGATCCTTTCATTTGATCCTGGCTTACAGATAATATAGTTTTGGGGAAAAGACGGATGGGAAATATTGCGGTTATAACTGCCAGAAGCGGCTCTAAAGGGCTGCCTGACAAAAATATAAGAGAGCTCTGCGGTAAGCCGCTGCTGGCTTACTCCGTGGAGTGTGCTTTACAGAGCGGATGCTTTGACAAGGTTTTTGTTTCTACGGATTCATCGGAGTATGCGGAAATTGCAGAGAGTTTTGGGGCGGATGCTTCTTTTCTCAGATCGGAAGAGACCGCAGGAGATACAGCCGGTTCCTGGGATGCAGTCAGGGAAGTAATATATAAATTTGAAGAGCAGGGTGAAATTTTTGACTGTGTTATGCTCTTGCAGCCAACCTCTCCTCTGAGAAATGTATCCGATATCAGAAACAGTTTTGCGCTGATGGAAGAAAAGGGCGCAAACTCGGTGGTGTCCGTGTGTGAAATGGAACATTCTCCGTTGTGGAGCAATACGCTTGGAGAGGATCTGTGCATGGATCAGTTCAGACAGGGAAATTACTGTAAAGTGAGAAGGCAGGATCTTCCCAAATATTACAGGCTTAACGGAGCGGTTTTTTTGGTCACGCGTAAGGAGCTGGAGCAGCCTGAGATGTTCGAACATAAAAGCTATGCATATATTATGCCAACAGAGAGATCCATTGATATAGATACGGAATTTGATTTTAAGGTGGCGGAATGCTTTATGCAGTGATACGGGCAATTCGGAAGCCTTTGGGAGAAACGATGAGTGAACTGAAAAGTCTGAAACAACTATATAAAAAATTTCAAGTTATTTTAACAAAATCTCAGAAGGGGTGGGCTGTCATTCTGTTTATATTGACAGCATTTGGTGCTCTTTTTGAGGCGCTGGGTGTGTCGGCAGTGATGCCATTGATCGGCGTAATGATAGAGCCGGATACTATAAGGAAAAGTTGGGCGGGAGAGCGGGTACTTGCATTCTTCCCGGAAATTACGAATGAACAGCTTATGCTGCTGACGGCGGCCGGTGTTATTGCGGTATACATTGCTAAAAATATGTATATGGCAGGATTGTGCTATGTGCGAATCAAATATTCATGTAAGGTTCAAAGAGAGTTGTCTGTTCGGATTATGCATTCCTATGTAAAGCGGGGATATCCGTTTTTTTTAAGCAATACGGTGGGTGATATACTCAGAGGATGTGCTGGTAGTGTGGCCGGCGTATATATGATCCTAAGTCAGTTTTTTAGGATTTTAGCGGAAATATTGACAATTTTATGCATTTGCGGGTATCTGATTATCGAAGACGCTGCTTTGGCAGGGACGATTATTGTATTGGCATTATTTTGTGTTAGCGTGACGGTGCTAATTTTTCGAAAGAAAGTAAAATATTATGGTGAGGAGCAGTTTAAGTATAATTCTATTGTGAGCCGGAACTCATTACAGCTTTTTTACGGAATTAAAGAAGTGCTGGTTATGAAGCGTACCACGCATTTCCTGCATGAATATGAGGATGCATATATTCACAAACAGAAGGCGACGATCAGCCAGACGGTTGCGACGGAATCGCCTGCCTATATAATTGAAGGAACCTGTGTGGCCGGCATTATTATTGCGGTTTGCGTCCGTGTGTTGGGGCTGGGTTCACCGATGGAGTATCTTCCTCAGCTATCAGCATTTGCTATGGCAGCCTTTCGGATCCTTCCTTCGCTGGGTAGAATTTCAAGTGGGTTTAATACGTGTATTTTTTATGTGACAGCAGCAGATGAGACCTATCATAATATTCTGGAACTGAATAAGTATGAGGAGCGCGGATTAGACGGAAATAAGATGATAGGAAAAATGGCGGAAAAGGAACTCCATTCATTTGCAAAGAGCATTACGGTGGAAAATGTTGTCTGGGAATATGAGGGAGGAACGGAGCCAGTTCTAAACGGATTGGATCTGGAGATTAAGAAAGGACAGGCGGTTGCGTTTATCGGTCATTCCGGCGCAGGAAAAACAACACTGGGGGATGTGATACTTGGGCTGCTTGAGCCGCAAAAGGGCAGAGTATGTATAGACGGCATTGATATACGCGAAATCGGAGAAGGTCTTGGGAAACTTATTGGGTTTGTGCCGCAGAGCATCTATATGACAGACGATACCATACGGAATAATATTGCGTTTGGTATTGATGCCAAAAATATAGACGATGAAAGGATCTATGCAGCGTTAGAGAAGGCGCATTTGAAGGAATTTGTGGAAGGATTGCCAGCGGGATTAAATACATTGGTCGGAGAGAGAGGTATACGCATGTCAGGAGGTCAGAGGCAACGTCTGGCAATCGCCCGTGCCTTATATCTTGATCCACAGATTCTGGTGCTGGATGAGGCTACCTCGGCGTTGGACGCGGAAACCGAAACTGCCGTCATGGAATCAATAGATGCTCTGCAGGGAGAAAAGACACTCATTATCATTGCACACCGGCTGTCAACGATTAGGAATTGCGATGCGGCTTATGAGATTGTTAATGGGAAGGCGGTAGAGAGGAGCATAGATGAACTGGTTCGGGAATGACGAAGGATTTTTGAAACGGTTCGTTAAAGGAATCCTTATTTGTTTAATCTGTATTCCGCTATGGATTACAATAATCCGCTATTCTGCCTGGAAAATGGCTGCATTTCTATTTTTTTGGGTTTTATGTCCCGGAGTATTTGTTAATAAATATATATGGAAGCAGGATTGCGAAGATTTTTTGATGTCTGTTTTTTCGGGATTTTTTATGGGAATGGCATTAATCTTTATCCAATGGCTTGTATTGTATGTGATTGGATTAAGACAGTTGGTTGTTTTTATTAATCCATGCTGCTCCGTCGTGTTTCTGATCTGGTATTTTATAAAAGGAAGTAGGAAGCCATTTACGGTGGGAGGACGGCTTCGCAGTTTAGACATAGCATTTTTGCTTATGCTTTTGGCAGCAGTATATTTATGTGCATATTGTCTAAACTTTAATATGCCTCGAGCTATAGATATCAAGTCTGTAGATTGTACATGGCAGATAGGAAATATTAATCAGATGGCATCGGATTTTCCCTTTCGCGATATCAGGGTCGATGGGGTTAAGACACGGTATCATTTCTTTTCAACGATGTTTATGGCGATTGCCAAATATATTTTTGGCGGGGAAGGATGGATATACTATACACAGTATCAGATCTGGTTCCTTCCTTTTATCATAACCATTTCTTTTTGGAAACTGTATGGCAGAGTAACTCAGCAGAAATATTTCGTTGCAGTAATGTCAATTGCGACTATGGTGGGTTTTACAATTGGTAGTGGTGTGTGGAACTATCACATGTTTTCGAATGTGAACAGTACTGGCCTGGGTGTATCCTGCCTGATCTTGCTATTTCTAAATTTAAAAAAGGTGGAAGTCTTTTTTTCCGAAAAACACAGACTGACGAAAGAATGTCTCTTTTGGATTGTGGAACAGATTCTATTTTTATTTTTGATGACAGGAATAAAGGGGCCGTGTGCGTTACTGTATGTATTCTCCCTCTGTGTATGGTCGGTTATACAATACGTGAAAGAGAAGGTGCAGGGAGGAGGACTGTTTGGGTTTGCCATAATCAATGTTCTTGTCTTTTCTGCTATGTACCGAGTCCTTTTTGTGGCAGGCACACAGGGATATTTTTCGGATTGGGGCGCTGATTCCGTCCTACAGTCAGTTTTGGATGGTTGGGGGATTGCATCTTTATATGAAAAGTTGGGGGTTTGTGGGATACTGGGAAGGCTTCTGTTCCTGCTACCGTCCCTCTTGGTAACATTTTCCATTTTACTGCCATTTGGATTGTTGGTGATTGTTGATTTGACCAGATTCCTTTTGGGTAAAAGAGATTTAAGTGGTGATCTTGTTTTTTCATCTATTATCGCTGGAGGCGGATTGTTTGCATACTATCTGTTTCATGTATCGGGTAATTCTCAGTTATATTTTTTATTTACAGCAATGCCGTTTGTAGCTTATATTTGCTTTGATAAGGCTTTTATGTTGATACAAAAGAATACGTGGAGAAATGTGTTCTGTGCGGTTCTGTTAGTGTTTGTAATTTTTAAAATAACTAATGATGGGATTGCAGCTAAGTTTTCGGAACGGGTAGTGTGCTTTTTGCAGGAACTTTATCCGGAACCGGAATCGCAGCGAGCTCTAAAGTTTGAAGCATATGACTTTCTAAAAGAACATACAGACAAAAATGCAATGGTAGCTACGAATTATTATGGAGCAGGAACGTTTCATGAGATTTCCGCGTTTGGAGAACGGCGCTGCTACTTGGAGGGGTATGAATATTCAATTCGAAATTTCGGATTTAACGAAGCGGAAGAACGGCTAAAGGAAATGGATCGTTTGTTTGATAATGACTGGGATGACAGAGATCGCTACAGCTATTGCGAAGTATTTGGCATAGACTATCTGGTGTTTTTTAAAGATGTAGCTGATCAGCCGCTGAGACTGTCAGAGCCCTTCAAAATCGTATATGATAATGAAGTGGTTTCGGTATATGGAATGAAATGACGACGGCGGCATGAAAATAAGAGGATTGATAATTTGTATGGAAAAAATAGTGATTCTGGGAAATGGCGGACATGCGAGAAGCCTTACCGATATTATCGAAAGAGAGAATCGGTATGAGATCGTGGGATATGTGGTTAATGAAAACGATACGGATATGTCTGACTCAAAATATCCGCGGCTGGGCGGTGATGCGCAGCTGGGACAGATATTTCAGAGCGGTATCAAAAATGCGGCAGTAGGTGTGGGGTATATGGGAAACTCCTGTTTGCGGGAGCGGCTGTGGGCGCAGCTAAAGCAGATTGGCTTTTTCCTTCCGGTTATATGCGACCCGTCGGCTATTCTGGCAGGGGATGCCAGAATTGGGGAAGGCAGTTTTATCGGGAAAGGCAGCATTGTCAATACAAATGCCTCCATAGGCAAAATGTGCATCATTAATACAGGAGCTATTATAGAGCACGACTGTGAAGTAGAAGATTTTTCGCATATTTCGGTGGGAAGCATTTTATGCGGAAATGTGAAAGTGGGAGCCGCTTCCTTTGTCGGTGCCAACTCTACGGTGATCCAGGGAACCAGCATCGGAAAGAACTGTATGGTAGGTGCCGGGACAACAATAAGGAAAAACCTTAAGGATAATTATATGGTATGTGCAAGAGAAAAGATATTGTACAGACCGTTATGAAGGGACAGTTAATGGAGGAGTGCCGTTTCGCTTATGGGTAAAATATTTATTATTGCAGAGGCAGGGGTTAATCACAACGGAAGTCTTGAGACAGCCAGGAAAATGATAGATGCGGCGGCAGAGGCAGGAGCCGATGCCGTTAAATTTCAGACTTTTAAGACGGAAAATCTTGTTTGCAGAAATGCCGAAAAGGCAGCGTATCAGAAGACGACTACGGACGCGGGGGAATCGCAGTTCGATATGCTTAAAAGGCTGGAATTAACGCCGGATATGCATAAAGAGCTCATAAATTACTGCCATGAAAAAAATATTATGTTCCTTTCGACACCGTTTGATGTGGACAGCCTGCACTATCTTGTAGACTGCGGACTTGGTGTTATAAAGGTACCTTCCGGGGAGATTACTAACTATCCGTTACTCAGGGAAGCAGGAAAATCAGGGAGGCGGATTATTCTCTCCAGCGGTATGAGTACGATAGATGAGGTCAGAGAAGCGGTTGCGGTGCTGAAGGAAAACGGCAGCACGGAAATTGCGGTTTTGCATTGTAATACGGAATATCCGACGCCTTTTAGTGATGTGAACCTGAAAGCCATGCGGACGATAAAAGCAGAGATTGGTGTCCCTGTGGGCTATTCGGATCATACGCCGGGAATTGAGGCGGCAGTTGCGGCGGCGGCGCTGGGAGCGGAGATCATAGAGAAGCATTTTACCTTGGACAAAAATATGGATGGGCCGGATCATAAGGCGAGCCTTGAACCGAATGAGCTGGCGGAGCTTGTGAAGGCGGTCAGGCATATTGAACAGGCGTTGGGAGACGGAGAAAAGAAACCTTCGGAGTCCGAGAAGAAAAATATGTCTGTTGCGCGGAAAAGTATTGTAGCTGGATGTGAAATTAAGGCGGGAGAACGGTTTACTGAAGACAATCTGGCAGCGAAACGCCCGGGATCGGGACTGTCGCCAATGTTATGGAATCAGGTAATCGGGCAGAAAGCGAAGAGGGATTTCGCGGCGGATGAGATGATAGAATTATGAAAAAAATATGTATTGTAACGGGGACGCGTGCCGAGTACGGTTTGCTGAAGCCTGTGATTGAAAAAGTAAATAGTGCCAATACCATGGAATTGCAGCTGGTTGCGACGGGAATGCATTTGTCCCCGGAGTTCGGGTTGACATACCGGGAAATAGAGGAGGATGGCTATCCGATCAGTGCTAAGATTGAGATGCTGCTGTCTTCCGATACAGGCGCGGGCGTCACAAAATCCATGGGGGTTGCGCTGTTAGGGTTTGCAGATTATTTTGAGGAAAAGCGGCCGGATATTGTCATTATTTTGGGGGATCGCTATGAGGCTTTAATGGCGGCAACAGCGGCTATGATGGCAAGAATACCGATTGCACATATTCATGGCGGAGAGACCACGGAAGGGGCGGTGGACGAGGCAATCAGGCATTCCATAACAAAGATGAGTCATATCCATTTTACAGCGGCAGAGGAATACAGAAAGCGTGTAATTCAGTTGGGCGAGCAGCCACAGAATGTTTACCATGTCGGAGCGCTTGGCGTGGAAAATGTCAAAGCAGTTGCTCTGCTGGACAGGAAAACGTTGGAAGATGTGATTCAGTTTACATTTCGTTCACCAACTATTATGGTCACATTCCATCCGGTAACACTGGACAATAGGGCGGCCGAGGAGCAGTTTGCCAATCTGCTACAGGTGATTGAGCGTCATAAAGAGCTAGGGGTTATCTTCACGAAAGCCAATGCAGATCCGGATGGCAGGATTGTGAACCAGATGATAGATGACTACGTGGAAAAGAATCATACCAGATGTGCGGCGTATATCTCGCTTGGGCAACTGCGCTATTTAAGTGCACTGCAGTTTTGTGATGCTGTAGTGGGTAATTCCTCAAGCGGAATTATCGAGGTGCCCTCCTTTGGGATTCCCACTGTTAATATAGGAGACCGACAGAGGGGACGGGTCAGCGCGGAGTCGGTGATTCACTGCGGAAACGAGGAGGCGGATATAGAGCGCGCACTTGTACGGGCATTGTCATCGGAGTTTAAGGACAGTATCCGCAGCATAAAAAACCCTTATGAGGGAAGTCATACCTCGCAGCGTATTGTAGAAGTGATCGAAGAAGCGTTGAATGGGGGTATCGACCTTAAGAAAAACTTTTATGACTGGAGTTAATCAGAGGCACCGGTGAGAGGTGCCTCTGATTAATTAAACACGACAATGATTTTATCAGCATTCGTATAGCAGGAGTAGATTGAATTTGCCATAACTGGCTCCGCTGAGCCGGCAATCTGCCTGTCTTCATCTGTGTCCGTTTCTATGTCTAAACTGTTCTGGAGATAATGCAGTACATAGGCGCCGCCGATCCAGCCGTCGTTTGTAATATATTGGGGCAGTAATGCGCCAGTTAGAGGATATTTATCACAAAATATTTGTGTACGCTGGGATTTCGGCATTTCCCCAATAAAAGAGATACGTGTAAATTCTTCGTCTGCATTGATAATTTCTATATCGTGCACAATATGATATACAAGATATTTTGCATATTCGTTATGATTATTTACAGCATTGCCATACGAATAGATGCAGGTATAATGATATAGATTACATAAAATAAGCAACAGTAATAAGGGGCGAAAAAAAGTCGGATGTTTTTTTGTGAAATGCAGAAGAAGGATTCCCAGATAGAAAAGGAAGCCGCCCAATGCTATAAATATTCTGAGTTTCAGGGTCTGCTGCCTGAGAATCATCAGTGGTAAAAAGGAAGAAATCAGGATGCACACAGGAGAAAGGAGCAGGAAGGCTATGTCAATAGCCTTGCGACCGCCTCTTTTTTCGTTCTTATCACAATAAAATGCGACAGATACAAACATTGTCAATAGGACAAACAGCAGCAATACAACCCGATACCACAAAGAAGTTTCGGCTAGAAACTCTATTATATAATTGCAGGTGGCAAAAATATTTTGAAAAATTGCTATGATGGATCCGGGTCTCAATTCGAGTGTCTGGGAGGCAGAAAACCGCCAGTCAGACTGGCTGACATAATGCTCAGCAATAATCAGTTTATAGACAATGGCTCCTGCACCGATGCCGATCATGCGAAGCACCTCTAGTCCATAATTTGCCTTCCTTTCCTGAAATAGCACCAGAAAGATGTTGACTATGAACAGCACGAGACACATGCCAAGGGCCGGCTGGTATAGGGACATTAGAGCTATGCTCAGAAGCGATGAATAGACAAACAGTTTTCCTTTTGACATGGCATCTGGCATGGAGAAAATCAGAAATGGGATACCAAGGGCAACGACCATTACCATGGAACCATATCGATAAGATAGGCACTCTAATGCAAAGGGGTTCGTTATAATTAACAGCAGTATGGTTAGCAGACCACAACGGTTGGATATAAAATCCAAATTTGCTTTGGAATACAGGATAAGCGTATAGGATAAGAACAAGACTGCCAAAATTAACGGAAGGGGCGCGGTATCTGTTACCGGCTCGCCGCCACACAGCATAAGAACAAGATATTCCGCTAATGGACGCCCATCGCCTTTCAGACCAATGCTGCCCCTTAAAGACCATCCAAGATCATCTTTAAAATACAAATTGATCAGAACCAAAGGCAAGATATACAGGAAACTCAGCATTGATAACAGGAGATAGTTTATTATATTTTTTTTGTCAAATTGATACCATTTCATCGGACGCTCCTTTGGACAGAAACACTTGAAAGATCTATAATTTATTGTCACAAAATATTGCAGACTTATTATGGAACTGATTGTAGTTTTAGCATATCTGGAGTTATACTATCAGTATATATGCCAGACAATCCTTGGCGGATCAGTTCGTCTGCATTTTTTACATCATTTTCTGTGTGTGCATACCACGGGATACCGTATGCTTTGGTAATTTCCAGCAACTCCGGAGTCACGTAAAAGTTCCAAGTTGTAATACCGTTGATATCATGTCCATAACAAAAACGGACACACTGCAGGAAAGTTTCGGTATCCCCTCCCCAGAATTTATAGAGTGTGTATATCCATGATTTAAAGGGATATATACGATATACGGTATGATACATTTCCTCGTTATAAATCTGTATGATCATTCGATCCAGAACAAATTCCATTCCGTGCTCTTTCATTGTATCCCGTAATATTTCAAAATCCTGTTGGACAGATTCCACCGCACTGTTCTTTGTATCTGTTACCACCCATAAATCGGGATACTGCTCCATCAATCGCCCTAATTCTTCGAGTGAGAGAGGTGTATACTGTCCACGGATCAATGTGCTCATAAATTTCTGCGCGCTTATCTCTTCATCGGATGTGCCGTCCTCCAGAAGCGCTGGATCCCAACCATGTGTGCATACCAGCTGGTTGTCAATGGTGCGGGCAAAATCTATCTCGAATACCCTTTGTCCTTTACCATAATTGCTTAATATAGCCTCCAGGGAATTTGTATAATCATGGCCATCGATTATTCCGCCGGCATGTGCAATTGTTAACGCGCCTGTCCAGGTATCCAGAGTATTCCTGCGCAATTGTCTGTATGAGGGAATTGCCAGCAAAACGGCGGTTGAGCCAAACGATAAGAACATAAGCAGTTTTTTGTGATTTCTGAAAAACCTGATATCCCCTATATGAAAAGAAAGTTTTCGAATTCTAACATTCCAGTACACGACTAGGTTACTTTCAAGTAACAGTGCAAACAGCGTAGTCAAAAGAATAACCAATACGGTCACAGGCAGAAAAATTTTTACCAGATAAATCCGATTATCCCTAAAGCCGGTAAACAGATCATACAGAAGCAGTTTGGGCGGGATAGCGGCCTTGGCGTTGACTACCGTTATAACGATATACCATATTGATATTATCCACAGGAAATATAAGAATATTTTCTTTATCATTTTGACAACCGATGCTTTCCTCTCAGATATTTTTATTCAAAATCTTTATCTGTGTCTGCACTGCGGTCCGTATTCCTGTGGATCTCAAGGGATACGGAAATATTGGCTTTCATAATTCTATACACATGTGGAAGCACTACCGCAAGAACGGATGCAATAAACAGATACTTTGTGAAGAACGGAAAGCTGTCAAAAGCGTCAATCGTTACGGTTCCCAGCCTGAAAACATAGGAAATCAGCGCTTCTGTTAATAGAACGTTACCAATCAGAAAAACGGCATACTTATTAAGATAGTCAAACCAATTCCAATTGTGCCCTTCCTCCTTTTTGTATAATATTCCTACACTTAAGATTGCTGGAAAAAATAATGCAATATATCTCATTTTGGCTCCGCTCCTATGCCTGACTGTGTTGATGTCAGGCAATATAATATAATTTTTATCGATTTTAAGGGAAATTATTCTATGGGAATAGAATCTCCCTATTGTAAAACAAGGATTTCTTGCTCATTTCTTTGAACATTTCCTCATAGCCATATTTCTCAGGCAGTGTCGGCTCTTCTGAAAACAGGTTTGTACCCAGACCAATACGGTTGCCTTCAATGTCAGCCCCAAGGGCAGCTAATATGGAAGGGAAAAAATCCATGGTAGTAAATTTTCGGTTCTTTGTTTCAGCAGGATCGACCGCGGAATTAATGAATACATTGTATACATTTCTATTTGTGCAGCCGCTATATTTATCATAGTCAAACCCGTTAACGAAGTCGCTCTCCATGCTGGAATGATCGCCAGATATACAGATCACAGTATCGTCATAAAAATCCTGCTGCTGTAGCCAGCCTATAAAATCGGCAAGCTGCATGGATGCGCATGACCATACATTGGCGTAGGTGTCTTCGAACTTATCGGGACATAATTCGCAGATCGCATTGTCGCCGCTGTTTGCGTGCGTATCTACTGTCAGCATGGAAAAATTAAATGGCTGTTCTTCTTTGGCCAGATCCAATAGCTTTTCTTTGGCAAAGGTATACAGCTTTTGGTCTTCGAAGCCCCAATTAATATAATAGTCTTCTGGAATTTTACCATCTTCTATAGCAGATAAATAGTCCCATATTTCGTAATTTCCGTGTTGTGTAAAATATTCTTCTCTTCCGCCATAGGAAAATTTTGAGCCGGCAATAAAGAAATTATGATAACCCTGGTCAGCCAGCACTTCTCCTATATTAACTGCACCAGGAAGAAAATATTCGAAATTGCCCAAACGATTATCGCCTCTCGTGTATACTTTTAACGGAATGCCTGCTGTTTGTGCCACCAATCCGGCAATCGTCCATCCGGTTCCGGGCGCCACCGCTGCGCCGTCTAACAGGTCTGATTGTGAAAAACTGATATTTTCCTTGGCAATTGCTGTCATTTCTGGAATAATATTTTCATCAAACACACCACCGTTTTCTCTATCCTGAAAAGTTGTTTCCGCGGATTCTACGAAAATACAGATTAAATTTTTCTTTTCTTCCGGAAATTGTATATTGATTTCCCTTATATCAACAAATTCGTTTTCTATAAAATCAGATATCTGGACAGAACTTTTAAGATAATCAAACAGCTGGTAATTTATATTGGCTATGATGAGCAAAACCAGAAGCCACGCAGTTGGCAATAACCATCCACGTCTTGAAAACAGCTGCGTAATTTTGGCGGTATGGAAAATTTTTTCTTTTTTTATTTTAAACAGTCTGAATTGCAGAGAAATATCGAATACCGGCAGCTTTGCTGATACCCTGAGCAGAACAATCCGTATAAGCCAGAAGCCAATATATCCTGCTATGGAAGCCAGGAATGATTCTGTAAAGTAAGCATAAAAATACTCATTTGGCGTGCCCTTCAACGGCATGTTCAATGTAAATATGATCTCGCTCATACTTATATTTCCAAAATGAGCTGTGCACCATTTCAGACTGAAAGAAAGCAATATCAGGAAATACAGGATTATTTCATACAATATTATCATTAATCGGTTTTGAAGGCAAATCTTTTTCATAATCTAAGTTCTTTCTGTAAAATTCACTATATATACAACATGCAGGAAGCCTAAAGCATTTCTGTTTACCCTGGTAATCTTTTTATTCTATAGGAAAGAGCGATAGTGTAAACCATTCAATGCGGGGCATTCTCAGAGTTTGCCGCAGGCATACTCTTAATGTTTGCTGCCGAGCGACGATTTTTAATGCTCTTTCGTCGAAGAGACCCTGTGAAGCGGAGAAATAAGACATAACAACCATTGTGTCAAATGACAACAATTAAACAGAAGAAAATTCAGAAAGATTAAGGTGTCGCTAATTTATTGTTGGGATATACTGGATATAGCTGTCACGCATTTATTATAGCACGTTCCGGAACTATGTCAATAAGTGGTGATTTTTTGAGTTTCCCCATTTTTAAATGGCAAACGCTCCGGCAGGGCACAGGCGTTTCTTTGCCTGCATTCTAAGATTACATAAAAGCAGTATGGGTTCTGACCCGAACCCATATACCGCTACGAGGATCAGTTCCTCTGCTGGGAACTCACACAGCCTTACGGGTATACAGCTCAGTTTGCTTTTTTTGTTTGCCTTGGAAAAATGGGGAAACGCAAAAACATATAACTTGACAAGCATATGTAGGCGGGGGTAAAATTGTCTACAATGTATGGCGTGGAGTTGACACTTTTTCTGTCTATGAATTTGCGTGTTTTTACATATTTTAATATTGTAATGTTGTGAGAGGATGTTGTAACTTGAACAGATTTTCAAAATACATAGATAAATGTATATGGATATTTCTTATTTTGTCAGTTTTACTTTTGTGCTACTTATTTCCGTACACAGCTGACGATTTTGCATGGGGAAGCGAGAGCGGATTAGCGCTGTGGAGATCCGGGTATCGGGATTACAGCGGCCGGTATGTCGGGAATGCGATCGTTTTGCTTTTGACACGTAGCAGATGTTTGCGGATGCTGGTGATGACGGTGTTTATAGTGGGAATGGATTATATGATTGTAAGAATCAGCAACTGTAAACAGTACACAGCGCTGATTATTATGGCGTTGCTGTTTGCAGCGCCCAAAACAATTTTACGGGAAAGCATTGCCTGGACGGCAGGCTTTAGCAACTATACGACATCGATTACACTGTTTATTCTGTATATATATTTGATCAGTGCGTTTTTTCGAAATCAAAATGTGAGTAAATACAGATTTGCGGTTAGGGCTGCTTCACTTTTGCTTCTCGGTTATTTGAGCGCGATGGTTGTGGAGCATGTCACAATCATGCAGATCATATTGGGAATTGGAATTGCGTTTTATGCGTGGATAAAAAAAGACAAGTTCAGAATAATGTGTTGTTTTTATCCGGTGGGTTCTATTTTGGGCGCAGCCACGATGTTCTCCAATGGATGTTATGCGGCGGCGGCAGCGGGAACGGATTTCTATCGCAACATACCGACAGGTCCAAAGGCAGTGTATGACAAAATGTGTCTCCAGTATTTTGACCTATTAGGGAAAGAAATGATTTTAGATAATATTGTTCTGGAGTTGTTTGTGGCTATAGTTATTACAGTCTTATGCTTCCAGAAGATAGGGGAGGGATGGAAAGAACGACGGTATGTTGTGGAAGCGGCCGTAATGCTGGTCGATGCTTCGGTTATGTACGGCCTGCTTACTCGAATCAATACTTCGTGGAGCAAGGAAAGAGGATCGGGGAAATATATAGACGGTCTTGTAAATGCTGTATTCTGGCTGGCGTTATTTGTATTTACTGCTTTTATTCGTGTAGAAGAACGCAAAAAAACGGTAATGATTATGAGCTTGTTTGGAATTGCGTGTGCGGATGGCTGCCTGCTGATTGTTTCACCTATTAGTTCACGGTGCTTTTTTGCCGGCTATGTCCTGCTGGTGTGGTATTGTATGGAGTGTATCTCCCTGATTACAGTGAAGCAGGAACTAAGAACCCTGATAACAGGAATTTCTTTATTGTCAGCCTGCGTTGTTTTATATATGAATTTACATATTTACGGAAGCCTGTGTATGCAGGATAGGCAGAGGCTTGAAACAATACAGCAGGCCGTAAGAGAGAAAAAGACGGAGATCGTTCTGCCGCGTTTTAAGTATGAAGATTATATAATTGGTTATACGAGAACAAAAGATTTTTTACCGTTTAATGATATAACATCAGATTTGGAGATCAGTTACGAAGAATAGATATATTCTATTATGGTGATTCTTATAAAATGGGTGAGTTTAGTTTGGATGGATAGTGTGTTTTATGACTAAAAAAAATGTCAGAATATTTTTGGTTATGCAGATTATGAATGTCGTGTTTTCATTAAATACAGTTTTGATGAAGCTGGCGTCTGTTTCTTGGCAGGAAGAGGGTCTTTTTGCATATAGAACGATTATGATATTGTTTGCAGCTGTGGCAGTGTTAGGGCTCTATGCAGTGGCATGGCAGGCGGTTTTAGGAAAGGTCGATTTGTCGCAGGCCTATTTGAATAAGGGAACGGTAGTGTTCTGGGGGCTGTTGTGGTCAGCGGTTATATTTCACGAGCAGATTACGCCGCTTAATATTATAGGCAGCCTGATCATTTTTATGGGATTGCTGATGGTAAACTACCATGAATAAGTGGAGTGCAGTTTTTTTGTATGGCTTCAGCGGTCTGATTGCGGCCATATCCCAGCTTCTTATGAAGTTGGAAGCAAAAAGGAATATAGGTGAAAGCGGAATCAGGCGCATTCTGCATTTACGGGTGATCGTTGCATATGGGCTGATGTTTGGTACGATACTGATCAATATGGTTGCAATGCGTTACGTACCTTATAAGTATGCGCCTGTGCTGGGAACATTTTCATACATCTTTGTGCTGCTTCTCGGATATTTTGGGTTAAAAGAGAGAATAGGGAAAAGAAAAGCTTTAGGTGCCTGTGTGATTCTTCTGGGAATTATTATATTTAACCAGGGGTGAGAGGCGATAGGATAGAAAATATGAAACAGATGAATATCATGAAGATCAAGGCTGCACGGGAACGCCACAGACTTCTGCTTTCCATCATTATTGTTCTGGCTTTATTGCTGCTGACGTGGTCGTTGATTCCGATCGTTTTTGAGACGAACGACGATTCATTTATGATGGGTTACTTGGCTGGAGCATGGACAGGAAAGCCGGAGGTGGATACGATATTCAGCCTGTTTCTGTGGGGAAGGATTGTGTCAGCCCTTTATGTAGTCAATGCGGGGATTCCTTGGTATACTCTTATTTTTTTAGCGCTTATCTTCTTATCTCTGACAGTGGTCTGCTATTGTCTTATGGCTTCGTTTCCTAAGTGGGGAGAAGGCATGTTCTGCCTACTATATTTTTGTATGTTTCTATATTATACTGTTCTCCTTCAGTTTACGATGGTGTCCGCTTATTGTGGCGTTGCTGCGCTTTCCTTACTGCTGATTAATAAGAAGGAGGAAGGGCGCAGGAATTGCATTATTAGGAATATCATCATTTTCTTCTTCATGTTCTTTGCGGTCAATATTCGCTCCAAGGTGGGATATCTTACTTTAGGAAGCGCGGCTTTTGCGGTTAGTCTTGAAATTATCAGGTATCTGCTTAAAGCTGCCGACAGGCAGAAAATAAAAAAGGCGATCGTTTCTTTTATCGTATTATGTGTCGCGGTCGGCCTTTCCATATGTGCCCACAAGATTCATGAATCGCGGAATGGGTGGGAAGATTTTCGTGAATACCATGCGGAGAGAGCGAGGTTTACAGATTACACACCGCTGGATTATATGTCCAATCAGGAACTGTTTCAGCAGATTGGATGGTCAGAGGATTTTTATCAGCTGCTCAGAGAATGGTTTCTTATGGACGAGACGATCAATACAGAGACTTTTCAGATGATAAATGAGCGTAATGCACCTGTGGCTACAGGTGTGAGATGGGCTTTGTCGCATGACTTTCCCAGGATAGGCTTTCAGTCTAAGGTGTGGGCACTTTTAATGTTTCTTCTATTCGTAGACGCGCTCAGACACCGCAAAGGAGGCCTTGTCGTAAATGCCGTTCCATTCCTGTGGCTGCTTCTGTGGCTTGCGGAGACATGGTACTTTGCGCACAGCGGAAGACTGATGGAAAGGGCATTCGAAGCATGGACGCTACTTGCTGTGGTTCCCTCGATATTGGGAATGGGAGTTTTGCAGAGTCGCGAGCCGCTTGGAGAAAGCGAAAAGGGCAGGATGGAAAATGCTGTGGTATATGTGCTGGCGCTGGTACTGTGTATTGTATGTGCGTGTCACGCGGATGGGGGATACCGCGGCGCAAAGGATTTTTCGCAGAGGAGTGGCAATGCGCAGACGAGGCAGGCTGCCAGCGAAGACTATGCGATGGCGCACCCGGAGAATGTATATATTGGCGAGATGTCCCTTTTATTGGGAGCAGGAGGACCATGGAGGGTATATTCGGAGGGAAAACCATATAATTTAATATTCTGGGGCGCTTCCTACTATCATTCACCCCTTTACTATGCGCAGCTTGAAAGGAACGGATTGGAACATCTGTATGAGGAGGACTTCTTTCGGGAGAATGTCTATCTGATGGCAGGAGAAGAGCCAAATAAGAATCTCCTCAATGTGATGGCGGAAAAATTTCCCGGCTGTACCTATGAGATCACGGAGAAGAGGGATGAATTTATCGTTTATCAATTTCATAGGACAGGCTGAACTGTGACAGTGGGAGGAGGGGAAAACAAAGTTATGAAAGAGAAAATATCGGTCATTATTCCCTGCTATAACTCTGAAAATTCAATTAAAACAGTGGCGGAAAATGTGCTAAATACATTAGAGAAAAGTTTTGAATGTCAGCTTATTCTGGTAAATGACTGCTCAAAGGACAATGTTTGGGATGTGATAACGGGGTTGTGCGCGGAACATCAAAATATTATAGGGCTTTCCCTGGCCAGAAATTTCGGACAGCAGTCCGCCAGAATGGCGGCAATCGAATATGTGACTGGAGATTACGTGGTGTTCATGGATGATGACGGACAGCACAATGCGGCTGACATCCTGAAGCTGATAGAAAAGCTGAAAACGGGTTACGATATTGTGTATGCCTATTTCCGTCATAAGAAGGAGAGCGGTTTCCGTGTGTGGGGCAGTAATATTAACCGCTGGATGACGGACTGGGTGATGGGCACGCCAAAGAATGTGCACACCAGCAGTTTTTTTGTCACAAGAAGGTTTGTGGTGGACAAGCTGAAAGATTATCCCAATCCGTCGCCCTATATCTTTGGATACTTTATGCATATTACAAGGAATATAGCGGATGTAGCCGTAGAGCATCATGAGCGCATATATGGAAGGAGCGGGTACACACTCAGGAAACTTATTGGCCTGTGGCTGGAAGGGTTTACCGGGTTTTCGGTGATTCCTCTGAGGATAGCAAGCATCGTCGGCTGTGGTATGGCGGTGATCGGCTTTCTGGGGGGCATTTATACAGTCATTCATAAGCTGGTGGAACCGGCAGTAGCAGCCGGCTATACGTCCCTGATTGCGGTTATGCTGTTTTGCTGTGGCATGATTATGATTATGCTGGGTCTGCTGGGAGAATATGTGGGACGGATTTTTATGAATCTAAACCATCTGCCGCAGTATGTAGTCCGGAACAAGCTGAATGTACCACCAAATAAAAGAGTTTTGGAAAACCAATTGAGCGAGGAGAACGAATATGTACGAGAATATCAATGAAGTAGAAAAAAAATTTAAGATATCGGAGTTTCCGTTGAACGTAGCTATTGAGACTGGGAACTATTGCAACTTAAACTGTATTATGTGTGCGAATAATAAGCTGACCAGGCCGAAAGGACAGATGAGTATTCTTTTGTATAAAAAGCTCATAGACGAGATTGCACAGGAAAATCCTTACACAAGAATCTGGCTGGACTATTATGGAGAGCCCTTGCTGCAGAAGTTTAAGATTTTTTATATGATTGATTATGCGGTCAAAAAGGGATTAAAGAATATCAGTATGAATACAAATGCAACTTTGCTGGATGAGGAAATGGCGGAGATGATGTTAGATTCCGGAATTGATTTTATCAGCATTGACTGTGATGGCTTTTCTAAGGAGGTATACGAAAAAATCCGGGTAAACGCGAATAGGGATATTGTATATGCAAATATTGAACATATCTTAAGTCGTAAACAGGAGCGCGGGTTGACGAAACCTATTATTGAAGTAAAAGCAATGGAAATGAAGGAAAATGTGCATGAGATAGAGCAGATTCTCCAGTATTGGAGAGAGCGGGGAGCATGGACAGCGGTCCGAAGACTGATTTCGTGGGGTGGGCAGTGCGAGGATATTGCGCCTGAGGCGGTAGATGCAAGGATTGCCTGTGGCAATGCGGTGGGAATCTTTCCGATCACATGGGATGGCAGGGCGACACTGTGCGTTATGGACACGAATGCCGACTACCAGTGCGGGGATCTGAACACCACTTCTATCAAGGAGATATGGCAGAAGAGGAATGAGGAATTTGTAAAAAAACATATGGAACACCGCTTTGACGAACTTCCCGAAATATGCCAAAGCTGTACGGACTGGGAGATTGTCGGGGAGAACCGTTATGACGAGAACGGCAATGAGGTGGGTAAGAGTTATGAGGAAAGAGAACAGATGCTTGGGGAAAACGGATGAGTAAGATTCTGGTTACCGGCGCGGCAGGATTTATTGGCATTTATGTGACAAGGCATCTGCTGGCGCAAGGGTATGATGTCATAGCGCTGATAAATTCGAAAAAATTGGATGCGCAGTCGGATCGGCTTACTGTTGTTGAGGCGGATATCTGTGATGAAGGCCTTGCAAAGAAGGTGTCCGGTGTGATCGGCCAATGTCAGACAGTGGTTCATCTGGCGGCGGATATTCGTGTGCCAGGCGACGGACGGACAATTGACGTGAACTGTCTGGGCACTTACCATGTGACGGAGTTGGCGAATGAACTGGGGGCGAGCAAGCTTATTTACCTGTCCAGTGTGCCAGTTATTGGAAAACCGGTCGATGTGCCAATAACAGAGGAGCACCCCTTGCATCCCAAAACCCTGTATCATATTACTAAACTGGCCGGGGAGGGGATTGTGAACCAGGTCGGTGCGCTTGGGATGAAAAAGCTTATGCTGCGCATTCCCTCTCCTGTTGGAAGGGGAATGCGGCAGAATGTTTTTTTGTATCGTATGCTTGAACAATGCCGTAAGGGACAGGATATCCTGCTTTATGGAGCGGGCGGTAGAGTACAGAATTATGTGGATGTACGCGATATTGCGGAGGCGGTCAGTCTGTCGGAGACCCGGGATGCAGAGGGCGTGTTTTTGATTGGTGGGGAGAGCATCTCCAACCTGCAGCTTGCCGAAAAATGTATTGCCTGTACAAATGCAGGCGTGCAGATTAAGTTTGCCGGGGTGGAGGATGCGGCGGAAACGGAATGTTGGGAATTGTCCGGGGAAAAGGCAAGAACCGTATTGGGATACGTGCCCGGGCATACGCTGGATGATACGATAGGGTGGATTTACAGCGAATTGTAAGAGGGGGCGGACTGTGCGTTTAGTTGTTTTTTCTGATCTGCATGGTAATTCCTATGCATTAGATGCTTTTTTAAGTAAAATACTGCAGACATCTTATGATCAATTGGTTTTTTGTGGAGACATTTTCGGTTATTATTATAATCAGCATGAAATTATTGAAAAATTGGATCGATTAGAGAAACTGGTTTGGTTAAAAGGGAATCATGATGCGTATTTTCTTCAATTGTTTTGCGGTAAAAAACAGGAGAACGATTTTATTGAAAAATATGGTCATTCGTATTCCGGTCTTAATAGACGATTTGCAAAGGCGGAGTGCGAAATGATTGAAAAACTAAAATCAGAGTGTGTGATTCGTGAGCGGGGTTGTAAAATAGGAATTTTTCATGGTACGCCACAGGACACACTGGAAGGCAGACTATATCCTAGGGATCTGATTAAAGAACCGCAGGCATATCAGCAGTATGATATTGTCATTTTGGGGCATACCCATTGCAGGATGGAGCGGTTTGTGGGTGATACCTTAGTAGTTAATTCGGGTTCACTTGGTCAGCCAAGGGATGGCAGCGGTTATGGATATGCTGTGATAGACACATCTGATAAAACGGTGCGGTTTGAGAATGTCACACTGGACACAACGGCGTTATACAGGCAGATTGATCGGTATGACCCAGAACTTAAGAAACTGAAAAGTGTTCTGGAGCGCAGGAAGGAAGATTTCATATGAGAAGAATTTTGGTTACTGCAATCAGCGGTGATATTGCAAATGGTATACTTAAAATATTGCAGGAAACAGAGGATGAGGTATACGGCTGTGATATTTATGATTATCCCGTGGGCATGGACAGGGTTATTGCTTATTGGAAGAGCTATGCAGCGGTCAGTTCCGCATATATAGAGAATTTATTAAAAAAGTGCAAAGAGTATCAGATTACCCATCTGATTCCTGCCAATGAGGCAGAAATCGAGGTTATCTCAAAAAATTTAGGCCTTTTCCAGGAAGCTGGCATAAAAGTAATGATTAATGATCCTAATATGATAGTAACTTTTCAAGACAAATACGAAACGATTAGGATGCTGAATAAAATAGGGGGAATTGCTACGCCGAGGACTTATCTTTATGATGATTTTACGGAGGACGGACAAGCATATATTGTCAAGCTCAGAAATTCCTGTGGATCTAAATTGTTGAAGAAGATAAGAACAATTGATGAGATAACCGAATTGCAGGTGGATGCCAGAGACATTGTTATTCAGGAATATATAGATGAAGATGCGCGGGAGTATACGGTAGGGGTTTTTTCTGATGGCAGGAATACTTCAACAATTATATTTAGAAGAAAATTGAAACACGGGTATACATCCTTTGTTGAATTGGTAGAAGATGAAGGAATATGTGATATTGCGGAACGGATAGTAAATTATATGAATCTACGCGGTTATATTAATATTCAATTAAGAAAACACGGAGAAAAAAATTATATTTTCGAAATAAATGCCAGAATCTCAGGCTCAGTATATTTTCAATATATGTTGGGACACAATATTGTAATATGGTGGCTGGATCTTCTGGACGGTAAATTAGGCCATGTATACGAGAATAAATACAAAAAGGCAATTGGAATCCGGGAACTGACAGAGAAGTTTGTGATAATGGAGTAAAACATGCATTATTTTATTTATGGAACAACCGATTTGGCGGAAAATCTGTTTTATTTATTGACGGAAGATAACAGAGAGATTACTGGATTTGTTGTGGAAAGGAAATATATTACTGACGGGTGTAAGGTAATCTCCTTTAAAGGTGCAATTAGAACGCTGCCGGTTATCCCCTTTGAAGAGCTGGAGATACATTATAAGAAGGAAGAAATTGCCATTTATCTATGTATAGGTTATACGAACATGAACCGTGCCCGCAGGGAAAAATTTATGGAATTAAAAAAGCGCGGCTATCGTATAGAGAATTATATACATAAGACAGCCTGTGTGGAAACAGATAAATTAGGAGAAGGAAATCTGATTTTTGAGCAGGCTTATATAGGAATGTATGCGGTGCTCGGCAATGGAAATATCGTTTATCCGAAAGCTCTGATTGCACATCATTCCAAGATCGGGGACTTTAATTATTTTGCCATTTCTACATCGGTAGCTGGACATGTTACGGTTTCGGATGAGAATTTTTTTGGTAACAATGCGACTACAAGAGATAAAATTAAAATTGGAAACGGCAATCTGATCGGGGCAAACGCTTATGTGCAGCATGACTTGTCGGATGAAAATGTGATTGTTCCGGAACGAAGTATTATTTTGAAGAATAAGAAACCTACTTTTTTTTTATAAGAATAATGAGGTGGTCAGTACATGGATAAAAAGTTGTCATTTGTAATTCCCTGCTATAAATCGCAGAAAACAGTGGGAAGTGTGATTGAAGAGATAAGGGAAATGATTAATAAAGAGTCAAAGTATGATTATGAGATTATTCTGGTAAATGACGGTTCGCCCGATGGCGTGTGGGAGGTCATTAAAGAATATACAAACAGGGACGCCCATATTTTAGGAGTTAATCTGGCAAAAAATTTTGGCCAGCACAGCGCAGTGTTGGCGGGATATCACTATTGTACGGGGGACTATGTGATATCGCTGGATGACGATGGGCAGACACCTGCAGGACAAGTACCCAAATTGTTGCGTGAACTTGAAAAGGGCTATGATGTGGTATACGCAAAATATGATGAGATGCATCAGAAAGCTTTCAGACGATGGGGATCTGATTTTGCGCGGCGAATGTCGGATTATATTTTTGGCGTGCGAGGATTTTACACAGGCAGTTTTTTTGTGGCGCGCAGATTTGTCACGGATGAGATGATCAGATACCAGAACTGCTATCCATACCTTGGCGGACTGGTTCTCAGGACGACCAGAAATATCGGATATGTATCGATACAGCATAATGACAGGTTAGCGGGCCAGTCTGGGTATAATCTGAAAAAACTTTTTTCGCTGTGGTTTAACGGTTTTACGGCATTTTCTGTGAAACCACTTGAGATCAGCACATATATCGGATTTTTGATTGCTTTTATCGGATTTATTTATACGGTTGTAATTATAATCAGAAGATTATTTATTCCGGAACTGGAAGC
Source organism: uncultured Lachnospiraceae bacterium (assembly GCA_947174505.1). Classification (GTDB taxonomy): domain Bacteria; phylum Bacillota; class Clostridia; order Lachnospirales; family Lachnospiraceae; genus UBA3282. The sequence goes on from CAMWJF010000001.1 coordinate 209,313, forward strand.
ACTTATTCCATATGGCTGGAGTTCCCAGACCGCTATTATGCTTGTGGTAGGGGGGCTGATTCTGATTAATATGGGCCTTATGGGAGAATATATTGGTCGTATCTATATATGTATCAATAACTCTCCGCAGTTTGTTGTCAGGGAGGTTTATAGAAATGGAGAAAACATGGAAGAGTAGATTAGTGGATGGGATAAGGGAGAACAGAGCATTGTTGGTATTTTTGGCAACAACGGCTTTCCTGATGCTGGGTAGTATTGTCTGGGTATATCATGTAAAAGTTCTGAATGCCCCAAAGATATATTCCGATGGCTTTGGGTATTACGTGTATCTTCCGGCGTTGGTGTACAGAGATTTTGGCTTCTGTTTTATAG
>CAMWJF010000002.1 GCA_947174505.1 uncultured Lachnospiraceae bacterium
TATTTGTCAAGGTCCGCGGAGTAAATCCCTTCGGGATTAACTCCTGAAGAATGCTTCGCATTCTTCGTCTCGCGCGTCTGTGTATCGGCGCATCTGTTTAGATTAACTTCGGATTTAACTCCTGAAGAATGCTCCGCATTCTTCTGTGCTGTGTCAGTACGTCACCGACGCAACGGATTTATACTAACACAACCATTTCACATCGTCAACCCCTTTTTTTAATTTTTCAAAAATTTATTTTTATGAACCATTTTGAAAATTAAAAACCGGGAAAAAAAAGAAATCTCAATCTCTTAAGATTCTTTTTAAACGGAGAAAGAGGGATTTGAACCCTCGCGCCGCGTAAGCGACCTACACCCTTAGCAGGGGCGCCTCTTCAGCCTCTTGAGTATTTCTCCACAGTCTGAACTATTCCTCTACCAAATATATAGTTCCGCGTTTCCACAACGCAAAGTAATTATACATAAGGAAATTTTGTTTGTCAATGCCTTTTCGAGGATTCCTTCTCAAAAAATCCATCTACAAATTATATTCCCAATCATGGGCTGCATCATACCCTTACCGTCACAGCAGTAAATACTTCCATCCGCACGGATAACCTTCTATAAGCTGCAGTACTCCTTAATCGCCGTTTCATATAAATTCTGCCCCGTGGAATCAATTACTACAATCACCGGGAAGTTTTCGACTTCAAGTTTACGGATCGCCTCCGTCCCCAGATCGTCATAGGCAATCACCTCCGACGCCTTGACAGAACCGGCCAGAAGTGCGCCCGCGCCTCCTACCGCCGCAAAATACACTGCACCGTTTCTGACAATCGCCTCTTTCACCGCTTCCGAGCGTTTTCCCTTTCCGATCATGCCTGTCAGACCCAGATCCAAAAGGGCCGGCGTATACTTATCCATGCGGCTGGCTGTAGTGGGTCCCGCGGAACCGATCGGCCGTCCTTCCCTTGCCGGGGACGGCCCCATATAATAAATAATATTATCCTTCATCTCGAGAGGCAGCTCTTCACCCCTTTCCAGCGCCTCGTACATTCTCTTATGCGCCGCATCACGCGCGGTATAAATCGTGCCTGTAAGGTACACATAGTCTCCCGCCCGCAGTTCTTTCGCTGTCTCTTTATCTATAGGCGCTTTTATATGTCGTTCCATACGTTTTGACCTTTCTTTTCACTCCCCGTCGAATAAAGGGGAAATAAATAGATATTGTGTTTACCCGAAACAAAAACACTACATCTATTATATTATAGAAGAAATACGTTTCAAAATTTATAAAAACAGGATCCGGTATGCCGTATCGCCAACACCGCTTTACAGCACACGCACTGCATGTCTGTTCACATGACAGCAGATGTTAACCGCCACGGGCAGTCCCGCTATATGTGTGGGGTAGGTTTCTATATTAACCGCCAGCGCTGTCGTCGTACCGCCAAGTCCTCCCGGGCCAATTCCTGTTCTGTTAATCTGCGAGAGCATTTCCTCTTCCAGCTCCCTGACGTATGGAATCTCCGACCGTTCATCGAGAGATCTTGTGAGTGCCTGTTTCGCCATCAGCGCACATTTCTCAAAGGTGCCGCCGATTCCCACACCCACCACCATAGGCGGGCAGGCATTTGGGCCTGCGTCCCTCACAGCCGTCAGGATTGCATCCTTCACTCCCTCCACACCGTCAGCGGGTTTCAGCATAAACACCCTGCTCATATTCTCACTGCCAAAGCCCTTTGGCGCCACCGTAATCTTAACCTGGTTCCCCGGAACAATTTCACTGTGTATCACCGCCGGCGTATTATCCTTCGTGTTTTCGCGGATTAGAGGGTCGCCCACAACAGATTTGCGCAGATAACCGCTCGTATAGCCCTGCCGCACGCCTTCATTGACTGCTTCGGTCAGATCCCCTCCCTCAAAGTGTACATCCTGCCCTATTTCCAGAAATACCACCGTCATTCCCGTATCCTGACAGATCGGGATCATATCTTTCCCGGCAATCTTCAGATTATCCTGCAGCTGTCCCAGAATCTGTTTCCCCAGCGCCGATTCCTCCGTCTGCGCCGCACATTTCATCGCCCGCTCCATATCCGCAGAGAGAAAGTGGTTCGCTTCTATACACATTTCTTTGATGTTCCGGGTCACTTCTTCCGCCGCTATCGTCCGCATATTCCCTCCGTCTGCTACTCGTTCAACCCGCGCCCATTCGCAAAACCGCGTCTACAACGCCTCCGCCGCTCCGCAGCTTTTTTTGCTCTGATTGAACTATTATTCAACAATCTGTCTTCTGACTTCCTCAAGTTCCTCAGACTCAACCTCCTGCGGTTTCCAGCCAATCTTCTGTCCGTCCGCGCTGTAACGCGGTATTAAGTGGAGATGAAAATGAAACACCGTCTGTCCTGCGAGATCACCATTGTTCTGCACCAGATTAAATCCTTCGCATCCGAGCTTTTCCCGCATCTTAACCATCATTCTCTTAGCCAGTTTCATTACCTCGCCAGCGCTCTCCTCCGGCAGCTCAAAGAGATCTCTGTAGTGGTCTTTGGGCAAAATTAAAGCATGCCCTTTAGTCGCCGGACCCTGATCCAGAATGACACGGAACTTTTCATCCTCGTATAATGTTTTTGCTGAAACCTCTCCATTTGCAATTTTACAAAAAATACAATTATCCACTTTCCAGCTCCTCCGTTTCATAAAACCGCTTTTTATTATACATATTTATAAGATGGGAATCCGGGACTCAGCCCGCCCCGAACTGCAGTACCTGGTCAAGCGAACGCAGTACCTTAAAGTCACCCTTCATTTTCATATCTCCCGCCATAAAGGAAGTCTGGAAGCTCGTTCTCCCCGAAACAATGTCCGCAAAAGACGCGCGGTCAAGCTGTATCTCCACATCCACGCGACCGCCCTCCCCATAATGACAGTCAAGATTCGCACCATCAATCACAATCATAAGCGGCGTCTTTTTCTCCTCAATCACCACTTTAAAGCCAGCCGCGAATCCCGGCTGCGGTACAAAATGCTGACGGATCTCCTCAACAAACTCCGTGGTATCCTCTTTCTCGCTGCTGCCCATCATATCCCGGAACAGACTTGCAAGCTCCTGAATATCCGCCTTCTGCCGCTGCACATAACTGTCATCCGCCACATACTGGGAAAGCTGTTCAGACTCCTGCGGCGTAAAATTAACGCTCTTCGTGATCGCCACCTTCTGCTTTACAGCCTGATTGCTCGCAGGCAGGCAGGGCATTTTCTGGTTGATCGTGCGGTAAAGGTTCTCCGCCTTTTTTTCAATAATCCTGATATAATCCCCGTTCTCCTCCAGAAGCGACGTGTCCGCAATATAACCGCAAAGTCCGCTGCAGGGAAGGCCTCCGAGAAATTCCCACGCCGTTGCAAGGTTCAGCTTACACTCCTGCTCCCCGTAAGTGGTGGACATGACAATCGGACACATATAAATGCGGCTGATTTTTTCTTTATCACCGTAAAGCCAGCAGGCGTCCAGAAACAACTGCATATAGCCGCCGATTCCATACCACTCCAGCGTCGTTGCCAAAATCACGCCGTCTGCATTTTTCAAAGTCTGGGGGAGCGTGGGAATGCTGTTTTTCTGCTCGTAAAGGTAGAAGACCTCCACTGTCACACGAAGCTCCTCCAGCACTTCCTTCATCTTCTTTATCACAAACAGCGTGGGATCATCCATAAGTCCCCTTCCGCCATAATAGATATTGATCTGCATAAGACTCTTTCCTTTCTCATTTATGGTGGGAAAACACCTGTACTTTCTTACATGCCGCAATAACAGCCGCCGCCGTGAAGCCCATCAAAACGCCGCCCACATGAGCCGCATTATTCACCCCTGCGCTGGTAAATCCGCAGTAAAGCGAAAAGGCAATCGCAAAGGCCACCCTGCCCGCCGTCATGGATTCCAGCTTTCCACGATGCACCATAACCAGAAACAGTAGCGCGCCCTCCACGCCGAAAACGGCGCCGCTCGCACCCGCCGAGCTTCCATAGGCATTCGTAAAAAGCTCATATCCCATGGAAAAAATGTTTCCCGCAAGCCCCGAGAGTACATAAAGCGCCATATAGGGAACCGCCCCCAGCCTGCGCTCCACAATCGCTCCCACATAATATAGAACAATCATGTTACTGAAAAGATGCTCCACATTCCAGTGCAAAAACATACTTGTAAACAGGCGGAACCATTCCCCCCGCCAAAGCGCCGTTACACTGAACGCACCCTTATTATATAACATGTCTCCCGTAAATGTACATATCAGAAATATAATTACATTCACCGCCACCAGAATGATGCTGACCCACGATAACGCCCGCCAGTTTATCTTTCTTGCCGGATCAGCAGCCGGTTCCGTCTCCGCCACACGCTCCTGTGTCAGCGCAAACAGATACTCCTCCAGAATTTCCTTCCAGCCGTAAAAATCCGCCGCCTGGGTTTCATGGATCAACAGCCTGTATTCCCGCGAATCAATAATCCAGCAGAATCGGTCTTCTTCACAGAGCCTTCTCGCCTTCTCCGTATCATCACATAAAATCAGCGTCATAACATGGACTTCCCGCTCACCTCTGTCGCGGAAGAATGATTCTATCTGCTCTCTCAGATGCGTATACTGGTCTTTTGAAATATAGAGTCCCTGCCTGTAGTCAATCACATGGAGCACGGTAATTCCCTGCACCTCCCTGTGACAGTAAAAATTGAACTCAGGCAGATTAGACGGTATCTTGCCATAGCCCTGCCCGGCGAACAGATTTTCCAGTCGTTCCAGCGTTAAAATATTCATGAGAAAAGAGTATCATTTTCGGTAGGGGATGTCAAACAGAACAGCTTAATCATATAAAGTTTCCCAGATTTCTGAACGCATTGCATCAAAGCACATTTCTATCTGTTCTCTGTTGCTTTTTTCTTCTGCAAGGCAGGGCAGCTCATCCAGTCCAAAATAATCAAAGCCTGTCGTTTCAATATTGGGAATGAACTCGCCGCCTGTCACCTCACACTGCATAAATATTTTACACACTTTATAAGCATAAATTGGCAGATTGTGTTTTTCCCTGTCCTGAACGGCAATAATCCGCCTGACTGTAACGTCAAGTCCCGCCTCTTCCCTGACCTCTTTTATCGTATTTTCCATGACGGAAACATTCACGTCCACCCAGCCGCCTGGCAATGCCCATGTACCGTTTGCTTCATGCACGAGCAATATTTTCCCCTCTTTAAATATGGCCGCCCGCGTATCTATTTTAGGGGTCTGGTATCCCACGTCGCCACAGAATAAATCCTTTACTTTTTCAAGCGGTATATCTGTCTGTAAGCTGACCATTTCTGCCGATATTTCCCTGATGCGCTCATACCTTTCCAGCTCATATCTATCTTTACAGTAAAACAATCCCGCCTGCGCCAGACTCTGCAGCTCGACCGCCCACTGCAGCCATTTTTCGTTTTTGTCCATAGTATTATCCCTTTCATATCTGATTTTATCCAGTATAACATTTTCAGTTTCGAAGAGACAAGCGCATATCCGAAAGCTGCGGAATGTCTGGAAATCTATCTATAGCAGTAATTCAATTTCCCAAACCGTATCTCATCTCCCGGCTCGATCTCAACAGTTTCCTGCGGCTGCATCCGAAGACCGTTGCGGTATGTACCGTTTGTGGAATTCATATCGGTAAGCTGTATCGCATCTCCCACCCTCTCGAATCTGGCGTGAATCCGGCTGACAGAGTCGTCATCCAGAATACAGTCCACACAGCCCGCCATCTTCCCTACCGTGAATGGAAATTTGGTCAGTTCAATATGTTTCTTATTTTTCTTATCCAGCGCATACAATTTATATTCCACCGTCCTTGCACTGTCAAAAAAGACAGTGTTGCCATAGTTTCCCTCTTCTTCCGCCACATTATCCCTATTTCTCACAGACGCAGGCCAGTCAGTCTCCCTGTCCCTGCTCAGTACATGTTCCAGCGAAACCGGTTGCTCCCTGTTCTGTACATATTCCGAAGGCACCGTCCCCTGCGCCGTTACATACAGATCGTTCATTTCCTCCGAAAAATTTTTCTCCGTTTCTCCCTCTTTTGCCTTGCCCTTCCGCCCTTTCTTTGCACTGCCTTTCAGAATACCCGCAAGACCCGCAATCAGACAGACACCCAACAGCGCGCCGCATCCGAGAAGCGTCATAATCTCCTCATCCGACAGCTCATAGGATCCGTAAATATACAGGATGCCCGCAATTCCCAACGCTGAAAACACTGCGACAAACAAAGAAAACGGACTTTTTCTTTTTGCGGGCGCAGCCTCACTCTCTTTATCCTCCCAAAAAGCAGACCCATCCTCCTGCAAATCGTGCCCACCTGTCCGTGCATGGACCGGCCCCGCTTTTTCGCCCCCGGAAGATACATTGCCGGGAAGCAGAAAGATATCCCCCTGCCGCTCGCCAGGCTCTTTCATCTCCTTTTTCGACTGCTCCCTGCACTCCTCCGATTCTCCCAAAATCTGCAGTGCATCCCACAGAGAAAAACCGCCGTCCTCCGCTCTCTCATAAATCTGATAGACACAGTCTGTCAGACGCTCATCCTTACTGTCCATATGCTCCAGCAGATAATCCATAAGCGCCTCATAGGGCCTGTCTTCTTCATAATCCGGATAATAGAGTCCGATATATTTTTTACGCGACAGATCATAAAAGATATATTCCGGTAAAAATACCAGTCGTGTCTCATCCATAAAATAGTCGCCGACTCTGCAATACATGCTGTAAAGCTGTTCAAACAGCTCCCTGATCTGGCGGTAAGTCATCTGCCTGTCCCGGTACAGGCTTTCCATTGTCGTTCTGGAACTGATATCATAATAAAAATAAGTCATACCGTTCACATGCCGCATGGAACAGCGCAGAATTTCTTCTATTTTATTGGAAGTAAGCTGTCTGCACTGATAGCTTTTCTCCGGCTGTCTGTTTTTGCACGGTAAAATCATGTAACTGTGTCTATAATCCCTGAAATATTTTGCATCAAGCATCTGTATCTCCCTTCTGGTTTTCTCCTTGCATAGCGCCCTACACCGCTGCGGCTTCAACATGCGCAAAGCAGTTCCTCCATTATCTGTTACTCCGAAAACACACTTCCTATCATCCTGCATCTGCGTATCGTCTTTGTAGGGCTGATAATCTGTGCCTTTGCCCGGGTGCGGATGTTCCAGCCCGCTTTTCCGTGCATGGTAAACAACTTCCGGATTGGCACTTTCACCCGGCACTCCCCGGTCACACTTGTTGTATTCCCGTTTCTATCCACCGTGCCCTGCACCTTTCCCACACCGAAATACTTCTTACCAAACTGTTTCTGCATGTTCGCGCTTATGTAAGGCACCACCTGTCCCTCATCCTTCTGGATACTCCCCCGGAAGCAGATCGTATAGGCGTCCTGAAAGAGCACACATTTGTCGTAGGAATAAAAGGATAAATAGATTAACAGAACAAACAGAAACAACGTCCATGTAATAAGAAAAGAAGCCTCCAGCGTCATATATCCTTTCGCTGTTTTTTTCAAAAGCATACCACCACCCCCATTCCCAAAAGCAGAAACGGCAGAAAAGGAATTTCCCGGTCGCGCTTTACTTTTCCGGCTGCCAGCAGTACTACCGCCGCCGCTGACTCCGCCATAAGCCCGAAAAACAGAATCAGAAAGCATCGATAAACGCCCATAAACAGACCAATCATCAAAAGCACCCATCCGTCGCCGTATCCAACCTTCTCCTCCGTCAGAAAACTAAGCAGGAAAAATCCCGCTCCGGGTATGAGACAAAGCAACACCGCCATAAGGCTAGTCTCTCCCATCATCCCGCCTATGCGAAGACCTGCCGCCGTCAGCATCCCCAGCCACACGACAGCCAGCGGAACCTGCCTGCTGCATCCGTCAAACACAGCGCAGACCGCCAGAAACAGAAATAATACAATTTCTATCCACATTTGGAGCACCTCCCTCTTGCACCAGCCTCTGACAGGGGTACGGTATAAATCGTCCTTTTCAGTCCCGGGCAGTCCAGCCGCTTATGATAACTGCTGCCGTAGCTTGTAATGTACACCTGATTTCCGCCCCCGGCTGCCCCGCAGGAACCGCATGGAACATATTTTGCGCCGGACGCATTGCGCCTGTCAGGAACAGACTGCGCAGACACCGTCTCTATCTTCGGATTCAAATAGCTGCAGCTCCTGTCCATATGATAGGCTGTCCCCGTTTTTGTGATATACACCATGGGGTCTTCTTCCGCGCTGCCGTTCACCGTCCCGGCGGCGTCATATCCCGTCCATGCCCTGCCATAGTAACGCTGCGACACCGAAAAGCCGTCGAATCCCATCAGACCCGCAAAGGGTCTGACCCGGTAGGATATTTTCAGGTCAATGATATCCTCCGCTCCCATCACTGATGAGCCGACGAAAGACAGCCCTCCCGCGCCTCCCTTCACACAGGAATGATCCAGATAGGATCTGCCCACATATTCCACAATCTGTCCTCTGGCGTACCCTTCCGTAACCATCACGCCGGAAAGTCCGTCCGGCAGCATATCCCCCACCGTATTTTCATATGCATATCCTGCAAAAGCCAGCCTGTTCCCTACCTGATGCAGGGCTGCGTTAATCCGGCTCTGCGTCCCTATCATGTTCACCGCAAAAAGAATGTTGAGCACCGCAAAAAGGAAAAACGGCAGGGCAAAGGCAGCCTCCAGCGTCATGGACCCTCTCCTGCGGGAGAGGATAAAAGATGCCCCCTTTAGCAATCTGTGCTCAAATGGAAGTATGCGACTACCTTGATGTGCTTCAAGATATGCCCGGAGAGAATGTGCTGTCGATTTTTTGAATTTTAGGTTTCGTGATCGCAAAAAGGGCATCTTTTATCACCTCCCGCATTAATAGAATCCATATCTTCTTGTCATTTCGTAGGAATAGCCGAAGCGGCTTGTCACCTCCAAATGTGCCTGATAGGTGTCAAAGCAGCCGTCCAGCCGAAAACCGGCATTGCCGGGCGTCTGACGGATATCCATTTCCATGATATCCATGGCCCGTTCTGTCCGGGTTTCCGCATCCTGCAAAAAGACCATAATCTGCAGGTATTCCTTATAATTGAGTCCGTTTCCCCCGGAATCCTCCGAGAGACTTCCCCTCACGTTCTTAAGACAGTTAATTCCTGTTTTCCAGTCGGCGGCCGTTTTAAAAATAGGAACCCTGCCGCCGCCAAGCAGTGTTTTGACGTCCTGCAGACTCTCCACATAAGCCCATGCAAAGAGAATCGTATACTTGACCGGCTCCGCCAGTGCAGGCATAAGCATCACCGCCGTGAGCGCTGTTGCCAAAACCTGCGCCTCCGCCACCTTCGCGTTATCCGAAAGAAGATACAGCATATTTGCCGCCTCCCGCCAGAGCAAAAGCTTTTTAGCCACCTGTTCCAGATTCTGCCAGTCCGTATCCCTGCCTGCCAGAATATATTCCATCTGGTATTTTAGGAGCGACTTGTCCATCTCCGCACCATAATAACCGCATTTTTCAAACAGATACATTTGAAATACCAGCTCGTTCGGCCCGCCGCCTGCCTCTACCGCATCCGCACAAAGACCCGTACCCGCCATCCGGCCGGAGCGGTAGGAAATATAATCTCCCAAATCCACCTTTACCGCGGAAACCGCGGACGGGTTCTCCAGCACAAGGTTTAACACCCCGCTGCTTCTTGTGGCGTTGACAGGATCCGCCGGATTATTAAGCGGCACTTTCTCCGTCTTACCATCCTCCGTCTCCCTCTCCGGCAGACCGATGGATGCAATCTGCGACTCATACTCCTGCCGCCACGCCGCCACATCCTTTGTGTCAATTCCGGCTCCCTGCAGCAGGCCGATATTGGCGCTGAGCTTATCCAGAACCGCACCCAGCGGATAATCTCCCATATAATCGGTAATCTGCCTTTTCAGCACCGCACCGTTATCATCCGATGCGACAGAATACGCCGGAATTTCCACCATACCCATATCCATCGCCAGAAAATCCCTGCTGCCAAACAGATTTTTACCCTCTCCCGGACGGCAGTTTTTCTGTGCAAACCTGCGCAGATGCGCCTCCGTTTTCGCGATTTCGGGGTGGGAACCGCCGTAAGAAGTATCTACAAACAGAAGGTCATACTGTTTCAAAAGCTCTCTGTGGTATTCAGCCAGAACGGAATTCATACCGATATCCGTCACACATTCAAATTTCATGCGGATGGCACTGATCCGTGCCCCTTCTATTACCGTGAATACAAGGGACAGGATCAATGTGAGGGATAAGGATAAAAATACCGTTATGTATCCCCGCCTCATTCCATTACCGTGTTGCTGTCTTTGGTAATCTTTTCAAAGACCTTCTCCACCAGCTCACGAAGCTGTGTCTTGAAGATAATCACCAGACCGATCAGCACCACAATAATCAGAATGATTTCCACTGTGCCCATGCCTTCCTCCTCCCGCAGGAAGTCTCCGAACCCTTTGAGCCGTCTGTTTTCTCTTTTCTTTAGCATGTCTGTTTCCTCCTTTTGCTGTTTTCTTTTTTGTTACCTTGTTACAGCCGCCTTTTCAGGCCGGCATCATATCTGTCCGGTTGCCGGACTCATACGTCAGTTTAAAGTAAATGAAAAATATGCCGGTATCATAATAATCACCATAACCACACAGAGCATCATCATCATTGGCAAAAGCAGTTTTGTACCCGCCTCCTCTCCCAGCTTTTTCGCCAGATTCTTCCGCTCCGCAAAGGCATGATCCGCTTCCTGCCTGAGTATCCGCAAAAGGTCATTGCTGCCCTTTCTGATGTTCTGCGAAAGCAGCGCAGACAGTTTCATGTATGCCTGCACCTGACACCGTTTTCCAAAATGTGCGTAAGCCTCCGTCTCTGACCTGCCGCCCTGCAGTTCATAGCAGGTCAATAATATTTCCTCGTATACATATTTCTTTTTCCCCTCCTTCTGTTTTTTATAGTCCTCCCCCATCTTTAAAAAGGCGTTTCGAACCGTCATACCTGCACCCATATAGAGCGCCAGCTTATTGACAATTTCAGGATAGGCCAAAAGCAGTTCCCGCTTTCTCGCCTCCAGCTTCTGGTCCAGTTCCCTGCCCCTCCCCCAGTAGAGCACACCCGCCGCGAACAGTACCAGGAGCAGAAAATAGCCGCTGCTGTCCTCTATGATCTCACTCCAGATAACAGGCTCCGTACCAATCCGCTCCGGCAGCGCCATAACCTCCCCGCTTCTGCTGCTCTCATCCCTCTCCCGAAGCAGTTCCTCCATCCGCGCCCGAAGCGCCTCCTCAGGCGTGTAAATAATCGGATTGATCTGCACGGGAAACTGCAGCTCCCGAAACCACTCTTCATAGCGAAACACAGCCGTCAGTGTAACTACTTCACTGCCCGTCAGTTCCTCATTATGTACCGTCCCGTCCGTATGGATCAGGGAATAGGAGTCGCTCTCCCAGCTGATCTGAAAAGGATAGCCTTCCAGAGCCGGAACCAGATCCAAATCACTGCGCACCTCTTCCAAACAGGCATTCCCTCCCAGGATCACCCCCGGAAGAAGCGCTGCCGCCTCCGCATAACTTATTTCCAGCTCTTCCTCCGTGAGTCTGCGCTCCTCCAAAAGATATTCAAAAATTTCTTCCTGTACCCCCGGAATCTCCGCCTTCAGCCCCACCTCAACGTCTCCCTCCCCGTAGGCATTTCTGGAAAGATAGCCGCCACCGACCAGCTTGGCCGCGCTGTGGGCGCTGAACCAGGCTGCCAGACAGAAAAGATCCCCCACAAACACCACCATGAGTAAAAGTGCATACAATGAAAGATAATGCTCCCGAATCTGTTTTTCCGCCGCAATTTCCGGCTGCAGGGTTTTTAACTTTTCCCCAAGCTGCCTTATATAAAGCGCCCTTTTCCAGTCTCCCCTAGTGCTCCTCTTTTGCCGCTCCTGCTGTTTCCGGAAAATACGGGCCGCCATTTTTTGAAACGGATTTCCCTTTTCCCCCAAAGACAGGAGAAACAAAATCAGATAAACTGCTAAAATAAGCAAATAAACATAAACCATCACACACTCCTTTTTCCACTTCAATTATGGCGGCACAGACATAAATGAAGCAGGCATTTTTTCATACTTCAATCTCCACAATTCTCCTTGAAACCAGATATGCCGCGCCGTAAAAGAGCAGGCATACCGTCATCACCGCCACGCCTACAAGGTTATGGTAAAGCACATCAAAAAATCCACGCGATGTCGTTCCGATATAGAAAATAATCAAAAAGGGCACCATATTCATAATTTTCTGCTCCATTTTTCTGGCCCCGACCATAAGCTGGATCTCCTTATCCGTCTCGATCTTCTGCCCGATCACCCCGGCCGTCTTTTCCAGAATTTCCGTAAGATTGCCGCCGCTTCTTTTTGCGATCAGGAAGACATCCGCAAACTGCATAATATCTGGTACGCGGCTTCTCACTCCCAGATCGTACAGCAGTTTTTCCAGAATCATATTATTTTCCAGTCCACGCAGCATATGACGTACTTCCAGGCAGACCGGGCTGTCAGCCCCGTAAAGCAGCTCCACATCGCGGTAGGATTCCCGCATGGCGTTTTCTATGGAATATCCGGCCTTGACATTTGCAGAAAGCGCCAGCACCAGATCCTTAAACTGTAAGCTCAGTTCCTGCCTGCGCTTTTTCGCCATATCCCTTTTCTTCTCTCTTATAAAAAGAACAAAAACGGGAAGGAGTAAAATACAGGCCAGCCACGACCGATAGAAAAAATATCCGATCACCGCCACCAGAACCACGCCTTCCAGCGAGGCAAGCGCCCCCTCCTTCAGGGAAAAGTGATATTCAGCATAATCCGGCGGCCTGTAGCTTTTCGACATAGGCAAGCTCTCCTTTCTTTTGAAGCGAGCCGAGGATTTTTCCTCCGCCCGTCTCTTTCTCCTCCTGAAAACAGTAAAGCGGACTTAAAATAATTTCCCCATCTTCAAAACCGCACACCTCCACAATTTCTAACACCTTCCTCGTTTTATCCCGCAGACGCCCCAGATGGACAATGATGTCAATACCCGAGGCGATCTGCTGCCTGATGGCCTCCAGCGGAATCTCCATTCCCATCAGAATCATATTTTCCAGACGGCTTAGCATATCCCGCGAACCGTTGGCATGTCCCGTGGACATGGAACCGTCGTGCCCCGTATTCAGACACTGCATCATATCGAATGCTTCTCCTCCGCGCACCTCTCCAACGATGAATCTGGAGTTTTAAGGATGTGTTGCTGATGTTGCTCTAGTAAAAGGTAAACATGATATCTCGGTATATTGAACCGACATTGAGGTATGTTGCCGATGTGTTGCTGATGTAAGGTAGTAGCAAATATCGGCTTTTCAAGGCATTATTTGAGGTATATAATGTTATTCATCAATTACATTCAAGGAGATAACCAGCCATGTCAGAATTAACAGATAAAAGTACATCTAACTCCAAGAAAAAGGAAACAGAGTTGAAAGAAGTCGTTAGGAAGATGTTAGCCGCAGGTATTCCAATAACTTCCGCAGAGATTGAACGGCAATCAGGTCTTAGCCATTCATTTGTATATAAACCCGAAATGCAAAAGTTTATAAAGGAGCAGAAAGAAAAACAGAAAAAAGATGATTTAAGAGTAGATGTTGAATTGCAGAATTTCAATCTCCATACAAAACTTATGGCTTCTTATATATTTGCATACTCTCTTTTAGATGAGCAGGAAGAATTTTACAAAACTGCAATAGCAGAATTGAAGGACAGAGATAAACCTTTTGTAATCAATAATGGCTCTGATTCTGTCATAAAGTTTATCTGTCAAATATTATCCGAAGAAACTGACCCATCTAAAATAGATAAACTACTCAATAAATTTAAAGTATGTTTTTCGGAAAGCATCCCTGATTGGAAAGAACAACTATTAGAAAAATTAGATAAATGTCTCGCTAAGGACATATTGGAAAAGAAATATAAATAGCACTGCATAATATAGTAAGAGGTATGGAATCAAAATTTTCCATACCTCTTATTTCACTGAACGGTGACATTCTGTTAAATTATATCTTTTCAGGTCAGAAGCCAACACTATTATTTCTGCTTCATTTCTTGTATTGAAATAACAGAATGCATCTTCTTTATCAACTACACACTCATATACACAGGAATTATGGCTTTCGCATCTATCCGCATACCAAAAAGCCACCTTTTTGTTCAAAGTCCATGAAAACCCACATTTGTATGCTGGGCTACTTACTCCACGGTATACAACTACCTGGTCAGGTAGTTCGCTAAATATCTTTTGTTCTCTTTTATTCATTAGATAACTTTTATCTGCTTTATTGAACCACGCTTCAAGCTCTACTTCTGGTATCTCTTTCCCGCCATGCGCAAACCAAGAGAGTGCTAACATTTCTGCAAAGTCTTTGTCGGACAGATATTGATTAATGTCATTAAAGAACGCCATTCTGTACGATGGTCTTATTAATGAAAAAATAGAGTACACATTCTTACGATGTATAATATCTTCTTTACATTGTTCCTGCCACTGAAGGTATTTTTCTGTATCTTGAAATATATTAAACGGCTTATCTGTATCTATGCCATTAATTACAGGAGTGTCTATGTATGGATGCCGACACACGTTGAATCCTTCTACTATTTTCGGCTCCGTATAAATAAGCTGTATTGCTTTATCTTTTACAATACTCAGATTTGTCTTCATTTTCACTGCCTCTCCCATGCTTCTATTTTATATGCTACATTTGTCGATGGCAACATGTAATCTATCATCATGAAACCAAGTGAACACCTAAACAGGCTTTCTATCAATAAAATGTTTTCGTAAAATAATAATATAGAGTGAAAGTTAAAAATCCTTTGCTTTATTATCAACACTGATAATGTCGGAAGGAATCTGCCATTCAGATGGGCGGGAGTAATTAACTTACTAAGTGAATTAAAAAGTGATTAGTTTATATTTTAATTGTGGCTACTTCTTTCCGACTAAGATGTTGATTCTAAGTAACTTATTATAGTCAATTTCTCAAAACCCTAACAATTCTTTTTTTGCTATATCTTCCTTCTTAAGCTGTCTTTTTACAAGGCAGCTTTTTTATTTCTTTTAGCTCTTTGTAAGGTGCTCTTGCTGATTCCAGTCATGGATTCTACTTGCTTATAAGAGTGGCCTTCCAATAATTCTACGGCATGGGTTAGCTGCGCTTTAGAATATTTTTTTGGTCTTCCATCCCTAAAGCCTTCCCTGGTTTTTGCAATTTCCTTCCCTGCCTGACACCTTTCTATAATTTGGTTTTTTTCAAACTCCGCAAATGCAAGCAAAACAGTATATATAAGCCTTCCCATGCTGGTATCTTCTATCAATCCCATGTTCAGGATATGTATACTCACGCCTTTATCAAGAAGTTTATCTATGTACCCTAATCCTACTCTGACGCTCCTGCAAAATCTATCCAATTTTGCACAGACGATGATATCTCCTGCCTGTACCTTTTCTAATAGTTCTGAAAAAATTGGACGTTCTTCTCCGCCTGTATATGCTTCAACAATAATTTGGGCATCTGGATATCTCGCAAGAATTTGTGCTTGCTGGTCTTCAATAGAGTTCCCATCCGCATATTGCTTTTTCGTAGATACACGACAACAACCATAAACCATATCTTTACCTCCACAAATAATATAGGAGCAGGTTTCCACATATCCTGCTCCTTCGGTGCAATTATATCTAATTTGTTTCTGTAAACGCAATATTACTATGGTTACTTTTGACCTGACTTTTGACTACCCTAAACCTCTTATATTTGCAGTACTCCATAACTGTATTCAAAAGGGTTAAGTTTTGAACAATATTTTTTTCAAAAATTTACTCATACGAAAATTTTTTCAACAATCTGTATTTATTGTTAAGCTTACCTTTCTTAATGAACGCCTAACTTATCAAAGACTTATACATTATGCTGATGCAACGCTCTATCAATCAAAACTCCTGCGAGCTCATCATTTAAAATTTCAAACATTTTAATATCAGTGTTCTTATGAATATATATTTCTATTCTATTTTGTTCATTGTCTATTTTTTCAATCAAAAAATGCCATATTTGTCGCGTAATTGGTAATGAAATTGTTACTTTTTCATTTAAGATAATATTAAATTTGTCTTCTTCTTTTTGAACACTAACCCAAAGGCATCCACCCAAATCCTGTATATCATTTGTTTCATCTAAATGAATTTCTAATATTTGTAGTCCAATATCATATTTTTTAATAAATATTCCATCAGATATCTTAATCTCTTCATTAACTTCTTGTTCGTTTATCTCATAGGTTGCTTTAATAACCTTTTGATTTTGTATTTCTCTAATGACATCAAAAATCAACGAGAATTTATCACTTCTAATACTGTCAAATGGTTTCTTACTCTTTGAAATATTTTCTGCAAAATTATTTTTTGATAATGCAATATTAGTACATTCTTTTTTTATTTTATATATATTTTCGTCGCAAATTTCTATATTTTCAGGTACTAGAAATACATTATCATCAATTATATGATTGGGGGGATTATTCTTTAATTTCTTGTATTGTGTATTAAATATTCTTGGCTTATTCTTCAATTTACCTGTTTCATCATTAAATTCATCGTTTATATATAATCTACGTTTATTCTCATCATATGTCTTAATTTCTTCATCTGTATAGTAATTTTCAATACTAATTAAAGGAGTTTTTTCCCTAAATTCAGGAACAGGTAAAATAAGAGAAAATACATTATTTCCCCAAGAAACAAAACTTTCCCCAGCATGTTTTTTATTAATTTCTTTATCATCTGAATCAAAGATAAAAACCTTGATTCCAGCACTGTAAAAAAGCTTAGTATAATTAAGAATATCCATTAATTTATTATTTCCCATTTGCAAATCATCTTCATACTCAAAAAAATCAAAATTAATATCATTATATAAATTTTGACTTTGAAAAACAGTTAAAGCATGTTTCAGATGTTTCCAATCAGTTTTTCCTTCTGTTATAATTAAATTTCGTTCTGATTCTAGAATTTCGTTCAAACGTCTCATTAATGTTGGCAAATACTTTTTTATATAGATTCGTGTAAAATTACCTCCTACTTTAATTTGAATATATAATTCATCCTTTTTATATGTCATTTGATATGAAACAACATATTTTTTATCAAAAACCAATCTATCATTATCTTCTTCTCCGTATATTAATATAGTAGAAGAATCTTCAGATATATTTTTTACTTTAAATTTTGTATAAATGGCTATCTGCTCCTCTATTCTCTCATTAGCAAAATTATCATTTATATTTTTTATATAAATCCACATTCCATTTAATGATTTTAAATAATCTATAGCTGCTTTTTCATCAACAACCTCCATCCTGATATCTATCTCCATTTTGTACACTCCTTACTATATTTTTATTATCTAATCTTTTAATCTGTATTTAGCTGCACACTTCACTAAACAAGACATATTTTTAATCTTTTCTTTCGCATAAGCACTCCTATATCAATACTCTTTCGATAATGATTTTTTATCCATATTAAACTGTTGGTAATATACTGGAATATTATATCTGCTCCGCATCCCTATCAGATATTGCATATCTTGTTGAGTAATTTCCAATGCGGTTACAATTATAAGTTTGTCGGCATTATTTTTGTTTGGGTAATGATTGTATTCCAAAAGTTGCCCCAATGCCTGCCTTATAGCCAATTTTACAGTGTCCGCCGTTTTCAATTCAAAATATATCTTATTACCCTGTGAGTCTACAGCCTGAATATCAACAAAATCCTTATCTGTTACAACATCAGTATAGCCTTTACATTTCAAATACTTCACCATCTCATTTGAAAGGCTGTTATGCTTCAGCGTCATTACGTATTCAGATTTGACTGCTTCCACATCTCCTGTTTTCTTCTGTATCAAAATATCTGCAACATGGTCTAAATACCCAGGAAGCGTTTTTACATATCTGTTATCAATCTCAATGTCAGCTAATGGTATGTCGCTTTCAGGATGCGCACGAAGGTATTTATCAATCATTGGCTTTTCATGCGTAACAAAATCCGCCAGAGTTTCAATGTAAGTCATATTAGCAGGATAATACCATTTCCATTTATTTTTATTTGGCAAAAATTCCTCAAACTTCTTGCCCGTGTCCTCTATCATATCTTTAATTGCAAGAATATAGGGCAATTTCTCTGGGTTGTTCCGACAAGACAGGGTAATAGATACTTCTCCTGATGTGTTGCAGTCCCAGTTAATCAGATAAATTTTGTCAACTATATCTGTCTTATTCCAGAATGAAATCACAATATAATCGTCATTACCACGGAAATACATTCCTTTATCAAGCCTGCCGTTATTATTTATTTTTCTCGGCACAAAGTAAAAATTATCATGCTCTAGCTGCCATTTCAAAAGAAAATCCAGACAATTTCTGTGCATTTCAATGATGTCTAATTTACTCATTGCTTCTCTCAACCTGTATATCAAAATTCTACATCTTACAAATATATCATTGTTTATATTCTAAACAAGCTCGTCAATATTTCTCCAAAATGATACTACGACAAAATTTCCTTTCTTCGGCGGTATATCATGGTATCTCTTTTTTCCATACAACTTACGAAGCGCATTGTCGATTTCACACTTCATTTCAAACAAGTATTGATTATACACAACTTTTGCACGTTCCTTTTTTTCCACTGAAAATATAGAATCCTGTATATCCTGTATAAAATGAAGCATCATAGGTTTATTTCCCTCAGACGCCTTTTGATATTCTCTAAAATGGTAACTTACCTCATTAATTTTGGCAACAATTTCCCTATTTCTACTGTACATCTTTTTATACAATACTTCTTTACGATATTTATTGCCAAACAAAAAATCTATCTTGCCAATAGAAAATGTTAGTTCCCGACAATTAACTTTATCGTTTAGATTAATATACTGCTTCATAACAGCGTCAATTTCTTTATCATATTTTTGAATTATTCGTGTAAATTCTGCATCCAAATACTCCCCCTTTGTACTTGGATTTTGAAATTCTTTCCTTACTTCTTCATTTAACGTATTTTTCCATAGCCACTCCTTAATCTGCGTTACCACATCAGAATCAGGAACTATATGCTCCCCATTATAAATATATCCCTGATTTTTGTTTCCTAAGACAGATTCTATTGGTTTTCTCCACTGCTCTGCGTAATATCCTTGCAATAATTCTATAGGTATATCAATATCCAAATATTTCATATTGTAGAAGTCAGCACAAAAGTTTATGGTATCTGATATATAATCTTCCAGAGCAGTCTCTCTTTCCACCCTGTATTCAGCAATACTGATTAGCAATGTTACGATAGAACTTGTAAAGGTTCCTGAACTGATTACAATAAAAAAATTCTTCCACACACTTAAAGATGTATCCGACATAAAAGACATTATCCAATTTATAAAACAAGCGCCATACAAACGGAAATTCAATATTGAAAAGATGAGTACGCTCACTCCCATTATAATAAGCGATACAATTATTGACCATTTTTTACTTCTCATCCACTTTATCTTCCTCTATTTTTTCACTCTCTTCTGTATCTTCTTCATTTTGTTCTATTAATTTTAAGTTTTTCTTGGCTACATATCCTTCTTGCTTAACACCATTTTCATCGGTAAAGGAAACCTTATAATAATAATTTGTATTTTCAATAATAACAGCTTCAACGCCCTCTTTGATTTGGCAGATAACTTCTGCTCCCTTTTGCGGCAATTCCTTTACATTACTCACCACCCATGTCGTAACAGGCAATCCTACATTTTGTTGAAAGTATGGTTGCAAAAAATTTGAATATAAAAAGCAAATCATCTCCCATATTATAAAATATTTTACTATCTTTTTTTCTGACCACTCTTTTATCCTTTGCTGAAATCCTTGAGGGTTGTTAATTTGTTCGTTAATGGCTTCTTTGACTTCCTCTGTACTTAAATCATCGTCAACCTCTAAATTATCTCCTTCACCTTCTTGAACTGCTTTGTATGTAGCATCTACAACATCTTTCAGGTTTTTAAATGAGCAAGTTTCCGATGCTTTATACATGGAAGAGAATATTTTTGAAAAATCAATTTCTCTAATTTTTTCTATCTGCTCTGTATGAATATCTGATACTAATCCAATCATGCTTTTCAAAGAATCATATGATGTAGTAATATTGCTATCCAGATATCCCTTCAATGGTTGGGATATTTCATTTGCCATAATTGCAAGTTCTTTAGAAAAATTATCTGAAGGACATAGAACTGCTACACCTTTTGCCGCTCTACTGACATCATCTGACAATACTTTAAAAGATGCTCTGGTTGGTTCTACAGATGGCATAATAACCTTATTTATTTCCTTTACTGAATCTGCCAAAGTCCTATAAGGATTTGTATATCTAGTGTTCCTTCTCTTAGATTTTCTTCTACTCATAATATCCCCTTTCTTCAATCACCTAGCTAATGTATTATCAGATTTCTCATAATTACCAACAACTGTTCAAAATCCTTTCTATCGGCATAGTTTTAGTCTATCCAACGTCTTTCAGCACTTTTCTATCTTTCTTCTGCTTTTTGCAAAAATATATTTTTATGTTCTAAATAACATCCGTCATAAGCACCTCTAAACAAGTCACAGCCTTATAATTCATATAATTATAAGGCTGTCAAGCAATCATTCATCTTCCAACAACATTTTCATTAATTCTTCTTTCGTTGATACCCCCATAATTTCCATCATTAGTTGTAGATTTTTCATCGGCTTGCCTGCTGCTTTTGCTTTTGCCACCTTGTTTCTAGCATCCTGGATTGACTTCAATGTCTGCTCATCCAAATCACTATTATTGAGAACCATCTGTTTGCGTTCTCCTTCTGTTGGGTAATGGTCAAAATGCAGTTTAAATTCATTGTTTCTAATTTGCTCAAACTCTTTACAAAGACTTTTCATTTCTTCGCCATACCCCATTACTCTAACCCAACCTTTACTTCTGGTAATGGCTGTAAACAGCGCGTTTCTGTCACTTCTAGGCACTAATGAATTGATACATCTTTGTGCATTGAGAATATAGACCATGAAAGTTTCATTGCCTTTAGCCCTGAAAACACTTGTGTAAACAATAGAATCATCTCTGAAAAAGTCTTCTGGATTTAATGAACCTGCCATGTGTATAGACAAATCCCCCTGATAGCCACTTTCCAAATTTATCATAGTCATTATGCTGGCTCTGTTTGTAAGACTACCAATAGCATCCATATCAATAATCATAATATCAGAAGGTAACAGTCTCTCCTTTTCAATATCATCTTTCAAAAACTGAATTAACGCTTTCTTTAAATCATCAAAACTTTCATATGATAAAAAGTCAATAATTTCATTTTTATCTACCTTCAACAGTTCAGGACTTGTTCTGGGTGTCCTATATAAAGTTACTTCTTCGTCATCTACTATCTTCTTGGAACTTTCATAACCTATTGCAGTCCATACATCAGGTGACCCAGGCATCTGCAATGGCAAATCATGCCCCTCTCGATACATACCCATGCCAATCGCATGAGCCGTCACGATTACAGGACTTTGGTTTCGATAGCAGACTGTAAGCGGCGTATCATTTTGAATTTCTTCACCAAATATCTTTTGTGGTGTCGGCATTGTTTCTTCATTAAGTTGCTGCAATTCATCATAAGCGTAAACCAATCGCTTATCACTGCCCAATACCTTCAGGCATAGGGATAGGAAGTTTTTGTCAAAATCCTGTGCTTCATCAATCAAGATGCAGTCATACATTTTCTCCATGTCAGGAACTTGCTTGATTACTTCTTCACACGCTTTTGAAAACGCCCTGTTCTTGCCATACTTAGTTTTGGCTTCCGTAAAATTAAGAGGTGTTATGCCATGATGTTTACAAACATTATAGTATACACCTGGAGCAGTAGCAGACCCCCATGAGTGCATTACTTTTATTTTTTCTTTGTCGTACTCTTCCCCATCATTCTTATCTGCATAAAATTTACCAATATACCTGACGAGCTGCTCTTTCAATGCCCTAGTTGAATAAGTTATTACTATCGTCCATTCCCTGTGTGCCATAAATGTTTCAACAGCTTTTCTTGCCAGTACAACAGTTTTTCCTGAACCTGCCATCCCTCTTATTCTTTGAATACCTGCCATATCCCCTAAAATTGCATCCATTTGAGCATGGTCATATTTTTCAATCAAAGCATTTGCCTCATTGATTTTATATGCCTTTGTTCCAGGCACAGCTCCTTTACGTTCTTTTCGTACATTCAGTCCATATGCTTCCTGAATGGCAGAAAGAATAGCATCATAATCAAAGTCTGAAAACTGCTCCTGTTCCTTATTTTCCTTTATAAAATTTTTGACATCATCTACTGAAAACGCAATAGCGCAATCCTCTATAGGATTTATTTTTTCCGTTGAATAAGTAATGGAATGGAACTCAAATTTTAATTCCTTTTTTTCCCTTAAAGCTGGTACACGCATAAATTTTTCCTTTACGCGGCAATAAATGTCATATTGAACGTCATCATAGCTGGGGACAGGAATAGTCAATACATTAAAAATGAACACACCTATCTTGGTTATTAAAGCCATATCTACAGATGTTTTTTCATTTGTCACTTTATTAAAATATATTGGATAGCCTAAATATGCCTCCCCCTGTACACGTGGATATGCCGTATTAAAATCATGCACTATACCTTCTAAAATATCTTTGATATTTTCATCCAAATCCCTACAAGTCACATTTAACATAATATCTTCCTCTCATTAATGCCTATAATAATCCTCTAAAGTATCATTCATTTCAGCTCTTGCATCCTGTTCTCTTTCTTGCATAATTTCCCATGCATCTCGACATGAAAGAACTTCATAAGAAAAATCTTCTACAGACAATCCATCTTCATCCAAATTTCTTAAATCTCTTTGTATTTGAATCACTAGATTTCCTATTATTTCCACATCACCGAGCCAGAAAAGTTGTTCCTCTTCTCTTCTGCTAATCTCTGCAAAAAAAGGCTCCGATGATACTATCACATCATAAAATGCTGTTTCCCCATCATCATCATAGTGAAGTGAAATTTCTTCAATATAAAAATCATAAATTTCAATATCTGGAGTGTCTATATTATAAAAATCAGGATTTATATCTTCCCATTCAATTTCCTTTGCACTGGCAGCTATTTGGTCTTCAATCTCGTCCCTATACTTTCCATATAGCAACCTTCGCACATATGATTCATACTCCAATTCAAGTGTAGTTTTTATGTCGCATATTTTATAGTAATCCGAAAATAATTCATAAAATTGTGATAATGTCAAAAATTCAATCTTATCACTTCCCGTTGTCGCCACATATTCCTGCTTCAACTCTTCTCTCATGCCGTCAGGTATTCTATTGTCCTGCTCTCCCTTTAAATTCCACCAATCTTCCTTAACATCATTGGTCAGAAAAATAATCTTTTCCCCTCCTGTTAAATTCTTCCCAATTTCTAAAATTTCTTTCCAGATAAATAAATCGCCAAACTTTTTTATCCTATCTTTGAATCCGTCCACTTGACTATTTTTTTTCGTTTCCTTATTTGTCCCTTGCTCTTTTTCTTTATCTTTCTCCTCATCCATATACCCAGGGGGCATCCTATACTTGAACCTAAATTCTCCTTCTTTTATGTATTCAAGCAGTCTAATAATAGTAATTTCAGCCATAATTCTTTCGTTATCTCTCCAAAACTGAATTATCTGCTCAACATTCGCTTGTTGCGCATTTTTGTTCTGCTTTTCTGATGATAAAGAATTTCCATACGCAGTAATTTCCTGCGCCGCTTTATCTAAGCAAGTATTGATTTTTGTTTCCAAATCATTACAATTAGGAAATTCATATTTACGACTTTCAGATATATTTTTCCCCAATTTCCCTTTCAGCTCTGTAACTTGCTTTTTTAAATTTTTAGTAAAGTTATCATACTTTCTATCAATTTTCGCCTGTTCCTCATCTTTATGCGTCATATATTCCTTATATACGCGACTTGGTATAATCATCTTATTTTTTACCTTATTCAATAAATCAACAATATTCTGATTCGTATTAAAAGAACATTTATACAAAAATAAAAGTACATTTGTATCAGGCACAATAACCAGCTTATCTATAATTCCTGCTATATCACTTTTCTCCATGTTCATCCTCCATGCTGAAAAAGTATCTTAATGACCATTTATCCAATGTCGATTCTATAACAACTATATTTAGTCTTTTTCTGTAAACCCTTCATATCATATTCTGATTACAGATACTATTAGAATAGTCTCGCACAACATGGCCATGACCTGTTTGCTGAAATAGCCAATATCAAGTTTATAATACCATAAATAATACCCAATATATACATAAATTATATTTTAACTTCAAAGCATTGTTGAAAATACATATTAATACACCATCTAAATGTGCTATATCATATCCATTGTTAGTCTGACGTTTCAAACCAAGTGAGCAGACAAAACAGCTTTTTTCAATCAAAACGCTTAGATATAATTAATATGTACCGTAATACGAAGGAGGTGACAACTATGTAACGTAGCTTAAAACCAATTTTCTTTCTTTTTTCTGTACTGATGAATCACTCTAAAACTATGTTTATATATGTTACTTAATACGTTAGATGTTTTAAGCTACTATCACGTATACTTTAACTGTCCTGAACGTCAGGGCAGTTTTTGTTTTTCATAAATTATTCTCAACAGAAAAACCTTATTGGCTTTTTGTTCCAATAAGGTTTTTTCTTTAATCTTCATAACCAAATAGCTGTACGGCTGTATCGCCATATTCTGTGCATCTGGTTCCGACACCGATTAATGTATACTGACTCCAGAGTATATTTTCTCTATGTCCTTCAGAACCCATCCACCTTGACACAAATTCTTCTCCTGATGCGTGCGGGCCTCGTGCTATGTTCTCTCCACGGATTAAGTCACCAAGTACATAGCATTTTGTTCCGTCGGGTCTTACATGGTCAAAATCAGTGATGATTTCCTCTGCCCTTACATCGGCTGCTTCCGCAAGTTCGTCGCTCCAGATTAATTTTGGCAGACCAGCTTTAACTCTTTCTGCATTTGTTGCTTCAAAGATTTCCTTTCTCATGCCAACGCATAGGCTGTCTGCGTTCTGGGATGCGTCTTCTGCTTCTGCATTGAGTGTCTCCCTTTTTTCTTCATTTTCGGCGTCAGTTTCACTGGAAACTATTATATCCTGTGATAGCCCAGCTTCTTCTTTTATGATAACTGCACTATTACTAGGAAGTTCCCTGGCTTTTCCTCCTTCCTTGTTTTCTACACAAACGGCAGTGGCAATAGCCAGCCCCATGAGTAAAATAAGTTTTTTCTTCATTTCTCCACCTTCCTTCTTATTTAATACTTAAATCTTAAAATAAGAAAATCAGGAATCAAAACAATAAACCCATTTAAAACCACGTGCACCGCTGTTTAAGATATCCATTATTAAAAAACAGGCAGTAAATCTTATTAAAGACTTGCCGCCTGCTTCAAAAACACTTCATATATATTGTGTACTGCATATTGTTGAAAATATCCTAAAGCATTGTTGGTCTGCTAATATAATGGTCTGCCCAGAAATTCAACGCCTTAGAAGATTAGACGCGTACTGTATGCGTTTAAAATATCAAATAGTCTTCATTTCTATATCCGCCAATCAACATCATGCGTACACTTTCTTTAATAATCAATTATCCATTACTACGACCTCCAAATAAGATAAATTTTGATATCTTATAAAAAGATAATTGCTTACAAGTAAATTGTATCAGTATAAAAGAGCCAGGGCAAACATATCTATACCCTGACCTAGTTTAAACAACCTTCAGTTATGCATCATGTATTGGCTTCTGTGTCCGACTCATCTTTCTCATATACCACAACATCCTCTACCTTGCAGTCCAATATCTCGCACAGCCGTTCAACTGTAGACAAAGTAACATTTCTATTGTGTTTTAATTTATCTATCATGCTCCTGCTCACTTTATGCTTGTTTATCAGTGCATAAATAGAAACACTCTTTTCTTTCATAGTTTTCCACAACGGGGCAAATGACATCATGACATATATTCTCCTCTTATTTCCCTAATTATATTGTCACGAGCAAGGGAATAAAATTCTCATGATAGAGACAATCTCTCTATCATGAGAACATTTTGATAGACAGAAATAATAAAACGTAGTAGAATAAAGTTGGAAATCCCCCATACTTCTGCATGTTTAAATGTACATGACAAACACGTATTGCAGATTATGGATGAGATAGATTGAAGGGACATGGTTTGACAACAGTTACTACTTAGGAAATGTATTCTGGATAAATTAACATATAAGTGTAAGTGTTATTATATTTAAGTTTTATTTTAGGAAGGAGGAGATTTAGATGAAAAGAGTAAAGTATTTTTTAATGACTGTGATTGTGTTTGCCCTTTTTACTATGACAGTAAATGCAGCAGATGTAATCACTATCAGCCAGACAAAAGCAACCGTCAATATTGGCGATACTGTAGAGCTGTCGGTTGAAGGAACTGACAGGATGCCGACATGGACATCCTACAATGCGAATATCGCAAAAGTAGATAAGTTTGGCAAGGTGACAGCGGTACGCAAAGGCAGTACCAAAGTCCGCGTGAGGGTTGGCTTATCCTCAAAACTATGTACCGTTACAGTCGTGGATTCGTCCATAAAGCTAAATAAGAAAGAAGCAACAATCTACCACGGCGGCACATCGGTGAATACCATCCAGTTGAAAGCCACGGTAAAGGGTGCATCCAAGAATGCCACATGGGAAAGTTCTGACCCTGATGTAGCTATTGTTGATGCAAACGGTAAAGTGACATCTGTTTCAGCAGGAACAACATTTATTACAGCTACGGCAAACGGCAAGAGCGCATCCTGCCCTGTAACAGTAAAGGAAAGCGGCATTTCTCTAAACATGGACAACCTGCACGTCAGCACAAAGGGAACTGGAAGTTCCATCAAAGTGACGCCAACCATTATTGGCTCCAAAAAGAATGTCAAGTGGGAAACTTCCGATAAGACTGTTGCTACTGTATCAGGCGGCAAAGTTACTGGAAAGAAAACAGGGACGGCTACCATTACTGCTACTGCAAATGGTGTTTCGGCATCCTGTAACGTTACCGTCACAGAGGGGCTTATATCCATCAATGAAGAAAAAATCCTGCTCTATGCAGGTGGCCTGAAGGCAGACACAAAACAGTTAAAGACCAATGCGGCAAAGAAGGATGTCGTCACATGGAGTTCTTCAGATATGAATGTTGCAACGGTAAACGACAAAGGCCTGGTAACACCTGTGGCCGCAGGAACTGCTATTGTCAGTGTAGAATGTGGCGGCAAGACAGATACCTGTGTCGTAACCGTAAAACAGACAGCAACAAATATCCATGAGGATTCCATACAGCTTAAGACCAAGGGGACAAATAAGACCTATGCTCTGAATAAGCAGATTGTCGGTAAGACAGCATCTGTAAAGTGGACAACTTCTGATAAGAATATTGCTACTGTATCAGGCGGCAAGGTTACTGGAAAGAAGGCAGGAACAGCTACCATTACGGCTACAGCAAACGGTGTTTCTGATACAGTTACAGTAAATGTAGCTGATTTTGACCCTACCATTAAGTTGAATCAACAGGAATATACGCTTTACACGATAAAAGGCAACTCGATTACTTTAAAAGCTACCGTTGATGGTTCTTCAAAAGCTGTCACTTGGGCAAGTTCAGATACTTCCGTTGCGACAGTAACGAATAAAGGCAAGGTTACTGCTATAGGTGCTGGAACGGCAACGATATCAGCTTCAGCAAACGGCGTTACTGCTGAATGTATTGTTGATGTAACGGAAAGTTCAGTTGTTCTGGATAATTACTCTATTTCCCTTGATAAAGGCGAAAAGGCTACGATTGGATATGATGTAATAGGCACAAGCCAGACTGTAAAATGGGCAACTACCAACAGCAAGATTGCTTCAGTAAGCAAGGGCATTATTACAGCAAAAAATTACGGCGTAACAGATATAAAGGTAACAGCTAACGGCGTAACTTCAATCTGTCATGTGAATGTAACAAACTGTAAGCATCAGTATGATGATGGTGTTATAACAGCAGCTCCTACTTGCGGCACAGAGGGTTCTAAGACCTTTACCTGTATTTTGTGTGGAGATACTTATGTAGAGATAATCCCCACAACAGGAAAACACAATTTTACATGGGTAGCCGTTAAGGACTCAGATTGTGTTATAAATGGAACTAAGGAGTACAAGTGCAGCGAATGTGAATATACAGAAAAGGAAGATATTATTCCTGCTCTTGGACACGATTGGTCTGATTGGGTTACGGTCGTTACCCCGACAGAAGAAGCTCCAGGTGTAAAGATAAGAGCCTGTAGTCGATGCAAACTTGAAGAAAAGGTAGAAATTCCTTGGTCTGACCATGTACATGATTACAGCTTTGATACCAAAGTAGTAGAGCCTGACTGTATAAATGATGGCGCAACCATTCATTTCTGTATGTGCGGCGATTCCTATACAGAAAATGTTGTAAAGGCACTTGGACATGACTTTACAATATGGTCTGTAATAAAAGAAGCTACTTTTAACGAAAGTGGTTTGAAAATGAGAACCTGTACCAGATGTAAGTTTGAAGAAACAGAGATTATCCCTGTACTTACACATGAACATGATTTTGTTATGGCAGATACAGTGGCTCCTACCTGCACAAAAGATGGCTACACTGAATACAAGTGTTCTGTATGCGGTGAGCTTCGACAGGATAATATCATTCCTGCAAAGGGACATGATTATGTCGATACAGTTGTTGAGCCTACATGTGATGACAATGGATATACTGAACGCATCTGCTCTGCATGTGGTGACACCACCTACACTGACCAAAAGAACGCATTAGGACACGAAGCAAGTGATTGGATATTAATAAGTGAATCCTGTTATGGTTCAACGTATGAAAAACATTGCATCAGATGTGACAAATTTATGGAGCAGAAACGAATTGATGGGGCTGGTCATAATTATGAAACAGTAATCACTATCGAACCAAACTGCCAGCAGAAGGGCTTGAAACAGAAAAAATGTACTGTATGCGGCGATGTCGCACAGGAATGGGAACTGGATGGAACCCACATTTATTCTGAATGGGAAACGACCAAGGACCCCGCTGAAGGCGTACACAAGACCAGAAATGATTTTGGAACAAGAGTATGTCATTGTACTGTATGCGGTAAGACTGTAGAAGAATCAATTGTAAGAATCGCAATTGCGGATGGACAGTCAAAAGAAGTATATGGTATCTTCCTTGACAATGAAACAAAAACTACCCTTGATATGGTCAATAACCTGCGCGCGACTGAGAAGAATCTCAAGGGCTACCAGTGGCAAGAAAAGTACGAGGATTTGTGTTACATCAGAGCCGCAGAACTTTCATACAGTTATAGCCATGACCGCCCAGGCGGAGGAGCCAGATGTGTAGAAATGCCTGATGGTTCTGCTGAAATGCTTGGGGAAAATATCGCAAGAGGACAAGATTCTGCCGAAGAGGTATTCCATGACTGGGATTTGTCGCCTGGGCACCACGCAAATATGGTTAATGAATGGTGTGAAAATTATTGCTGCAAAGGATTCATGGTGGATAATACAGATTTATTCCCATACCATTTATGGGTGCAGTTGTTCGGCGGATATAGGGATGAAGACGACAGATATATCAAGACAGATGAAAACGGAGAAAATCCCGACAACACTGACAAAAAAGATGAAACAGGCAACAACAGCGGAACAGAGGACGATGGTGAAGATACAGGCAATGGCGAGGATAATGATGATGATGAAAAAGAAGCGATATTTACCATAAAATATGCCGTTGCAGGTATGGCAGATGCTAACGAATACAAGCTGGGTGATATCGCAACAATCCTTGATTACACTGGAGGAGTTCCTGACACTATGGAATTTATCGGCTGGGGAACAGATTATACTGATACGACTCCATCTTATCAGCCTGGTGAACAGATTGAAATGACAGCTTCCTTAAGACTTGTTCCTATCCTTGTAAATAAAGAAACAGGGGAAGGCGGAGACCATGAAACCTCTGGCTCTACAGGAACCATTACACCTGAGTCTGACGGAAAAAACTCTAATACACAGAATGATAATGATTCAGTCGAAATTACTGAAACGCTTGAAAGCACAGAATAATATAAAGCCAAAAAAACAGAGGGCTGCCAGAAATGACAGTCCTCTGTTTTTTAGTTTAAAAAGTTTAGAAAGTTTATTAAATTAATTTCCGCTACCCACTATTATATCTGGCGTTTCAAGAAAAGAATCATTTTTTGAGTCTTCTATAACACTATTCGTCTCTTCTGATTCATCTTCAATAATAGAAGTTGATTCCTCTGTATCCTGTTCCTCCTCAGCATCCATAGCATCCTCTGTACTTTCAATTACAGAAGTGTCTATTTCAGTTGTTTCTTCCTCTTCGGGCAATTCAGCGCTTACTGGGTCTGAAACTGCTTTATTGAAATAATTACGCATCACGAGTTTTTCAACTACGGAAACATCCCTATCCTCTGGAAGTTCTATATATCCACCGACAATCCTTTTTGCTAAAGGCGCCTTAAAGTAGTTATTGATAGACTTCCTAGACTGATAATATTCTGTTTTCTTCTCAAGCTCTATATTAACTATTCCCCAAGAATCTTCAGGAACATGGTCGATTACCAGATAGTATTTCCCATCTTCATATGTAATGTACACATTGTCTGTGTTGTCTGAAATATGGATATCCGTAAGTTCATACTTGGATTCATTTACATCTATTTCATATTTACCTGAAGGTATGTGCTTAATTATCTCTCCAAGTTCTGAGACACATAAGTTATATTCGTCTCCATTATATCCAGGGCCATACTGGACATTCACATCCTCAGGTGATTCTGTGATATAGAAATCCAGCATTTTAAGTACAACTTCTACTTTATCCTCAGTGTTCGTAACTACTGTGATTGTATTGTCTCTTTCGTCCCCTGGTACAATAGGGATTATCGAGCCATCAATCTCAATATAGTTTGTGAAATGAAGTTTTTCATATTCACCCATATTCTCGTCAGTATGGATGTCATATAAAGGATAAATAACACCATCTTTTACATAGTTGCTGACGATTTTCTCTACAGCAGTATATTCATATGGCACAGGTTCCCCATCGACATATTTATACTTAGGCAACTTGATAAACTTGTAAGTATTATCATTCATTGCATCTACCGTAATAGTATAATGTTCTCCATTTACCATAAAAGGCTTGCCATCCTGGTACAGTTCAATCGTAACTGTACTTGGCCTTAATCCCAGCTTGTTTCCAGAATCAACCCAATGGATAGCCCCGCCAACTGTAAATCCTTCTGGTGGGCCATCAGGTTCCGTAGTATTATCCAATACATTATAGATATCATATCCATTTTGCGTAGTTACATACTTGCTTTCTGGATATTCAAGACTCATTACACTGGAAGGGTTTTTAATGTCTACTGTTGCGTCTAAATCATACATCCTGACATCGTATGTATATGGATTTCCAGCGCTGTCATATGCAGGCATATCTAGAAATTCAAAGTGGTTTATATCTCCTGATGTACTCAATATAATTGGCTCGATATCTTTTGTTCCAGATGCTGTAACCACACTGGCTACAGGTATGCCGTTCTGGAAAATAACTATCTTCACCTCGTCAGGACGTGTACCATAAGCATTATGGGCATCTGTCCAGTTTACAGTTCCAGAGATATCTTTTGACAGCCATCTAAAGCATCTGTAAACAGTAGCACCATTAGTATCCACTGTAGCAGTTGTATATCCATCAATTCCAGCTATGAGAGCATAATTCTTATAGTATGCGTTATCCGTCGTGGAAGCACCTATATCAATACCTTTTACAGAAGAACCATAAGGTTTTGACGCAGTTGACCTTCCCAACTCTTTCCCGTTTATGGAGCCTACTACATCTATGTAGGTAACTGTATAATTGTTTCTTGTATAGTAATAATTTACAACAGTAGTGCCATTAGCCGCTATCATTACAGTCTGGACAGCAGGACTTGTGAAGCCTATATATGTTTTTACAGCAGGACTTTGATTAGAGCCTATTGTAACATTTTCAATCGTCTGCCTATCTGCTGTAGCTTCCGTATAGTTATACGCATCGTGCGTTGCCGCATTTCCGCCTATATTCTGTTTCCAGTGTTTTACAGTGTAATAAGTTGTATCTGGTTCCCAGATAGCATACAGTGTTAAATCTGCATTGGTTGAGTAACTTGCACCTGCTGCATACTTAGTACCTGTTCCATCGGCCTTAGTGTTCCATTCTTTGAATCTGTAGGCAGTTTTTGTAAAATCATTGCTTCTTAGTGAAAGATTAATTCCACCAATTTTCACTTGATTAGAAGTGCTTCCACCTGTATTACCATTACCATTGTAAATAACGTCATATGCATACCACGGCAAAGTATATTGTTGAATGTTTGATGCAGTTTTACTTTGTCCTTCATATATACCACCAGATACTTTATAGTCTGCGTGTACATTATTGGTGACAATGGGGTTATATGTGCCTTTTGAGGTCATTGTTCCAATCTTATATGCATCAGTCAACTTAACATAGAATGTATAGCTTTTTGATTCTTTACCCATCGTACCTATATTTACAGATACATTTTGACCACTGTTCGTCACTCCACTTGACCACACATGTGATGAATCCTTATATGGCACCCAGTTTGACTGGATAACGCTTGTCAGTACAGTGTTGTAAATGGAAGACGTTGACATCGAAACAACTTGCTTCAAGAAATCTGTCATTGCAGCTTCCAAGTCCGCGGAAGGGAAGTCAATAAATAAATCTTGTCCATACATTGTTGTGTTAATCATTTTGAGATATTCCGTTGTCTCTCCTGAATCTTCAACACATATTCCTATAGACCATATTTCATCTGCAGCAGCTTTAAGTATTTTTGACAATGGAGTAATGTAACTTGTCTGTGCATTAGCGGCGCCATCACTGATGAATACGACATAAGTATTCCTGTCAGCACCACCGCTTGCTCCATAAGTAACTCCTCCTGCAGTTACTGATGATTCTGCACCTCTCATTTGCATCACATTCAAAGCAGCAATAATTCCTAATCTATAATTTGTATTACTTCCACTTGCTGTTGCAATTCTTGCCCCACCAGCATTTGCTTTCAGGTCAGCAATCTTTGTGCTTATAGTGGATTTGTCTTTTGTAAAATCTAAATAGCAATAACCGCCACTAGAGTCATCAGTTCCATCACTATTTGTATCAATATTTCCTCTAAAATGTACAATAGCAATTCTGTTTTCGGCATTTACTTCCATTATTGTATCTGCAAATTTTTGTAATGCATTTTTAGCTGTTGTCATTTTAGAAACGCCATTTACTTTACTATCCATGGAGCCTGTCGTATCAAGGATAACTATATAGTCTTTCCCTTCATTTGCTGTAGCAGGTGAAGCACTGATGTTCATAGTTACTTTACCAATACCACCAGACGTAGGGAAGTAATTATTATCCTCTACTACTGACTGTGACACAGATACACTAGGAAGCCCTGCACTTGCACCAGAAGTAAATCCTCCAAAACGGAATGCATATTCTCCAACTGTACCTGATAATGAGGCATCAAAAGCCGCATAAGCAAATGCATTTTTGGTGTTAAGTTTTTTACAACCTTCAAACGCATAAGCACCTATTGAAGTTACGTTTGAGCCTGAAATATCAACTTTTGAAATATTGGGGCATCCCTGGAACATATTTGCGTATATATTAGTTAAACTACTGCCTATTTTTAATGTAGTAAGGCCAGTATGCCCTTTAAATGCATAATTGTGACCTGAAATATTACTATTAATGGTAAGCGTAGTCAAAGGGGTTGTTCCTCTGAATGTATTATAACCAAGAGTTGTTACACCTGTTCCTAATGTTACAGTAGCAAGAGAAGAACAATTATAAAACGCATAATCTTCAATAGTTATCACTGAATTTGGCACTGTAATCGCAGTTAATGCTGTACACCCATAAAAAGCATTATTTCCAATAGTAATACATTTTGAACCTGATGCAAAAGTAATGGTCTTTAAACTTGTACATCCATCAAATGCATTATTCCCTATTGATGTACATTTCGCAGGTATTGTAATGCTAGTTATAGCAGTATTACCTTTAATAAAATTATTAGGAATCTTGGTAACACCTGAGCCTATTGCTACACTTGCTATTTGCTTGTTTACAAATACATCATTTAAAGCCACAGAGTCACTTGTTGCATTGTATGTAAGCCTTGTAGCTAAAGGTGCATTGTAGAAAGCATTAGAGCCAATACTTGTTACTCCTGTTCCAATAGTTAATGTATTTAAAGATGTACATCCATAAAAAGCACTACTTCCGATAGTTGTAACTGAGTTAGGGATAGCTACTGTACTTAATGTAGAACAATTCTGGAATGCAGATGTTCCTATTGATGTACATGTTGATGTAGCTGTAAATATAAGGGTCTTTGCAGAAGAACACCCATAGAATGCATTATTACCTATTTTAGTAACTTTATTACCAATGGTAATACTTGTAGCAGAACTTGCTCCACTAAATGCATTATTATTAATTGTGGTAACATTGTTACCAACAGTAATTTTTCCATATGGCGAACATATCTTGCTTGACCCATTTCCAACTGCTGTTACTTTTAAAGTATAAGTTTTATATGCAGTATCACTACTGGATTTGTACTTTACTTTAACAGTTGAAGGAATTGTACAATTACCAGAATTATTACAAATATTATAATTCGTAATAGTTGCTATATTACTGTCATTTGCTGCAGTCTTACTTGTATCCCCTATTGTATAAGTAAAATCATAATAATCCTGCGTATCACTTCCATTATTTGGGTCATATGTTGCACTTCCAGTAGTAGTGGTCCTTTCACTAATACTTTCTGCGGCCTCAACATTAATATTTTGTGCACAAAAAATGAAAATAAATGCAAGTACACCAAATACATACCTCAATATATTCTTTCCTAATTGTTTCATTTTCTAACTCCTCTTTTTGCAAAAGCATTCGTATATTTTTTTACTGATAAAATATCATTTATATACAGTGACCTTGCTTTCAATTTTTTATTATCCAAGAAATGATATAAAAAAAGACTTCCAGATTCAATAGTTCTGGCAGTCTTTTGAACTTTATAGAAACACTGTTTAGATACAGCAGGACGAATGCCATTATTAAAAGAACATCCATAAGCAGCATACGAATTTTCCTGCCACAATATATTATTACATCTATCAACTCAAATCCCAAAATCATGTTCTGTCTATATCTTTCTTTTTCAAATATACAAATTTTGAAGTTATAATTTATATAGAAGATAAACAGCATATCTCCCTGGCTGTAGCAACATATAAAACATATTAGGCTGATTAATACGCATTTTTGATTTATACTCATATATCACGCTTAATGCCGCTTTATACGTATTAGCACTGAATATACGCATATATTACGCATTATTATTCTATACGCATTATCTATGACAAACTGTATAAACTCCCATAATACCCATTGCTGAATAAAACATAAATCTTCATTTATATTGACTAAAATCATGTTCACGATGACGCTACAATATTATATGAAGAACCTGTTTACCTCCCCTATATGGGCGCCAATCGGCGCCTATATAGGGGAGGTAAACAGGGATACATCATAAATATGGACACACGAAATTATATCTGCTAAACCCACCAAACCTTATTTTGGTGCTTTTTTATATCTTCATGCTTTATATTGCCGCCGAACTGCATTAATGTGTAATACTGCTCACACCATAATATTTGTATACCGACAGACTCTTTTTTGATTTTCTATCTTTTTGAGAGACATATCCAAACCAAGTCAGACGCTTATCCATCTTGATTTACAAATTTGTGTGAATTACAATTTAGGTACAAGTTAATATTATAAAGTTATTTAAAGGTTGGGGGAGCTTTTATTCCCCTAGCCGCAAACATAATGGGGCTTATCAATTTCTAGCGGCACATTGATAAACCACAAAAACCTACAAGCCGTTTTAATGACTTAAACTATCAGCAGGCCAATCGGCAAGCTGAGAACTAAGCAACGGAAAGGAGGATTTTGATTTAACAAGAACTGAATAGTACATCTATAAATTCTTATTATCAAAAAAACTTTTCAACACATGTACTCTGATATCCTCTTTTCCCAGTGAAAGGAGGTGAAACAAATGGGCAAAAAAGCCAATTTTAAGAGAGAGTACACACAAATGCTCCAGGCGCATGATTGCAGGGGGCAAAGCAAACATGCTGCTAAGATGGAAAATCTAAAAGCAGCAAAAGAAAACAATACTCCATATCAACCTGTGCGTGGTATCTACAGCACAGCGACACTGGACACCTATAAAAAAGCGTGTTCACAGTTCAGCAATTTTCTAAGGGAAACACATCCAGAAGTCAAAAGATTCCGTGATGGACAACAGTATATTGCAGAATGGCTTACATCAATGGAAAATTCTCACAGTGCATGGACACTTACAACATATGCAGAAGGTGTATGTTGTGCCTATTCTATCCAGAAATCAGACATTGATTTTAAATTCCCACAAAGAAAAAGAGAAAACATTATACGTTCAAGAGATAAACTTTCCCAAAGGGATTCTGCTCCCAAATATGCGGATGCAAAGCTGTTTTGTACAGCCACAGGTGCCCGCAGAGGTGGAATAACTAAGGTAAGGAAAGAAGATATCCGACAGCGTGACGATGGTACTTATGAAGTTTTTTTCAGGGAAAAGAACAATATGTGTGGATGGAGACAGGTGCTTCCAGAATATCAAGAAGAAGTTTTAAGGATTTTTAGAGAAAGCCCTGGATATAAAATGCCTAACGGCGAAATAAGGCTGTTCCCCAAATCTGCACTTCCACAAGAATTACACAGTTGCCGTGCAGAATATTGTTGCAGGCTGTATGAGTATTATGAAAATCAAAATACCTTTAGTACAGGTGAAATTTACTATTGCAGAGGCAATATGAAAGGACTGTCTTTTGATAAAGGCATCCTTGCCGAATGTTCAAAGCAAATGTTCCATAGCAGACTGGACGTAATCGTTTCTAATTATCTGTATATGTTCAAATAGCAAGTAATAATCTCTGTAATCTAAAGGAAAGGAGGTAGAAATGGCAAAGACATCTTTGTCTGAACTTCAAATCAACAGAGTGAATGAACTTGCTTTTGATATATGGAATCTAATATTGGCAATTCAGCCAGAAGAAAATGAAATCCCAGAATTTCTAAAGAATGTAAATAAGAAAGCAGAGTATGCCATGAAAAATGCCATAGCATTAGCCTTACGCATAATTTACATTCCAGATTCCACATATGCTGACGATTTTGAAGCCTTGATATTTTTCCTGGCAGTCAGATATGAGTATTACAGGCAACAGATATTATCAGGAACCACAAACAGATTCGTAGGAAGACTTTTTGCTGAATTAGGCAGTGCATTCCTGCGAATACATGAAATGGAAACTGAAAAACTTATTCACTCAAAAAAATAAAATAAAGAAAGGCGAAGGAAGATGGATAAATTAAGTTTAGCGGCAAATGAAATTGTACGTTCTGTACAGAAAAGGCTTGGAGATGAATATAAAGTCAAACTCCAAAACGTACCCAAAAATAACAATCTGATGCTAACAGGAATTATCATACAGAAAGATGGAAAAAATCTTCTCCCCACCATCTATATAGATGAGGAAATAGATAAGTATCTTATGAATCTGTGTTCGCTGGAAAGCATTACAAATAAGATTATCAAAAAATATTTCCAATGTGACCAAAGTGAAGATTATGGTGTATCTTCGTTCACGGATTTTAATTGGGCAAAAGGCAGGCTTATCTGCTATCTGGTAAACACTTCATTAAATTCAAATCTTTTGAAGGATATCCCCTCTATTCCCTTTTTCGACTTATCAGTAGTTTTTCGTGTAACCTTAGAACCGCAGCCTGGTGAGGGCATTCCATCCATTCTTGTTACAAATAAACATTTGAAGGTGTGGGGAATAGACAAAGAAACACTTTATGAGGTTGCTAAGGAGAACACGCCGAAGCTACTGCCTGTTAATATGGTAAAACTTAGTGAAGTGGCTAAGAATGTGATGTTGGAAAATAACATGATTCCTAAAGAACCAGAGGAGCTGGACATCCCAGATATAAATATGTACGCTCTTACCAATCAGAAGTATTGGTTAGGAAGTTACTGTATCAATTACCCTGGTATATTATCTGCTCTTGCAGAAGAAGAAAATGCCAATCTGTACATACTTCCTTCCTCAATTCATGAAAGTGCGACCCGTTTCGCCGCATAAATTAACAAAGGGCGAGGGTTGCAATTAGTTATTCTAGTTGTAACAACAACTTATTTTCCGAGAGGTGGAATGACGGGGTAACGCCTTGAAACGCCTCCTTTGATACTCCGAATAGCGCCTTACAGTTGCATATGTAAGGGGTTATAAGCTCGGTGAAGTCGGCTGAGAGCCATCCTAACGTGTAATGACGAGGAAATGCGAACCAGAGGTGGTCGAGTGGATGATAGGCCGGAAGTCTATAAAATATCTATGGCGAGAATGTTGTCTATACAGGGACAACTGGCGAACTCTTGAATGAAAGGGTCTAAAGTATCGGGTATGCAGAAATGCATATATGACGTAGCGTCAGGTAAGTGTGGGTGAGTAAAACATTCGTTATGAAAATCCATTGCTAAGCTGATTAGTGAAGGATTGTGGAACGAAAAAGCGCTGAAAAAGACCAATGGTTATCGAGTTCTAGTCGGTAATGCCATTATTGAGTAAATAGGTTTAATTTGATGGAGCGCCGTATGAGGTGAAAGTCTCACGTACGGTGCGGAGCGGGGGAAAAGGTGGAAAGTAGAGGAATACTTCTACTCAAACCTTACCTATCGCTATCTATTATTACTCCTGATTTAAGCGGCACTTCTCTGGAAAAATTAAAAGACACTGTTTATCAAGTCAATAAGACTTCACTTCCAGAAGAACAGCTTCTGTCATATAGCGTCTATTATTTCTCACGGGAAACCCAAGAAATCACACAATTATAAGGAGGATAGCCATGAACAATGTAATTTTAAGAGGCAGATTAACAGCAGACCCAGAGGTGCGTATCACACAGGACGAAAAACCCACCACGATTGCAAGGTTTTCACTTGCAGTCCAGGACAGGACAAAGAGAGACGATAATGGTAATTATCCCGCTGACTTCATTAAGATAGTCGCTTTTAACTCCATTGCGAATAATATTTCACAATTTACCTCAAAGGGAAGTGAAATAATTGTTATGGGGCGCTTACATACTTATTCATACAAGAATAAGAATGAACAGACAGTCTACATGACGGAAGTAATCACAGAGAAGCTGGAATTTGTGGCAAACTGCCGCAAAACAGAAATAGAGATTCCTGATATCCCTGATGAAGAACTTCCATTTCGATAGGGGGTATAGACAATGCTACAAGGAACAATCATCTACAATGAGCAGGAACGAAGTGGTAAATATGAATGGAATGGGATTCCTACATATATGACCTGCGGATTCAGAGAAACGTTTGGTGATGAAGCTGACGAAATTTTAGTCGCTTCCATTGCCATTATCCTGAAGAACCATCCTGCTGATGCTGATTACTTCCAGACTTTTAGATATAAATATCCTGATGGAGAAGAAATTAAGTTCTGGGTAATCAACGATATAGACCACATCACCGCATTGCTCCCATCTGAATATTAAGGAAGGGGGACGTCTATGAAATGGTTTTCGGAAGTCAGCAGCATCGACAATCTACGCAATATCTATAAAAAGCTCTTAGTCAGATATCACCCTGACAACAATCCAGATTCAGATACTACCCACATAATGCAGGAAATCAATTTAGAGTATGACCAGCTTTTAAAGCAATTTCAGCAATCTTCTGATTATAAGGAAACAGTTTCAGAAGATGAATTGAAATCTGTGCTAAATGAAGTTGTAAAGCTGAAAGCCAACATTACGATTGAGTTGATTGGAACATGGATATGGATTAAGGGAGATACCTACCCCATCAAAACAAGATTAAAGGAACTAGGATTCAGATGGGCATCTAAGAAAGGTATGTGGTGCTGGGGTACAATGGCGCATAGCTGCCGCAAAACAATGGATATGTCATACATAAGGCATAAGTATGGCTCCACGGTATACAGCAGGGAACAGCAAAATGACCCTGTGTACATCAACTAAAAACTGAATATGGAACTAATCTAAGCAAACGAAGGAGGAAAATGATTATGATTAGAACGACCTTGAACTGGACAGTTAAGAACCTCAAAACAATGTATGATGAAAAAGATACATTATCTTTTGACCACCCCATCCAGAGGCAATCTTCGCAATGGGACAACGAACAGCAGAGCCTACTTATCCACAGTATGCTTGCAAATTTCCCTGTTCCCTCTGTGTATGTTCACAAAATGGAAAGCGTCGAATCTGACGGTAAAGGGAAACACACATACAGCTACTCTGTTTTGGACGGCAAACAGCGTATGACGACTGTTTTCAGTTTCATCAATGGAGAATTTTCTTTATCTGAAAATATCCCTGATGTGGAGATTGAAGGCGAAGTTTATGAAATCGCTGGGCGATACTTTGAAGATTTGGATGAAGATGTACAGCAGGAAATCCTGCGATTCAAATTCAACATCCAGTCGTTTGAAGATGTAACAGACGAAGTAATTGAAGATATTTTCTTCAGGTTGAACAATTCCACTCCCTTGACGAAACCACAGAAATCGAGGCCCTTGATGGGTGTGGAAAACAGTATCTTCGTCAATGAAATTCTTGCAGGAAGATTTTTCAGGGAAAAATGCTGCTTTACACCAAAACAGCTCAAGAACTCAGACGATATGTGTACGCTGCTCCAGAGCATGATGTTGCTGGATAGCAAATATCGCGGTTATGAGTATACTACTATCGCAGCCGATGTCGTTTCCCTCCAGTACAGCAAGTACATCAATGGGAATTATCCTACTGAGTGCAAGGACAGGCTTAAAAAAATCATCGGCTTCTTGGATAATGTTTTCTACATGAAGGACAAGAACCTGAAGAAAGTCAATATCCCCATCCTTTTCCTTATCGCGGACGAAGCAC
This sequence comes from uncultured Lachnospiraceae bacterium, assembly GCA_947174505.1. Classification (GTDB taxonomy): domain Bacteria; phylum Bacillota; class Clostridia; order Lachnospirales; family Lachnospiraceae; genus UBA3282. The sequence goes on from CAMWJF010000002.1 coordinate 41,495, forward strand.
TGGAGCAGTCAGTTACAGGCATAAATTTCCGCAGGTGGTTCACGCATTTCTTTGAGAACTGCAAGGAAGAATATGGACAGTATTGCTCTAGTGGCTCTGTAAAGAAGGAAAAGACATTAGGCAGAATCAATGTCATGCAGGAAAGTTTTCGCAGCTACTTTAAGATACAGGAAACCAGCGAATCCTCTAAAGGAGAAGCTGATGAATCCACAGGAAGTGTTACCGACACAACCTTTCCCGCAGAGATTGACACTGGAACAGACAACCTTTCCGAAGCAGAACCTACAGACGGCAGTACCGCCGAACAGGAACCTGTTAAAGAATCTGATGTCGAATCACAGGAATCAGAAGCAGGCGTTGATACACAAGAGCTTGACAGCGAATCAGCGCAAAAATCTGATGAAGAATCTTCAGAAGATATGGAAATCCCTGAAAAACATGAATTTACTGAAACTGCGGACAACTCCGCAGTACAGGAAACTGATGATGCAGAGGACACCACGGAGCAGGATTCGGAAGAATACGCTGAACAGGAAGGAGCTGACGGAAATGATGATTCAAATTTTGAAGATGCTCCTACTACAGAAGATGTTGACGGCGAAGTATCAAGCGGGCGCGAAGGTTTTGCCGTAAACAACAGTTTTTTTGGCACAATGGCCGCTAAGTTCCACAGCTTAGTTGTGTAATACCATAATTATATCTGAGGGCAGTTTTTTTATCTGCCCTCTTTTTGAAAGGAGATTCCATAATGAGGATAAATACATATTCGACACATATTAATCAGGATGGGCAAAATATCTTGGTAAAAGAAAGCACTGTAAATTATACAAGTGTCAAGATGCTTTCTTCGCCAGAGAAAATTGTTGAAATTATGCAAGAAGTCTTTAACCTCAACAAATTCAGTGAGGAATATGTCTACATGATAGCCCTGAACAGTAAATGTTCACCCATAGGATTTTTCCAAGTGAGCCACGGGACTGTATATACAAGTCTATTGCAACCACGGGAAGTTCTCATAAGGGCCTTGCTTGTAGGAGCAACAGGAATCATCATCTGTCATAACCACCCAAGCGGATATCCAATTCCAAGTGAAATGGATATAAAAGTAACAGCCAAGCTAAAGGAAGCGTGTGAACTAATTGGCGTTATCTTATACGACCATATAATTATTGGTAACGATTCCTATCTGAGCTTTCAAGAAGCAAAGTTATTATAAGTCATTACGCTTATTGTTCTGCTTTTAGTCTGTTATACTCTGCTTTCAATTCCTGTACTCTTTTGTATTTTTCAAATACTAATTTTTCCATCCCATTTATATCAAGTGATACAAAGTCACGATGGATATAGCGCTGCCCTAAAAAAGAAAACATTGCTTGTGCTGGTTCTAAGGCTTTTTCATGGAAGTTTTCATTTACCATTCCGCTATCATATAAGTCATCTATCAGAACAGCAAATTTATCATCTGCGCCAAGAATAAGGTCTTTTATCCCTTTAAGCACTTTTGCTTCAAGCGCATCAAAATTATGGATATCACCTTTATCCAACAGTATTTTTGCTTCTTTATACTTAGGGCTTTCCTTTACTTTGCTGGTTTCCTCAACAGGATAAAACAAACCTAGCATCTCAATCAAGTCGTTAAAGATATAGTCGTAATGTGTTAACATGCCTTTGCCTACACCTGTACGCTTCATAAGTTGTGTCTGGGACAAAGGAATATTGTTAGCTACCATCCTGTCAAGTTCTTTTATCAATTTGACTTCATTTGTTTGTACTTCCAGTGTTTCTTCCTGGTACACATCATCTTCATTGTAATGTGTCTTTCTTGTTATATCATCCAGAATTTCTGGTGTTCTGAACATCACAGTCATATGTTCACCCCCAATAATGTCAAGATACCACAAACACTGACCGCAGGCAATTATTTTTTGTAACTATTGGCATACACCGCTGTATTTCAACAAGAAACTATATCTATTGAAATACACTTGTGTATTTATACAAGATATTGTGTTTTATGCTGCCTGTTTTTTCAAAGCACTTGAAGCCGTGGCAAAATTCATAAAACGCGATATCGTAAAATTAGAATTTTTAATCAAGCATTTTTATGAGAAAGGAGGTACTCAGATATGGAAATGCACAAATGTGAAACAAAATCAGGAAAAACATTCTTTATGCCTATAGACAATGATGGCAAGGTTATTGAACCAGTATTTTTATATCTGAAACACCTCGCTATCAATAACAGCAGTAAAAATACAATTCGCCAGAACTGCCTTAACCTGTTAGCGTTTTGGCAGTATCTTAAAGACAATGACTTTGACTACATAGAATTTGTCGGAAAGAAAAGCGAAACCTGCAAAGGCGCCTATGAAAACCTGGTGGATTACAAATTACACCTGCTATATCCCACGTTGGGAGATAACATCATTCCTATCGGGGGATTAGTTCCCGTCAGGAAGGAAAGCACCGTAAACCAGATGCTTTCATCTGTAGTAAGTTTTTACAGGTTTCTTTCTGATTCTGATATTGTAGGAACGCTACCTGTGATACAACAGATGAACAATTTACAGCATACGCACAGCATGTTAAGCCAGATGTTCATGAAAAAGAAAAAGGCAGTAAAAAGTCTCTTAACATCCAAAGTGCCAGAAGAAGAACTCAGGTATATATCAGAAGAAGAATTTGATAAATGCTGGGATGCCTGCACTTCCAGAAGGAATAGGATTATCATAGGGCTTATGTTCTATGGCGGATTTCGCGTCTCTGAGGTCGTTGGTGTCAACTTAGAAGACTTAAGAGATATCGCTAATAACGTAATACATATTACACGCAGAGATGACCATGATAACACTGATGCAGCAGTCAAATATGATTCTGTCGGGCCTGTTGTAATTACAAACAGGCTGAGAGATGAGATTGTTGACTATCTAAATGAAGATTTAAAGGATGTTGATACAAATTACCTGATTATAAATTTTAAAGGTGAAAATCCTGGCAGTGCCATGAAAACAGATACTATAAGGAAAATGATTAAAAGGCTTGGGAAAAAAGTTGGCATATCTGACTTACACCCGCATGCCTTCAGGCATGGATGCGCCATGAGGATGTTAAGAGCAGATATAGATATGATGAAAATAAGCAATGTGCTTCGCCATAAAAATATCCAGACAACAGCAGAAACTTATGCAAAATATGACCTGTCCGACAAGATAAGGGTACAGAAAGAGCTTTCTGAAAAGCTGAATGAGGATTTTGCACCACTGGATATTGATTTTAAGGCATTGGCAGAGGCATTAAGAGAGGATGATGATGATAATGAATAAAGCACAGATTACTGATTTTAACATTAAAAGTTTCTTTAGGGGATGTGTCTGGAATTTCAGGGAATATCCTGACAAAGAGATTGCGGAGCATTTTTCCCACAAAAAAAATTACATCCTTGACCTGTCAGGGATTGTCGGGACAACGCTTTTTAGTGACATAAAAGACATATTTATCTGTATGTTTGCAAACGGTGAACCTTATACATATAAGTCAAAGGCGTTTCCCCAGACATTATTTATTCATGAATTTATGCTCCAATATGGATATAAGGATTTCTCCCATATAGACGATGCAGACAGGGCTGATAGTGAATGGCAAAATTTTTGGCAGGACAAAGCGAAAGTAAATCTTCATGACCTGCAATATGTTATCTCCAACTGTAAATTTATTCTGAAAGAGTTTAGGGATACAAGGACAGGACTTAACAGGAATTTTTGGCGTTTATCTGATATGAATATAAATGATGAACGCCTGAATAAATCTAAAGACCGTGTTGTTATCAACTTTTGGAACATAGAAAATGCAGAAAATAGGGAACTTTTGAAATTATGGATTCAACATTTAATCGGCGGAACTGAATTAGCATACTCAACTATTTATAATCGTTTTTCCCTGATGGCTATGTTTATATCCTTTTTGGGTAATAAATCCCTATTGGATGTAAACCACACGGATATAGAAAACTACCGCAGTCAGGCAAAGATAAGCACTGGCAAGAACAATCATTTAATAGGTAATCTGAATGAGTTTTACAAATATCTTCAGGTAAAAGGCAGATATAGTGGGAAAATCCCCGTAAGTAAACAGGATATGATGGCAGATGCCCCTAAGTATATCAAAACCAGTGTATCAGATTACACAATAGTGGAAATCTTTAAACACCTACATCTGCTATCTGAAACTTATATGCTTATGTACCTTATCAATCTGTTTACAGGCATTAGGACAAGCGATATCTGCCAGTTGAGGACAGACTGCTTATTTGAAAATGAGCATGGATATTTCCTTGCCCATGACTGCCAAAAGATGCAAGACGTTGGGGCAATTCCTATCTGCAAAGAATTGTATGACATGATTAGGGAAAGAATAACCTGGGCTAATGACAATGAGTATGAATATCTGTTTCCCTCCGAAAAAGATAGAAAATTGCCATACAATTCGCAAACCTACAGAAATAAAATGCAGAGAATTATGAAGGAATGGGGTATCAAAAATCCTGATGGCACACCTTACCATTTTACTACGCATTCCTATCGACATACGATAGCGACTACGCTGGCAAAAATGGGAATGCCTTCGGCACTTATACAAATTGGTGTATTACACCACACAGAGATTAATATGTCGAGACATTACATAGAAGATGACGCCGACAGCCAGCTACAAACTATAAACGAAACAGGGCTGAATATCTCAGGAAATACAGAAATTATAATTGCTTCTGATGATACAGTCCTATCTAACGGCTTCTGTGGTATGCCTGCAAAGATTCATTGTAACAAACTTGGTGCCTGTCTAAACTGCGAATATTTCAGGACAAGTCTAAAATTCCTTGAAGTACATGAACAGCACCTTGAAAATCTGAACAAACAGATAACATATTTTAAGGCAAACGGCTATACACAGAACTTGGCTTTTGCAGAAAAAGAGAAAGCCAAATTAGAACTGATAATCAAAAAGCTGCATGAATTGAAAGGAGAATGTGAAAATGAAAACAGCTTTATTACAACAGAATAATCTTATTGATTTTGGCTTAGTTTCCCCTTATAACAACGATATTTGGAATATATGTGAGTGGGATATCTACAAAAATGCCACCGAAAACTATAAGGCAAACTGGAAAGCTCGCTCAAACATCATGAATAATAATATGGATTTTTCACTTTGTAAAAATGAAACTATCAGGGAAGAATTAAAATATTTTGCTTTTTATCTCCTGAACATAAAGAAAATATCCATCTCTACCTTTGCAGAATACGTTGACAGATTTAAACTGCTCTTCGCTTTCGTAAATGACAGGCAGTACCAATCAATATTGGACATTGATACAGTTGACTATGAGCGATATATAGCTATTAACCATAAGGCTGTGATAGATGACGGCACTGTACTGAATGGGCAGGAATTAGTTCCATCAAAAAGGCGTAACCGACTAATTGCTTTCCTAGATTATTTCAAAAAGATAATCTATCAATACATAGAGTCTGCCAAACCTGTTTATGAGAGAGAGGTTTGGAACTGGAAAGATATTGCACCTGATGAGCCAGGCACTTCTAATTTGATATTTTTCGACATAGAACAGCCCATTATGAAGCAGTCGATAAAAGATTTTCTAAAAGACAAGCTATCCAACTGCGCTATGAAAACTGCCCACAGATATTTAGATGACATTAAGATTTTTTGCAGTTGGCTGTATGTATATGATAGTAGCATTACTTCATTCAAGGATGTGACAAGAGATATCTTAGAAGACTATTTCCTGTTTCTCAGGGTTGAGTCAAGATTTTCACAGAATAAGGTTAATTTGAATATCCTCAATCTGTCAGTGCTATTTGAATATGGGATTGTTACATGTGATAACAGGTTTCCTGATGATATCCTTTTTCTGACAGATGATTATTGCTTTAAAACTGTACATAGAGCTGATTTTTACACGAATGAGGAAGTGGCTGCTATCTTTTCAATGGTTGAATATCTTCCAAAAATATATGGAAGGATTTTATTAGTGCTGCATCACACAGGAATGAGGATAGGTGAAGTTTTACGACTGCCGATTGACTGCCTGAAATATAAGGATGGGACACCATATCTAGCAGTATATATGTATAAGACAAAAAGATATAATAGTATCGCTATAGACGATTATGTACATCAGATAATCAGTAGGGAAATTAGCAGGACACAAAAGCACTTCTCTAATGCAAAATATGTGTTTGTAAACAGTAGTGGCAATGCTTTTACTCACAGCACTTTTACTAAGACAATAAAAAAGTGTGTCGCAGAACACAATATTTTAGGAAGAGATGGTAAACTGCTTGATTTTAGAACTCACAGATTCAGGGCGACAAAGGCAACATATTTAATTAACGCTGGTCATGACCCCAGGAGTGCTGCCGATATGTTGGGGCAAAGCTGCTTGTCTTCTCTTTCCTACTACGCTGTTGCAACGAATCAAAGTTTACAGAAACATATGCAGGAATACTTGAAGAAGGAATCCATCTTAATCAATTCTATTGGTCAGGTGGATGAAAACGTCATTGAAGATTACGAAAATGCCCATCCTTTGTGCAATGGATGGTGTTGCAAGCCTATTGAATTAGGCGTATGCGATAAGATTAATGCTTGCCTGACCTGCTCACTGTTCAAACCTTCTATGGAGCATCTTACTACATACAGGTTACAGCTTTCAGAGATTGAATCTTCTCTTTCTGTAGCCAATGAAAATGGATTCACACGAATGGCTGAACAATGCGAAAAGGAAAAGGCCGCGTTGGAAAATATTATTAAAGGATTGGAGGAAAGACTACTATGAACAGAAATACTAAACCTATGAACGAATATAATGTCAACAGAGGCAAGACTACAAGAGAAAGAGTTATCGCAGCTATTGAACAATGTAAAGCGGAGAAAGACATATCTACCGCCAGAGTTTGTGAACTGGCAGACGTACATAGGTCTTACTTCACAAAACACCCAGAAATGCGTAGGTTATTAGATACTGCTAAAGGTATTGTAAACAGAACGATTAAAAAGAGACAGCAGAATGAAAATAGCAAAGATGTTATTATAAAGTCATTGCAGATTAAAAATGCTGCCTTAGAAAAAGAAAATCATACATTAAGTGACTATACAAAATATAAAACTATGTATGAGTCTAAATGTGAAGAAGTGGAAAAATTAAAAAATCAGCTCAATCAGAAATATATTGAGTCTGGTATTTTGAACTTCTGACTTATGAAGGTGGAGTGTAAAAACTCTGCCTTTTTCTTTTTCATGAAGTTGTGTAGAAAATGATTATTTTGTAAAAAATCCAGTAAAATCAATGGATTACACTATGGCAACTGTTGCCCATGTAAAACCCTTGTAAATACTGGGGCACTGGGTTCGGTAGTCCAGATTTAACGATAATTCGATCAGGCCTCATTCGCAAAGACGTTTTTATCAGGTCTCTTATCGTGATCTCCCGGCACCCTTCCACGTTCGCGTTTCTCGTCTCCATACGAACGATATTCGGTATATTCCTGATCTGCAGCTCCGCGCTGTCCTCTATCGTGATGATCCTCTCCTCAGCGGGAATATAGTTGGACAGTGCGTTTAAAAATGTGGTTTTCCCGGATCCCGTCCCGCCGCTGATGAAGATATTGTATTTCGCCCGCACAAGTCTGCTCAGCCATTCGCATACATTCTCCGTGACAGAACCGAAAGACACCAGATCTTCCATGGTAATCGGCTTGTCGGGAAACCGCCTGATCGTGACGATGGGACCGTTTAACGCCACGGGATTCAGTACCACATTGACGCGGGCACCGTTCTCCAGTCTGGCGTCCACAATCGGCGACGCCTCATTGACTACCCTGTTGCAGTCAGATACAATCTGCTGTATCACATTGTGCAGCTTCTCCCCGCTGTCAAAGCGAAGCCCGCTCTCTATAAGCCTGCCGTTCCGTTCAATGAAAATCCTGTCCGGCCCGTTAATCATAATCTCCGTAATCTGCGGATCATCCACCAGCTCCTGCAATACGTCCAGCTTGCGCACCGCATGGAAAAGCTCTTTCCTGAGCCTGCCGCGCTCCGATAGGGACAAAGGCGTTTCCCTGCCCTCCCTGACAAGCATTTCGTCTATCAGCTCCCGGATTTCCTCGTCGCTGCTCTCCCGGGAATAGTCAATACTCTCCAGAAGCCTTTCCTTTAAAATTTTTCGTCTCTCCTCCGCATTACCCATAAATGTCCTCTTTTATGATAGATTTCACATATCCCGCCAGCTCTCCGTGCGTCATCATATCCAGGCTGTCCGGCAGCTCCTGAAAAATCGGAAAGCGGCATTTAACGGTTTTTTCAGAGATTTCCCCCAGTTCCCCCTGCTGCAGCATCAGTTCGTACTGTCTGAGCTTTGCCTGTGCAAAGGGGTCTTCCCTTGTGATGGTATAAATCTTCTGACAGCTTTTTAGCAGGTCAAACAGCCCGTCTATCCCGTCATCCAGATCCAGAATCATATATTCGTACTCACCGATCGCCGCTATATCCCTGCAAAGAGCCAGCCACTGTTCCCCCGGTACCTCCTTGATTCCCAGCGAATACTGCATGGGCGGTATGTAATCCAGTCCCCCCGCATTCTGGATGATTGTGGGCAGCCGCAAGGCCAGCTTTTCCCTTGCACTCTGGAAGTAGTACATGACGTCAAGCATGTCTGTCTGGTATTCCCGCCGCAAAAGCTCTCCTAGGCCGGAATACATTTCAAAATTCAGGTACATTGTCTTGTGCTCCTTCGCCAGAAGCTGCCCGAGGGAAAGGGCGAAGGATGTCTGTAAGCACCTTTTTACCGGCGAATAAATACCGATCATTTTAGCTGCTACGTCCGTCACTTCCGGGCAGTCTTTCCATCCGCTGCCGTCCGCAATCGCATTTAACATTTCCTGCACCACCATCTCCGGGCTCTGGTATTTGCTGATGCAGCGCATATCATCCTGCACTGCTTCGTCGCTTTCCTGCAGAATAAACATCTGCGTTACCTGTTCCCTGATATACGCTTCCTTGAGCAGCCGCCATGCGCTCTCAGCGATGAGAAGAATCTCGATCTCCTCCCTTCCCGCAAATTTTTCCAGTTCCTCCACCGCCGTAAACAAATGCAGCGTATAGGGGAGCTTTACCTTTTCCAGAAGATACTCCGCCATGCGGAAAGCATATCCCTCCTCCGTATCACAGATTGCCATAATTTTATGTGTCAAAATAATCCTCCTATCCTGCACACCGCACTGAACAGAATCGGCACCGCAAAGTGGATTTTGTTTTTACAGTAGGTGTGATAATCCTGTTTTAAGTCTTCGCCGTAAATTTTCCAATGTCCTGTCCGCCAGACGTCATGCAGATAGGAAAAGAAATACCGAAATCTCTCCCTTCCATTTCTCTCCGCAGACAGTTTTACAAGCGAAAACCCTGCGCCGATCACAAAGGCCCCTGCCAGAATGGCCAAAAATTCTCCCACCGCCAGAAAGCTCCCGATCATAACAAACAGTTTCACATCACCCGCCCCGAGTGCGCCTATCATATACAGAGGATACATAAGCAGAAACGCCAGAAGCACAGATACCAGAATATCCGATAATCCACGGCCGGATAAGATGCCGCCCGAAATGCCGATTGCCATACCTAAAAGAATAAAACCGTTCGGAACCCTGTCTGTCTTAAGATCTGCAAAAGCCGAAAGCAAAAGCAGGAGAAGCAAAACAGATTGGCAGTAAGTCAGTCCAATAAAACCACCTCCACATCCCAAAATAATCATTTACAACCATTGACTCAACGAAATAATTGGAAGATCTTCCCGATGCCCTGAAGCGAGAAGCGTGTATTCCGCAGAATGGAATAGCACATAGAATTTCTTGCGTTGTGATTTGAATTATAACACAATAAAAAATCTTGTCTATAGTTCCACAGGAAAAAAACTAATTTTGTAAATAACTTACAAAATTTTGAAGAAATGAATGCCGTAAAGTACCGCAACCCCAGGAAATCCAAGGATTCCCGATGTCAAAACCGTAAAGGGATTGATGCCCACCGCCACCTGAAGCTGCCTTGCCGCCAGCATATAATTAATCGCGTAAATCCCCACCGTTCCCATTACCGCGCGCAGAACAAAATTGACCAGCCATTCTACCTTTCTGCCCATTGCGCCTATTGCCAGCACGATCATGCATACCGCCAATATGGTTATTACCCCGCCCATATTATCCATAATCCAATCCCCCGGTCCGCTCCGCCGCCTCAGCGAAACGTCCCTCCTGCCTGTCTCCCTACAGCATATGAACGAGCTATACATAATATTACATGAATATTTCTGGAAATTTTTACCTAAACTAATGTGAGAAGAACTTTTAACTGCTCTCAGCAAAGGCTGTTTCGCGGAAAGGTTCTAAATCTCACATGTGAGAATACCAAAAACGGGCATTCTCCGCAACATATTCACACAGTCTCGAAAGGAAGGTCCCGTATGAGAATGATTTTCAGGCAGAGCCCCTGTGTACCGGCAGAAAACGAAATTATCGTGGACAGGCAGAAATTGACGTTGCGGGAGGAGCTGCTCCTTGCCAGAAACGCGCTGGAAAACGCTTACGCCGGCTTCGATAACGCGACGGACCCGGATCTGATCGACTGCTACATCTATGAGCTGAACGCTGTTATGAAACGGTACAAGTACCTGTTACAAAAGGCAGCGGAAAATGATCCGCTGCCCGAAAAAGAACTTGCAGAGGCTTACCGCCCCTTAACTTTCTCATAATAATCAGACACAGAAGCCCCTGTTTGCGGCGGGGTCTGCGGCGCTTTCCATCAAATCATTTCTGCCGTAGGTAAGCCCCGCATACACGGTCTGGGTATTGCCCATAACCGGGCCTGTGGTGTCCTGTCCTTCGATCTGCTTATAGGCCGCCAGAAGCTTATCAAGCACCGGGCGGACATGCTTCAGGCTTTCCGCATCGCTGTGCAGAGCTGCTTTTGCCACTTCCCTGTTGATATAGAGGTAGAGCTGCAGCAGATTCTGCGCGATCTCATACTCCATATGCAGAGAGTCCATAAGCTCACACATACAGCCCTGAATCCTGCGGACGGCATTCTTAAGCTCTGTCCTGTCACCTGTCGCCAATGCTTCCTCCGCCTCATCCACATAAAGCAGCGCCATCTCATACAGAATGGTGATGAGCTGCGTCTTATTCGCCTGCGTAATCCGCAGGGTGTATTCCTGTTTTAATTCCTTGGTCATATCGCGAATCTGCCTTTCCTGAGATTTTCAATATTTTAGCATGTCTGCGCTGCAGCCGCCTGTTTTTCCTTTTACGCACGCTACTGCAGTAACTGCAGCACCTGTGCGGGTCTCTCATTCGCCTGCGCCAGCATGGATACTGCCGCCTGGGAAATAACCTGCTCTGTGGTGTACTCCGTCATCTCATCCGCTATGTCCACGTCCATAATCCGGGAGTAAGAAGCCGTCATGTTCTCATTAGACACAGCCAAATTGTTGACCGTGTGCTCCAGACGATTCTGGTATGCACCAAGTCTGCTTCGCACATCCGACACATAGAGAATTGCGCTCTTAATGGTCTTATTCGCATCCGCACACTCTTCTATCGAAGTCATCCGCATATCTTCCATGTTCATCCTGTTCAGGGAGATCGTAGGAATGCGTATTGCAAGCTGCTGACCCTCGTTCGCTCCAGTCTGGATATCCATGGAGCCGATACCGGTAATATCAACCTCCAGATTCTGTATAGGCTTCATAAATCCGCCACCGCCGACAGATACCTCTATAATATCACCAGCCTTCGCCTCTGTCGTATCCGGCCTCGTGCTCACAATGCTCCACTGAAGGCCGGAAGCAGCATCTGAAATAAGCACGTTGTCTGTTCCGTCCCCATTATCCGTAATTGTTATGGATGCCGTTGGCGGAAAATTTAACGCCCCGGTCTTCGCGTCATCAAATGCATCCTCAGTGGCTCCGACATTTAACTGCGGTACCATCTTCCCGGAACCGGGCGGATTCTCCACAATATCATAAGCTACATTAAACTCCGGAATCTTGGTGGTAGTGCTATCATCCTCCGGAATCTCAAGCGTCATCTTAAAATCCAAAGGACCTGTAAGCGTAATCTTACTTTTCGTCGTCTCGGAAATCTCCACCCCCACTGGGAACTCCGTGCCTAATGCTATGTTGGTGGCATCCTTATCAATATTTCCCTTACTATCATAAATGATAGACAATGAATTTATAGAATATACTTTTGAAGTAATCTCATCCGAATAATAATCAACCTTAACCCTGTTGTTATTGGTATATCCCCGCAGGTCAAAGGTACCGTCCAGAAGAGTCTGTCCGTTAAATTCTGTATCTGTAGAAATTCTGGTGATCTCCGCCTTGAGCTGTTTTACCTCCGACTCAAGCGTCATCCGGTCTACCGTGGTGAGCGTTCCCGTCTCGCCCTTAACTGCCAGCTCGTTCATTCTCTGCAGCATCTCATGCACTTCCGTCAGCGCACCGTCCGCCGTCTCGATTATGGAGATACCGTTCTGGGAACTCTGGGTCGCCGTACCGATTCCTGTAATCTGCGTATTCATTCTTCTGCCGATGGCATAGCCCGAAGGGTTATCCTTCGATGCAGTTACCTTCAAGCCGGAGGACAGGCGTTCCAGGGATTTGGACACCCTATTATCCGACGCATTTAATGCATTACTTGCGCGCATTGCCGGCGCATTATAACTAATCTTCATTTCTGTTTCCTCCTTTATGCTTTATGCCGTCAGGGCCGTAATAAACGCTTTCGCAATTCCGTATAGCGCCGCTGTCTGCTGCCCTTCCCCGCCGTTTATATCTTCCTCTGTGTAATCTCTGCTGTTTACCTCTCTGCCCTGTATAATAACCAGGCCCGTCTTCTCTCCGCCTGCCCCGTTTTCTCCCGAAGCCCCCAGCGCTTTTTCCAGTTCTTCCCGCCTGCCCTGCAACCAGCTCGTTCCCTCGCCGCTCTCACAGGCAATATAGCCGGATACCTTCTGCTCTCTGAGAGAAAATCTGGCTGTGATCTGCCCGAATTCTTCCGTCTGTACCGTAACGTTTACCTTGCCCGTCCCGGTTCCGTGCAGGATTTTTAAATTTATGGCCGTCAGCTCGCCGTTAATCTCCACGGGAATCTGGTAATTCTCCTCGCGCGAAAGGCTCCCCGCCAGCGCAAGCTGCTTTTTACAGCTCTGTAAGGCACGCAGATCCAGATAATCCTCCGGCGCGTCCATCGCCTCATCCAGAAGCCCGGAGAAAGTTTCCTGCATCCCCTCATAGGCTTGCTGCGCGCTTTCCTTATCCGTCAGACTCTCTATCAGCGACTCCGCTTTCCGCTTCCCTTCCGAACTGCCTGCGCCTTCCTCCAAGTCGCGCAGTTTCCGGTACAGTGCGCCCGGTCTTTTCCGAAGTCCGGCTGCCGCTTCCAGATTGTTGGCCGTCACGGGCTGCCTGTACGCCACAAGCTCCCTCACCACAGCCTCCTCCACATTTTCCAGCCCACGGTAGGATTGTAACTGTTCCTGTGTATACGCCTGCTCCAAAGAAGCGTCCGCCGTCTGCTGCCGCAGCGCATCCGCAAACTCTTCCATGGTCGTTTCCGCCGCAAAGTTCGTCCCCGCAAGCGTTTCCGGCTCCAGAGCGTCCGCAATCTGTCCCGCAAGCATGTGGTAATAGCTCTCCGCCTGTTCCGAATCCTGCTGCCTCTGCCCGCTCTCCTGGTTACCCGGCTCTGTGCTCTCCTGCCCCAGATTCGGGAATCCGCTTAGAATCTGATCGGTGATGGATTTGTTTTTCGCCACGGCATCCACGCCGTCAAAACCGTCGTCCACCTTATAATCCATTCCCTGTTTTTTGGCGCTGCGCATCGCTGTCAGAAGATTGCTGAAAGAAATTTGCGCCCCTTCCTTCAGGAGACTGCCCACCGCCGCGTCATCCGACTTTTCCAACTGCCGGAACATGCGGTAAATCCCGATATATGCCTCTCTCTCCTGCTCGCTGACCGCATGGCTCTTTTCTAATTTATATAAATATTTGCTGAATTTCTCTTCCCGCGCCGCGTCGTCCACACCGCTCTCATCCAGATACCGATTCAGTTCATCCATCGACATGGTAAGCGGATTCTTTCCGTCCCGGATCGCCTGTAAGGATACCGCCGGCGTCATTCTGCGGATGGTCTGCTGCAGCTCCATGTCGTATTTCTTCACCGCGTCCATATTGTCATCGGTGATATCCATACTGTTGTAGCCCAGAATCCGCACTGCTTTGCGGTTCTCCTCGTTCGTCTCAAGACCCATGTCCTTCAGGATATCGTCCACGTTGCGGAAAGCCTTGCGAATGGAGTCTCCCATATCCGCCCTGGGCGCAGTCATTAATGTTTCATAGGATTCCCTTGCCGCTTCATAGGCGTTTTTGAGTGCCGTGCCGTTCTTATGTACACTGTCAAGCGTAAAATCTTCCGTGCCGTCAATGTACTGCACAAGCACCGCCGCCGGCAAACGGGGAATTTCCGAAATCTTTGTCTGTACTTCCTCGTAAAGCGCCGCTTTTCCGGCTGCCGCCGCCGCGTCGGATTCCCCGAAGAGCTTCTGGTTCTGCTCCTGCTCCAGCTTCTTCAAAGCCTCCACCAGCGCCTCCAGCTCCGTCGTATCTATGGAATAGCCGCTGGCCATCAGCTGACGGTTCGCCTCAATGGTCATCATCAGCCTGATTTCTTCCATCTGACGTCTCTGGGTGACAGCCGCCGGAGCTTCCTGCGTCACACTGCCCGCATCTATCTTTTCCTGCGCCGCGGTCAGATTCCGCAGATTTACTTCCTTGTCCTCTGCTACCGCCAGATCAACCGCTTCGTCACTGATCCGTCCGTAGTCCTCCATGTAATCGGCCGCCCGTTCCAGACTGCTTCTGCCGTCAGCCAGATTGGCCTCCCCGGCCTTTTTCCCGTCGGCAATCGCCGCCGCTGCCGCAGATAAAATTTTTTCTCTGTCCCATGGCTGCCCGGCCTGCCCGATCTCATGGAGTTTCTGCATCGTCCCTATCGTCAGGGGCACGCCAACGCTGACCAGCCACTGTGCGCTCTCCATGTTTTTATCGTTAATCTCAAGCCCTGCCGCTTCCAGCACGCGCTCGATCTGTGGACGGAGCTGCTCCCAATTATAGTCTTCCGCCTTCTTCGCATAGTAGCCGGTATCGTCCGTGGCATAATAACCATGCGCCTGCCTCTGGCTGTCAGTCGCGGCGCTGTGGCCTGCCAGATAGAAATTATCAATCGTCGGCTCCATTCGGTTTTCCACCATATACTTCACGGTACCTTCACCGATTTCCGCCGTCTGCATGGCTCTCTCAAAGGCTTCCTTCACCGCCCGAACATTTTCTTCGGTAAGCGGAATGTCATGCGCCTGAAACTGTGCGGCAAGCTCCTGCGCAAAAGCCTGACTCCCCGTAATCTGTTTCAGGGTGTCCGCATCCAGATCGTCGGTGTAACCTACAACCTGCGTGCCGCCTTTGACAAGCTCTGCCTTAATCTTGTCGACAATGGTGACAACTTCCTCAATCTCCATATCGCCGGGATGATATCCCTCCTGCTGTAAGCGGGAAAAATCTTTCCCGGACATAGTATTAGACATCACTGTCATATAGTCCGTCTGCGTGGCCACGTCAATAGCCGCCGCATCCTGCATAACCTCTTCTGCGGTCTTTCCGTGACCCCCGTAAGCGTTGTTATCCATAACTGTGCCAGAAATGTCTAATGCAAAATCACCCGCACGCTCCGTCCTCGTCGTCCGGGTATCCCGATATGCAGTTGTCGCCCTGTCTACATTTTGGTTTGCGTTACTGTGGTCAAACGTAATCTTCATAAATCTTCCTCATACAAAATGTAGTGTACTTTCTTATGTAATCATACAATAAAGGGCGAATGATTTCTCATTCACCCTTTATTTCGGCATGGTTTGGCGGTTTCTTAACCTTTTTGCGCATTTTCTGTGCGGGCAATCTGTTTCTCCCAGGTTTTCACTGTCTGCTCCCGCAAAAAATTCCGGAGCGGGTCAAGTTCCTGTCTGGCATCCCACGCCTCCAATGCCGCAAAGTAGTCCCTGCGGTTCTCCTCATGAATAATGATCGGCGGATGCTCATGTATAATCAGGAAATAGTTCATCGCCAGACGACCGACACGCCCATTGCCGTCAGCAAAGGGATGAATGTTTTCAAATTTTGCATGAAAATATGCTGCTGCAGTCAGCGCATCTTATCTACATTATTTTCAGTTTTTCTGCTCTGACAGCGCACCTGTTACATTTCCCGGCGAGCAGATGATCCACATCGTATATCCATTTATTTACTACTTAGATTTTGACATTATTCTGTTGTACCATTTATTCCTAACGCAAACAATCTGCTCCAGCAATTTTTCATATGACTGAATAGATACTGTGCCTCATCATAAACATAATTGCGAAACCCGCCATCCTTACTATTGTCAGTCGAATAGTTCTGAAAATACTCCTTAATTTGTTCCCATATGGATGTATCATTTCCATTGTTTTTCATTTTCTCAAACAATATCTGCAGACCTTGCCGGTACGCTTTCTTTTCCTGCTCCGATTTGTCTATCATACTAAGCTTTAGAGTATATTTATACTCGTTCGAACGATGAGAATAGAAATTCTTATCAATATGCATTCCCGCAATCACCCTACTAATGGCTTCCATAGGATTATCGTATTCAGAAATCACCTCGTTATTATGCTGATAATACTTGTCAATTAACTGGTTAAAACCTTCCCGGTATTCTTCCGGCAGCAATCTGTCCGACAAATATCGAAGCGCTGCTACAGACGATTCCAGTCCTGTTATCGCTTCGCTTTCTGACTGGAAAAATTTATATTTTTCTCTGACTGGACGAACTTCTATCCCCATTATATATTGAGGCTGGCTCCGGCTCAAACAATCCATCCCATAAGTGATATGTGCCAGAGTATCTTCAAACTGATCCACCTCCTCATCAGTCATACCTGAATAAAAGCCATTATTATACAACATTTCACTGAATACCAGCCGCTGATTTACGGTATTTTCCCAAAAAGGATCATCAGGATTCTTATCCTTGGCATTTTCTTTTTTCTGAATTTCATTCTTAATAAAAAGGTCTGCACCATCCTGCTTCATCTTTTGAAATCCTTCTTCACTGCAAAGAAGGTCCATACCCTCTTTAGAAATCGACACTTTCACTCCTTGATTCTGAAAAACCGATGACTTAAGAGCCTTTTCAACATATGCTGTAGCTTCCTCTGTTTTCTCTTTACTTATGGATATAGTTCTCTGATCCAGCCCGTTTTTAATACGCTCCGCATATGCTCCCATAAAAATATTCATACCATTTATCTGCATCACGGTCTCCTCTTTTATAATAAAACTTTACATTTTAATAATAATCTACTTTTGGCTGCGGTTCATAGCCCCCCTGCATAAAATATATTTAATGAACTATAAAAATCAATAGGCCTTCCAGTATTTATATCATAAATCAAAACATGCTGATTGCCCCTGCAAAATCTACAGAATCTAATTTTCTTGGCGTTGTTCTACCTGTTGTATCGTCGGTTGTGCTCTCATAAGTAGTTTACCAGTTCATCCTTTGTTTCAACCCGTATGTTCCTCAGTTGCGGTATTTCTGCGTCCAGAGAAGAACCGTTCTCCTGTTTATGCCAAGCGCTTCTGCAACAGAATCATTTGAAAGGCCATCCGCTTTCAAAAGCAATATTTTGGCACGTTGTATGATGATTGCCAGTGTCATGCCGGATTTTACAAGTTTTTCCTTGTGGTCGGTTGTATGTAATAAAGGCTTTGGGGTATTCATGGCTATGCCCCTTCCAGCAGTACTGGTTTAAGTATAGAACAAAATATCTAAAAAGTATATTCAAGCAATAAATGATATACTGGGTTTTTCGTGTCTTTTAGAGTGTCTCACAAATATGCTGACCATCCAAGACGCGGGATTTGACCCTTACTCAGAAAAGAAAGCATCCTCCCAAAGCCTGAGGCAGCTGTACTGCCATTGTAGCTTCAAATATTCAACAAGTTCTGCCAAAACTTTCTTTTATTAATATCCAACATTTTCTCCTACCTCAATATTCTGCTCTATTCACTAAAAGATAAGGTTACTTTTTCTTTAAACCTATTATGAAGCATATACCTTTTTATCTTACGTAATATTAATAGTGCCATACCTGCTGCCATTATCAAGCCCGTTATATCAATATGAGTAATACCAAAAACAGAGATTAAGTAGATAAATAAAGAAATTATAAAACTCATACTCATAAATCCCATTAGTAAAACTACTTTTATATTTTCCGGTTTTTTTGTGATTAAAAACAAAATATTCATTATATCTGCAAATTGATAAAATATGAGATTAATTATTATTAAAGCAGCAAATGTCTTAGCACATAAAAAACTCAAACTAATTACTCGTATAAAAGCTAATAACATAATAATGCATAAGTAAAATGTTTCAACTATGACAACCACCATAAATTCAGATATTGTTATTAAATTAACTATTCTATCGATTGGTATGCCATTAGCAAGAAACCATTCTATCCTCCTACTTCTTCTTTCCCTGATGCATATATTTTCACTAGATAAAATAAAAGCATAAAGCATATTTAGCATAATTAAGGCCAGAACAGCAAAGCTATTAATTAAATTATTGCTATATTCTTTATTTATCTCACAATATTGTATTAATGTAATCACTAGCACCATAAACATTAACAAAAAAGTCTGCTTTCTTCCTCTCATTTTTTTTAAAAACAAAAAAATATCGGATAAATTGTTACCATAAAACAACATTTATACTCCTCCTCTACCTAAATTCATTGCACGAGAAAAGCTCAAAAAATAAGTGTTTATGCTAGAAAGATGGTGGATTTTCCAACAATAGACGTGCCTTCCAAAAGCTCCGCTGTCCTTTAAAAGGATTCTGAGGATACAAGTTGTCCCTACAAGCACAAAATATTATAATGGCTGAAAACATCATGACTGTACAAAATATATCACGTTCCTGATGACAAGAGATCTTCTTTATATTCAACACAATTGTTTTCTACTACCTTGCCATTGTCCATAATAATCACATTGTCTCTTTTATTAAAACTCCGCAATTCATGGTCGACAACAACAATCCACCTATCTTCATTGTATAATTCTTGAATTAATCTTTCTCTTATATTGTTATCCAACCCCGAAAAAGGTTCATCTAAAATAATTATTTCCGCGTTGCACAACAATATAATTAAAATTGATAGTTTCCGTTTCATCCCCTTTGAATATTCTGCAACACTCCTCTCCAGATCATCAAATATATCAAGTATTGTCGCATAATACTTTAGTTTCGAGGAGAATTCTTTCTGTTCCTGTAACTCCATAAAAAAATATATATTATCCAGACCTGACATTCTAGTATCAAGACAATCATATTCCAACAAAACAGCTATTTCCTTTGATGCATAGGTCAATTCACCCGAATCTTGTTCGAGCAAACCAGCCAATATTTTTACTAGTGTGCTTTTTCCACATCCATTTTTTCCTACAATCCAATTAAGACAATTACTGTATATCGAAAAGCTTATCCCTTTAATAATTCTCTGATCATTTATAGATTTTTCTAAATAATTACACCGAATAATTTCTGCTTTACTATTGCTGGAACTTGGTTTCTGAACCATTCACATTCTTCTCCTTTCTCGATGCTTTTAATAATTCCTCTTAGAACACAACAGCTACAGAAAAATTGATTTTCACATTTCTCACATTCCCTAGATGTAACATCAGGAGCTTTTTTGAAAGGAACAGGTTGGGCGAAAAAATCTTTGCAGATGTTAATAGACGTCTTGATGAATCCGGACTCATGATGCATGGTGGTACGATTGTCAATGCAAGCCTTATCGCTGCACCAAAATCCACCAAAAACCAAGAGGGCAAACGTGACCCGGAAATGCATCAGACCAGGAAAGGCAATGAATGGTATTTCGGAATGACTTTCAAAGATAGAGTTTCGAATCAACAAACGCTCTTCCAGTCTCAAGATGGCTGATGATTTCAAAGGCATCAATTGGGACAAGAAGCCGGAACATGATAAGTCATCTGTCCGCTGTAAGGTTGAGCATGCTTTTCTCATCGCCAAAAACCAGATGGGTTATGCGCAAGTAGCTTATCGTGGGATCGGGAAAAACATGAACCGATTCCACGTATTATTTGCCAGTGCCAACCTTTTGATGTGCAGCAGGGCTGGCCGGACCAAAGACTTTCTGGGGTGTATGGCATAGTGCGCCAATTTGGGAGCAAACGCCTGCAAAATGGGGGATATATCTTAAGAAATCTGAGGTAAATCGCCCTTGATTTGCTTAAAAACTTGGCAAAATGGGATAATGCTGACAATAAAGTGAATTAATCAGCGTTTCCCTAGAAAGGCAATTCTCAGACAATAAGAATCGCCCACATAAGTGGGAGTTTCTTATTGTCCTATATGGTTATAAAAGTATTAACTAATGGTAATTTGTATATTTACAGGATAGTAACTGAATTATCTACTCAACTGTTTTATATATTGACTTGATACGTATCCCCCTATTCTTTTACCTGTGTGACAATCATCACCATATACGTAATCCCATCCGGGCGGACAAGCCGGAGTCACATACGGCATATCAAGAGCAGCTCCGTTTGCAAACTGTCCAATGACAGAATAGTTTGTTCCCGGTCCGCTACGTACATTGAGATTACCGCCCTCTGTTATTACTACAAACGCAATCCTAGGCTGCACCTGCGCAGATGAACCAGCCGGTATATTGGCTAATTCCAATACCTCGGATTTAACTTCACTCTGTTCCTTCATCCTTTCTGACATAACCGGGTTTTCTGCCGCAAAACAAAGCTGTGAACACATCAGCACACATAATAACGAAGTGGCTAAAAACTTAAGTGATTTTTTCAAATACCCTGTATCCATCCTGCATATAACT
Source organism: uncultured Lachnospiraceae bacterium (assembly GCA_947174505.1). GTDB lineage: Bacteria > Bacillota > Clostridia > Lachnospirales > Lachnospiraceae > UBA3282. The sequence goes on from CAMWJF010000002.1 coordinate 62,600, forward strand.
GACTACTCCATTATTGGCACTCAACCTTAAATCTTTACAAAATTTTTCATCTTCAAAAGTTCTACCTATTTCGCTTCCTCCCTCCCATTTTATTTTTACCAACGTACAGTCATCTCCGTCTACATAAAATCCAAATATATATTGCTCATCAAAAGTACCATAATTTATATACCTATTGTCGTTTTCCGACATATCATAAAGAATACTTGGCTCCTCAGTATCCCATTTCTTAAGTAAAATATCATTTTCTAAATCTTTATAAATAATACCCCTGTCACTAATTAATACATCACTTCTACATTGATCAAGAGTATCTATTTTCTTCCCTGATTTCGTATCATAAACTGTTATTTCCTTTTTTTGTTCATCAAAATAGAGTAACTTTTGATACTCGAATATCATGGTTACATACCCAAATAAAAGATTATTTATATCTGTGTGTGAAATACCACAATTATCTAATATCTGATATACAATGTTATCTCCTTCTTCAATTTCTTCCAAGTTCGCATCAATAACCTCATAAGCTTCACAAAAATCATATTCAGAGAAGTAAATTATGTTCTGGTGCGCATAAATACTGTTTATACTCCACATAGATTCTGTCCAATCCATTAGTTTTTCCTCAAAATGTCTGGTTAAATCCATACGGAAAAATCCTGGGGCCTTTACCAGATCTGAAGGATATCTAATATAATAGATATAATCATTATCACAGTTGCCAAACATGACATTGCCTTCAGCTATCTTTTCTTTTGTCAGCAGATCTTTTCTCATTCGTTTAATACCATCTGCATCTGAAAAATAGAAATAATCGTCATAAAATTTTACAGCATTATAAATATTGTTATTATTATCTTTTATTATCTCTGCCTCAATATAATCATCTGTCTGGTTTTCTTCTTCAATGTTCAAAGAGGTTTTTTCCAGCTCATTCACCTGTATGGCTTCTTCTATATCCTGTTCATCTGCTAAAGCCAGTGTCTCTTTGTCTTTAACACCACAACCACATAAAAAGAGAGAATAGGCAAGTATAATGCACACCGCATATAACAAATATTTTCCTTTAAGTAAACGCATACTTGTGTTCCTCCTCAAACTCCTTGATCCTGAAAATCCGATGAATTAAGAGCCCCTACTTCTTGCAGCTGATCCGGCAAGAGGCTGATCCACATCGTATATCCGCTGGCCACAGAAATTTAGCATTATTCTGTTGTACCATTTATTCCTAACGCAAACAATCTGCTCCAGCAATTTTTCATATGACTGAATAGATACTGTGCCTCATCATAAACATAATTGCGAAACCCGCCATCCTTACTATTGTCAGTCGAATAGTTCTGAAAATACTCCTTAATTTGTTCCCATATGGATGTATCATTTCCATTGTTGTTCATTTTCTCAAACAATATCTGCAAACCTTGCCGGTGTTCTTCCGACAGCAATTTGTCTGACAAGTATCGAAGCACTGCTACAAACTATTCCAGTCCCGTTATCGCTTCGCTTTCTGACTGGAAAATTTATATTTTTCTCCAACTGGACGAACAACCATCTGCATTGTATATTGACATTGGCTTCGGCTCAAACTACAGAATACCAAAACCCCCAGAACTACAATATCGTAGTTCTGGGGATAGTGTACCACATATATACGCACGTGTCAAGTCATCCCAACATATTCATTAATCAATGTGTGCATTTAGTGGATGTTTCCGTATGGGAATATCCTTTGCTCCTCAACTCTCCGCATTTGCTACACCTTTCTGCATGATAATAATCCGTCTTACAGCTTCCATCTGTGTTTTTTTGATGCACTTTGGTATATCCACTCACAAAATTATGTATACAACCTGCTCTTTCCGTGTTGCTGTTCTGTTCAACTGACAGATCATAATAGATACCGTCTTCGCCCACGAATTCTACAAAGTCCAATACCTTATTTTCTGAATACCGTAACTCTTTTGCAACAAACATTTTTGTATTTTGCTCATCCAGGTATGCCTTTATGAAATCAGCATCCCCACTTACCACCCGTGGATTCTCATAAGCACAGACTGTCAAAGAACCCCCGAACAAAATAGCTACTCCCAATAGCAGCGAAATCACTCTCTCAACTCTTTTCCTTTTGCCACTCTCCAACATGCTAATCAACCTCCATTTAATCATTTTTTTGCTTCCGCCCAAGTATGTCTGGTATTGCCTTTTGCCAACTGCACCATCCTGCGACATATCGATAATTAACTTACCATATTTTTTTCTTCCTTCTTTATCCATGTTTTGCACCAGAATGGCATCACAGCTCTGTTCACAGTAAGCAGACATTACATAAAAGTATAGATATGCCAATGGGTTAAACCAGTGAATAAGCACGGCAAACAGACCAATATACCGCCACGCAACATCGGCTCTCTTCGCATGGATCAGTTCATGTTTAAGACTGTAATAGATTTCTTCCTCCGTCATTCCTCCTTCTGGTATAATGACATATTTTCGGAACACTCCTATTGTGCAGACGGTATCCGCGCTATTGGCACACAATAGAGCTATACTTTTTTTGATCCCTAATTCCTTTTTCACTCTGTCAAATATTGCCAGATAATTTGACTGATTCATTTGCGGGTTTTCTGCTAATGCTTTCACCTTTTGATACATTTGCATATTTTTCATAAATACAAGCAACAACCCACACACCCAGACAATCCAAATCACAATTATGTATGTCTGAAAGTTTATATGGCGCCTCCCATTTTCTTCAATCCCTATGACATTCTCAATCGAAATATCTGTCATATTCCACTGTCCCGGAATGCCTAATACGTGAAACAACCTGTATTTATACTCGCTGTTGTATTTAGGCAATGGCAGACAGAAGAAAAGCAGATTAAGTTTGAGCATATTGTACACCCATGCAGGAGAAACCACCTTCTTCCCCAGAACCGCACACAGCAAAATGGCAAGAAATACCACACTTCCGCTCAAAGACATTGCCAGAATAAGCATTACATATCCTCCCGGAATCTTCTCCGTTCATCCGCCTCTTTTCCGAATCCTCTCCAAACCTTACCTCTTTTTCGGAGTCAGAAAGTAATATTTCATTCCTATTCACCTCCATTCCGAAGCGTCATCTAACTGAACTCATTCAGTTTGTTGAACCAAACTGCTCATCTGTGAGTTTGTTCATCCTTTGACCCTCTCTTTCTTTATAGTACTACGCTCATGTGAACGCGTCAATACAAAAATATATACCGTCTTCTTCTATTCGGTTTTCCGTTTATTGCATCCCTTTGTTTTTATTGACACAGCCATTCCCCTCTGTTACACTTTATCTAACACATTTGGGATATCATCTTTTAGTGGGAAGTCATTCCGGCTTCGCTTTGACAATCCCCATGTATAAAACAAAATATCACAGCCCACAAAGCCGAATCACTCTCGATAAACCTTGGAGGAAGATGAATCATGGCATTCACACATATTGACTGTTTTAGTGGACCCGGAGGAATCTGCACGGGATTGCACGCGGCCGGATTTGATACCAAAGTAGCCATCGAATATATTAAAAGCTGTGTAGACACATACGCAGCCAACCATCCGACGGTACACGTTATTCACTCTGATATAAGAAATGTTACAGCCGAACAGCTTTCGCCTTACATACCGCAGGGCGGAATTGATCTGGTTACGTCGGGAATGCCCTGTGAAACCTTTTCTACTGCCGGAAATACCTCCCGCTCTTTTTATGATGACAGGCAGTTTCTTTTCCGTGAAGGGATCCGCATTGCCAGAATTACCAATGCAAAAATGATTCTATTTGAAAATGTGCCAGCCATCACGACTAAAACGGTAGAAAAAAATTCAAAAAAGCTTATCGTAGACATGTTAAAAGACGAGTTGGAGGAATCCGGTTATACGAATTATAAGGAGTTTATATTAAATGCGGTAGATTACGGAGTCCCCCAACGAAGAAACCGTTTTTTTATTCTTGCCACAAAAGATAAAAATCTCACGCTGTCTTATCCAAAAGCTACTTGCGATAAGGCTGTCACAGTGAAGGACGCATTGTGCGGACTCCCGAACGTTGTGCCTAATTCTGATACCGAGAAGAAATCTTATACCCGGGCAAAATCAGACTATGCTCAATTGATGCGGGATAATGAATTCTGGAGAATCAATGCTGGTACAGCGGATAGACTGACCTATCATATGCCAATGAGGCACAGGGCCTGCACGCTGGAAAGATTTTCCCTGCTCAAACAGGGTGAAAGCTTAAAGGATTTATTCGAACGGTATGTAGGTACAGAGCGGGAAAAATTGCAGGAAAGGCGTGTATTGCCCAAAAAAATGTTTATCAAACGCAATTACCGGCTAAAATCCAACGAACCTTCCCCCACAGTAACAAGCCATTGTCTGGATGAGTTTGTCCACCCGAAATACGACAGGGCACTGACCGTCAGGGAATGCGCCAGACTACAGTCCTTTCCTGACTGTTATAATTTTTCTGGGGGGCCATATCTCGTGCCCCATGTCGATCGCGAAATACAGGATAAGTATGAGCAGATTGGCGATGCAGTTCCGCCGCTTTTAGCTTACGCGTGGGGAACAGAACTGAACAAACTTTTAGCGGAGTATAATAATGAAAAATAATTCAGATTATTTAGCCTTTTGTAAAAGCACTTATACGAAAACCTGGAACGAAGCATATTTTATAGAATGCCGAGGAAAAAATTCCCAATCTGCAAAACTGGCGGCTCAGAGAAAAGCAATTGATACCACGCTCGTCGAGTCCCTGCTACATTATGCAGATATCGTTTCTGAAGATGAAATCTGGAAAAATATAGCTTTAGTCCACAAACTTAATGTAGCTAATTTATCAGATTTTGATATTTCAGAAGATGAACAGGCAAATGTCCTGGAACGTTGTCTTTCCGCTCACCAAAGTTGGATAAAATCAAGCGGACATTCTTTTGAGCGCTATATCGCCAGTATTGACAATAACGAATTGCAGGAAAATGAAATCAGATTTATTTTACAATCGGATCTGACTAAAATGATTAAAGAAGGATCCCTGACCAATACGCCTGACGATATCAGGGGGCTTAATTCTTGGGGAAAGGACTTTGACTTATATGCAATACAGTCGATACATGGAGATGTTCATGTATTTGGATGCATCCAGTCAAAAACAAGTATCCGCGACAGGGTCGGAAGAGATGTCAATTTTTCAAGAAACGCCATGGAAGGATTATTCTGGTCAGTGGCAGTTACATTGGACGGTTCTTTCCTGAATATGGATGAATTTAAGCATATGGTAAATGGCGGTGGATCTTATCCTGTCAACGGGTGGCACGGCATGTATGCTATGTCAGGTATTTCAGAAAGCAATGACAGAATTTACAAGGTCAATGATACCCTCGATTTATTTGTTACACACGCCATTAAAGCCGCCAAACAGTTTATAGCCGACAGACGGATGCTGACAGCGTCCTGGAAAGCGGAATAGGGAGACGCCGGAAGTGGACAGACTTACCAAGGAGCAGCGCCGGAAAAATATGCAGCATATCAGGTCGCGTGATACAAAAATCGAGCTGATCCTGCGTAAAATGCTCTGGCAGAAAGGCATCCGATACAGGAAGAATTATAAGGAGCTTCCGGGATCTCCGGATATTGCCATTACCAAATATAAAATTGCGATCTTCTGTGATGGTGAATTTTTTCATGGAAAAGACTGGGAAGTTTTAAAACCAAGATTACAGAAGGGCGCCAACAGCGAATTTTGGATTTCAAAGATATCCCGCAACAAGGAACGGGATGAGGAAATAAACAAAAAATTACTGTTTGCAGGATGGACCGTCATTCGGTTCTGGGGTGATGAGATCAAAAAGCATCCTGACGAATGCGTAAAGGTAATAGAAGAAGCAATATTTGACATTGTACAGTCGGACAACCTCGTAGAGGATGATTTCGATAAGCAGGAGTAATCTGACCGCCAATGTAAAACCGCACGCCCAATCATCTGGGTGTGCGGTCTGTTTTTATCCGTATGCCCGCATATGGAAATCCGCTGCCGATACAATCTGCGGGCCGCGCGGTGGGCAGGGAAGCCTCCCTGCCCAAATAATCACTAGAAAAGGAATACCGCTGCCGTATAAGGCGGCAGATCAAAGGAAATACTGTAGTCCTTAAAATTGCAAGGCTCCTTCACCGCCGCGATCTCAGCGGGAATTACATTTCCGTTTCCGCCGAACCGCTTATCATCGCTGTTTAAAAGCAGCTTATACTTTTTCTTCTTCGGCACCCCGATTTTGTAGTTCTCCCATCTCATGGGAGTCATGTTGAGGACAAACATGATGTTATTCTTGCCGGTTTTATCCTTGCGGTAGAAGCTGTATGTACTGCGGTCCGCATCATCGGCGTTCAGCCACTCAAAGCCCGCCCAGTCGTTATCGATCGTATACATGGCCGGATACTTCCGGTAAAGGGCAAGCAGCTCCTTCACATACTCGTGCATACCCTTATTCTGCTCTTCGCCAAGCAGATTCCAGTCTAACTCCCTCGTCTCGCTCCACTCTCTCTCCTGACCGAAATCCTGTCCCATAAAGAGCAGCTTCTTGCCGGAATGTCCTATCATATAGCTGTAGCCCACGCGCAGATTCGCATACTTGTCCACGGGATAGCCGGGCATCTTGTTGACCATGGAGCATTTCAGATGCACCACCTCGTCGTGGGAAAGAGGCAGAATATAGTTTTCGCTGTTGTTATAGCTCATGGCGAAAGTCATGGCATAGTGGTTGTTCTTGCGGAAATACGGGTCGAGCTTCATATATTCGCAGAAGTCATGCATCCACCCCATGTTCCACTTAAAGCTGAAGCCGAGGCCGTCCTCCTCCACCTTGCCGGTCACCTTGGGCCACGCCGTGGACTCCTCCGCAATGGTAAGGAACCCGGGGTATGCGCCGTGCACCACGGAATTTAAATGCTTGAAAAACTCGATGGCGTCCAAATTTTCGTTGCCGCCGTATTTATTCGGCACCCACTGGCCCGCCTGCTTACTGTAATCCAGATAAAGCATGGAGGCTACGGCGTCAATCCGAATGCCGTCGATATGATATTCCCTGATCCAGTAGAGAACATTTGCAATCAGGAAATTCCTGACCTCATTCTTTGCGTAGTTAAATATTTTTGTGCCCCAGTCGGGATGCTCGCCAATCCTCGGGTCGGGATGCTCAAAGATACACTGTCCGTCGAAGCGGCCCAGCCCGTGAGCGTCAGTCGCAAAATGCGCCGGAACCCAGTCCAGAATAACGCCGATTTTGTTTTTGTGAAGCTTGTTGATCAGATACATGAAATCGGCAGGATCTCCGTGTCTGGAGGTGGGAGCGTAATAGCCTGTCACCTGATACCCCCAGGAACCATCGAACGGATACTCCGCAATGCCCATAAGCTCTACATGGGTATAATGCATCTCCTTCAGGTACTCTACGATCCTGTCCGCAAACTCGCGGTAGTTATAAAAGCCTTCCTCCGTGCCGTCTGGATGCTTCATCCAGGAACCGATATGGCACTCGTAGATTGCCATGGGTTCTTTATTGTAATCCTTGCCGTCCCTGTCGGTCATCCAGGCGCTGTCCGACCATTTAAACTTGCTGATATCAAAAGTCCTGGACGCGTTGCCGGGACGCATTTCCGCATAATTCGCAAAAGGATCCGCCTTATACAGTTTTTCACCCGCAGGAGTGCGGATCAGATACTTGTAAAGCTCGTTCTCGCCCACGCCCGGAATAAAGAGCTTATAGATCCCGCCGGGACCCAGCTTCTCCATACCATGCTTTTCCTCGTCCCAGCCGTTAAAGGTTCCTATCACATGAACGCTGGCGGCATTGGGCGCCCACACGGCGAAGAACATCCCCTTTACGCCGTTTTCCACAGAAGGATGCGCTCCCAGCTTCTTGTAAATATCATAATGTGTCCCCTGCGCGAACACATACTGGTCGGCCTCGGAGATAAATACCTCTTCCGTCGTTTCCTTCTCTACTTTTTTTGGCGTCGTCTTTACCTGCTTTTTCTGCACTCCCGACGACTTACCCGCTTTCTTCACTGCCATAACCTAACCCCCTGTTTTTATTACATTAAGAGTCCACGATAAGCTGCATGGCGTTTAGTAATGCATGAAGTCACTCTCACGCAGTATAATCATGTCCTCTTCATCATACCTCTTTGCGAGCAAAATATCCATAAAATGTTTCGGTGTTTTTTTATTGGCGTATCCGATCGCCTCATCCACCAGCTTCTTCACCTCGGCAACCGTCACCTCGTGGTCGCTTGTCTGTCTGTCCGCAATCCGCGTGTGCAGGGCCAGAATGCCAAATTCATCGATAGAATACTCCTGATCCTCCGCATACCGCTTCGCATAGGCCACCAGCGCCTCATTGTCCAGAGGCTCAATATCCACTCTCAGATTAAAAATATCCGCAAGCGCGCTGTTTTTTGAAAGCAGCCCGTTCACCTCCGCCTTAGTGCCTACAAGCAGCGCCAGCAGCCCCATGTTTTCCTTTTCAAGCACTTTCACCATGGATGCCGCGGTAGCCGCTTTCAGCCTGGCAGGCTCCGCAATAATCAGCGCGCCATTGTCCATCTTGGAGAAAGTTGCCTCCACATCCTTTTTATTCAGGACATGGCCTTCAATCTTCGCCACCTTCCCGGAAAAGTTGCTGTCATTGTACTGCATTTCCCGGATAAGCGCTTTTGCAAGGGACATTGTCGTGGTTTCTTCTTCCCCGGTGATCACGATATTGCCCGTACAGGATGCCAGACTCATATTATCCAGCGTATGAATCAGCTGTCTCCTCGATTTACGCTGATGCACATATTTTCCGAAAAGCTCCTGCTCTTCCGGGCTGAGTTCTCTGTCCTTCGCAGTTTCCCCCCCGGAATCGGCCTCTTCACTCTCCCGTGCCGGAGCGGCTTCTCCCGCAGCCCTTTCCGGCGAACCCTTCTCATCCGGCACCACAGGATCCGCGTCTTCCGAAACCTCTGTATCTTCCGGCTCCCGAACCGGCGCCTGTTCTTTCTCCTGGGCCGGAGCCACTTTCCTGGAAGGCGCTTTCTTATCCGGCTCATTATCCGGGAAAACTACTTTTCTCACATGCGGATTTTTGCTGGATTCTTTCATAATTGCCGCCATAAAGGCTTTCTCCAGCTCTTCCAGCAGGCCGTTCTTCGTAGCCTCGTCAAAACTCGCAAACAGGCTGCCCGTCTGCGCCAGAATATGCTGGCGGACATCCTCCATCCGCTTCTCCTCGTTGTCCTTTTTCATCTGTTCCCACTCAGCCATGATATCGTCAATGCTGAGCTGCCCGGTGATCTGCTTCTCCACCTTCTCTGCGTCCGGCAGTACAAAACTGATCTGTCCGTCGTACTCCTGCGCCAGATACTTATCATACTCCGTAGGCTTGGAAGCCGCCATCGCCTGCTCCCTGAGCGCCCTGGCCTGCAGCCTCTCGGCCTCTCTCGTCATTTCCTCTATAATTTTCTGCGCGTCAAAGACGGCTGTGTCCTCCCGCACAATTTCTTCACTGGCCGCCTGCAGTTCCTCCTCATTTAAGGCGTTTACATTGGGCAGTTTCGCCGTCTCCTCCAGAAGCGGCGCAATGATCGTATCCGTGATCGACGGTTCCGTCCCCCGCCCTTCAGGCTCCGTTTCCGCCAGATCCTCAGGCTCTTCTGTTTCCGAAAGCGCAGGCACATCTGTCAAATCCCCCGGCGCATCCTCTTCTGTTTCATAGACGTCTTTGCCGCCCGGCTCTTCCTCCTCAAACTCTTCCGTATCTGCCGGCATGTCCGAAAAATTTTCCGGCTCCTGTATCCCGGCGGGGCGTTCCTCCTCATCGTCCAGAACTTCTTTCATGCTCTCCGCCAGAACCATCTGCAGATTGATGGTATTATACTGCCCCACATCCACTGTTTTGACTTCGGGCAGCTCCGTGGTGGGCGCCGCCAGCACATCCTGCTCTTCCTCGCCGATTTCTGCCTGTCCGTGGCTGATCTCCTCCGCCACCTTCGTATCTCCCGGAACCTCGTCGGATACATCCTCATCCACTAGTTCCTCGTCCACATCCTCCCCGGCGCTTCTTCCCTCTATATAGGTGTCATACTTCTCCTGCTGCTCCGGGCTGAGCGGCTGGTGCAGCGCTTTTAACTCCAGCGCCTTGATCACATACCTCCCCTCACCGAACCAGAGGAACATTTCATCACATTCCTCCACGCACTTCGTGGTAAGACCGATGCGGTGATAGAGGTAAGCCAGCTCATACACCCACTTCTCTCTCGGCTCCCGCTTCTTAAACTCCTCCAGAACCGCTATCCGCTCCTCTATGCTGACGTCCAGCGCCTCATAAAGCCGGTACTGCAAAACAAAGCGCCCCGTATCTCTCGGCGCAATCTGTACAAATTCCTTATAGTATTCGCTTGCCTGGTCGAACTCCCCCATCTTGATGCAAAGCTCACACAGGGAATAGATGATGAGTCTGCCCGTAGGGTGCTTTTCATAAGCCATCAGCAGAATATCTTTGCTCTCCTGATACCGCCTGTTAATCTTATACAGATCGCTGATCGTACACAGCATCATAACGCCCCTGACCCTGCGCCAGTCAATCTTATCCGCGATCTTCACCGCCTCCGCATACTCTCCCTCTGCTATCAGCGCTTTGATCTCGTCCGCGCTGGCTTTGTATTCAAACTTATCCAAGGTGCTCACCTCATCAACGTACTTTTACCGTTTTATCCGACTACATAATGACCCTATTATCTGTTTCAGTTTACCATAGTCCCTAATTAATGTAAACAAAATCTGTCGAAAAAAAGCACCTCCGCTCCCAATATATGGAACTGTTTTACTACAAAATCACCTTATCTTGTATTTTTTCAGGATATTTCCCTCACTTCCGCAACCGCAGAAGCCGGTTGGAAAGCTCTGTAAACCGTTCTAAAGTAAATGTTTCCCCGCGCACCGTTGGCAAAAGCCCCATCTCTTCCAGTACCGTTTCCACCTGCCCCCTGGTTACACTTAAGCCCCCCGCATTGGCAAGACCGTTGACCAGCGTTTTCCGCCGCTGGTTAAAGGACGCCCGGATCACGGCAAACAGGAAAGCCTCGTCAGCCGCTTCCACCGGCGGCTTCTCATATCTCGTCAGCCGCACCACGGTACTGTCCACATTGGGACGCGGCAAAAAGCAGGATGCGGGCACCTTTGCAACCGTTTCCGGCTTCGCGTAATACTGCACCGCCAGCGACAGCGCCCCATATTCCTTGGAACCCGGTCCGGTCTGCATACGCTCCGCCACCTCGCTCTGTACCATGACCGTAATGCTCGCAAGCGGCATCCGGCTCTCAAAAAGCGCCATAATAATCGGCGTCGTAATATAGTAGGGAAGGTTTGCCACCACCTTAATGGAACGACCGCCGCTTTTTTCCGCCAGCGCGGCGAGATCCACCTTCAATATATCCTCGCACAAAACGGTAACATTATCATAAGGGGACAGGGTCTCCTCCAGAATCGGAATCAGCCCCCTGTCAATTTCCACGGCGATTACCTGCCCCGCCGCCTCCGCCAGATACTGCGTCATGGTACCGATTCCCGGCCCGATCTCCAAGACGCAGTCCTCCTCTGTAATCCGGGCCGCCTCCACAATCTTTGCAAGAATGTTGGCGTCGATCAGAAAATTCTGCCCGTATTTCTTCTGCATACGGAACTGATATTTCCTGAGTATCTCCGATGTGTTTGTAAAATTTCCTAAATCCGCCATATCTACCTCTCTTACTGTCGGGACTAACGGTGCAGGGCGCGCCGCCCGCAAAGGCGCTTTCAGCGCTTTTCCGCCGTTACGTTAAACAACCTTCTCGCGTTGCGCTCTGTGGTTTCCACCACTTCCTCGTACGATATCCCTTTCAGCTCCGCAATGGCCCCGGCCACATAGGGAAGGTTCAACGAAGAATTGCGCTCTCCCCGGTGCGGCTCCGGCGAAAGGTAGGGACTGTCCGTCTCCAGAAGAATTTTATCCATCGGAATATACTGCACAGCCTCTTTCAGCTTCTTCGCATTCTTAAAGGTAATAACGCCGCCGATGCCAAAATAAAAGTCCATATTCAAATAGTCCCTGGCCGTCTCCTTCGTATAGGAAAAGCAGTGCACCACGCCGCCAATCTCGCCCGCCCGATGCGCCTGCATGATATCCAGCGTATCCTTCGCCGCCTCTCTGGAATGGATAATAACAGGGAGCTTTACCTCCCTCGCAAGCAGAAGCTGTCTGGCAAACCACTCCTTCTGCAGGGATACCGCAGGCTCCGGATAATGGTAATCCAGCCCTGTCTCGCCCACTGCCACGATCTTCTCATGCCCGCACAGCGCGCGCAGCCGCTCCATGCCTTCCTCCGAAAGCTCCTCCACTTCGCTGGGATGCACACCCACCGCCCCGTATATAAAAGAATACCGTTCCGCCAGCCTCACGGTCGCCTCGCTCCCGGCAAGACTGGCGCCTATATTGATCACCGTGCCGATCCCCCGCTCCCCAAAAGAGGCAAGCAGCTCCTCCCTGTCTCCATCAAATTCCTCATCATCATAATGCGCGTGACTTTCAAAAATCATAAAACCGCTCCTTTTCCAGCAAAGTCCAACCATTTAAACCTGTGAATAATGTATCATTACAGCCTATCAAATGCAAATACTAAAAAATTTTGAAATATTCTTAAAATTTCTTTAAAAAAGTACTTGCATTACGGAAAACATTATACTATAATGATTCTTGCGTTGGTTCGAAGGGCATGGAAAATTTCTTTTTCAGCTGTTCGGCCACTACAAAAGAAGACATGCACCGCTAGCTCAGTTGGTAGAGCACCTGACTCTTAATCAGGGTGTCCAGGGTTCGAGCCCCTGGCGGTGCACTGAGAAGGACTGTTTTTGGAGACGCAAGTGCTCTGGGGACGGTTCTTTTACTTTTCGCCCGGCTCAGTCATCTGTACAAGTCCATCCACGGCGCTGCAATCGAGAGCGACCCGAACGCCTCCTTTTCCACTTCCTGCACAATCCCCTCCTTACTCACACGAATCAGCCTGTCAGCCAAAGACATGGAGTCCGCCAGATTAATGGTCAGAATCACCACAGCCATTCCTTTATCCAGCAGCATCTCCATCATTTTCCAGATCAGTACCCGGTGCGTCAGATCCGCCCCCTTAAAGGGCTGGACGCACACCACCACTTTCGGTTTTTGCAGCAGAACCCTCGTATATACAAGCTGGTATCTCTGCTTTTCCCCAAGCGCCTCCACCGGCATGGAAAAAACGTCCTCCCCCAGACTTTCCGCATATTCTCTTCTGACGCTGTTTTTCATGCGTGCGTTTTTCCATATACCCGGCACCCGGCGGGACAATCCCATACACAGATTATCCAGATAACTCATCCCCTGAAACACCATCGTTTTGGTAGGATCAGCGGAGATCAGCGCAAGGTCTTTGCAGGAAACGGGATGAATCGGCCTGCCATCCATACATAATTTCCCCTCCTTGGGCTTCCTGTCGCCGCAGAGCACGGACAGAATATCCCTGAGCACCTGCTCGTCCAGATTCTGGACCACCAGACACTCCCCCTCGTAGACCCCCATCGTAAAATCCGTAAGCGCCTCCCCCGCAACGTGGGAGAGGGCCAAAACCGCTTTCTTTTGCTGTCTCACAGCATTGCGCTGCCTCATATGGTACCGTATCATCTTATCAAACTCCATCGTGTAGCTCTGCACGATTTTACTCTTCATCTCCGCCCGCTGCGCCACCTTCTGAATCCGCCCGTTGGAAAATAGCGCCACCCTGTCGCAGACCTCCATGATTTCCTCCAGATGCAGGCTGATATAGAGAAAAGAAAAGCCCTGGCCCGCATAGTGCTGCATGATTTCATAAAGTTTGGCCAGCTCCTCCCCGTTTATCACCGTGCCTATCTCGTGCAGCACAATCAGGCGGTATCCCGCCACCACCGCCCGCAGAAGCTCCACCGTCACGCGCTCGAAGGCGGACAGCTTATCCACATAGGCATCCGCCGGAATCTGCACGCCGATATCCTTCATAAAAGGCGTCAGCTGCCTCTGCAACAGTCTGTTTTTAATCACATTCTGGCGAAACCCCTGCCGGAGTACAAAAATATTGTCGGAAACCGTCATATGCTCCACCAGCCTGCTGTGAGCGTCGATCACGCCGATCCTGTTTACGGATCTGCGCGTGCTCTTCCAGGAGTTGACGCGTTCGCCGCAATAATATACATGCCCGTCATAGAGAGGCATATTGGTCTGCATAAGCTGCAAAAGGGCCTGTAATCCGTGCGCGCTTATCGGAATCATTCCCATAATTTCACCCCGGTAAATCTGTAGGTTGAAATCCTCCAGCTGCTTGCTTCCCTTATCCAAATAGGTCACCCGCTCCATGCGGAATACTTCCTGTCTCATGCCAAATCCCCTGACCGTTCTCAATCCCGCTGGAACGGAATCGTTACCTCCACATCTGTTCCCTTCTGCGGCACGGAATACACATGCAGTCCGTACTCTTCCCCAAAAATCAGATGGATTCTGCTGTTTACATTGGCAAGCGCGATGCCTCCCTTTCGCTCTTCCCCATGAATCAGCTCGTTTCCGTCACGTCCCAGCCTGCGGTTCAGCTTCGCCAGCGTTTCCTCGTCCATGCCTACCCCGTCGTCGGAAATCCTGATTAGGAGCCTGTCCTGTGTCCGCTCAAACTGAATCCTGAGATTGCCGGTCCCTACTTTCAGTTCCGTCCCGTGAATAATGCTGTTTTCCAGAATCGGCTGTAACGTCAGTTTGGGAATCTTACATCCCATGATATCCTCCCAATCCTCCGCGTCATAATCAATATGAAGCTGCAACCGCTCGCCAAACCGGTATTTCTGGATCAGGAAATAGGTCTCGCAGTTATCCAGCTCATCCTGTACTGTCACCAGATTTTCTATGTTGGTTATCGTATAGCGGAAAAATTTAGCCAGCGCCTCCGTCATGTCCGCCACGCCGGAAAGCCCCGCAATCAGCGCTTCTCCCCGGATGCTCTCCAATGTATTATAAAGAAAATGGGGATTGATCTGATTCTGCAGAGCCAGATACTGCGCCTGTCTTTTATTTAAATCCATCATTTTCGGGGAACGCAGAATCTTTTCGATTTCATCCATCTGCAGCTTCATGGACGGGCTTTGAAAAACTTGCGCGAAGTCCCGGCTCTCCGTCAGATAGCCTTCCAGAAAACGCTGTACCAGAAGCTCGGAGCGCCTATAAGGTAAAACCACGCCAAACCACACAGCCAGAAAATACAGCAGCGCAATCAATACATGGATGCCCGCCCGGAACATGGTCTCCTCGCCATGCAGACCAAGCAGTACATTCCGAACGGCCTCCTCCGCAAAATAGAGGAATATAATCATCCCGATCAGCAGCGCCCTGTTTGATATATACTTTAACCGATACTCTTCCCTCATCCGGCGCTTCTCCTATCCGTACATCTTTCGGTAAACCGTGGGTTTTACCCCCGTTGTCTTCTCAAAGGTATGCGTAAAATGCTTCAGGTCATTGTAACCCACCTGCTGACAGATTTTAGACACCGGAATATTCGTTTCCCGCAGCAGGATTTTCGCCTGCTCCATACGGACGCCAATCAGGTATTTGGCAAACCCCTCTCCCTCCACCTTTTTGAAAAGCACGCTGAAATAGGCCGCGCTCAGGCCAACCGCACCGCTCACTTCCTCCTGCGTGATCGGCTCGCTGTAATGATTCTGGATATACTGCTTGGCCATACGGATGGGGCGCACCGTATCGGCCTCGCGCTTCTGGCACATTTCCTCCACATACTCCGTCTGCAGCGCAGTAAGCCGGGCAAGCAGTTCGTCCATACTGCCGCACACGGAGCATCGCTGCTCAAATTCCTTAAATGCCTCCGCCCTGTTTTTGACGTCCACCTGACTGAGGAAAAGGCGTGCCGCCGAGTAAATCAGCTCCCTCACCTCGAAGCCCCTGACGTCCCGCACCTCCAGTATCGTCTGCCGCATCTGCGCGGCCGCCTCTTCCGCCTCCTCCACGCTCATCACCTCGATGGCATGAACGATCTGCCTCACATATTTCTCCAGAATATTCTGCTCATGGATCGCGGAAGCAGCCGGTACCCGCTCCAAAAGCTTTCCCGTCCCTCTCAGCAGCCTGTCTTCTATAATAAGTGCCGCCTGCCCAACAGACTCTGTCAACCCACCCGCGTCCTTCGCAGCGTTCCCCAGAGCCGCCGTAAACATGACAGGTCCGAAAATTCCTTTCTCACTCTCCAGCTGATTCAGACAGTCACGGAATATGCGCCGTATCTCCTCCGTCCTTTCACTCTCATAATTTAAAAAGCCGATACATCCCGAACCTTTTATTCCTGCCACAAATTCCCTGCACCGGGAGCGGAAGCTGTTCTCCAAAATACTCTGCACCTTGCCAAGGATCAGGTCAATACCCGCCCTGCCGATCTCCCCGTCACAGTCAACCTTAATCAGAAACCCCTGAAAAATCCCCTCCTCCACATGAAGATAATATTTCTCCCGCAGTTCTTCTAAAGAGGGCTTCCAAGCCGGTTCCTCCGTCAGGCGGTTTAACAGATTCGTCCGAAAAAGACGTATGTCCGCCTCGCTTTTCTGCTGTATCCGCCGCCGGTCCTCCGCCTGCCGCCTTCCGTCGCGTATCCGCTCTCCCAATTTTTGCAGCGTGCCGGTCAGCTCCTCCTTATTGATCGGCTTTAACAGATAGTCTCCCACACCGAATTTAATCGCAGTCTGCGCGTAGGCAAAATGCGCGTACCCGCTGATAATGATAATTTCCAGATTTTCTTCGCTTTCCTTTACCTTCTCAATCAGCTCCAGCCCGCTGTAGCCCGGCATTCTGATATCCGTGATCAGAATGTCGGGCGTTAAGCGTTCTACCAGCTCGCAGGCCTCCAGACCGTTATGGGCAACACCCACAACCTCCATGCGGAGCGCGTCACAGTCTATCAGCGCTTCGATCAGCTGGCAGATGCGCTCCTCATCGTCCGCGATCATAACCTTTAACGTTTCGCCATACTCGTTCAATCCATAACCCCCGCCTCTAAACCCGAATTCCTTGTACTGCCAAGAAAACCGCCGGAAACTCCGACGGTTCTCTCTGTTATTCAATTATAACACAACTATCCGGACTCGCAAACTCGCTTTCTTTTGCAGCCCCTACCTTGTCAGCACGGACACGCCCGTATCCTGCACCGCGCCGCCAAGGCTTTCCCCTTCCAGCGCCTTCACACATGCCTCCACGCCCATAGAACCCATCATGTCAGGATTCTGCGCCATGGTGCAGAGCAGATGGCCGTCGCCGATCAGATTCATAATCGCATCGGACTTGTCAAAGCCTACGCCGACAATGTCTGCGTTGCCGCCTGCCTTGATGGCGTTGCCCGCGCCCGTGGTGGAACCCTCGTTACAGCCGAAGATACCGACTACTCCCTGTGTGATATAGTTTTCCGCAATGCTCTGGGACTTCGCCGCGTCGCCCTCTCCGTACTGTGTCTCTAAGAGGTTAAAGCCAGTTCCTTCAAATGCGGAACGGAAGCCCTCCTCACGCATCACGCAGGAATCTGTCGCCGCGTTTACATTGATGATACCGATATCGCCGGAGGTCGTGCCTGCCGCCTCAAGGGCCTTGATCATCTCCTCGCCTGCCGTCCTGCCAGCCGCTTTGTTATCCGTAGAGAAGGTTGCCTCTGCGTCCACATTTGCAGGAGAATCCACATAAACGATCTTCACGCCTGCTGCCGCCGCCTCGTTCAGTGCGGAGGAAATCGCGTCGGGGCCGTTCGCCGCCACCATGATCGCATTATAGCCGCCTGCCACCGCATTGTTCACACACTCGATCTGCTGCGCGTCATCCTTTGTATTGGGCGCCATAAAGGTCACGCTCACGCCCAGCTCCTCCGCCTTCGCCTGCGCGCCTTCATTTAACGTCACCCAGTGCTGGTCGATGGAATCCATGGTAATCAAAGCGATCTTCCACTCCTGGCTTGCCGTCGCGCCGCTGTTCATTGCCGGCTCCGCCGCGCCTTCGCCAAGGCCTGCCGCATTGATCACGGATACCCCTGTATCTGTCACCTTGCCGCCAAGGCTCTCGCCGTTTACTGCCGCAACTGCCGCTTTCACGCCTTCATAACCCATCACATCGGGATTCTGTGCCATGGTGCAGAGCAGATAGCCGTCCTTAATCAGGTTCTGTATCGCATCAGACTTGTCAAAACCCACACCGATTATACCGGCATTGCCTGCCGCCTTGATGGCATTGCCCGCGCCTGTGGTGGAACCCTCGTTACAACCGAAGATACCGACTACGCCCTGCGTAATATAATTCTCTGCAATGCTCTGGGACTTCGCCGCGTCGCCCTCGCCATACTGTGTCTCCAGAATGTTAAAGCCGCTGCCCTCAAATGCCGCCCGGAAACCTTCTTCACGCATTACGCAGGAATCTGTCGCCGCGTTCACATTGATGATACCGATATCGCCGGAAGTGGTTCCCGCCGCCTCAAGCGCCTTGATCATCTCCTCGCCTGCGGTAGTGCCCGCCGCCTTATTATCAGTGGAGAAGGTCGCCTCGGCATCCACGTTTGCCGGAGAGTCCACATATACGATCTTTACGCCTGCCGCAGACGCTTCCTTCAGTGCGGAAGAAATTGCGTCGGGGCCGTTCGCCGCCACCAGAATCGCCTGATAGCCGCCTGCCACCGCATTGTTCACACACTCAATCTGCTGCGCGTCATCCTTTGTGTTGGGCGCCATAAAATCTACCGTCACGCCAAGCTCCGACGCTGCCTCCTGCGCGCCTTCATTCAAGGTCACCCAGTGCTGGTCGATGGAATCCATGGTAATCAGCGCAATCTTTACATCGCCGCCGGACGCCGTCTGCGCGTCCGCACCCGCCGTATCCGAATTGGTCCCCGCGCCCGTCTCTGCCGCCCCGCCGCCGCATCCGGTTAAGGAAGCCGCCGCCAATGTCATGCAGCAAAGCATAGCCAATAATTTCTTTTTCATACTTTTTCCTCCTTCTTGATCTATCGCTATCCGCTTATGCGGTGTTAGCCTTTTTTCTTTTTGGAAAACTGCCCGCTTCTGAGCACCACGTCCAGAAGTACGGCAACTACTACGATGATGCCGATAACGAGACGCTGGATGCCTACCTGTGCGCCGATCATATTCAGACCGTTCTCCAGTGTCTGCCACACTGCGGAGCCCGCCAGCGTACCGAGCAGGATGCCGGTGCCGCCCAGAGGCGATACGCCACCGATTACGCCTGCGGCCACACCATACATCTCATACATGTTTCCCGCTTCCATGTTACCCATACCGGCCTGCGCGCACAGAATCAGTCCTACCACCCAGGAGCACACCGCGCTGACCAGATATGTCTTCGTGGTGGTTGCCACTACATTGACGCCGGAGAGTTTTGCCGCGTCGATATTGGAGCCGATGGCATATATGTGTCTCCCCGTCCTTGTCTTGGAAAGCAGGAAGAAGAAAATGACAAACATGATAATCGCAATCCAGAAGGTATTGTATATGCCTGCGGTGGTTCCGTAGTAGAAAAAGTTCTGGAACGCGTCGCCCGTCTCCTTGCCTACGCCGGTAGCGATCGCGTCGGTATTACGGTTGTTGTTCACCATATAAGCGATACCGCGTCCCACAAACATCGTGCCAAGGGTGGCAATAAAAGGCGGCAGCTTAAACTTACCTACCAGAATACCGTTAATCACGCCGATTACCAGACAGCATACGAGCGCCACCAGAACCGCCAGAAACGGATTGGTGCCAAGCGTCATAAGCGTCGCCGAAATCATCGCGCTCATCGCCACCATGGAGCCGATGGAAAGGTCGATATTTCCCGTAATCAGTACATAACTCTGTGCAATACCGATCAGAAGATATTTTGACATCGACCGCAGCAGATTCAGGATATTGTTGCTGGAAAAGACAGCCGGGTTAATCAGCCCGAACGCTATGTAAATAATAATCAGTCCGACGAAAGCGGTGAGTGCCGCTCCCATGCCCTTGACCGCCAGAAGCTTTTTGATGGGGCTCTTGTTATTCATCTTATACTTCCTCCTTGCCGCTTTGGCTGTTAATTTTCTTATCCTCAAAGGTGGTTGCCAGCGTCAGGATCTCGTTCTGCGTCGTTTCCCTTGCCATAACCTCCCCCGTAATCCTGCCGTCGCACATGACAATGATCCGATCCGCAATTCCCATAACCTCCGGCATCTCCGAGGAGACAAACATCACGGCAATTCCCTGTTTCTTCAGTTCATTCATCAGGTTATAGATTTCTACCTTGGCTCCTACGTCAATACCACGCGTCGGCTCATCGAAAATTACCACTCTGGAATCTCTCGCCAGCCACTTTCCGACCACCACCTTCTGCTGGTTTCCACCGGAAAGATTCCCGGAGTCCACCTCCACGCTTGGCGTCTTAATTTTTAAGTCAACGACCGCTTTTTCACACAGCTCATTTTCCTTTTTGCCGATCACTACACCCAGTCTGTTACAGACGATGTCCAGATTCGGCAGCGTCAGATTATGCCGGATACTGAGCTTGGTGCACAGACCATCCTTTTTTCGGTCCTCCGGCGCAAGCACAACGCCGTTTCTGATCGCGTCCATCGGACACTTTATCTCTATTTTCTTATCGTCCACATATATTTCGCCGCTCTCCTTCGGGTCAACCCCGAAAATGGCTCTGGTCGTCTCGGTCCGCCCCGCGCCCATCAGCCCTGCAAAGCCCACGATTTCACCCTCATAAACCGAAAAGTTGATATCCCGCACCATTTTCCCGGCATTCAGGTTTCGCACCTCAAATACCTTCTTCCCCTTCTCACACTCGACACGCGGAAATTTTTCCTTGATTTCACGGCCAACCATGTAACTGATAATCTGTTCCATAGTGACGTCCCCGAAATGCATACTGGTGATATACTGGCCGTCCCGCATGACCGTCACCCGGTCCACGATATGCTGCAGCTCCTCCAGACGGTGCGATATGTATACGATCCCTTTTCCCTCGGATTTTAATTTCTTAATGATCCGAAACAGATCTTCAATCTCCCTAGCCGTCAATGAGGAGGTCGGTTCATCCATAATCAGTATCTTCGCATTGATCGAGAGCGCCTTGGCGATCTCCACCATCTGCTGTTTTGACACGGGCAGTTCTCCCACGGTTTCCTTCGGATCGATATCGATTTTCAAATCGTCCAGAATCCGTTTCGCCTCCTGCTCCATTTTTGCGTTATTTAATGCAATGCGTCCGCTGATTTCACGCCCCAGAAACATATTTTCTGCCACCGAGAGATGGCGGCACATATTCAGCTCCTGATGGATGATCGCCACGCCAACCTCCTGCGCCTGCTTCGGCGTCAGATCCCCGTAATCCTTCCCGAATATTTTCAGGGAACCTTCATCTCTCGTGTAAACGCCGCTCAAAACCTTCATGAGCGTGGATTTTCCCGCCCCGTTTTCTCCAAGAAGCGCCATAACCTCCCCTGCGCGTAATTCAAAACTAACATGATCCAACGCTTTTACGCCTGGAAATGTTTTACATATGTTTTCCATGGAGACGATTACTTCATTCATGCCCTAACCCCCTGTTCCCTTCTATGTTTTCAGTATAGCAGAATCCTGTCTTTGCAAAAGGGTGGGGGATTTTCGTTTTATGGGGGGATTTTTATGTAATTTTTATGATTTTTGAAAAAAAGAGGGAAATAATTTCGAAATTCTGCACAGACAGGAAATAAATACACGGAGGAAAAATGACATGTTGCACAAAATCAAAAGCGCACCCCTAAAAGCTGTATCAGCGCGCCCCCGGCCACTCCGAGCGCATACAAAAGGGCGAATACCCGCAGGCTTTCCTTCCTGTCCTCATTTACCCGAAGCAGCACCAGAAAACCCACGCCCGATCCTGACAGAAGGCCCGCCATCAGCGCACCCGCACGCAGCACGCCGCCCAGATAGAGCTTCGTGAGTATGACGGAAGACGCGCAGTTCGGGATCATACCCACAAGAGCCGACACAAACAGACTGAGGGCAGGCTTATTCAGAACCACGGCCGCCAGTGTCTCCTCCCCGACCAGCGCAATCGTAAAATTCAGAACCAGAGAAACCGCTACTATATATAAGAAGATCCTCCATGTATGGCTGAAGGCCGACCTCCAGATGCCTCTTTCACAGTGACAGTGCTGCCGTTCACACAGATGTTCAATCTGCGGCTCCTCCTTCTTCCGGAACGGCGCGTCCACGAGAAACCCGGCTGCGAGCGCGAAAAGCGCTTTGACCAGAAGAATCTTTCCGATCATGGCAATACCCACATTTTCGGATATCATAATGGGCAGCATCTCATCGGAGGTAGATAAAAACACAGCGATGAGGGTTCCCAGCGTAATAATCCTGCCCGCAAAAAGGTTCGCCGCCGCCGCGGAAAACCCACACTGCGGAAAAATGCCCAAAAGCCCGCCGATCGCCGGCCCTGCCTTTCCCGATTTTCTGACAACCGCCTGCATTTTACCTCCGGTCCAATGCTCCAGACATTCCATCGCAAGATAAGCCAGAAAGAGAAAGGGTAATATTCTGAGACTGTCTATAAAAGTATCGCTTATCACATCCAAAACCATTTCAATCTTTGCCTCCATATTATCTGTCCCTCGTTAGAAGGCACAGCGAAAGTTACCGAATTTATAATACCATTCTTTCAAAAAAAAGCAAGTGCGGGTAAATTTGCACAAAAAACGCAAATTCTTCTCTTTTCACCAATATTCTGCGAATTAGTGATTGATTCTTTAGGAAAAATGTACTAGTATAGAATTGTGTAGCTTAATGAGGGAGGTTCGGAATGGAAGGGTTAAAGAATATCATGGAGGATGCCGTGGAGTACCAGTTAAATAAACTGCTGCCCACGATGCCTGAGGTTTGTTCCTGCGATAACTGCAAATTGGACATGATGTCCTATTCGTTGAACAGACTTTCACCCCAGTATGTGCGTACAGATACCGGCGCACTTTTTCAGAAATTAAATAATTACCAGCCGCAGGCCGAGGTGGAAATTTTGACTACTGTGATGTCCGCGATCAATAAAATCGGATCGCATCCCCAGCATGAGTGATTTCATTATGGTTTACACTGTCGCAATTTCCTATAGAATCAAAACCGGGTGGATATCCACCCGGTTTCTTTATGTCCTCTGTCTCTCTTTAGTTTTCCACAATCTCTATCTTTACTTCCCGCCCTTCCTCTGTCCTGTAATAATCGACACTCGTCTGCACCTCCGTCTGCAGGCGCTCCTCGTAATCCTCCTTCGTTGTGACGGAAAAATCGCTCACCTCTCCGGTCCATGTGCACTCCACCAAAAACGAAGCGCCGCCGTCGCCGACAAACAGGACATCTATCAGAGTGCTTACCTTTTCATCCGTGACATTGACCCGGTAATAACTTTTCACCTCCTGAAAGGAGTCCCGGATCTCCAGCTTTTCTTCCAGAAAGCTTTGCGCCTGCTTCTTAATCCCGGCAATTTTTCCCGGCGCCTCCGAAACGGCGGGTCTCGCCGCCTCCCTCCCCTTCCAATCGTGGCTGTAAGTCAGGGAACGCAGCGTGCCGTCCGCAGCATCGATCCAGAAATAATAGTAGTCGTAATTTCCCATATCGCTCCAGTTCACACAGTAAGTACCGACAACATGTGCCGGAGCAGAATCCGGATCATTATAATAGTGATTTAATTCCATACCACTCCCGTCAAGCCCAAACACCTGTTTCAAATATTCCGTGGCAGTCTCCACCGCCCGCTCCTCCGTGATGCCGCCGGAAGCGACCACCTTCTTAACCTGCTCCTTCTCCTTCGCCTCTCTCTCGGCAATTCTCTCAGCGTTCTGCTCCTGCACCGCATAGTCCTGCTTTTTCTCAAAATCAATCTTCTGAAGAATCTCCTCATCCGTCAATTCCCGGTTCACCGGCAGATAGAAGACACCCGTAGTCGTCAGAAAGCAGAACTCGTGCTCCGCAGCCTCCTCCTCGCTGTCCACCATGGTCAGATCACCCTCCGGGAAAAGGCCATTTAAATACCGGGCATAGAGTTTTCCCCTGCGCTCCTTCTCCCCCGCTGTGTACTCCCTTGTGGCGCTGTTCGCCTCGGTGCTCTGATTCTTTATCTGTTCTGCAACTTTAGCAATCTCCTCCTCCGGCAGACTGTCCATCCGCTCGCGCACCAGCGAATCTACCACCGCCCGCACGGGCACACTTAAAGCACCCACTGTCAAAATGCAGACAACAACTGCCGCGGCGGTCCGCAGGACTCTTATATATCTGTGCGGTTTTTTCTTCGCCCCTATTTCCAGAATCATCTGTCTCTGTTTTTCCCGGTCAAAATCGATTCCGTTTACTGCATTTCTCAGATCCGTAATATTCATATGGCATCTCCCTTTCTCCGTTTCGGCCAATCCGTCATACGCTCGCAGCGTATATCACTCTTCCTCTAATCGCAGGCGCAGCAGCTTTCTTCCCCTCTGCAGCCGTTTTTTCACCGCATTAAAGGAAATTCCGAGTATTTCCGATACCTCAGCCGTTTTATATCCTTCTATATAATACAGATATACCGCGGCCTTTACGGGGAGCGGCAGGCTGACCAGCTCCGCCAGCACCTGACTGTATTCAGGATTCTCATAGCTTGCGTTGATCTCGTCAAGCGTCACCTGTGGATGCCGCATCTGAAACCGCCGCATATCACGGCAGCGGTTCTGTGCCACCTTGATCAGCCATGCCTTTTCATGTTCCCCGTCCCGAAATTCCTTCCTGCATTCCAGATACTTGCAGATCGTATCCTGCACCGCATCCTGCGCGTCCGCTTCATTGCCCAGCATAACCACACAGATGCGGTAGAGCATGGGACTATACTTTGTCACCGCTTCCTCCGTTGTCATAAACATTCCGCCTTTCCCAATCCATGGATCTTTTTGCGCCTTATACTTATAACACGTATCAGATTATAAAATGGTGCCCTGGCGTAGTATGCAACGCTGATACAATTTCCTATGCAAACAAATACAGGGCAGAAAACCTTTGTCTTCTGCCCTGTCATCTGATTTCATTTATACTGTAACCTTCTGCCTGTCCACCGCCTTGGCAATATATGCCTCCACCTCATCCTTCGGTATGGAGAGCGCCAGAGACATTTCGCTGTAAAGAAGCTCCTCCGCCTTGTGCAGATACTGCTCATCGGAGGAAAGCACTTTCTTGCCCTCATTGATGCGGCTCCTCTTCCGCTGGTAAAGCGTCTTGATGATCTGCACCAGACTTCTGGAATCGTACGTGCGGATGGCCTCCTTATAAGTCTGCTCCCTGCGCTTCTCCTCCTGAATCCACATGGTATCGATCTCCTCGATGTGCGCGATGAGCTTCTCCGCCTCTTCCCTGTTCATAATCCTGCGCATAACAATCTTATCGTTATCGACAGGCGTATAGATCGTGCTGGCTTTCTCAAAAACCGGCTCCAGCACATAATACTTTTTCTTTAAATCCGACCGGTCAATCGGATTCCCAGTAATGTCAATAACGCGACAGACACCGTGTCCGCCGCACATGATCAGTTCGCCCTTCCCAAACATAGCACCCTCCAAATTTTCTAACCCTCACCTGTTGACAGCTCCAATTGCAACGACTCATCCATAATTGCGATGTGCCAGTCCACAGTACCCCTACTTTCATTGTAACACTTCAAAAACTTTCTCGTAAGTACTTTCGGAAATAGAAAATCATTTTCGGCACATTTTATGGTATAAGCCGTCTCTTCAGTTGTGAAAATTTGCTAATAAAAGATGTCTGAAAAAGCGATTCCTGAAAAATACCCCTTACAAATTGTTGTCTATTCTCTCACGGACGCCGATGTTCCTGCTCCGGCCTGTTAACGCGCTTTAAAATTATCACAGATAAATCTCGTCTCCTCCATCGGGAAGATACGGATCATAATACCCTTCAACAGCTTCGCCGCCTCAAAGCGGGAAAGGATGATCACCATCTGATCCCCGGGGAACGGAAGAATATCTATCGATTCTATGTCTTCCTTCGAGTTAACCAGGGTTGCCTTCGGCGGATTGATATCCACCGTCTTGCGAATCATCTCTGTAAGAGAAATAGCGGAGGACCCCATCATCTGGTTCATAACCTCGGATACGCAGGACAGGTGCATTTCATTGAGTTCGCCGGGAGCCGCAACTCCCGTTCCCCCCATCATCAGATCCATAACCACTTTCACATCGTTTTCCTTAAACATCAAAAGGTTATTTCCGTGAAAATCGTCCTTGTAATCAATCTGAACTGTCACACTGCCCATGCCAAACGCCATCAGGATATTTTTAATATCCGCGCTGTTAACAACTTTCACCGAGGGCGGGCTGACCGTGATAACCTGTCTCGTCAGCGTATTCAATGAAGTTGCGGAATGAGACATGCAAATATGCGCTACCTCAGCCATTTTATCCTGATCCAGTGGTGCTAGTTGTGCCATACGTCTGTTACATCCTTCTTATAATAATTGTACTCTCTCAGTGCTGGTCTCTCTATAATACTATACCTTATTTCAGCCCCTTCGTGCAACATCTTATTCGAAAAATGTAATAAAAATTCAAACCAGCTTCTATTCGGCTTCCCTGAGCCTCTCCACCACCGACCGTTTTGCCACATAATGATAAGAGCATAGCGGAATGACCACTCCGATCACCAGAAATACCGGCGCTACCAAAAGAATCGGCGTAACTGTCAGATGATAGCTGAAAAACCAGAACATTCCCTCCAGAACGCTGCTGGCCACAGGCCCCATGACAATCGTCAAAATCAGGGTAATCACCACGGAGCTTCCCGCAAACACCATGCCCTCCGTAATCAGCATCCGGTTCAGCTGTTTTCCTGTCATGCCCACCGACTGTAACACCGCGAACTCCCGTTTCCTCGCCATAATACCCGTAAGAATCGCATTCAGGAAATTCAGGATACCCACCAGACCGACAATCAGCGCCGCGCCGCTGCCCACCATCATGAACATGTCGCGAAAACCATAAAAATCTTCCTCGTAGGTTTTTCTGCTCTCATAGTCGTACATGGAATCGTCCCCGCCCGCAACGCTCTGCATCCACTGTTCCACCGTATCCACCTGATCGTCCTCGCAGTCGAAAGCGTAGTAGAGCACATCCGACGTACCGGAATCCCTGATAAAAGTGTCCGCGCCCATCACGAACTCATCCGCCCCATAATAACGATAAGTAAGCGTACCCGGCACCTCCACCAGCGCCGCCACCTCGTATACCTTATCCTCATACACCTTGGCCCTGTCCCACCATAGCTTATCACTGAGGTCTTCGTCCTCCCCGTAAATTTCACTGGTCTCCGGGTTATAATATTCATGCTCCTTCACATAACGGATGGTTACCTGATCCCCCAGTTTCGCCCAGTGGGAATCCTCGTAAATATTGCCGTAATCGTCCGCATTGTAAACCGCCGCCACATAATTGCCGCCCTCTTTGAGTTTACCAAGATCCCCTTCCAACACATTGAGTTTATCCAGCACAAAGTCCTCCATCCCGTAAAGCTGCACGCGTTCAGCACAGAGATCGCCCACCTTTTCCTGCATCTCCACATATCGATCTACCATCTCCGGGCTGTTCCACTTACCCTGTACCTTCCGTATCCACTCTTCGGTGACAAACTCCTGCGCATCAAAGGTTTTCTTATAAGTTCTGCCGCCCTTCACGCCGTCCATTGCCTCGATCTGCGAAATCGCTTCTTCCGGAAAAGGTGTCGGGTCGAAATTACCTACCTGAAAATAGGACGCGTCCGCGGTCATAAAATCCACCACCACGCGGTATAAATATTTATCCATATCGAAGCCGTTGGCCAGAATAAAGGTAATATTCAAAATCACTACCGCAAAGGACATGGAAATCACCGTAATCACAGTCTTGCTTTTGTTTCTTCCCAGATTTGCCATCGCCATGCGGAAGATGGATGCGCCTTTTTGCGGCATCTCAGCTTCACCCGGAGAATGCCGCTTTTCAGGCATTCTCCCGCGTGAAACATAGAACTTCTTCGCGAAGCAGCCTCTGCTGCGAGTGTTAGAAGTTCTTTTCACGCTGTTTTCCGTGTAGCGCACTGCCTCCACCGGAGAAATCTTCGCCGCCATCCGTCGGGGTTTCCTGCAGGAGAGCCAGACTGTCACCAGCGAAAAGGCTGCTGCGCCAAGAAAGATGACAGGACTGACCGAATAAGTCAACATTATACCATTGAGCCGGGACACCACAATGCCGGTCATGGCTACGCCAACCCCGTAGCCAAGCGCCAGACCGATGGGAATCCCCACCGCCGACAGCAGAAACGCCTGCAGGGAAATGATCCGCTTGATCTGCCGCCCCGTAGTGCCAATGGTCTTTAGCAGCCCGTAAAAACGCACGTCATTGGAGACGGATATCTGAAAAATATTGTAGATAATCAGATAACCCGTAAAGATAATCAAAAGCATCACTGCGATCAGCGCCAATATCGTACCCAAGTCTATGCTGTCCTCAAACTGCGCCGAGACATAGCCCCAGTTGACGCCGATGCAAATATAGTTATCCCCCTGATCCAGGCCCTCCGACTGGTAACCGTGCCGCTCCAAAATGGTGTTCAGATTTTCCTCGATATGGGAAGCGTTTTTAAACATCACGTCCAGACTCCAGAACCCGGTCATACCGTCCTCGCCCCGGGTGTCCAGCTTCTCAAAGATTTCCTGAGTCCGGCTCCTTGGAATCAGCACATGATTTGCCACGATCACCTCATCGTAATCCCAGTAACCGCACAGGGTAAAAGTCTCTGTGGTCTCCTTGTCGTCCACCATAAAAGTCATGGTAAACTCATTGCCGATCACAGGCTCCACACCCAGCAGGGACAGTACCCGCAAGTCCGTGGCGGCCTCATTGGTTCCTTCCTCGGGAAACCGCCCTTCCTTCGGCTCTAAGAACATCCATTTTGCCTCATTTTCATCACAATAGCTGACTTCCACATGGCTTTTATGGAAAGGCTCTTTCTCCGGCATGCCGCAGAAGATCCGCTTTCCGTATTCTTTGATCAGCGGATCGTCCTTTAACTCCTCGAACTGCTCCTCCGTCAGACGCTTAAAACCACCATGCTGATAGCCGCCCACCTGCCGGAAGTTGGACTGCTCGAACCCGTATTTCATGGACATAACCACCGTAAAAATAACTGTAAACAGTATGGTGGTCAAAGCAATTGCCGCTATCGAAATGATATTTCTAATCTTCGCCGCCTTAAAACTGGCTACGCTGAGACGACGGATACATTTTTTATTGGAAACGTTCATATCTTAGACCGCCTCCTTTGTCAAAATTTTCCCATCCTCAATGCGGATCACCCGGTCCGCCATCTGCGCAATCGCCTCGTTGTGCGTGATCATGACAATGGTCTGGGAAAACTTCTGTCCCGTCACCTTCAGCAGGCTCAGCACATCCTGACTGGTTTTGGAATCCAGATTCCCCGTAGGCTCGTCAGCCAGAATAATGGCCGGCTTGGACGCCAGCGCGCGGGCGATCGCCACCCTCTGCTGCTGCCCGCCGGACAGATTATTGGGCAGATTGTTAAGCTTTGACGCAAGCCCCAGCGTGTTGATGATCTCTTTGATGTATCCCTGATCCGGGCTGCCCCCGTCAAGCTGCACCGGGAGAAGAATGTTTTCATATACATTTAATACCGGCACCAGATTGTAATTCTGGAACACAAACCCGATCTTCCTACGGCGGAAGATCGTCAGCTCCTCGTCCTTTAAAGAAAAAATTTCCTTACCGTCCACCGTGACGCCGCCCGACGTCGGCCGGTCGAGCCCGCCCAGCATGTGGAGCAATGTACTCTTCCCGCTGCCCGATGTCCCCACGATGGCCACAAACTCACCTTTTTCCACCTGAAAATTCACCCCGGCCAGCGCGTGCACCTCGCTCTCCCCAGAGCCGTATACTTTCTTCAAATCCTTCGTTGACAGTATGGTCATATTTTTGCCTCCCTTTCTCTTACACGCATTAAAAAATCTGCATTATGAAGTCCTCTGCCCACTGACATCGCTCTCCACAATACAGATTATCCCATAGCATTCTTTCCACATTCTTTCCGGGATAAAATAAAATCTGACAGTTTTGTAAGAATTGAACCTCAAAACCCTCAAAATCCGGTACTACAGGTATCATCCTTTCCCGTCAACCTACCCAGCCGTTCCTCAGTCCGCAGGAAGATACATGGAGAATACCGCGCCCTTTCCCACTTCGGAGACAAGCTGTATATAGCCGGACTGCTGCCTTAAAATCTCCCTCGCCAGATAAAGTCCGATCCCCACGCCCTGCTCATCGGAAACCGACACAGAACGGTAAAAGCGCCCGAAAATCCTGGCCTGCTCCTCCTCTGCAATGCCGATCCCGGTGTCCTCCACCTCAATACAGACAAAAAGCTCATAAGGCCTCACGCGTACTGTGACGCCGCCCGTCTGCGTATATTTGACGGCATTGTCAATGAGATTGCCCAGGGCCTCCAATGTCCACTTGTGGTCAAAGCAGGCCATAACGCCCTGCGCCTCCTCTGAAACCACACAGAGGTATAGCCCTTTCTCCTGTGCCCGGGCCGCATACTGCCCTTCCGCCTCCTCCAAAAGCAGCGACACTTCACTTTTGCGCGGATGCAGCACAAGGATTCCCGTCTCCAGCCGGGAAAGCTTTACCAGCGACTGAATCAGAAAGTCCAGTTTTTTCACCTGGCTCTCCAGAAGCGCAACCGTCTCGCTGTCCTTGCCACCCTCCTCCTTTAAAAGCTCCGTGTAGAGCAAAAGATTGGCAATCGGCGTTTTCGTCTGGTGGGAGATATCCGCAATCAGCGTTTTGGTCTTCTCCTGCTCCGCCGCTGTTTTCGCCATCTGTGTCTCCGATACCGCCAGATACTCCGCCAGCTTATTCTCTACAACGGCAGACAGCGACTCGTCAAAAGTGTCCGCCCGAAAGGTGCCGTCGATAGCCGATTGTATCATGCCGCGCATCCGCCTGAGGCTCCGCCGCCTGAGATAAAAATCTGCCAGGCCGATCACAACCGCAAGGAACAGGCAAAAAATACCCACTAATAAAATAATCGTTCCCTTATCCGTTACCATTACTGTCATTCAGCCTCTTTATAAAGAACCTCGTCCTGCCGCTGTAGATAAAACATCGCTTTCTGTATTTCGATCTCATTGCGAAGCTCTTCTTCCGTTGGTAAATATAATTTATATTTCGAGGCAAATAGTTGTTCATTTCCGTGTAAAATGGAATATCTGGCAATATCCTCATCGGTTTCCGTACAAAGCACAATCCCCAACGTCGGATTATCATCCTCGCTCTTTTTTAATTCGTCGTACATGCGAATATACATATCCATTTGTCCCACATCCTGATGTGTAATTTTATCCATCTTTAAATCAACCAGAACAAAACATTTCAAAATATAATTATAAAATACAAGATCAATAAAATAATCTTCTTTTTCCGTTCTAATATGTTGCTGCCGCGCAACAAACGCATATCCCTTTCCAAGTTCCATTAAAAATTTCTGTATATTGGAAATAATGCTTGTCTCCAACTCGGTTTCAGTCAAATCTATGTTTGAGGACAGTCCTAAAAATTCTGCTATGACTGGGTTTTTAATAAATTCCAGCTTATCACTTTGAAATGCGCCAGTTTTTTCACACATTTCCCGCTCTACTGAATCTCTGTTTTGAGATTGCAAAATGCGATGATAATACTGCGTATTGACGTTGCGTTGCAATGTACGGACACTCCATGTCTGTTCATAAGCTTCCTTTTCATACCAGCTACGTGCAACGGAATCCGTAACCTGTAATAATATTCGATAATGTGACCAACTTAACCGGATATGTGATTGTCGACACGCTGTGTCGATAATTGCAGGAAATGTCTTATAAAAACGTAAATAGTGATAAAGGTTACTGCGATCATAACCTTTTCCGTATTTATGCGTCAGCTCTTTTGACAGCATTTTAATAATATTTGTGCCGTATTCTGCCCGGTCTGACCCGTCCATTTCTTCCTCAGCAATACGGTATCCAATCAACCAGTTTCTTTGTACCAAAATATCATCCACAACATGATAGGCCTGTCTTTGCGAGGTTTCTATGATACTTTCCACATCTGTCAAAATATTTTCTGATTTCTGGTAAATTCCCATAATATCAGTATTTTCGTTTTTAATCAGTTCATTCATAAGATCTCCTCTTGATAGCAGGCCATCTGTCATTCCCACCGATACCCGATCCCATACACCGTTTTGATTTTATCCTGCGCACCCAGCTTGTCCCGCAGCCGCTTCACTGCGACAGACAATGTGTTTTCATCCACAAAAGCCGCATCCACAGACCAGCCAAAATCAAGAAGCTGTTCTCTCGTCAGCGTTGCGTGCCTATTTTCTACCAGCATCCGCAGAATCCTCTGCTCTATCTTGGAAAGCTCCACCTGTTCTTCGCCGTGAAAAAAGAGCATTTTAGCAAAATGAAACCGATAGACACCATCCACAATCCAGCCTTCTTCCACAAACCCATGCAGGCCGTCTGCCGCCACACCACCCTCTGCCATGCCGCCCGATGCCGGTGTCCCTGCCAACAGAGTGTTTGCCGTATTGCCATCCGCCAATCCACGCCGCGCCTCCATCCGCCGAAGCTGGGTAGCCACCCGCGCCCGCAGCACCGCCAGACTGAAAGGCTTCGTGATATAATCGTCCGCGCCAAGCTCCAGTCCTGCCACAATATCCGTTTCCATGTCGTTTGCCGTCAGCATTATGACATTTATGTCATATTTCTTTTTTATTTCTTGCAGAAAATCAAACCCGCTTCCGTCAGGCAGATTCACATCCAGCATCACAAGGTCAAAGCCCGTCTCGCCGAGCAGTCGGTCCGCCTCCCGCAGGGTATGGCATATCGCTGTTTCCGTGCTGCCGTTTTGCAGGGCACGGCTCAGGCCGCCAGCCAGCGGGCGGTCATCCTCGACAATTAAAATATGAAATTTTGCATCGTTATTCGCTTCCATTTAATCCTCATAATGCCCTTTACAGGCAGCTATCACATAAAAATGATAATTTTCTTCTTCACTAATACGTCCGTTTAAGAATGCAGTATTGCAAGTATCTGGTCCCCATATTTTTCTACTTTTACATTGCCAAATCCAGATACTTCGAGTAATTCTTCCTTATTTCGCGGAAACTTATCGAGCAGATCATTCATCTGCCTGTCATTAAAGATATAATATGGCTTACAGTTCTCTTTCCGGCTTTGTTCCAGACGGTATGCCTTCAGCTTGCCGATAAGCATTTCCCTGTCAACACCGCCTTCCCTATCGCTCTCTTCTTGCATTTCCTGCGCCTCGGACGCCGCTTTTTGCCTTCCCGCCTCCACCTCAGCCGCCATCTCTTCATATTTCCTTGCATAGTCCGACCTTTGGGGAATATTCTGCCCAAGATAAAATTGAGCCAGTTTCAGCATTTCATCACTGCTCATTTCCATATTTGCAGAAGATTTATCCCTCTCCTGAATATAGGAAACCAATCGGTCCGCGCGTATCACCTGCTCTTTGATCTCCTTTTTTGCATATTTTGCATTCAAGTATGTTTTTGGATTAGCCAACACTACAACGGACTTGTATCTTTCATCAAAACTTTTTTCAAATATCATTTTAGTCAGGAAATTATTCTTTGCATTTTTTCTGACTGCCTTTAACACCTGTAAATGCCTCTGGTTCTGGGTGATGGGAGAATAAATACCCTCTTTTATCCGTCTGCCTTTCAATTCATAAGAGCGGATAAATGCCCCTGTATTGTCAATTTCAATATTCCCTATCAGGTTTTTACACTCGATCACATAAACCATCTTCCTTGTGATAACTATATAATCAATCTGAGCGGCAAGGTTTTCCGTTTCCAAATAGATATCATGGAGAATATACATATCCATTCCACTGTTTTTCAATTCAAACGCAATATTGCTTTCCCCATATTCTCCATACTTTGCCAGATTGATCTGCTTTTCAATCTTACTCTTTAGCGATTCGTCCGCTCCTGCCAACAACATCTGCATTTTTGCAATGTATGCCTGCGTATCACTTTCCTCTTTCAAAAAAACCGGTCCGATTTTCTTTGTAAATAATCCCATTATATTCCCCTTTTCCTATTTCTTTTGTATTATCCCGTTTTAAATATCGCATCAAAACAGCGTCTTTACAGCAATGCATGTACATCCCTACTTCAACTCATTCGCCGTCACATAAAAGCTGTGGTAAATCCCTCCCTGCGCAAGCAGACTCTCATGGGTTCCCTCCTCCACAATGCCCTCCTCTGTCAGCACAAGAATGCGGTCAGAGCTGCGGATACTGGAAAGCCTGTGGGCAATGGTAATCGTCGTCCTTCCCTTCGCCAGCGCTTCCAGCGACTTCGCCACCTGAAATTCACTCTCATTGTCCAGCGCGGAAGTGGCCTCATCCATAATGAGAATGGGCGGATTCTTCAAAAACACCCGGGCAATGCTGATGCGCTGCTTCTGCCCGCCGGAAAGCTTCACGCCCCGCTCCCCCACGTATGTATCATAGCCGTCTTTGAGGCCGACGATAAATTCATGCGCCCCGGCACGCTTCGCCGCCTCCACCACTTCTTCCCTGTCGGCATTTTCCTTCCCATAGGCAATATTTTCATAGACTGTACCTGAAAAAAGATAAACGTCCTGCTGCACCATGCCGATATTCTGCCGCAGGCTTTTAATCGTATACCCGTGGATATTTTTCCCGTCTAACAGGATCTCTCCCTGGTCGATATCATAAAACCGTGGAATCAGATTGCAAAGCGTCGTCTTCCCGCCGCCGGAAGGCCCTACAATGGCAATCTTCTCGCCCTGACGGATCTCCAGATTCAAGCCCCGGAACACCACATTGTGATCGTCAGGATATTCGAAGCTGACGTTGCGGAATGAAATGTTTCCTTTCGGGTTCACGCAGGCCACCGCGCCCGGTTCGTCAAAAATCTCAATGTCGCTGTCCATGATCTGCACGAAACGCTCTATCCCCGTCATGCCCCGCTGGAACTGCTCCGCAAACTCAATGATCCTGCGGATGGTGGCAATCAGCGTCGTCACATACATGACATAGGCCACCAGATCCCCCGGCTCAATTTTCCCCTTCACCATAAAAATGCCGCCCGCTACCAGAAGCACCAGATACATCAGGCCGTCAAAAGCCCTTGTGGTCGTCTGAAACGCCGCCATAAACTTGTACGTTTCCTTTTTGATGCGGTAAAAGTTTTGATTGTCCTGCTCAAATTTTTCCTTTTCCTTCTCCTCATTGGTGAAAGCCTTCACCACCTTCTGCCCCAAAAGACTGTCCTCGATGCGGGCATTCAGCTCACCGATTTGCACCCTCTGTTTGCGGAACGCCTCTCTCATACGAAGGTTGATCAGAATACAGGTCACCGCCATCACCGGCACCACCGCAAAAATAATCAGCGTAAGCCCCAGACTGATTCTTCCCAGGATAATAAAAGAGATTACCGCCTTAATTCCCGCGATAAAAAATTCCTCCGGACAATGGTGGGAAAACTCCGTCACGTCAAAAAGGTCGTTGGTGATGCGTCCCATAATCTGTCCGACCTTGGTATTATTATAATAAGTGTCCGATAATTTCTGCAAATGCGCATATGCATCCCGACGCATATCTGTCTCAATCCGCGTGCCCATCACATGCCCCGTGTAAGCCATATAGAAATTCGCTATGGTATCGACAATGCGCAGGATCAGGTACAGCAAACCCAGCCGGACGACAACGGATACCGTCAACGATGCCAGGTCGTTCATCCCCGCGTTGGTGATAAAGCGAATGATCATCGGCAGCACCAGCTCACAGATTGTCGTGAGCCCGGCACAAAGCAGATCGATCACCACAACCTTCCAGTATTTTTTATAATAGGGCAGAAACCTTTTCATCAGTTCCCCGGATTTATATGTTCCTGTATTCTCTCCACGCATCTCTCCACAAACTCCTCCATAACCGCTTTCGTACAAAACTGGTACCCGCTCACATCAACCGCCGCCTTCCCGGTAAACTGTTCCTTCAAAAGCGACTGTTTCTGCCGTTCAAGGTCTTCCTTCAGGATACACCCCTCTACTCCGTAAGCATTCCCCTGCTCCAAAAGCCGCCAGATTTCCTGCGACTCCTTTCCATTCTGGTACAACCACTGATCAAAGCCATGGGCTTCCACCGCATATTGCCTGTGAACCTCATCAACCGCCTCGCCCAGCATTACTCTTTCCCGAAAAGGCGTCCAAATACGCCTGTCGTTCTCCCAGTCCGTAAGAAGGTGTGTGCAGTATCCCGCCATAAAATCCCAGTTCTCAGCATTCCTGTTCTCTTTCCAGAATCTGCGAATCGTCTCCAGCCAGCCTTCGCTGTCCAGCGTCACACCCCAGCGTGGGCCGAATTTCCACAGATGGCTTTTCTCTTTCAGCGAAACATCATAACCGTTGTGAAAATGCACCGCATCCGGCGCGACAGCGCCGAGCAGAAAATCCCCCGGCTGTCCTATGCACATATCACCGCACTTTGTAAGCAAATTATATGCAATTTTTAAATGCACCATTGGATAGGACATATCTCTTTTCTCCCCTTGAAAAATGCACCGCCATTTTATCCCTTTTTTTGCGCTGATGTACCACTGACGCCGCATGATATTTATCCTGACCATTATATACTTATCTCGAACCCGTTGTCAAAAATGAAATCCTCATCTGATGCATTACCTTGCTTGATTCCGGCTTTGTGTAAGTATATAATAATAGAAAACTGTCAGAATGGGGGCGGGATCGCAGAGCAGAATCTGATATTCTGCCCGCGTTCCTCAGCATAGAATGCTTCGGAATGGAGGAAAGGTTAAAAATGGTAGATTATTCACAGTTTGAGGCAAGTACGAAATCAGGCATCCATGCGGATGTGAGCCGGATACGGCAGAAGGATGAAATCATAAGGGCTGTGGTCAAAAAGCGGCGAAGCTCTGCTGTAATCTGCGTATGTTTCATATGTTTAGCCGGAATTTCCTTATTGAAAAGCTGGATTCCCGCAGTTGTCTTTCTCCTTCTTGCGCTGTTTTTCCTGTGGAGGGCTGTCGGGAAGTTTTCTGATGAATACTTAAGGGAATTGTACGAGGAGGGACTTTTGGTTCCTGGAATGATCGTGAAAACAGAACCGCTTACCATTATGGCAATCGCAAATATGGTTGCACAGGATGGCGCGCCAACCGTAAACGGCTGCTACTGTCTGGAGGTAAAAGCGCTTGACGGGGCAAAAAAAGAATTGTTTGAAAAAATCCCCTGCTCCTGCTTTTTCTGCTACGAAGGAGGCGATTACCATTCTTCCTTCCAGCCCCATCCGCTCTACTGGGGAACTACTGACCTACAGGCGATTGAGGAAGCACTAAGACAGGTGGAGGCGGATAACACGGAAAACTCCAGGGACGAATGGGAGGTTCTCAAAGAGATTGCGCAGAAGTTCCCGGATCTTGGAAACGGAAACATGATTTTGCTGGACGAAAATTATGTACCGTTCGGGAGGAAGAACTATATGGACAGCAACTACCAGCAGCTTGGTTAAGAAATTCGGAATTTCCTATAGGAATAGAAGAAACAGCATCCCCGCCAAGGTCAGATGCTGTTTCTTCTAACTTTCTTTTCCTATTTGTTTCTCGTGTTATACTCTATAATCCGATAAAAATCCTCCTCCGTAACATAACCCTCTATCTCCCGAAGCTGGGCATCCGTCAGCACATTTCTCAAATCAATATAGTAGCAGATACATGTCACCGCCTCGTCCTGCTTCTGTACAAAGGGCAGAACATGCTGCAGCAGTCCTTCAAAGGAAAGCTGGTCCCTGTCCATCGCCGTCACAATATCTGTCAGGCTTTTTGTAGATACCTGATAACAGATCTGATCCAGAACCTTATCGCTAAAGCCGTCCGCCTCTCCCCTGCGAAGCGCCTCCGCCAGATATTGGGCGGACTTCTTCGAATCGGAATAAATAAAAATATCCTCCCATTCCGACTCCGACACCCCGCCGCGCTCCAAAAGGCAGCGGAAGCACTCACTCACCGTTGCATCCTTCATGAGGGGAGCCATCTTACACAGGACGCTGCTATTAAATTCCCTGATTTTTCCGGCCTGCAGCTCCTCCAACAGATACCGCGACGTCGCCTCCTCATCCGAATAAGTCCACAGATCCTCCCAGTTTTCCTCTGATAAGACAATCTCCTCCTGCCAGGCCAGTCGATATAGTCTGCTTACCTCCTCCGCCGACAGATAAGGGATGGCCTTTTCCAGTTCGGATATATCCAGGGGCCTGTTCCCGTCCAGCACCTGATAGGCATACTCCATATCCTCGTTTGTGTAAACACCGTCAAAGTCTCCTTTTATCATCCCTCCATATGCTATGCTGAGATCCTCCAGCCGCGCCTTCTGTCCCACCATCTTAATCACGTTTCTGCCTTGGGGCAGCGTGATTTTCACGGTATTCTCTTCCCCGCTCTCATTGATCGTCTGCACGGTCTGGTCCGGCCTGACACAGACCACCTTAAAACGGCCGCCGTAAAGACTGAACGCGGAAGATAGTTCCAGCGTCGTCTCCTTATTTGCATACAAAATCCACAATGTGTCGGAGCCGTTAAAGGCAAACTTCCGCGCATTCACGCTCCTGTCTCCTCCGGAATATACCCATGCCCGCCACCAGTCGCTCTCACTGTCATTTGCAATCAGGGCGTCGTCGTCATACATCCGATAAGCCCTTCCGATGCTATTTACCCAGATCGGCTGATCCAAATCGAAGGAATCTTCTATCGTTCCTCCAGAGAAGCGCGCCTCTAAATCCCCCCAATAATACTTGGAAAAAATTTCACCGTAATCGAAACGGACCTGCGCCGCACCGCAGACGACAGCCACCGCCAGAAGCATGACCAGTACCGCCGCCGAACAGAATCCGACTGCCACGCCCCTCTTATGGTACTTCGCAATTCCCCGCAGTCTCTCCTTCAGCGTGCTTTCTTCCTCCAGCAAAGTCATGGTGGGCACATTTCTGTGCATCCCCAAATCTTTCCCCCGAAACGCTCCCCCGGAACAATTCTTCTGCGCCACATCCAGCAGCACATTCCCGTAAGCCCTGCGCCCCTCCTCTGAAAGAAGC
The DNA here is from genome assembly GCA_947174505.1 of uncultured Lachnospiraceae bacterium. Classification (GTDB taxonomy): domain Bacteria; phylum Bacillota; class Clostridia; order Lachnospirales; family Lachnospiraceae; genus UBA3282. The sequence goes on from CAMWJF010000002.1 coordinate 101,969, forward strand.
TTTAACACCGTCTCATCACAGGCAAGCTCACAGTCTGAATTGAATTTACGCTGAAACACATAAATAAGCGGGTTAAACCAATGTATGCAGACCGCCGCCTGAAACAGCCATTTATACCAGATATCTCTTCTCTTATAGTGGACCAGCTCATGGTGCAGAATCAGGCAGATATCATTCTCTCTCCCGGTCATCTCCGAAAGAAGCTCTGACGGCAGATAAATGCACGGCTTCCGTAAACCGATCAGCATCGGACTGTTAACATCTGCGCTCTCATAAAGAACCACACGCCGTCTGATCCCAAGTCTCCTCTGAATCTCTGTAAGTGTATTGTGTACCCGCCCGTCGGCGACAGGCGCGCATGTTCCACGAACGCCCTTGACAAAACGCCGGTAAGTATGAAACCTTTGCGCGGCTGTAAAGAGTACGCCAAAAATCCACAGAATGCCTGCAATGTACAAAAGGCTTGGTCCTGCAGCCGGTGCCATCTCCGTCCCGGCACCCGGCGCCGTACGCTGCAGTGCCGGAGCCGATCCTGCCGCGCCCTCTGCGCCGCTCTGCCCATTTTGTGTGATTTCTGACGCCGTCTCCACATCCCGGCTCCCTGCCGCCGTTTCTACTGTATCACCCGTATCAGCCAGCCCGCTCCCCACTGCCGCCAGCCTCACCGATAAAGATTCCATCAGATTTACATCCGCATGTACCGGCACAAGAAGCCTTACAAGCACTACCATCCAGAGATAATAGGTCCAGCGCCTCGCAAAATACCTTTCTGTAACCGGCCGAACCAGCAATATCAAAAGTCCGGTCAGACTTCCCGACACTGACAGCGAAAAAACCACGCGAAATATCTCTTCCATAAATTCCCTCTCCTCTCTGCCACATAGCCGTCCTTCTACTGAAAGCTGTCCCGAAAATACGCGCGCAGCTCCTCGATATCCTCCCTGCTCAAATCCTCCTGTTCAATGAGAGCTGCCGCCAGATTTTTCGCATTTCCCTTGAAAAACTTATTCACGAAGCTCTTCGTCTCCTCTTTCACATAATCGCTGCGTGCTACAAGGGGCGCATAATAATAGACCTCCCGCTTCTCCTGGGCGATCACGCCTTTGTCAAGCAGCCTGCGGATCAGCGTCAGCACCGTGGTGCGCTCCCAGTCCCTTTTTTCATTCAGGCATATACGGATTTCATTGGCATTGAGCGCCTCCCCTGCTTCCCAGAGCACCTCCAGAATTTCCAGCTCCGCATCGGATATTTTCGTATCCTTCATGTCTTCCTCCTCATGTTATACAGTCCATTCCTCTGTCATTTCAAATTGTTTACGTGTGTAAACACCTCTTGCATCATAGTCTACACCCGTAAACATTCCTTGTCAATACAAATATCTATTGCGCGGAACCTTAAAACAGATTGCGAATCTCATTTATTAAAAATATAATAGGATTACACTTGGAAAACAATTGTAAACATATGAAAAGTGAAAACTTCTACAGGAGGCAGTACAATGACCATAAACGAAAAGATGAAACTTGTAATTGACTTGGCGGAACACGCATTGGAAAAGAACGAACTTCCGATAGCGTGCATGATATTTCTTGGCGATGCCATTATCGCCCAAAGCCATACATCGGAAAGCGAGGACAAAAGATTGCTTGTTCATGCAGAGCTAAAAGCCCTGATGAAACTGGATCAGAAAAGGTACAGTTATCATGAGAAAATGCAAATGGAATTATATACAAATTTAGAACCCTGCATGATGTGTCTGGGCGCATCCATATCCTCGTTTGTCGGCAAAATATATTATTCTCTTGACGCGCCCTCAGACGGCGCCGCTAAGTGGGCCGAAAAAACATGGAAGGAAAATCACACAGAGTCTTCCTTTCATCTTCCGGCCATGGTATCCGGGATTTTAGAAGCAGAAAGCAACGCACTATTTGAAAGATATATCGATATTCATAAAGAAGGTCCACTGGTAGATTGGGTAAAAACCATAACACTTCCACACGGTGCACACTAAATTTTATTCCCTTTTCGAAATTGTGAACCAGCTAAGAGTACATTAAAATTACGCTGATCAGTCAGAATTTAAAGAGAGAGAGGCACACGGCATGATATTTGCAGATGAGATATATATGTTAAACGGAAAAAAGATTCTACTGCGTAGTGCAAGAGCAGATGAGTCACAAATGCTGATTGACTATTTAAAAACAGTTACAAGAGAAACAAGATTTTTGATGTCTGAACCAGATGAAATTCATTATACGAAAGAAGATGAAGAGCAATTTATTAATGAACATAATCAATCTGAGGATTCTCTTATGATATTAGCGTTTGTTGATGGAGAATATGCAGGAAATTGTTCCTTTGAAAGTAAGTCTGGAAGCAGGCGGACAAAACATCGTGCAGGAATGGGAATTGCCCTGTTTCAGAAGTATACAGGATTCGGATTGGGAAAACTTATGTTAAAAAGGTTATTAACAGTAATAAAGAATATTGGTTTTGAGCAGGCTGAATTAACAGTAGTAGGTAATAATGAGAAAGCATATCACCTGTATAAAAGTTTAGGATTTAAGGAATGCGGCATAATCCCAAATGCAAACAAATATGATGATGGAACATATGCCGATGATATTTTTATGGTGTTGAAGTTTTACTGCTAGGCTGGAACGAATTTGCGCAAGCAGGAACAGGATTTTTCGTCCACAATTATATACAATCACCTTACACAGGGAAATGAAAGAAAGGAAAGGCAGAGGCTGACATGTCAATACAGCTTATTCAACAGGCAATATGCTATATGGAAGATCATATTTACGAAAACATTAATTATTCCGACGTTGCCAAAAGCATACATATGTCAAACTATAACTTTCACCGGACGTTCAGTTTTATTGCCGGAATGACGGCCAATGAATACATCCGGAACCGTCGGCTGACGCTGGCGGCGCAGGAGCTCCAGACGACGGATCTGTCGGTCATTGACGCCGCATATAAATATGGCTACGAATCACCGGAAAGCTTTTCCAAAGCCTTTTCGCGCTTTCACGGTTCCACACCGAAGCAGGCAAAGAAACCGGGCGCGAAGCTCCATTTATTCAATCCCCTTGTGATAAAAATCATAACGGAAGGTGGTAGTATTATGGATTACAGAATGGAACACAAGGAACCGCAGCAGTTTGTCACAATGGTGAGGGCTTTTTCCAACGAGATCATCAATGACGACAGCGACCACAGCATTCCCGATTTCTGGACAGAATGCGACAAAAAGGATTTGTTTGAACCCATGAAGCGGCTTCGGCCGGAAGGAAAAAGAGACCTTTATGGCTTATGCAGCCCTACTAAGGCAAACCAGACCCATTTCGATTACGGCATCGGCGTTATCATTGATGATGATACCGATTCCGCCGGGCTGGACGCGCTGTTAAAAAAGGGCTACACCATATGGAAAACCGAGCCTGCCGACTACGCCGTATTCAGGTGCATTGGCTCCGACGGCGACTGCATCGGGGAGACGTGGAGTAAATTTTACAAGGAATTTTCCCCGCAGACCGGCTACACACAGACAGACGCTACAGACTTTGAAATCTACTTTGAAAAAGGCGAAGATGGCCTGTTCTGCGAGTTATGGGTACCTGTCACCAAGGGTTAATTCCCTTCGCACTACATTCGGAAAGCGCAAATGGGCAGCCATTAAGGCCGCCCGCCTTCATAATACGCCAGAAAAGCTGCCCCCGTATACTCCATATCCGCCACAGCCCCAAATTCCCGGATGGAGTGCATCGCCAGTATGGGCGCGCCTATATCCACGGTCGGAATCGTGGTCAGCCCGGAAAGCGCTGGGCCAATGGTGGAACCGCCCACGACATCATTCCTGTTTACAAACTTCTGGTAAGGAACACCTGCGCTCTCGCAGGCATCCGCAAAATAAGCGGCGCTCCATGCAGTCGTGGCGTACCGCTGGGATGCGGAATACTTAATCACAGGGCCGCCCCCTAACACGGGGCGGTTTTCCGTATCATGCTTGTCACTGTAATTGGGATGCACCGCGTGCGCCAGATCGGCCGAAATCGAAGTCGAATTTGCAACCGCCTGAAAATACCCCTCATCCGACAGGCCAAGATTCTTGCAGATGCGGTTCAGGATATGCAAAAGAAGCCCGGAATTTGCCCCCTGTGCCGTGGTGCTTCCCACCTCCTCATTATCGAAGGCCGCAAGCACCTGACAGCACTCTCCCGTCTCCGCCTCCATTAGCGCAATCAGCCCTGCATAAACCATGGAGAGATCGTCAATCCGGGGCGCCGAGATAAACTCCTGCTTTTTCCCCGTAAAAATTCCCTTCTGGTACTCATACAAAAACAGCTCGTAATCTACAAGCTCCCCTTTATCGATACCTGTTTCCTCCTGAAGCAGGGCGGGCAGATAATCCTCTTTTTCCAGTCCTTCCTCCTTCATGGACAAAAGCGGCAGAATTTCAGTCTGTCTGTTACAGGAGCTTTTTTCATTCATATCCCTGTGGAAATGAATACAGAGATTCGGGATCATAAAAACAGGCTTGTCAATCTGAATCAGCTTTTCCCGCAATGCGCCGTTTTCTTTTACGATCACACGCCCGGCCACGGCGAGCGGTCTGTCGAACCATGTTTGCAGAATAGCGCCGCCATAGACTTCCACATTCACCTTTACATACCCATCCGGGGTCACGGTGCACGGCCCGGGCTTGATTTTGAGCGCCGGGGAATCCGTATGCGCGCCGATGATGCGAAACCCTTCTTTCCCCAGATCCCCTTCACCCACTGTAAAGGCAATCACCGCCGAACTGTTTTTTACGACAAAATATCTGCCGTTTTTTTGAAGAGACCAGCTCTCCGTTTCATTTAATTCCTGAAAACCGTTCTCCCGCAGCAATGCCGCCGCGTTTTCCACAGCATGGTAAGCCGTAGGGCTGTCGTTTAAATATTGTAATAAACCTTCTGCAAATTTCTGATGATTCCCGTTCATAGTAATCCTTTCCGTGCCGTTTTTCTCACATCATACCCATTTCTGCACTACCGGCACACTGTCGGCCAGTACCTCGTTCTCTACTTCTGCACCCATGCAAAATAATTTTCCTTTATAATAGTATATCCACCCGCACGGGCAAAAGCAATCCTTACAAATCGTATTTTTAGTCGGAATACCGCTTGCGCAATCGTGTTATTTTACGAAAAATTCCTTCACCCCATATTTTTCCCTGTATTGGTGGAGCGTTATTCCGGTAGCCTTTTTAAACTTTTCCCCCAGATGGCTCTGCGAGCAGAAGCCCAGATAATTTGCTATCTCTATATAGGAATAGCGGGAGTAAATAAGCATGTTTTTCACCAGCTTTATTTTCTCCCGGAGAATATACTGCCCGATTGTGATTCCCTCCTCTCTCTTAAAAAGCCCGGAAAGATAATTGGGATTCATATACAGGGCTTTTGCAATCTCCGCCGTGGTAATTCTCCCGTGCAGATGCGCAAAAATATAGTCCTTGCATTGGCTGATACGCGAATCCGCCGCCGAAACCCTTTCGACTCCGGCTTTCCTTTCCTTTTCCTCCTTCACCAGAAGCGCATACTGGTATTCCGCCTGTCTGGCAAGCTGATAGGCCATTTCAGGGCTGTGCGCTTTCTCCAGTTTTCGGATATAGCTGTCGCTTAAAGAATAGGCCATTTCAGGCATAAGCCCGCCCTCTATGGCCGCTCTGGAAGCAAGCGTGACAAGGACGATGCCCAGATTCTGGTTATTGCGCAGCGGATCATCCGCCAGAACACCCAGCTCACCGATATAATCCTCCGCCCAGCTCCTCTTGAGCCGTTCCGGGTCGCCGGTGCGGATGCTGTCCACCTCCCGGACCTCCTGATCGTATGGATTGTGCCTGGAAATCCGCTCCTGGTTCTGGAAAACGATATCCGTAAATTCCCTGTTCACCTCCGCGGTTACCGAACCGTCCAGATAATTATAGTCAGCCGCTTCATGAAACGGACAGATTTCCTCGTGGAACAGATTATGCAGCAGAAGCAGTTCCGTTATCATATCGGAAACCTTACAGCGGTATAAAGCAGGGAGAAGGGAATCCGTTACCGGCAGGGGCGGCAGCTTATGGCGGCTGGCGCTGTCTGACGCCAGAATGACCGGTCCCACAACAAACACAGCCTCCCCGCAATGGACAATCCCGTAGGATACAAATGCCTCCCCGGTCGCAATGACCGGCGGACATCCCTGCACCGCCAAATCCACCAAATTCTTTGCATAAAAATCCTCTGCATCCCCCATCAGCGAATTTTCAGTCAGATCAACGCGTTCACAGACCTTTGTCCAGCCCTCCCCCTGCCCGGAAAACCGCCTGACAATCGTGTGGAGACAGCGTGAGACATACTGCATGAGATATACAATATTCACAGACTTTCCCCCTGTTCTTTTACTACCAGTATAACATATAAAAGTGAAAATTATGATATACAAATGTATTTTATGATATAGATTGGAATATACTTCTCATAAACTAATAGTAAAGAAGAACGATTTTAAAACAAAAGGAGGATGGAAACATGTATGTAAAGGGAGTCAATCTTGGCAACTGGCTTGTTCTTGAAAAGTGGATGAGTCCGGCGCTGTTTGAAGGAACAGACGCGGAGGACGAATACTATCTGCCGAAGAGCCTTTCGCCGGAGGTTTATGAAGCCCGCATTAAAGTGCACCGCAGTGAGTACATTTCTGAACGCGATTTTGCGACAATCAAACGGATCGGCCTGAATACCGTGCGGATTCCGGTGCCTTACTTCATTTTCGGGGACCGCCCGCCGTTTATCGGATGCATTCAGGAGCTGGACAAAGCCTTCTCCTGGGCGGAAAAGTATGATATTCAGATCCTGATTGATCTGCACACGGCGCCTCTCAGCCAGAACGGCTTTGACAACGGCGGTATCTGCGGCGTCTGCAAGTGGAGCCAGACCCCCGAAGAAGTGGACTTTGTGCTGGATGTGCTGGAAAAGCTGGCCAAACGCTACGGACAGCGAAAAGGGCTTATGGGAATTACTCCCATCAACGAGCCGATCACAAAAGAGATGTGGGAAACCATGGATGTTCCCGGCAGATATCCTCCCGTGGACAAGGAGCTGGCAGAAGGCAGCGCACCCAATACCATGGAATTTCTGCACGACTTTTACAACAGGGCCTATGACCGCATCCGTCCCAACATAAAAGATGACTCCTATGTCGTTTTTCATGATGCGTTTCAGATGAAGGTCTGGAAGGAATTTATCACACAGCCCCGCTTTGACCATGTAATGCTGGACACCCATCAGTATCTGATGGTGGCGGAAGCAATGGGATGCGAGCAGTCTCTAAACGGCTATATCAAATATATTCAGGAAAATTATGCGAAGGACATGGAAGAGGTGCAGTCCTATGTACCTGTGATCTGCGGTGAATGGTGCCTGTTTAATTCTTATGTGGTAGGCGTGGACACCAAGGGCGGACAGTCCGTGTTAAACGGCATGGATTATACGGACGCACCCGACGGTCTGACAGAAGACGCCAAAAAACACCTGTATGCGCAGCTCGCCAACGCGCAGCTTGCGGCATGGCAGAAGGGCAGCGGCTATTTTTACTGGAATTACAAGCTGCTGCTCGACACCGTGAATGAACCGCATTGGAAGGGATGGGACTGCTGGGACCTCGGAAAAAGCGTAGATCTCGGATGGTTCCCCGCGTGAGAAATACTTCTACAACTCAGCGGCAAAGGCTGCTTCGTTAAGAAGTACTAAGTCTGCTACGCAGACTTTTCTCACGCTGGAGAATGCCTTAAAACCAGCATTCTCCGTATTGTTCCATATTGATTATATAAGAATAAAAATGAAAGGAATGATTATTATGAATATAAACAATGGAAAAGCGGAAAACCCTGACGCAAAGCTTTCCTTTTTTGAGCGCGTGGCATATGGTATCGGCGATTATTCCGGCAATCTGGTTTACTCCTCCATATCGGCGTTTTTGCTTGTATACTATGTGAGTGTACTCGGTGTGGATCCGGGCGTAGCCGCCTCCATCATGGCTGTCTCCAAAATATTTGACGGCGTCTCCGACCTGATTATGGGACGAATCGTAGACAGAACCAGGAGCAAATGGGGCAAAGCCCGTCCCTGGATTTTACGGATGTGCTTCCCGCTGGCCATCTGCACAGTACTTATGTTCTCCGTGCCTGCTTCCCTGGCCGGCTCCGCGCAGGTCGCGTATATGTTTTTGACCTACAACCTGGTTTCCACCGTGTTTTATACCGGCCTGAATGTGCCTTACGCATCCCTGCAGGGACTGATGACCACCAACCAGTATGAGAGAGGGCTGCTGGGAAATTTCCGTATGCTGCTTGCCACCTTCGGAACAATGACGGTTAATACGGTTGTACTGAAAATGTGCGCCTTCTTTGGCGGCGGCGAGCAATACAGCCAGAAGGGCTGGACTCTGGCTTTTGTGTGTCTGATGATCGTCTTTGTCATTTTGAATCTGATTACTTTCTTCTTCTGTAAAGAGCGTGTCACCGACGCCGGGGAGGCAGGAGATGCAAAACAGGAAAAGGGGCCTTCCGTTATCGAATGCTTAAAGAGTCTTGTTGTAAATAAATACTGGCTTCTGATGGTGGTATTCCTCTTCTCCTTATACTTTATGATGTCGACCTTCTTTGGCAGCGCCTACTATTTTGCGCAGTATGTGCTGGGAGACGAGAGTGTCTATGCCATCACGGCAAACTCCCTGTCCATGGCACAGATTGTAATGATGTTCATCACCCCCTTTATCATGGCAAAGATCAGCAAACGCTGGACGGGCCTGATCGGTATGGCCGCATCGGTCATTGCCTTCCTCTTGACAGCTCTGGCCGGACAGAACGTTACTCTGGTCGTGGCATGTAACATCCTAAAGGGAGCAGCCTTCGGCTGTGGCGCCGCAACCATGTTCGGTCTTTTACAGGATTCCATCACCTACGGACAGTGGCTTACCGGCGTGCAGGCAGTAGGTATGGGAAATGCGGCGTCCTCCTTCTGTATGAAAGTCGGCTCCGGTCTGGGAACCGCAGCGCTCGGCTGGATCTTAGAGGCCGGCAGCTTTTCCGCCGATCCCACCAGCGCATCCGCCATTACCGCCATCAATATGGCCTATATCTGGGTTCCCGTAATCACTGGCGTAATCGGCATTGTGTGCCTGCTGGCATTCGATCTGGATAAGCATTATCAAAAGGCTGTGGATGATCTGGCCGCAGGAAAATGGAAGGGCAGCCAGACGGACTCTTTTAATGAATATTATAACAAATAACACAACTATAACAGGAGGAGACCATGATTACCAATCCGATTTTACCGGGATTTCACCCGGACCCATGTATCTGCAGAAAAGGCGATGACTATTATTTGGCAGTGTCCTCCTTTGAGTGGCTGCCGGGCATCCCTGTCTATCACTCGAGAGACTTGAAAAACTGGGAGCTTTACAGCCATGTTATCACAAAAAACTCCGGGGTGGATCTGACCAGACTCCCTTCCGCAAAGGGAATCTGGGCTCCCTGCCTGACCTATTGCGAGGCGGAGGATCTCTTCTATGTGGTATATGGCGTTATGAATTCCATGAATGCCCGCTACTTTGATGTGGATAATTTTGTGATTACGGCAAAGGATATGAAAGGCCCTTGGAGTAAGCCGGTCTATCTTCATTCCTCCGGCTTTGACGCCTCCCTGTTCCACGATCAGGACGGCAGAAAATGGCTGGTTTCCCTGGAATGGGAAACCAGGGAAGGATATGAAAAGCCGGGGGCAATCTGCATGGTGGAATACGATCCGAAAGAGCAGAAAATCCTTGGCTATCCCAAACGGATCTGGCATGGCGGCACCGACCGGGGCTGTATCGAAGCGCCGCACTTGACCAGACACGGCGATTACTATTACATTATGTGTGCAGAAGGCGGAACAGGCTACAATCATTGTGTGACCATGGGACGCTCCAAAAACATATGGGGCCCTTATGAGAAAGATCCCACGAACCCGATCCTGACCTCCACGCCCAGCGTATCAAACGAGCGGCATAACCCGGATCACTTAAAGCCCAAATATTACAACCCGGAATCTCTTTTGCAAAAGTCCGGCCATGGAAGCTACGTGGAGACACCGGCAGGCGAAGTCTACATGGTGCATCTGACAGCCCGCCCCTTTGTCCCGGAGCTGCGATGCACGCTGGGACGGGAAACCGCAATCCAGAAAATGGAATGGACCAAGGATCATTGGCTCCGTCTGGAGGGCGGCGGTAATCTGGCAAAATTGGAAGTTCCTGAAAGCTCCCTGCCCGAATACCCCATGCCGCAGATACCGGATTTTGACGACTTCGACAGCGACACCTTAAATATCTGGTACTATGCCCCGCGGATTATGCCGGAAAGCTTTGCCGACGTAACTGCCAGACCGGGATATGTGCGCCTGCGGGGGCAGGAGTCCCGCACTTCCTTAAACAAAGTAAGCATTCTGGCCAGAAAGCTTCGCTCCCTGCACGGACGGATTACCACCAAAATGGAATTTTTGCCCGAAATCCACCAGCACAGCGCGGGCCTGATTCTTTACTATGACAATATGAATTATATCAATCTGCGGAAATACTACAGCGAAACGCTGGGACAGAGCGCACTTTCCATTATCCATCTGGAAAACGGACAAAAAACCGAATTTTTAAATTCCCGGATTCCTGTGGAGGATGTGCCGGTTTATCTGCGGCTCTATATAGAAGAGCGTGAATCCTGGTTTGAATGGAGCTATGACGGAAAAACCTATCAGAAAATAGGCAAGAAATTCGACACCAGCAAGTTTTCTGACGAGTACTGTGAGTACGGGGAATTTACGGGGACTATGGTAGGAATCACCTGTGCCGACAGAGTGAAGCATGAACATTATGCGGACTTTGATTTTCTGGAATATATCTCCGAATAAACCGAATACGAAAAAGGGGCTGCCGGTTCATACCGATTTCAGCCCCTGAATTGCCATGAAGAAGTGCAGCTTTTCTGCATCAGCTCTTTTCTTATTATAAATGATCTACATATGCCCTTAACATATAGTAAAAAAGTGTCTGGTCTTTTTTGGGGAGCTGTTCGTATAAAGCCAACAGGTCTTCCGACAGCCTGTCTCTGCAGTTTATGTGTGCATTGTCCAAAATATCTCCTGCAGAACAATCCAGAAAATCGCATAAATCAATCAGCGTGTCAAGGCTCATTTTTGCGATGCCACGCTCTACCTGGCTGATGAAACCGACCGACAGTTCCAGGCTTTCTGCCATCTGTTCCTGCGTCAGATTTTTCTGCTTTCTGTAATACTTTATGTTTTTTCCAAGAATTTTATAGTTTATTCCCACGTGCTGTTCTCTCCCATGTATGGCATCATTCACATGTGGTATATTAGTGTAGGCACATTTCTCCGCAGCTTTTCAATGTGTTGAAAGGGGATATGGCGTTGGTGGGGCCGAGGCCGGAGCGTGTAGAGAATGTGGAGCTCTACACGAAGGAGCTGCCCCAGTTTGCCTACCGTATGCAGGTAAAAAGCGGCCTTACCGGCTATGCCCAGCTTTACGGGAAGTATAACACCAGCGCATATGATAAGCTGCGCCTGGATCTGATTTACATAGAAAACAGAAACCTGTTTCTTGACCTGAAACTGATTATACTAACCTTAAAAATATTGTTTATTCCGGGAAGCACACAAGGATTTAGTGAGGAGGCGGTAAGGCCGATGAAGGTGGAACCAGGGAAACGACGGGTGTCCTGAGCATTATCAAAGCTGTTGCGGCATTGAAACTTCATTTAAAAGGTACCTTGACAACTTCATACTTTACATCGGATGTTACCGCCGCCTTTCTTTACAGACTAAAAGTGTAATGATAGAATATACTGAGATGTAAAAAGGTTCGGATATTGCGTGATACAGACACAGGCAGGGAGGACTTATGCGGTATTTTAATACAGAAGGAATCTGCAGACCGGAAGAACATTATATGGTGCGGTTGGACGAAAGGCTTGAAGAAATCAAACGGCTTTATGTGGATAGAGGGAAGTATTTTGTTATCAACCGAGGAAGACAATATGGCAAAACTACGACACTTTCTGCACTGGAGGCTTATCTTAGGGAAGACTACCATGTCTTTTTCTTAGATTTTCAGATGCTCAGCACAGCCGATTTTATGGATGAGAAGACCTTTACTGCGGCGTTTATTGGGCAGATGGGAAAATTTCTTTCCAGAAGGAAAACGTTGCGGGAAGGAATGGACGCGGAGGCAGTTGAACAACTGCTTTCCCTGAAGGAGAATAACGGGCTTTCCTTAAATGACTTTTTTGAAGGACTGAGTCGACTTTGCGAAACTGCGGCAAAACCAATTGTGCTGATGATTGACGAGGTAGACAGCGCGTCAAACAATCAGGTATTCATTGATTTTCTGGCGCAGCTGCGTGGCTATTATCTGCACAGGCAGGATATGCCAATCTTCCGCGCAGTCATTCTTGCCGGCGTATATGATATCAAAAATCTAAAGCTGAAAATACGCCCTGATCAGGATCATCAGTACAACAGTCCCTGGAATATCGCGGCAAGCTTTGATGTGGATATGGATTTTTCGGCAGAACAGATCGCGGAAATGCTGCAGGAATATGAGGCGGATCATCAGACCGGCATGGATATACTGGCGGTGGCGGAGGAAATTTATCAGTATACATCGGGTTATCCCTATCTGGTGTCCCTGGTCTGCAAGACGATGGATGAGACGCTGCAGGCAAAAGAATATTTGTGCGGGCGGTATTGGTGGACAAAAGAGGGGATAACGAAGGCGGTAAACCGCATTATGAAGATCAGGATGCCTTTGTTTGACAGCATGGCCAAGCAGCTCGACGCTTACCCAGACATGCGCGGAATGCTGGAGGATATTATCTATCAGGGGAAACGGATACCTTTCAGCCCGGATACGAAATCAATCAGCATGGGGGTGATGTTTGGTTTCCTGAAAGATCAGGGCGGTCAGGTGGTTGTAGCAAATCGTATTTTTGAGATGAGAATGCTCAATATGTTTGTTGCGGAAGAATCCGTAAACAGCAGCGCATTCCGATATGGCGAGAACAATAAACCCCAGTTCGTGAGCGAAACAGGTCTCCATATGGAATTGGTGCTTGAAAAATTTGTCGAATACTTCACGGACATTTACGGAGATAACGATGAGAAATTCGTAGAGGCTTACGGCCGAAAGTTTTTCCTGTTATATTTAAAGCCGATTATTAATGGCACGGGTAACTATTATCTGGAAGCGCAGACAAGGGACGCATCGAGAACCGACGTGATCGTGGATTATCTGGGGGAGCGGTATGTAGTGGAACTGAAAATCTGGCGCGGGGATGAGTACAACAGGCGCGGGGAAAAGCAGCTCGCCGAATATCTGGATTACTATCGTCTGGATAAGGGATATCTGCTTAGCTTTAACTTTAACAAAAAGAAGGAAACGGGCGTGAAGGAGATTCAGATGGACGGAAAGGTGATTGTAGAAGCGATAGTTTAGCGGGAACTGAGGAAAACCAGATAGAAAATATAAAATCCGGTGTAAAGTATGGCGTTGTCATAGTCATGGTTTGCAGCGGTTTTTTTGTGGGAGGAACGGCTGGCTGAAAAGTGTGGAAATAAAGGAGATGAGACTGAGTGAAGGAGATTGCAATTATTGCACCAGGATATGCGTGGCTGCCTGGGGAATCAGGCACAAGCAGGTTCAGTTTTCTTGCCGGTTTTCTGAGTGAAAACGGATAAGTGATATGGATAAGCTCAAAATGTGTAAAAAATCGGCGCGTCTGTCATGTTTGTGGGTGACGACTGGTATGGATCAGAAAAATGGGAGAAGTATGAAGAAGAGTTAAAACTGGAAGGGGTTAAAATCGTCTATTTCTCTTATACAAAAGGGATTTCTTCCACATTGATCAATCAGGCATTAGCACAGGTACGGGACAATCCGGAAACAGCGATAAAGAGAGATCACATGATTGCCAGAAAGGATTTATGATTATGTGCGGCATCAATGGATTTATATGCAAAAGAAAAATAGAAGATGGTGAATATCGGATAAATAGAATGAATGACTCATTGCGCCACAGAGATCCGAATGCGGAAGGATACATAGAAATTGATGGAGGATATATAGGGCAAAGACGCTTGGCTGTCATAGATGTTGATTTGAGATCCAATCAGCCTATGTGGACAAGCGAGAAGGATGCAGTAATCGTTTATAATGGAGAAATATATAATTACAGGGAACTGAAAAGCAGGCTTCACGGCAAGCTCAGAACGGAATCGGACACAGAAGTTCTCTTGGCCGGGATAAAAGAATACGGGATAGACTGGATCAAAGAGTGTAATGGCATGTTTGCGTTTGCCTTTGTTGATGCTAGAGAAAATAAAATGATATTATGCAGAGACAGGCTGGGCATCAAGCCCTTGTATTATTATATGGATAAGGAACATCTGATTTTTTCTTCCGAAATAAAGGGCATTTTAAACAGTGGTTTAATAGAGGCAAAATTTAATAGGGACACGACGGATGAGTATCTTGGAAATCGATATGTTAGAGAACCATATACTTTTTTTGAAGGCATTTATCAAGTCCTGGCTGGTCACTATTTGATAATTAACCGTGATTTAGAGACGAAACCGGTAAAGTATTGGAATTTGCCGGATGAATTTAATATGGATTCGAAATATGACGAAGATGAGCTTTATGATCAGTTTAAAGCGAGGTGGTGGATGCTATATGAAGAAAATGTTTTTAGATTTTTCCATCAATATCATATTAAAGGACTTCTGCAAAGAGTGGATACTATGACAATGTATGCAAGCATAGAAGCCAGGGTGCCGTTTCTTGATCACAAATTAATAGAATTCGTATATAAAGAAGTTCCCTATGAATTAAAGTTAAGATGGAATAGAGATAAAGTAAAGAAAAAGGCCAAAAAACGCCCATCGTCTTTCTATAGCGAAAGATGGGATCAACCTAAGTATCTGCTCAGAAGATTAGGATCGGAGCTGTTGCCAGAAGATGTCGTGAATAGGAAAAAAATGGGTTTCCCAGTGCCTTTAAATATATGGTTTGAAGAATTGAAAGAGATGGGTATAAAACTTCTAAAAGATTCAAGTTGGTTTGATTATGCGCAATTGGAGAAGTTGTATGAAGATTGTAAGAAAAATATTCGTTCCGGACAGCTTTTGTGGATGTTCATCAATATTGAATTATTTAGAAAAATGTACTTTGAAAGGGAATGGCGATACTAAAGATATGACTACCGTACTGGAACTCGTAATCTTTCAGATAAAGGAAACCTGCATGTATTTACCAGCCGCCTTCAAACTGGCGACGGCGGTCTGTTCTGCTGTCGCACTTGCAGGGTTGTCCGTTTGCCTGGCTTTACGCAAAAAACCTGCGGTGACGTTTGTGTTTCAATTTATGTTATACGTCATATGGCTGTTTGCCTTTGTGACATATAGCTACTGTGTACTCCAACTTACCATTTTATCGCGCACACCTGTGCCGTGGTATGACCATGTCGATTGGGTGTTCCTTTCCAGATGGTTTGACAACAATGAGCAGAAGGCTTTTTACATTGCCAATGTCGTTATGTTTATCCCGCTCGGGATTCTCCTGCCCATGTTGGGAAAACCCCTGCGCCACATTCTAATTGCGTCTCCCGTCGCCGTGGCCTGCAGTATTGGTATTGAGGCAGTGCAGCTGAAATATCATCTTGGCGCATGCCAACTGGATGATGTACTGCTAAATTCGTTTGGATTTCTAATAGGTTTTCTAGTTTATCTGACACTTGCTGATATATACGAACTCCTGTCTGCCATTGCTAAATTTCTGTACAGACATAGTAAGATATAAACAAACCCGGATTGACATGCATGTACATATGTAGTATATTATGGGGCTGTCTTTTGACAGCCCCTCTTCCTGTTTTTATCAGTTTCTCTTTCTTTTTAAACTCCATGTTTTCTACACGGTATAACTGTTCAAATACTTCTCCTGCTCCGGCGTCAGCACATCGATCTCCTTGCCAAGGAATGCAAGCTTTCTCTTCGCCACATCCTTATCCACCTCTTCCGGCAC
This sequence comes from uncultured Lachnospiraceae bacterium, assembly GCA_947174505.1. Classification (GTDB taxonomy): domain Bacteria; phylum Bacillota; class Clostridia; order Lachnospirales; family Lachnospiraceae; genus UBA3282. Next base: position 118,130 of record CAMWJF010000002.1, read on the forward strand.
GTCGATCAGTTTCTCGGTAAGCTCGCTTGCGTGCTCCACCAGATACTTCGCGGAGAGCGCCTGAATCGCAAAGCTCATATCCATAATCTCCGCGGGATGTCCATCGCCTGCTGCCAGATTCACGAGACGGCCTTCTGCAAGCACGAAAATCCACTGGCCCGTAGGCAGCTTATAGCCCATAATGTTCTTGCGCTGCTCTCTCGTCTCCACCGCGTTCGCTTTCAGCCACGCCATGTCGATCTCGCAGTCGAAATGACCCGCATTACAGAGGATTGCGCCCTCTTTCATCTCGGCGAAGTCCTCTTTGTCAATTACTTTATCGCAGCCTGTCACGGTGACAAAGAAGTCGCCCACCTTGGCCGCTTCTTTCATGGGCATCACATCAAAACCGTCCATAACCGCCTCGATCGCCTTGATCGGATCAATCTCCGTCACGATAACCCGCGCGCCCAGACCTTTCGCCCTCATGGCCGTGCCCTTACCGCACCAGCCGTAGCCTGCCACAACGACGATCTTTCCCGCCACAATCAGGTTTGTGGTTCTGTTGACGCCGTCCCATACAGACTGGCCTGTGCCGTATCTGTTGTCAAAGAAATGCTTACATGCCGCATTGTTGACGCGCACCATGGGGAACTTCAGCTCTCCCGCATTGTTCATCGCCTCCAGACGGATGATGCCTGTCGTCGTCTCCTCACAGCCGCCGATGATATTCGGAATCAGGTGCGGCATCTGCGTGTGCACCATCGTCACCAGATCGCCGCCGTCGTCGATAATGATATTCGGCTCCGCCTCCAACACATGACGGATGTGGGTTTCGTACTCTTCCGGCGTAGCGTCATACCACGCATGCACCTCAAGGCCGGCCTTTACAAGGGCTGCCGCCACGTCATCCTGCGTAGACAGCGGATTGGAACCTGTCACATACATTTCGGCGCCGCCTGCCGCAAGCACCAGACACAGATACGCGGTCTTCGCCTCCAGATGTACGGACAGCGTTACCTTCTTGCCCGCAAAAGGCTTGCTCTCGGAAAATTCCTTTTCCAAGGTGCGGAGCAGGTCGCAGTTCCTCTTGACCCACTCGATCTTTCTCTCACCGGATTCGGCAAGATTAATGTCTCTGATTTCGCTACTCATGATAGTTTCCTCCTACAATATTAATCAGCCGAATTTTTATTATAGTGATGGTCGTCTGTCCTATCATCACTTATTATGTTTGCAAGACAGACGATGGTTTACACGCTTGTCTCGAAAAACATCTCCTTATACCAGCAGACCGTCTCCGTGTACGCCTGATAAATCGTATTGGTGTCCACATTCAGCACGATGAGCTGTCTGCTGATTTCCTGCCAGTCCGCCGCCTCGTAGTTCACCACGAAGGAGTAAATGCCTGCCAACTCTCCCGTACCCCGTACCAGCGCGTCCTCGATCTCCTTGGATACCGTAACCATCTTCATCGCGTCTTCCATAGGCATATTCAGGATAATATTTAAGATGGAGAACAGACCCATCAAAAATACTTCCGCAGACTTCGTCCCCAATCCGAAAACCGGAGCCAGACTTTCCATAAATTTCGCACGGAGCATGGATGTTCTGGCGACCTCATTCGGTCTGTCCGCACACAGCTCCTTCGTAATCACGGTATTGATCCACTTTTTCAACTCCCTCTGTCCCAGAATCGCCGCCGCATGACGGATGGAAGTAACCTGAGAATTGATTGCGATGTGGTTCACCATCTTGAGAAGATCCACCACCAGCGCGGTATCCCGCCCGATGACGTCCGCTGCCTTCGTCAGCTCGAAATCCGGGGCATTCACGATGTTCATCAGCTCCAGATAATTGATCTTCAAAGGAGAAACCTCGTTCTCTCCCTTTGTGATCGGGATGCGGTAAAACTTGCCCTCAAACCGGAAAAAGTCGTCGTCATCCTTCAACCTGTCAAAAATATCCTGACTGTCAATGTTGCCCACGCACATTCTGATCCGCGGGTACTGCCGTTTGAAATAGCTCTTCGTCTTGGAGAGATCTACCTCTTTCTGGTCTAAGATAACATAATCCATCAGCTTAAGCAGTTCCCTGTTTTCCTCATATGCGCTTTCAGCAAGTTTTGACATCGCCAGCTTATAGCCTCGTTCCTTCAACTGCGCAAAGCGGTTTCTGTAAGCTTCGTTGTTCTCCACCTCATTGTCAAACACCAGCACCACTCTGCCGCGAAATTCATCACATCTCGACTCAAGATCCGAAAACACGGCAATATGGCTCACGGGAATGACCACGTCCGTTCCCGGAGACAGCGTATCAATGCCGATATTATGTAAGATATCCAGACCTTCGATCTCTGCCAGACCGTTCGGGCTGCTTGAACCGAAAATCGGCGGATTCAAAAGGCTGTTCTCCCTCTGTGAAGCCAGCGCGTAAGCGGAGACCTTCATATCCTTATCAAAATATGGTATCAATGTTGCCAGCATATCCGTTCCCCTCCCAATCACATTTTATCTGCCTTTTAGTATAACAAATTTTTGAATATAATTCCATATTTATCAGTAAGTTTTCTTATCAAGCCCCATTCTGACAATAATATCCTGAATCTTACCGTAAACCAGTTTCTCGTCCACCGTCAGAAGCTTACGGTTCTCCATCGTAATCTGCCCGTTGATAATCACAGTATCGACCTCGGAGCCGTTGGCGGAATAGGACAGCCCGGCAATCAGATTGTTTCTGGGCGTAAGGGACGGCGTATTCAGATCGAGAATCGCCAGATCCGCCTTCTTGCCTACTTCGATAGAACCGATTTCCTTCTCCAGCCCCAACGCCTTCGCCCCGTTAATGGTGGCAATACGGAAGCCCTCCTTTGCACTGACACACTGCGGGGTCTTTCCCGTGCCTTTGTGGATCAGTGTCAGCAGGCTCAGCTCATGGAACATGTTCAGGCAGTTGTTGCTGGCCGCGCCGTCCGTACCCAGGCAGACATTGACGCCCGCATCAAGCATTTTCGCAATTGGTGCAAAGCCGTTCCCCAGCTTCATGTTGCTGGCCGGGTTGGTCACCACGCTGACATTTTTTCGTTTTAAAATAGCAATGTCTTCATCCGTTACCTGTACACAGTGTGCAGCGATGGCCGGCACATCAAAAATACCACACTTTTCCGCCAGCGCAATCGGCGTACAGCCATACTTTTCCTGAATCTGGGAAATCTCGCTCTCGCTCTCCGACAGATGGACATGAATGCCCATATTTTCCTTTTTGGCCTCAGCCGCTACAATCTTTAAAAATTCGTCGTCACAGGTGTAAGGCGCATGAGGCCCCAGCTTAAAGGTGAGCCGGTCGCAGTCCGCCGCCGCGTCCCGCTCCTCGTAGGCCTGACGCAGACGCGACTGTCCCGCCTCATCGTTTCCGCTCCCCACCAGTCCACGACAGATCACCGCGCGCATGCCGGATTCCTTCACCGCACGGGTGGTCTGGTGAATATTCATCTGCATATCGTTAAAGCAGGTGGTTCCGCTTTTCATCATCTCGATAATCGCCAGATTTGCCCCCCAGTAGGTGTCCTCGTCTGTCATCTGCTGTTCAATGGGATCAATGGTGCCGAACAGCCAGTCCATAAACGAGAGATCATCCGCTACATTTCTCATAAAGGACATGTAAGAATGGGTATGACAGTTAATCAGCCCCGGGATCACCAGCTTGTCAGTTCCGTCAATCACCTTATCGGCTGTAAACCCCGCAGGCTTATCACCGATCCCCGTTATCCGATCGCCTTCCACATAAAGCGACGTCTCACGGATTACGTCTTCCGCGCCCTCGGGCAATACCACAAGGGCATTCTCAATCATTATTCCCATATTTACCCCTTTTCCGCACTGCTTTTTCCTTCCATGTAACTAAGCCCGTGCATCCTTGTTTATTTCTACTTCTCTGTTACTTGTTTACAATGTTTCGGTCTTCTCCGTCCAGATACGCCTGTATATTTTTCGCCACTTCCTCCACCAGACGCTCCCTTGCCTCCGTGCTTGCCCACGCCAGATGCGGGGTGATAATCAGCTTCGTGCTGTCCTTGATTTCGTTCAGCGGATTATCCCTGCTGATAGGTTCTTTCTCCAGTACATCAAGTCCCGCCGCCGCAATCTGTCCCTGCGTCAGCGCCTCATAGAGAGCCTGTGTATCTACCACCGGGCCTCTGGCCACGTTGACAAGTACGGCAGATTTCTTCATCTTGGAAAATGCTTCTTTATTGATAAGACCTCTGGTTCTGTCACTCAAAGGACAGTGCAGGGACAAAATATCCGACTGCCCCAGCAGCGTATCAAACTCCACCCGTTCATACTCTGTACAGGTACTCTTGCCGGAAGCGGAGTAAAAAATCACCTTACACCCCAGCGCCTGCGCGACCTTTGCTACCCCGCGGCCTATATTTCCCATGCCCACGATACCCCAGGTCTTTCCCTCAAACTCGCGAAAAGGTCTGTCAAAATTGGAAAAACGGTCCTGCGCGCCATATTCGCCCGATTTCACATAATTATCATAATGAACCAGCTTTTCCTCCAGCGCCAGCGCCAGAAGAAGCGTATGCTGCACCACCGCCGCCGTGCTGTAATTGACCACATTTGCAACCTTGATGCCGCGGCTCTTACAGTACGCCAGATCCACATTGTCAAAGCCTGTCGCAAACAGACAGATCAGCTTCACATTCGGCGCATCCTTAAGGGTGTTCTCATTCATGGGCGCCTTGTTCGCGATAATGATATCCGCGTCCTTCACCCGCTCCGCCGTATTCTCCGCCACTGTATTCGGATAGTACTCCACCTCCCCGAACTTTTCATAGCAGCTCACATCCACATCCGTTCCCACGCTGTTGCGTTCTAAAACCACCAGCTTCATAGGCACCTCCTGAAAATAATTATTTTTTATTCGTTCCGAATAGTGAAAATCTTATTGGGACGCACATTACTATCCGTTTTCAGAGAACCAGATATAAAATCAGTCGATAACAAGGAAATTGCATAGCGGTCTTTCACATTTTTAGACGTAATTTGCAACATAATATAATCATTTCCTTTAAGATCAGCTAAGATAACTGCAGGCCGTCTTTTTGCAGAACTCAGATCCGTAAACGGGAACTGAAGAACAATCACATCTCCCTTTATAAATCTTTCCATGCCATGTTCTCCTCTTCGCGCATCCAATCCTTTGAGAGGCCCGGTTCACTTTAAAGCATATTATCAATATCTGCATTTTCTCTTAAAATGAACTCCACAAATGAAAGAATAATATCCAATTTGTTATCCGGCGCAGTAGAAATCAACTTTGTAATCATCTGCTGTTTAGACATTACCATTCCCTCCGATCTTTCATTTTTTACTTCATTACCAAAGTATCAAAAATTCTAACTGAACTCGTTCAGTTTGTTGAACTAAATTGCTCATCAGAGAATTGATTCAACCATATATGCTTCATCGCATTATCTGCTTTTTTAATTATACCGTTATCCCTTCTATATTACAACTTCATTTTCCCCTTTCATTTTTTGAAAAACCCCTTGACCCTGACGCTGCGTCATAGTATACAGTTATCTTATCAGGAACAGATAATCATCTGAATTGGAGGGAAAACGTGAGAACGGTAAAGGAACTTTCGGACATCACAGGTATCAGCGTGCGCACACTCCACTATTACGACGAGATCGGGCTTCTTGGGCCCACGGCGAAAAGCGGGGCGGGATACCGGCTTTATGACGATAAAGCGCTGGAAACTTTACAGCAGATCCTGTTTTTCCGCGAGTTTGATCTTCCCCTGAAAAAGATCAAAGCCATTATGGACGATCCTGCTCTTGACAGAAACCAGATATTACAGATGCAAAGGGAGATGCTGGTGGCGAAAAAGGCGCGCACAGAGCGTTTGATCGCCAGTATTGACGATATTTTGAAAGGAGAAAACCGAATGGATTTCGCAATTTTTAACAGGACGGAAATAGAAGAAATGTTCGACGCCATGTTCACACAGATGCCGGAATATATCAGGCAGATTGCCATCGATGAATTTGGCGGCGCGGACAAATGGAGAGCGCATTATATTAAGGTGCTGTCATCGGAACAGATGCAGAAAAATTATGCAAAGGTCGTCGAGTGGTACGGCGGAAAGGAAGCTTATCGGGATGCCGCAAAACACCCGATGAGCAAGGAGGTGGCGGAAAGCTATCAGCGCAGAACCGACACCATTCTGCATAAATTGGCCGCAAAACGCGGCTGTCCTGCGGATTCTTTTGAGGTCAAGGAAATCGTGGGCGAATTCGGTTTCGTGATGAAACAGGCTGCGGGAATTAAAAAGGAACGGGATTTCATGCTTGCCCACGCGGACTTTTACCGCAAAGACCCCCTGCAATCCAAACTGGACGGAAAGTACGGCGAGGGAACCGCGGCCTTTTTTGCCGAAGCGATCGAGGCGTTTTATAGAGACTAAGAGCAGGACATTCACCTGATAAACTTTTTCTCACAGAGCAGACACGCGGGAAACCCATCAGTTTTCCCGCGTGCTCTCAATGCAACTACAAAGTTTACCCTGCAAAAACTTTACCACCGCGAAAAAAACAGCCCCGCAAGCGGCGACAGCACGACCATAATCACGGAAAAAGTGAAAGATTCCATGGAAATCAGCGTGGCTCTCTGCTCCGACGGAAACATATCCTGCAAAATCGTATTCGTCCTTACCTGTAGCGCGTCATCGCTGAACGCCGCAATGAAACCGCCCGCCGTCATAAGCAGATACATCCCCGAATGCTCCACGATGACCCCAAGCAGAACCAGCACTGCCGTAACCGCAAACACACTCCTATACCGCAGCCGTTTCCATTTCAGGATAATTTTCGCCCCGAAGATGCCTCCCATTTCCATAAAAAACAGGGCAAATCCCAATGCCCAGCCCGGCATTCCCGCCTCCGGGAGCTTTGCCTGTAAGAAAAACAATAATAAAATATCTACCGCTCCCACCAGTGAATTGGCAAACATGAGGCAGACCGCTTTTGTCTCCCTTTTCATAAAAGACAAACTGGACAAAAAACAGTGTACCAGCGCACCCTTAACCGAATCAGTCACTTTTGCTGCCGCGCTCTCCTTTTCTCCGCTTACCCTCGCCTCATACAAGGACAGAAGAATACCAATCTGAACCGTGGACACCAGAATATCCGTGCCGTACGCCGCCCTGTGGCCGATCAACAACGCAAAACCCGCGCACATCGTTGACACACCGCTGCAAAGGCGGTAAATAACCAGTTGGCCCGACGCGTATTTTTCATAATAGGTTTCTCTCTGCGCCAGCTTAAGAGAATCGTAAGCCAGCGCATCCCCTGAACCTGACGCAAAATTATAGCTTGTGGCATGAAACGCAAGAGAAATACACACCATAAATAAATTGCCGGAAAGTATCATGGCCACATTACCGATCATCCGCAGGAAGCTGCTCAGAAGCAGCATTTTTTTCCTGCCGAATAAATCGGCCAAAACCCCAGAAGGAATTTCAAACATAAGACTCGTAATGTGGAAAACCGTCTCCGCCAGCCCAATCTCTGCGAGGCTGTAACCCCTCGCCGCAAGGATCGCCACCCACGCCCCTGTCAGCGACAGGTTTCCCACCACAGTTGATAAATATAGTCTCTGTATTTGTTTTTTAATTTTCAGCATAAAAAAACCTCCTTAGCTTTTTGTTGTCAAAAAGATAAGGAGATAATGTCCCTCTTTTTTCAGATTCGCCCATGATAAAACGACAGGCCGCTAATCTGTTGTCAACCGCCGCTCACCTGTCCTTGCACAAATCTTCCAAAAAAAGGGCGCACTATCCCCGCAAAGGGGAAAAATGCTTCCTTTTTGCAGTTGGAGATTTGTGGTTTTCCAGATCATAAATATAACCTCGTACATCAACGTTTCTGTTAAAACATTATATATGGTTTGCTCAGAAACGTCAATCTGTTACTTTTTTTGGCACTACAAACGGGTTCTGTTATATCTCTGCATCATTACGAACAACAGATCAAAAGCAGCGCCGCATATAGATGTTATGAGAAATATTTCCGGATGATAAGTAGGCATTTTATCTTTCCACGTCTTTACCTTCAAAAACTGGTATGTCTTTTGCTCCCATGGACGGACTTGATACCATTTCTTCCTGCCTCATATCCACAAACACTTTGCACATATTGTATCTCTCCTTCCCTCTTCCAGCACTGTCATCATCCAGATAATCGAACTGATATTCATCCTTTTTCCCCCATCAGTCTTCCTCCCTTATTCTATTTTTCATATAAGGAAAAATACTTAATTGTGTTTCCTTTAACGATACTGTCTTTCTTAGGCTAATCCTGTCCTCAGCTCCTACAAGACTGCACAGAAGCGGCAGGGCGGGATCATATTTTGACGCGTTTGATTCTACACTTTTCGCGCTATTATTTGCATAACAATACACACAGCCATTTTTGCATGTATCATATGCGCCGATCTCAATACTTTCCACACATCCGCATTCCAGACGCTGATTTTTATCTTTGCCTGCCTTCAGCCTGCACCCCGTAATTCTTTCAATTAATTCCTTATCAATGCAGCAGTTATGAACGATTCCGCAGTCCTCTAAATCTATTTTTTCGGCGCAAGTGCCGATATCTACATGATTATCATTCGCTATCCCACTCAATTCTCTCGCAAATTCTCTCAGTTCACTCTCCTGCAAATCATAAGCCGATAATTGTTCCATATTTTTTCTGATTTTAGAATAAATATCCAAAAAACTGATCACGCATTTTTCGGTATATCCCTTTAGTGCTTCCGCAATACTTCTAAATGCTTTTAGGTGGTACTGCACCGTATACTTATCTGAAAAGAAAATCGGATCATATCTCCAAATTACTTTTTCCCTGCCTATTCTGTCTGATAATTCCTGAAAAATTGGAATCATTGCTGTTTTTTTGTTGGGCAAATTTGCCTCAATATCATTTCCATAACCCGTAAGCGTAAACTGGAAATAATAGTGATACGCTTTTAGCTCATCCAGTCTCTCCATCATTGGCAGCGGGTTCTTTGTCCAAAACACGATACAATCCACCACATCCGGCGTTATTTTAATTTCACTTATTTGATGAAAATTCATCGGATTGCGGACATATAGGAATCCCTCTTTTATTCTGTTATAAAACCAATCCGAATAATAATTCGGAATATCGGTTCGTCTGCTTGCACTTAAAATCATCTTATCCTTTCCCGTACCGTCAGTGCGCCTTAACAGGTCGCCAGCCGCATTGTTTCTATCATATGCTTTTCCTTTAAATATTCGACACAGCATGAATACCACCATTCCAACTGCTGTTCCGATTTATCTTCAAAATGACTTACCTTCATTTTTCCCTGCTTCACATATTCCATGAATAGAGCATATGCATTTTCTACCCGAAAACACCCCGTTACTTCAACAGGTTCTGTCGCCAGCCTCGCACAGGGAATATTTTTGAATAGAATGACTTGCTTTTCTTCTGCAAGAACTTCGTAGATATATCCGCTGACACCTTCCGATACTCCTTTCAGTGGGTACACAATTACGAAAAGATCGCCCACCACACAATGGCCTTTGCAAACCGTCCGGTCACGTCGTAAAAATGACCTCCCTCGTTCCACTCAAATCGCACACTTTCCAAATTTTCCAACTGCCCCGTCAGAATCTCCTTTACCCGCTGTGTACACACTGCCACCCTTCCCATGCGCGGATTTTTGCTGCGGCTCTCCTTTTTCCCAAGGGAAAGATATACCCGCAAATCCGTCCGCAGGGGTTTCTCCTGCTCCATAAATTCACAGAACCCGTCGAACCAGAGCGACCCGGATAGACTGGCAATCACGCCAAATACATCCGTCTTATAGATGGCATAAACCGCCGTAAGCCCGCCCAGAGAATAGCCAAACAGAGCCGTATGTCCGGGTTCCGGCTTCGTCCGATAATGCATGTCTATATATGGTTTTATTTTTTCTGTCAGGCATGTTAAATAGGCGTCCGCCCTGCCCTGCGGCGCTTCTTCCCCCGCCCGGAACGCTGGCGCTGTCCAAGGGGTAAAGTCGTCATTCCAGTTTTGTGGCTGAATGGAAAGAAGAAGAAAATCTGTCTGCGCGCCTATGTTGACCAATTCAGTCATCACATCTGCAACCGGGATATCACCATTGACATAAATCACAGGGTAATATGCCCCTTCCTCCTCATATCCGGGTGGCAGATACAGGCGGCAGTTCATACCTGCAATCCGCAGTTCCTGTACACGACTATCCATCATTCCCACTTACCCCCATGCCAGAACCCTTTTCTTTAGCAAAAACGCAGTTTGAACGCCATCTTTCATCGTCTTTTCCGCCTTTCAAGCCTACAGTGTCGACCCTATAAAATCACACTTCCAACAGCATCGCGATCTCTTCCTTGTACGGCGGAATCGTTTTCTCCTTACTGCCCTCTTCGCAAATCCAAGGTGTTTCCAAAATTTTGGGGATTTCCGCAAATCTCCCGTCATGGACAATTTTCTTTAAAATATCTGTCCCGATATACCCCTCGCCTATATTGGCATGGCGGTCTTTATGCGCCCCGCAGGGATTCATGCTGTCATTGATATGTATCACCGCAATCTGCGAAAGCCCGATCACCTCGTCAAACTGCTGTAACACCCCTTCGTAATCCTCGACCAGAGGATAGCCTGCGTCATTCACATGACAGGTGTCGAAACAGACGCGCAGCCTGTCCTTTTTATGCACGCCGTCATAAATCCTTTTCAATTCTTCAAAAGTTGCGCCCAGCTCGCTACCCTTTCCTGCCATTGTTTCCAGCGCGATAAAAACATCATCCTCATTCTTATCCAGCACAAGGTTGAGACCCTTTATAATCTGCGCGATTCCGGCCTCCTCCCCAGCCCCCACATGGGCGCCCGGATGCAGCACCAAAATCCTGCTGCGCATGGCCGCCGTTCTTTTTATCTCCTTTTCGAGAAAGGTCACTCCCAGCTCAAAGGTTTCCAGCTTCACGGTATTTCCCAGATTGATAATATACGGCGCGTGAACCACGATTTCTTCAATCCCCGCCTTTTTTGCATACTCCCATCCCGCCTCTATGTTTAACGCCCCAATCTCTTTTCTTACCGTATTCTGCGGCGCTCCCGTGTAAAGCATCAGGACGTTTGCCCTGTAAGACTCGGCCTCCTTTACCGATCCCAGAAACATTTCCTTTCCGGCCATTTTTACATGAGAACCTAATTTAATCTTTTGCATTTTTCTCTCCCCCTGTCTGTACAAAATATTTTATCGGCATTTCTACTTCCACGCATCCCTCCATTTTCAGTCAGAGTAACCGTTGTCGGCAACACTGAAATTATAACACCATCGAGCCAAAAGGCAAACATGGCAGACAAGTTTCAGATCGAAACAAAACAACAGGCTTTAGGTAAAAAGATAGCGGTAAATCTGTGACAGGTTTACCGCTGTTTGGTCCACAACAATTATTTATTTCGAAATATATAACCAGTATTTTGTTAAAGTGATAAATTTTCAAAATAATCTTTTTTATCAATAACGATTTTATAACCATCACTTAAAACCCTATTCGTCCCGGTATCTAACGGTATTGCTATCCATGAAGGCTCTACAATCCCAAACTCGACCTCCTGCCCATTCTTGTACCACACACGAATAGACGTACATGCACCATAATATTCTGTTTGTTTTTTTAAAACTTCCCCAAAGTTTTGAACGAAATCCTGATTCCTAACCATTTCCGACTTGTTTGGTGTAATAATAACAATATCCAAATCAGAACTTTCTTTATTCGTTCCCCTTGCATAAGAGCCTACAATAATAACGCTCTCAATATATGAAGTGTTTGCTGAAAAATCTTTAAGAGCATTAATAAAATTCTCAATCATAATGGTTCACTCCTGCCACTAAACTCTGGTTTGTCGAATTGTTTAACGTTATTATTTTACCACAACCACGCTCACAGTTCCAGTATATTTTTCTTAAGATTGAATTGTCGGTTTACCTTACCTCTACTTCACACTGGCTTCTCTGTTCCAACTGGCTTTTTAAAGATTGAGGAAGTCCCTTTCTGTATGATTTATGATATACTGAATACAGACTCAGCAATTTACAGCAAAAGAAAGGACCCTTGGCATATGGGAACGGCAATCGTATTATTGCTTGTGGCAGGCGCGGCTGCGCTTGCCATCCGGAAGATCATTAAGGATAAAAGGGCCGGAAAATCCATTGCCTGCGGCGGCGACTGCAGCCGTTGCGGGGGATGCCGGCCAAATCGGAAAACTGATGACAGATGACACATTAAAGTAATTATTCTGAAAGGGAGGTTCTTATGGGAATTGTGATGAAACCCGGTGATAAAATAGGAATTGTATGCTGCTCTAACGGTTGGGACAGGGAGAGAGAAGCGAAGCTCAGATATCTTGAGGAAATTCTTCTCGGCATAAACCTTATCCCGGTATTTTCCCCTTATATTTTTGAGCGGGGAAGTGTGGAAAGCGGCAGCGCCATGGAGCGTGCGCAAGCGTTGATGGACTTTTACCGCGACGACGCCGTGAAGGGTATTTTTGATATTTCCGGCGGGGATATTGCCAACGGAGTTCTGCCTTATCTGGATTATGAAACGATTGCAGAAAGCAATAAAAAGTTTTGGGGCTACAGCGATCTGACAACGATAATAAATGCAATTTACGCAAAGACAGAAAAGGCCTCCGCGCTGTATCAGATCTGTAATCTGATGTACGAGCATGCCGAAGAACAGCAGGAAAATTTCAGAAATGCCGTTTTCGGGAATAGCGAGGAACTGTTTCAGTTTCCCTTTGAATTTGTACAGGGAAACGCCATGGAAGGGATTGTTGTTGGCGGAAATATCCGCTGCTTTTTAAAACTGGCAGGCACCGAATATTTCCCAAAGCTGGCAGACCAGATTCTGCTTCTGGAATCTCTTGGAGGCACGGCGCCCCAGATGCTCACCTATTTCAGCCAGCTGCAACAGCTCGGGGCATTTGAACAGGTGCGCGGGATTCTGCTCGGCACCTTTAGCCAGATGGAGCGGGAAAAATGTAGGCCGGACGTATGGACCATGCTTCAGGGCTTTGTCAGACCGGAGCTGCCTGTGGCTCGGACAGCGTTTGTCGGACATGGTACGGATTCCCGGGCGGTATTGGTGGGGGAATACGGAGAGTTTAGCAGAAAATAGCCTCCTGCAACTGACAGTTGACAAATTTCCAAGCAGCCTGTATAGCCTTTTTTTATAGCAATTTTATAATTAAAAAGGCCAGAGAGGTACATAGTTATAAAAACTTATATAAGATTATACAACCCCGGCCGACAATATGCAGAAAGTGATTAGGAGGAGAGAAACATGACGCTTGGAGAAAAAATATACAGATTAAGAGCAGAGCAGGGACTTTCACAGGAAGCCTTCGGGGAAAAGCTTGGTGTATCGAGACAGTCCGTGTCAAAATGGGAGACGGACCAGTCGGTGCCGGAACTGGATAAGATCGTAGCAATCAGCGAAATGTTCGGCGTCAGCACGGACTATCTTCTGAAAGAAACGGAAGAAATGCAGGCGACAGAGGAAGAGGTGCATCCCCGGGCAGGAGAGCTGGTGCGGGAAATATACCGCAGGGACAGAAGAACTCATTATGAATATAAGAGCACAAAAATGATCGGGAATCTGCCCCTTGTGCATATCAATCTGGGCGTTGGCGTTCACCGGGCGAAAGGCGTTATCGCCATCGGCACGGTGGCACAGGGCTGGCTGGCTATTGGTTTCGCATCGATGGGCGGCTTCTCCGTCGGCATCGTTTCTCTTGGACTGCTGACCCTTGCCAACTTTGCTTTTGGGCTGATCGCATTTGGCACTCTCGCCGTGGGTGTGATCAGCATGGGCGCCTTTTCGTTCGGAATTTTTTCTCTGGGGGCTGTGGTCTTCGGCCAGTTTGCCTTTGGCGCATCGGCCCACGGCGCGCAGGTGGCAATAGGCGATGTGGCAATAGGCAAGATCGCGCTGGGGTATTCCCGGGCTACCGGCACTTATACGCAGATCAGCAACAGGCAGCCATTTGATGTGGAAAGCGCCTGCCGCATGATTGACGAACAGGTGTCGTCAAACTGGCTCTTTTTCAAGACATGGGCGAAGGGGATGGTGAAGTGGTTTTAGCAAATCCTCCTGCACAGAACGTAAAAACCCACGCTATTTCATATCCTCAGGCATACTGAAATACATCCGCATACAGCCCCGCCTGCAGTTTCCACATGGCCGCATACTTGCTTTCCGTTGCAAGCAGCTGCTCATGGGTTCCCGACTCCACAATCCTTCCATTCTCCATCATATAGATGCAGTCCGCGTCACGCACTGTGGACAGCCTGTGGGAGATAAAAATTACCGTCTTATCCCTTGCGATCTCGTTTAATTCCTGATTCAGTCGGTATTCCGCCAACGGATCAAGGGCGCTGCTGGGTTCATCCATGATGATCAGATTTTGTTTTCGGTAGAGTGTGCGGGCAATGGCCACCTTCTGCGCCTCCCCGCCCGACAGGTTCACTCCGTTCTTCTCAAACTCTGTCGTGAGGGGCGTCTCGATCTGATAGCATAAGCGATTATCCCCCAACATAAAATGCGCGTCGTACAACGCCTGCTCCACCCGGTAGTTTTCCTCCCGGCTTCCGTCCTCCACATCCATCAACACATTTTCCTTAAGGGTTGCCGCGTAGATTTTAAAATCCTGAAACACGGAGCCAATGCTTCGCCGGTATGCCATGATCTGATAATCCCGAATGTCCTTTCCATGATAACATATTTTTCCTCCGTCCGGGTCATAAAGCCGCAGCAACAATTTCACCAGCGTGGTTTTGCCGGAACCGTTATAACCCACCAGCGCAATTTTCTGCCCCGGCTCAACGGTAAGCGACACATCCTTCAACACCTGCTGCCCCGAAAGATAGCCAAAATCCACATGCTCCACCGAAAGGCGGCCGCTGCCCTCCGGCACAGGCTTCTCTTCCCTTGAAACAATCGTAGGCTCCATCTGCAAAAATTCCCTGATCCGATTAACGTAAGCCGCATTTTCCGCCGCCGTTCTACAGCCGTTAATGATATTGTTCATACTGTTGGATATCCGAAAAATGCAGGAACGGCTTGTGACAAGCTGGGCTCCCGATAATACCCGCAGAACAAGCATCTGGTAGAGAAGAATGAACCAAACCGCCCCCTCCTTCACAACACTGGACAGGAGAACCCTGTGAATCAGACCATATACAAATAGCTTTCTTCCAAACTTCCGATTAACGGAACGTATGCTGTAATTCGACTCTTCGTAATCCGTCCGGCATTTGCCTTTCATCTGCTGATATAAACGCAGCTCTCCGGCATAGTCGGACAGATAGAATACCCGGTTTCCATATTCCCGTTTCTGCTCATGGGACACCCGCTCCATCCGCGCCTCCACCGTCTTTTTATTTTCCTGTGTCACACAAATTAATTCTAACGGCAGCAAAACCGCAACAACAACTAATGCGATTGGATTGATATAGATACAGTAAAATACCGAACATAATACGCTGATTATTTGCCCTGCCAAAGTATAGCTGCAGCTCAAATACCTGTCTATACAGCGGTCTGTCTCTTCCGTTGCAAGAATAAACGTCTCATAAAAATCCTTGTCGTCATAACAGGATAAATCTATCTCTTTTGCCTTTTCATAAATCTCCATGCGAAATGCCTGATACAATACCTGCTTTTTTCTCGGGAACGCATAGTGATGATAAAGACCATAAGGTATCGTAAAAAATCCAAAAAACACGATCAGGATTCCCATACAAGTCAGAATTTTACCAAAATCCTCGCCCTGTTCCACCGCCGTCAAAACATAGTTGACCATCCATGTAAATTCTATAAAGATAGATATCTGTATCTCAATGCTTTCAAACAGATGAAACACCATAAATCCCGGTGATTTCCTAAAGCAAAACTTTGTCAGATACCACTGCTGCGCAATGACCTGCCGCCATGTTAAGGTTTCCTTCATACGTTGTAGTTCCTTTCCCTTCATCAAGTCTCAAATCAAAACTTACTTCTCGCACGGCTAACCCTGATAGTTTTCCGCCTGCAGCCGATACAGCGATGCGTACTCTCCGTTACGGTTCATCAGCTCGCGATGCGATCCTCTCTCTAAGATCCTGCCGTTTTTCATGTAAAAAACGATATCCGCATCACGCACGGATGACAGTCTGTGGGAAATAAAAAACAGGAACCTTTCTTTCCCATACTCTTTAATATTTGCAAATAAATGGTACTCCGCAATCGGATCAAGGGCGCTGCTGGGTTCATCGAACACCGCAATCGGGCTGTCTTTCGCAAATGCTCTGGCCGCCAATATTTTCTGATTCTGCCCGCCGGAAAATACCGTGCCCTCTTTGGAAAACTCCCGGGTTAGAATGGTTTTTTCCCGTAGCGGCTGTTTTTCAATCTCCTCATCCATGTCCGCAAGTTTAAGCGCCTGCCATACCCTTTGCCTGTCTTTTTCATCCGTGGTGCGCCGTCCCATCAGCACATTCTCCTCTACGGTGTCCGCAAAAATCCTGCCGTTCTGGAAAGCCGTTGCAAACAGATCCCGGTAAGCCTTCACCTGATATTCCCGAATATCAATTCCGTTCACCAGAATCCGCCCCTCGTCCGGATCATAAAGCCGCATCAGCAATTTCATCAACGTGCTTTTCCCTGCGCCGTTATATCCCGCTAACGCCACACTCTGGCTGCCCTCTATCTTAAAATGTATGTCCTTAAGCACATAGCCGTCTTCTTTGTACCCAAAAGACACATGCTCGAACTCCACCGTGCGGATCGGAAGCTTTGGCATAAGCCCCTCCTGATCCTCCGGGATGGCAGGCTCATATTCCAGAAAATGTCTTGTCTGCTCCATATACAAACCATTTTTCACCACAATCATCACCGCTTCCACAAATTCATTCAGAATCCATGTATTGTTGTTCATGGTTGTCAGGATCACCGCCATTTCCGCAAAAACCATTGTCCCGCTGACCGATACGCGATACCCGGAATAGACTACCGCTCCTTCCTGCGGCAGTAAAAAAATAAAATACTGGAACATACAGAAAAGAATGATATTTCCCAGAGAGTACCGGGCGATTACTTTGTGAATGGAAACAACCACATTGTCATACTGCTTTTTCAACAGACGAAACACATTTGTCATTCGTATTTCTTTCGCATACTCACCCAGATGAAGCGTCCGATTTACATAGTCCGCCATTCTCTGAAATGCCATATTCTCTTTTTCCATACGAAAAATTCTGCCGTTTAAAACACCGTAAAAAACAAAATTACCCAAAATCGGAAATACGGCAAAAAGAATCGCTAAATGATCTATCTGATAGATAATGACTGCCGCCGCGATCATGGCGGCAAATCTTGCCGCAATCTGACAGATGCCCTGCAGCATATCCGACAGTTTCTCATGTGCCTGACTGACCGCCATCATATATTCATTGTAAAAATCGCTGTCCTCAAAGCATCGCAGGTCTACCTGACACGCCTTGTCATACAACATTTTATTGACGCCGTCATATAACTCTACATCTGTAATTGGTTTGACATACACTTCAAAAAACAGGTTAAATATTTCAAGCAGGGCTTCCAACGCCACAACACTCCCGACATACACCATCATTTTCTCAAAAGATGTCCGTTTCATCGCCAGATCGAGAATAAAGCGGATCAGGACACAGGAAACCAGCAGCCAGTCCACATACACGAAAATCCAATACAGAAATTCCAGGATAATTCGCTTTTTACTGATTTTCCATCCAGTTTTCAATGCAAATCTACAGGATGAAACTGTTCTGTACAGAAAATTTTCTTTCACAATGTATCCCTCCACTGTTCATTCCCATCAAACAGATCCTTCGGCATAACTGAATGCGTCCGCATATAATCCCGCCTGAATCTTCCACATCGTTGCATACTTTCCATTCTCCGCAATCAGTTTTTCATGGGTGCCCGACTCTACGATTTTCCCCTTCTCCATCATATAGATGCAGTCAGCGTCCCGCACCGTAGACAGCCTGTGGGAAATAAAAATCACTGTTTTATCCCTCGCGATCTCGTTTAATTCCTGATTCAGTCTGTACTCCGCCAGCGGGTCAAGTGCGCTGCTGGGCTCATCCATGATAATCAGATTCTGCTTCCGGTAGAGGGTGCGGGCGATAGCCACCTTCTGCGCCTCCCCGCCCGACAGGTTTACCCCGTCCTTCTCGAATTCCGTCGTCAGGGGCGTTTCAATCTGATAGGAAAGCCTGTTATCCTCCAAGGTAAAGTGCGCGTCATACAGCGCCTGTTCCACCCGGTAGTTTTCCTCCCGGCTCCCGTCCTCCACATCCATCAGCACATTTTCCTTAAGAGTCGCCGCATAAATTTTAAAATCCTGAAATACGGAACCGATACTGCGCCGATAATCCATGATCCGATAATCCCGGATATCTTTTCCGTGATAAAAGATTTTCCCCCCGTCAGGATCATATAAGCGCAGCAGCAGCTTTACCAGCGTAGTTTTGCCGGAGCCGTTGTAACCCACCAGCGCGATCTTCTGTCCCGGCTTGATTGTAAACGTCACATCCTTTAACACGGGTTGCCCGGGAAGATACCCGAAGTCCACATGCTCCACCGAGAGGCTGCCGCTGCCTTCCGGCACAGGCTTCTCTCCTCTTGATACAATCGTCGGCTCCATCTGCAGAAATTCCCTGATCCGATAAATATAAGCTGAATTTTCTGCCACGGTCCGAAAACTGAGTATTACGATTTCTATATTGCTGGAAGCCCGCCATATACAGGAGCGGCTCGTTACGAGCTGTGCCCCCGACAGCACCCGCAAAACAAGCATCTGATACAAAAGAAGCGTCCATACCGCGCCTTCCTTGACAAGACGCGCTAAAAACCCCTCCCGGAGCAGACCATACATAAACAGTGATTTCCCGTACTTTTTATTCACATCTTCTATTTTCTGGTTTTCCCCGGTGTATTCCGTCCGACATTCCTCTTTCATCTGCGGATACAGGCGCAGTTCCCCGGCATAATCGGACAGATAAAATACCCGGTTCCCATATTCCCGCTGCTGCTCATGGGGCAAGCGTTCCATTCGGGCTTCCACCACTTTTTTATTCTCCTGCAGGACGCAGAGCAGCTCAAACGGAAGTACCAGCGCTAAGATCAATAGCGCGACCGGATTAATATAGGCACAATAGACGAGTGTACACATAATACCGACCGACCGGGCAATAATAGACTTCTCAAAAACGAGAAATCTGTCCAGACAGCGGTCCGTCTCCTCCGTTGCCAGAATAAAAGTCTCATAGAAATCCTTGTCGTCATAACAGGACAGATCAATTTCCTTCGACTTCTCATAAATTTCCAGCCGCAGCGCCTGATACAGCGTCTGTTTTCCCCTCGGAAACACATAGTGTTTATAAATGGCAAAGGTCACCGTGGATACGGCGATCGCCGCCATCAGAATGCCCATACACCAAAGAATTTTCCGAAAGTCTCCGCCTTCTTCCGCCACGGTCAGAACATAATTGACCGTCCATGTAAATTCAAAAAATATGGAAATCTGCAGCTTGACCGCCTCAAACAGATGGTACGCCATAAACCCCGGCGCATGCTTGAAACAAAACTTTGTCAAAAACCACTGCTGTGCGATCACCTGCCGCCATGTAAGCATATCCTTCATGCTGTCATTTCCTTTCTGATCATTCTTACATAAAACATAGTCCTTCCAAGTCAGACCTGCTGACTTTGATCCTGCCCCATGACGGGACATCTTTAAAATTACGTTTGCTTACGTCAAATAGTTCTCCGCCTGTAGCCGATACAGCGATGCGTACTCCCCGTTTTGGCTCATCAGTTCACCGTGCGACCCTCTCTCCTGAATCCTGCCGTTTTTCAGATAAAAGACCATATCCGCATCACGTACGGAGGATAGCCTGTGGGAAATAAAAAACAAAATCCTGTCCCTGCCGTATTCCCTGATATTTTCAAACAAATGGTATTCCGCAATCGGGTCAAGGGCGCTGCTCGGCTCGTCAAACACCGCGATGGGACTGTCCTTGGCAAAGGCTCTTGCCGCCAGGATCTTCTGGTTCTGCCCGCCGGAAAATACCACGCCCTCCTTGGAAAACTCGCGGGTAAGGATCGTCTTTTCCCGAAGCGGCTGCCTTTCTACCTCTTCATACATATCCGCAAGCTTGAGCGCCTGCTCTATCTTTTCCCGGTCCTTCTCCTCATCCCCATGCCGTCCCATCAATATATTTTCTGCAATGGTATTTGCAAAAATCCTTCCGTTTTGAAAAGCCGTTGAAAATAATTCCCGGTACGCCTTCACCTGATATTCCCTGATGTCAATCCCGTTCACCAGTATCCGTCCCTCGTCGGGGTCGTAAAGCCGCATAAGAAGCTTCGTCAGCGTACTTTTCCCGGCGCCGTTATACCCCGCCAGCGCCACGCTCTGATTTCCCTCGATCTTAAAATGAATATCCTTCAGCACATAGCCGCCGTCTTTATACCCAAAAGATACATGTTCAAATTCCACACTGCGGATCGGAAGCTCTGGCATTATTCCCTCCTGATCCTCCGGGATCGCAGGCTCATACCGCAGAAAATGACGGGTCTGTTCCAGATACAGGCCATTCTTTACAATGACCATCACCGAATCCGCAAACCCGATCAGCGTCCACGTATTGGAGTTCATCGTTGTCTGGATCACCGCCATCTGGGCAAATACCATTGTACCGCTGACCAGCACCCGGTATCCGGCGTAAAGCACCGCCCCCTCCTGCAATAAGGTAAAGGTAAAATACTGAAACAGCCAGAAAAGAACCATATTTCCCAGAGAATAATTCCCGATCACCTTGCGGATCGCAGCAACAGCCCTGTCATATTGCTTTTTCAGAAGCCGGAATACATGGGTCATCCGTATCTCCTTGGCATATTCGCCCAGATGAATCGTACGGTTCACATAGTCCGCCATTCTCTGAAAGACGATATTTTCCCGTTCCATACGGAAAATCCGGCTGTTTAATACGCCATAAAAAACGAAATTTCCAAGTATCGGAAAAATAATAAACAGAGCCGCCAGACGGTCGATCTGATAAATAATCACCATTCCGCCAATCATGGCGACAAATCTCGCCAGAATCTGACAGACTCCCTCCAGCGTTTCCGGCAGTTTGATATGTGCCTGACTGACTGCCATCATGTACTCATTGTAGAACTCGCTGTCTTCAAAGCAGCGCATATCCACCTGACAGGCTTTGTCATACAACATTTTGTTGATACCGTCATACAGCTTTACGTCCGTAATCGGCTTGACATAGGCTTCAAAATACCGGCTGAAAATTTTAAGCGCAGCTTCCAGCACCACAACGCTCCAGACATACAGCATCATTTTTTCGAAAGAAGTCTGCTTCATGGCCATATCAAGAATAAAGCGGATCAGGACGCAGGAAACCAGCAGCCAGTCCACATACATGAAAGCCCAGTGTAGAAATTCCAGAATAACCCGCTGTTTACTGATTTTCCACCCTGTTTTTAATGCAAATCTGCAGGATGTAAATGTTCGGTATAAAAACCCTTCTTTCATGGCGTTCTCCTTTTTCAGAAATCTCTGTTTATTTCTCTATCTGCATATTTTGCAGCGAAGTACGAAAGTTTCCATCTGTTCCTTCTTTGCAGTATAAGCCCGGAAAGCTGTATACTTTCCAGGCTTGCGGGTTTTGCCCTGCGCACTGCTATTGGCTACAGACATAATATATCACAAAAAACCAACCGTCATTTTACATGTCCTCCAATTCCCCCTTTTTTGTCCCTCAATTTTCATTGCACGCATGGGGAATATTATTTATACTTAATAAAGCGTCGCCTTTCTATTGTTATAAGGTAACTCAGAATTGCTAATTTTTCTTGCACAGTATATACTAAGTATATACCAAACTATAAGGAGGTTCCTATGCAGACGCAAGTAAAGGAATGGGGAAATAGCCAGGGAATCAGACTTCCAAAAGAGATATTGAAAAGTGCGGGAATTGCATTGAATGAAGTTTTGGAAGTTACGGCATCAAATGGCGTAATTACTTTAGCAAAGCCATTCCGCCATAAGACTCTGGAGGAAAGAGCAGCGGAATTTGATGGGAAATTAATGCTTGACGGTGAATATGACTGGGGCGATCCTGTTGGAAGAGAGGTGTGGTAATGGAGCCTCTGCATCAGGGAGATATTCTCAAAATAGAGAAAATCAAACATCCAATTTTAGTTGCCAGTAAAGATTTTTTCAATACCTGTGGCGAAATAATAGGATGCCCTATTATTAACAACACTAAGCCGGGACCTCTTCATATATGGATGTCCACAGAAAATACAGAAGGATATATACATTGCGAAAAACTGGCACTGTTAGATTTATCTATTCGCGGTTATAAAAAAACGGACAGATTATCAGTTCCCGAAATGATTAATGTATCCGATGCTATTCAAGGCATTTTTGAATATATTTGACGTCTGACAACAGAGGAGAATCAAGACAACTATGCTACAGATCGGAATTTGCGACGACGAACCGCTTCTTCTAAATGAAATAAAGAAAATAACGGAGGACTGTCTGCAACAGCAGCAGACCTTTTCCGTTTTGTCAACCTACACAGACGGTAAAAGCCTGCTTTACGACATTCAGGACGGCAGGCATTTTGACCTTCTGCTCCTCGATATTGAGATGCCCGGTCTTTCCGGCATGGAGCTGGCCAAACGAATCCATGAACTTTTACCCGACGCCCTGATGCTCTTTGTGACCGCCCACTATAAATATGCCGTGGACGCCTATGAGCTTCATATTTTCCGCTATATTCCCAAAAACCAGCTGAAAGAACGGCTGCCCCACGCGCTGAAGGACGCGGTCTCCCTTTTGGAAATCCAGAACACGGATTCCTATATTATCAGCACCCAGAACCGCTTTGAGCGGATTCCTTACAAGGAAATTCTTTATATCGAAAAGGATGGAAAAAATGCTGTTTTTCATACCCTCGCTGCCGATCGGCCTGCCAAAAACCGGCCCGTTGATAACACAGGCCAGACCAGATCCGTCCGCAAAACATTGACGGAGGTCTTTCATGAACTGCAGTCCGGGGAATTTTATTTTATCGAACGGGGATATATTGTAAATCTGCGGCATGTAACGGGAATTTCCCACACCGACTGCATACTCACGGATCAGACACACCTGCCAGTTTCCCAGAGCCGTCTGCCGGAACTTAAAAAGCAGTTAAACAAATACTGGCAAAACAAAATATGATCACACCGTCCAAAATCGCCGCCCGGCATCAGGAAATCGAGTAATACCGCACAGCTTCCCATATATAACAAAGGTAAGGAACATTATGCCACTGACACGCAAAAACAAGATCCGCTTTTTAGAGAAAAAAAATCAGGTACTGGAAGAAAATTACCATCTTCTCACCGACCTGTACCAGAAAAATGAACGTCTGTACCACGACATGAATCATCACTTACAGATGATCTACCACCTCGCAAAAAAAATGGAAGTCCCGGAGATTGCAGAGTATGTCCATTCCATCAGCACACCGATCAACGAGCTGTCCGATATGACATGGAGCGGCGTTGATATTGTGGACGCCATTTTAAACCACACCGTCCTCGATGCAGGGAAACACGGAATCGGGATAGACGTAAACGCGGAATTTCCGAAGGACTGTCATATCACCTCAGACGATCTGTGCGTGATTCTATTTAACCTGCTGGATAACGCCATGGAAGCCTGCCTGCGCTATATGCGGCAGACCAGCAATCCGCCCTGCATAGAGGTGACCATCCGCAGGATTCACCAGTTCCTGATCATTAAAATACGAAACCCCTGCATTCCACCCCGTAAGCTGTTCGGCATTTTTCCCACCACCAAGGCCGATGCCCGCCACCACGGAATCGGCCTGCGCAATGTCCGGGAAAAAGTAGAAAAATATAACGGCAGTCTGGAATTTGAAGTGGAAGGCGATGTGTTTACTGCGACGGCATTGTTATTTTTTGAAAGAAACGAGCCATAAACGCACTGTAAGTATGATGCCGTTTATATTTTAACGCAGTTCCACCCACCACTTAACAATCTGTCCATCCCCGTTCTCATCCCACACAATCAGGAATTTCGCCAGCCAGCTTTTATGCGCGATGAAAGATCCAATGAACTAATCTGCATTAGGATATCTAAAATGTTTGCCACCACTTCCTCGAACTGGGTGCATCCCTTGAGCAGGCGATGATACTAAAGTGTATTTATATTAGCATTCTGATAATATAATGTCAATGATGTCCACCGGGCCAAATTGTCGCACATTATAAATGGTCTTCGCTCTATTTAATTGATTTTCATTTATTTTCATAATAGAAAAATAGAAAACAAAATTTATATTGACATATATATCAATACACTATATTCTATTTTATATAACAAAAAATTTCTAAATATTGAGGAATTTCAACAATATATGTTACGAAAGAAAATTGGTGAATTTTCTACAAAAATAATTAAAACTCTTAATCTGGATATTCCTGCTGGAACTCCAATCTATATCGCTGAATCTAATATAGAACATATGAAATCTTCACATCCAAAAGATTTTGACAAATATGGAAATGATATTGAGACAATTATTGCATCACCCGATTATGTTGGGCAGAATACCAAAGATAGTTCCATTGAATTTACTAAAGAATATTTTATGAATGGTGACTATGTAAAGGTAGCTGTTCGCGTAAGCCTGCATAATACTTATTATGCACGTTCCCTTTACATATTAAATCCAAATCGTGTGAAAAACTTCATCGCAAAAGGCACTTTGAGGAAACTTGACAAATAATTATATTATTGTATAATAATTTTACAAATGCATAAAATATATTGAATGAGAGCAGAGGACGGAACGGGCAGCCGTCGCCCCAGTTGGAGATGTGGGAAATGTCACCCCACCTATTTCATTCGAAGCTTAAGACCTCGCAGTAATGCGGGGTCTTTCTCGTCTTCCCCTACAACCCTGCCTGCCGCCTCTTTTGCATCATGCTATCAGGTCCCCTTTGCGCTTTCGTTTTTCACATACTGCAGAAATTCGTCCGTCCTAGACCAATACCTGATTCCCCAATTTTCAAAGCTCCACTCTGCCATATAATCATTACATTCATAATCAATATAATATAGTTCTCCGTTCTGAACAATAAAATTTGTAGGAAAATAATCAATATTCAAATGAGCCGCATACAATACGCTGCACATTTCCCTGACCTGTTCAACATAATCCGGTTTCATGCTGTCTGAGAGCACCAGATCAAATATGGTTTTTCCATCAATATATTCTTTCAATATCCGTTCCTGCGGGATATCAACCTCTATCATTTCCGGCATCTTAATCCCCAAGGCTTTCAGCTTGTTATAATCATTGATTTCTGCCTCAATCTTATTCCCAAACTGGTAGTATTCACATGGCTCATGATGAATCTGCTTTAGCACATACTGCCGCTGTCCGTCCGAAGCCAGATAAGAATAACCGCCCTTGCCTTTTCCTAATAATTTTATTATCAAAAAATCCCTGTCATTTACCTGCATTGTTTTTTCCATTATTTTGCCGCCTCCATCCTTGCATAACCTTTCTTTTTCCAACGAATCCCCATACCGACAGCGCGCAGACATTCATCAAGTCCCTGTGCAAGCCAAACCCCGAAAAGTCCCATATGCAAAACGATTCCAAACAAATAGCTGCCTCCCACTGCAACGCACCACATAGAAACGATACCGATATACAATGGAAATTTCACATCTCCCACCGCACGAAGCGACGCTACATAGACCAGATTCTGGCTGCGCCCGGTTTCCAACAGAAAGTTTGCCAGAAAAACGGTTCCGGCTAATGCCGCTATTTCCGAATCAGACGTAAACAAAGAAAACATCCGGTCTCTAAAAATAAACATGATAGCCATCATAATCATGCTAAAGATAAACGTACACTTTCCCGCAAAACGGCACTCTTTATCAGCTTTCTCATACTCCCCGGCGCCGAAACTCCATCCGACCATAATCGCCGTTCCCTGTCCCAGTGACACCGAAAAAATATAGATAAACCGCACACAGGTATTGATATATGACTGCGCCGTAACTGCTTTCATTCCTAACATGGTAACAAAAAACATAACCAGAAACTGGGCTAAATTATAGGATATCTGCTCGCCTGCCGCCGGAATCCCGTATGTAATGACCCTGCGCATATTGGGTACGATTTTACCCCAGCATATTTTCCATCCTGCCTGCTTTCCTCTCATATCGAATAAAATCCACATAAGTACCAGGAAAGCCAGAAATCTTCCCACTACTGTAGCAATCGCCGCTCCCCGAATACCCATGGCAGGCAGTCCAAACTTTCCAAAGATCAGCAGATAGTTCAGCAAAATATTACAGATATTCATTCCCATAGAGACATACATACTTTGCTTTGTCTTACCGTAAGACCTGAGTATTGCAGAAAAAATGGCAGAAATCAACTGTATCCACAGAAACCAGTTGATTACCTGGAGATATTCTCCCGCATAATCCCTTACCGTTACTGACAGATTCAAAAAACTTAAGATCACGGGATAAAACAAAGACATCAAAATTGTCAGCACGACTCCCATGCCTACATTCATCAAAATGGAGGCCGTTATCAAATCATTCTGCTCCTCCTCTGTTTTTTTCGCGCCTATATACTGTGCACACAAGATGCTCGTTCCGGTAGTTACTATACACGCAAATACCTGAATCAGAAAGAGAATCTGATTCGCTATACTGACCGCCGCCACCGCGTCATCACTATAAGATGAAAGCATGATGGTATCAATACTTCCTATAATCGTACCCATGATTGATTCCACAAAAATCGGTACACTTAATTGAAACAGCTTTTTCTGCACTTTATATGCTCCTTCTTCATCCGCTAATACATTCTTTACTCTTGCATTATACTCTTAACTTTTATATAATTCTTACAAAATAATCTGTATTATCTAACACAAAACTCTTAAATTGAAGGAGAAACAAAATGCATCATAAAATCCCCCCTGAGTCAAAAATACATGGTCAGCCTTCTTTTCCATATACTGTATACAAGGGAAAAATTCCTGCATTCTTCCCTTTATACCCGCTGCATTGGCATGATGAAATGGAATTAATCTATATCTCCAGCGGACTCGGTATGATTACCATACAATCCCATTCCTATATTGTAAAATCAGATGATATTGTTATTGTTCCTCCCCAGATGGTCCACTCCATAGAGCAGCACAGCAAATCCCAGATGGAATATTTTAATGTACTGTTCCAGTTTTCATTGTTAAACTATTCGGCCAATGACACCTGCTATGAAAAATATTTCAAGCCCCTATATTGCCATACCAAACTGCCTCCTCTTTACCTTGCATCAGAAGTGGAATTAAACCGCCTTTTGCGTCCTCATATCATGTATTTAATTGAAAACCGTAAAAAAAGCAATACGGGCGATGAACTGATGGTAAAGTCCCATCTTTTTGCCATGATGCACCATATAACCCGGCACAGCTCTCCGACAAGCTGCGCCGAACTTTCTCTAAAAAACAATTACGATAAACTGAAAAACCTGCTTTTATATATACAGTCAAACTACAACCGCCCAATCACTGTTAAGAATGCCGCGGCAGTCTGCGGTTTTTCCCAAAGCCATTTTATGAAGCTGTTTAAGGAATTGACAGGAAAAAGTTTTTCACAATACTTAATCGATTACCGCCTTGAGACCGCTGCCAGGCAGTTAATAGAAACTTCGGATAAAATAATAGACCTTGCGGAAAATGTAGGTTTTCACAATGTATCTTATTTTTCAAGGGCGTTCCATTCCAAATACGGAGAAACGCCCTCATCATATAGAAATCACTATGCAGCAGATTTTACTGCCTCTCACTCCTGAATTTTCTGGCACATACAAAAATCACAGCCGCGGTAGCCGCCAGAAACTCCGCCATAAATATACTGGGACTCCATATATCCCACTCCCAGAAAAAATTGTGCTCAACAAAGCATACGGCCATAAGTATCAGGTAGATGACAATTCCGTATAATATGCATTCCCTGATTTTCTGCCGCCGCTGTTCCTGGAGTATCATCTGCTGTTGCTGTTTTTCGAGCATTTCCGTTTTCACGGACAGATCATCGATCTCCGACGACTTTAACAGATAGTCCGTGGTGACATCAAAGACCGCACTCAATGCCACAATCTTATCCAGTTCCGGGACTGCCTGACCGCTCTCCCACTTGGAAACGGACTGCCTCGAAACATTCAGCTTCTCGGCAAGCTGCTCCTGTGTCAGATCCTTTGCTTTTCGCAGGGTTACTAATTTTTCTGAAAAATCCATATCATTTTCCTCCTTTTCCTGATACCTAAACCCTACCAAAATCCTTTGTCCCTTTCCATACAGACCTCTGTACATTCGCGCAACTGCCGGTAGAAATCCAAAACCAATTTACTGACTTAATCGGACGCACCAATACACATTTTCTTAATGCGCTCAAGATCACTGATAAGGGTTGTGGAATACTGTCCCGCTTCCCGGCAGACACTCTCGGCCCTGCTGTAATCTCCGGCAAATAACGCATCAATGACCTGTCTGCCGTAGGAGTGGAATTTTTTATGCTTTTCACCCAGCTCCTTCCAGAGCTTCAAAACTTCCGGCCGGGTCGGTTCTATCGCGTAGTAAAAGTGCCCGAATCCACACTTTCTGTCATTCACCTGCAGCGGCAGAATCGTCCGCTCCTCAACGATCCGCTCCAGATTAGCCAGCCAGCTTTTATGCGCGATAATTGCCTTCTCAATATATCCTGCAAAATTCCGGTCTTCCAGCCTGTAAAAGGCATCCTTCGCCATGGTTCCCATGATTTTAACGGACTCATCCAGCGCCGATTCGATCATTTCCAGCGGCTTGGCAACATTGTCAATACTTTTACCGTGTTCCCGCAAATGCAAGGTATCCTCATGCAGTACACCGCACTGCTCATTGATATCTGAGGAGCGCGACTCAAGTTCGATGAGCGAACTGCTGATCTCCTCGCTTAGGCTTGCAAGGGAAGAAATATTATTGGTTATTTTCTCCACATGCTGACGGTTATCGTCATTCAGTTCCCACACATGGCCAATTTTCTGTGTAACGGTTTCCAGCGACCCGATGGTATTGTCCACGCTCTCAACACTCTTAGCAGACGCGCTTTGAATGTCCGCCACAAAATGTCCCATGCTCGCAGTCAGCTTCTTGGTCTCGTCGGCCAGCTCCCGAATCTCATCGGCAACAACCGCAAAACCTTTACCGGCCTCCCCTGCTCTTGCCGCCTCAATGGATGCATTCAGCGCCAGAAGGTTTGTCTGTGACGAAATGGCGTTAATCCCGGCAATCACGTTATTCATCTGGCTGATAATCTCCGAAAGCTGGTTCATATCCTGCTGCATCTCTTTTGACGCGCTGATCGTGCTGTCAGCCAGTCCCCTCGTAGCCGTCAGCTCCTGCTGGCTTTCATCGATGCGCTGATAGACAAGATTTGATTCTTCCGAGATTTCAATGATTGTGTTTGTCAGCTCCTCGTGCTGTACGGAAACCATTTTGGCGATAGAATCTGCCTCGTCAGAAGCTTTGTGGATCGCTTCGGTGGCATCCGAAACGCTGTCCGACACCTTATGAAGAATTTCAGAATAGTGATTCAGGGAAAGATCCAGGGAGCTGATCTGCATCACGGAATCCAGTATATTTGCCATCACTTCTTCAAATTTGATACGCCCCGCAAGCAGACGGCGGTACATCTGCTCCAGCTCAGCAGATTTTTTCCCATAATCCGCCTCCGCAAGCTCCGACATTGCCAATAACAGACTTTCCTTTTTCGGTTTCATTAAAATACCCATAGCTGTCCCCTTTTCATAAATTTTTATAGTATGCACCATTAAAAATTATATGGTGCCCTTCTTAACCGGCAAGGCCGCTGTTTCGGCAATCCTGACATATGTAAAAAATCTTCAGGTCATAGAACAGGAACTCTTCTCCCATCTGTTCGCGAAGAGAAGCTGTCAAATCATGAAACGAGATATCCTCCAGTTTACCGCACCTCTGACATACCAGATGGTCATGCTTTATAACCCGGTCATATCTGTCCGGCATATTTTCAACAGATATTTTTCGGATCAGTCCGGCTTTCCACAGCTTATTTACATTATTATAAACTGTCGCCAAGACAACCTTCGGATATTTCTTCTTAAGCGCCGCATAGATCTGTTCCACTGTCAGATGCCCTGTGGATGTGGTAATTATATGATATATTTCTTCCTCGTATTTTGTCATATGTCACACTCTCTGCATACCCAAATTAGAATCGTTCTAAATTTTTTTCATTCTAACATTCTAACAATATATTGTCAAGAAAATCCCCACAGACCAAAAATCAGTAAAACGAAGCCATTGCTCCGGAGATGATTTCTCATCTATTTTGCAACGGCTCCTTTATTTACTGCAGCTATAAAATAGCGCAGGCATCCTTTTTATTTAGGCTGGTTTCTGACATCACTGATGTTCAGTGTGCAGAATACAGGTGCGCTGTTATTGGTATAATACCACACCAGTCTTCCGTTATCAACAATTGGCTTACAGTCAGAGATCGGCCCCTCAAAGCTGTATATACCGGAAACAGGTTCGCCGGCCCCATCGAGCAGGACACACTTTTGTGAAGAAGAAGTGGTCACAGGCTTATTGTTTTCCACGGCTATCGTCGATTCTGTCCACAAAAGCATCATTTCATTGCCATTGATCTTTACCAGCTGAGGAGTGGAAACGGATGCTGCCGGCGTTTTTTTCACGTTACCGTCTGCATCTGTATACTCAATGTACCCATGGTCTGTGATCCAATGGACTTTATTGCCATTTGCCGAAAAATCATCTTTTCGTGTACTCGTCACATAAATGTTACGCACTCCACCTGTCGTATAGGTTGCAGGATCCTGTTCCACTGAATTTCCGGCTATCAGATAAGCAGTGTCAGATGCCTCAAAACCGCCCACTGACACACCTGTAGCAGGGTTATTGCGATTGCCTTCTATTTTCAGTGCCGCCACACTGTAGGAGCCTTTACCCAAAATACCCGGTGTACCAGCCTTTGCCCCATATTTCGCCAGTGCAACCGAACGTGGGTAAGCATCGCCATGGTCAACTGTCAGTAAAATAGAATCGTCAATCAGGACGAACTGATTAAAGGAATGGCTTGAATACGCAGAGTGATGTGCCCCCAGATACTGCTCCAATATTTCCATAGTCGGTATATCCACGCTGAGTGCAACGTTTGCCTGATGCTGACCCCCGTCACTGCTTCTGTACATCTGGTGGCAGGTACGGATATACAGCGTATTTTCGTATTCCACCATGCGGAGACTGCCGTTTTTAAACGGGGAAACCGTATTTCCGCCAAAAATGCCGACAGATCCCACGCGCTCCCAATTTTTGTCATACTTTACAATCCGTATGACCTCTACGGTATTGTCTTCCTGGGGGTTTTCCTTACCAAATACAAGAAAATTGTAATCCCTGCCCGAATAAAAGCCGCCAAATTTTGGAAGCTCCATTTTAATTATTTTTTTGTCAGCAAACTTAAGCTCCGGCGAGTATGATTCTATACATACACTGTTTTGCCCGATGTGCTCCACACGCATAAACGAACCATCGTCATTTTTTTGTAGATAAGAATTTACGACGCAGCCTTCAAATGACCCATAGTTCTGCCTGTTTATATTTTTTGAAGCTGAGGCAGAGTCACTGCCTGGCTCTTCCTCTGGTGCAGCAATACTTAACTGCTTTGTCACGCTGCCGGTAAAGTCACTGCGGCCTTCTATCGTAATCGGTATTTTTTTATTTTTCATCTCTCCATATTCGACAATGATATAATCCGCGTATTCCTGCAGTGTTTTTTTGTTATAGGTCAATGCAACGGTGTTCGGCGCGTCATTTTTTCCTTTGATCAGTTTTACCGTAGCCTTTTTGATCTGCTGTGGCTCAATCTTAAATTTAACGGTTGTCTTTCCATTACAGTTATTGCCGATTCCTGCTATTGTAACTGTGGCAATCCCAGAGTGGATATTATTGGAATAAGTGGCAGTATAATCTTTATTTACGGCCAGTTTTTTATTACGCATTGTTTTTATTATGACAGCAGGCTTTTGTTCCTTTCCGTTAAAAGTTTTCGGGGATATGTCTGCTATGGTAACATGCTGCGCAATATCTTCTACGGCTTCCTTTTTATTGAGATCTACCTTGCCAATGTTGAACGTGCTTACAATTTTACCCTTATATTGACCTTTCCCGGTGATGGTCATCATTGCCGTTCCGGCATTTATATTGTTTTTATACTGCACCTTGTAATCTTTATTTTTTCTAAGCTCGATACCGCCTATTTCAATTTTTACATTACGCGTAATGGCTTTTCCGGTATATAAAGTGTCTCCTGTAATTTCCGGCTTGACTGAATTGATATACTTATCTTTTGGAACATCATACACCGTAATTCTGGAAGTGACAGATCCCGTATAGTCTTTGGTGGTTGGCTTCGGGGTGATCGTAAGCTTCGCTTTCTTCGGATCCTGTGCATCAATATATTCCGCGAGAAACAGCCCGTTACTTAATTGGGTGGTTCCGTCGTATATAACAATTGATACCGTCCTGTCACCAGTGAGTTTGCTTCCTGTATAAATCTTCAATTTCTTGACATTCTTAGGAGTGATGGTAAATTTCCTTGTCACGCTTCCCGTATATTTTCCCATTCCTGTAATGGTTACGGAAGCAGTCTCTACACCGGCATGTATATTGTTTGCATATTTAAGCGTATAGTCCTTATTCTTTTTTAATGTCACGCGTTTCTTTCCGTCGAAAGCTGTAACCTTTATGGAAGGCTCATATGCCTTGCCATTATAAACTCTCGACGGAATATTGTTTGTCTTTGTGGCAGTCAGTTCATCTCCCAAATCTATACGTTCCTCGGCAGCCGCAGCTTCGATCGAATCATCTGCCTTGACGGATGCCTCATTTTCCTGTATCCACTTAGCATACAGGACGGTATCCCGGGTAATCGTATCCGTTTTAAAATCCCATAAATTAATGCACTCAGGCTCCTGATACCATTCCGCAAAAATATACCCTTCGGCTGCCGGGATGTCCGGTTCCACGAGCATTTCTCCCTCGCCTATCATCTCTGGCGCAATCTGCTCTCCTATACCCTGCATATCATAGGTGACAAGATATGAGATCCCTGATTCTGTGCTAATCCAATTTGCATATAATGTGAGATCTGACTCTACGGTATCTGTCTCAAAATTCCAGACATTGATACAGTCTGCTTCCCGATACCAGCCCGCAAAAAGGTAATCTTCAGCCGCCGGGGAGGCAGGTTCTGTAAGCATTTCACCGTTATTCACGGTTTCAGGCTCAATTTGTTCTCCCTGACCCTGCATGTCAAAGCTTACCGTACAGACCGCTTCCGCTGCAGTTTCATCCCATTTAGCATAAAGCGTTGTATCCTGTGTGATTATATTTGTTTCAAAATCCCATTTGTTCTCAAACGCTTCTTCCTGATACCAGGCATCAAAGAAATAGCCTTCTTTTGTCGGCTCCTCTGGTATGGAAGCCTTTTCATTTTCTGATATGAGCTGTGCAGGTATAATGGTTCCGCCATTGGATTCAAATGTGACTGTATATTGTACAGTGATATCCTCATCCATGGGGTTTTCCTCTGACGGCGCCATCTCTTCTTCCTCTTTGGAAAGAGCGAAAAACCGCACGCGGTAATTAAGATATGGCTTTTCATCCCTCGTGATTTCTACCTCAAAGATATCCCCATCTGCATATTCTGAAATTGCAGACGTCCTGGGGCGGAAAATAATACAGCCGCCCTGCCCGGAATCGTCATTGTCAACGGCAAACAGGCCGTCTGACTTTTCCTCAGAAAATGTCCATTTTTTCCCATCCGATTCCCTTGTAAGCGTAACGTGAATGTCTGAAGCCTTCAGCGTTTCTCCCGTCGATACAGACCAGGGATATTGCCTGTCAAAATAGTCGACAGGCATATTCCGGGCAGGCCATGCAACGCCGAATACCGGCTCCTCTCCGCCCAGGTGGTCCGCGGTATACATTGCGCTATACATTCCAGCGCTGCCCTTGACCGCACCGAAACCAACCTGTTCCATAGACGGCTTCAGTAACTGTCCCCGCAGACTATATTCGCCATCGTCTGCCATCCATGTACCAACAATGATTTCATTTAAGGTTTGTGACTGCCCGTCGCAATAAGCCAGACCGGCGTTTGCGGCTCCGTCACAGCCTTCTTCAAACAATTCCTCAGACATGCCTTCCGGCTTGGAAGGTTCCCGGCTCAGTTCCCCATTCACATAGCTTAAAAGGGCCGCCGCCTGACTGGAATGATTATACTCGTCATCTAAAGTTATCTCATAGGGCAGTCCTGCAATAAAACGAATCTGACGAATCATGCCTGCCGCCGATTCTAATGTGGTATCGGACAAAGCGCCTGCATGGTAGGGAACTGTCAGATTCGGTTCCTCTGCATATGTGACATCGTCTGCCTGACCGGCTTTTTCCCGGTTTAGAAATTCTGTGATTTCATCAATACTATGATATTCTGCCTGAAGCTCTGTATCTGTTTCCTCCAGGTCTGTTTTATCCTCCTGCGTTTCCTCCGTTTCCGGCTTTCTGGTTTCCTCAACAGGTTCTGTTTCAGGATCTGCATTTTCATCAGAAGATCCCGGCTCTGTTTCAGGATCTGCGCTTTCATCAGAAGACCCCGGCTCTGTTTCAGGATCTGTGCTTTCATCAGAGGACTCTGGCTCTGTTTCTGCCCCCATGTTTTCATCAGAAACTTCTGTTTCCGTTTCTGACTCCTTTTCCTCCGATTCCCTGTCTGTCTCCTTGTCTTCTGATGTGTCTGATTCTGCTGGCTCCTGTTCTGAATCTGTCTGCGCAGCAGTGTTTTCCCGGGAGAGAGATGTTTCCCCCTGTGTACTTTCAGTTTCTGTCTGTAGCTGTGTGGAGTGTTCCGCCGCCAGCGCCAGAGAGTCTGTGGCTGTAGATACCATTGCCACAGATAATAGCATGCATAACAGTTTTTTCCTCATAATGTCCTCCAATAACCACTATATCTAGTTAATACTATAGACATATGATACAACATAAACCCATTTTTTTCTATATCCTTTTGAAACCAAATAATCCGACTCCCTAAAGACCTCATACACGCTATTTTATGCCTGCCGGCAGATACTGTTCACCCTCATCATATAGAAAACATTATGCCGCAGATTTAATCAATTTACCACACCCGGTAATTCCCCGACAACGCCAGAAAAGCAAACAGATAGAGGCAATTATCGTAATATCTGCGATCACCCTTCCGCATCGCTTCCCTGAAAAACCGCTCCGTCCATTCTTTTGCCAGCCTGGCCGTATCAGACAGCGCCGTCCCGTCCAACTGCTCCGCAACAGCCAGCGTTCCCTGCGCCGTTGTGGCGAGCATGCCCACCGGGTGAAGCGCCGGCTGGTCTATCACCTCACCGTCAATCCTATATGTCATATACGGGTTTTTCTGTCTGGTTACACCCAAAAAGTACTGTAATCTCTCAGCCGCTGCCCGCTGCCCCGCATCTATCCCGTTCCAGCTATAATCCAGACCGATATTGGCGGCAGTGCGATATGCGTCGGAATAGAAATATCCGTGCTGTCCCCACTCAAATTCCTGATAGACGGGCGATCCGTCAAAGTTTGCGTATTCCGCAGACATACCCGTCTCCGCATGACAGGCCCTGGCCAGATATTCCCTGCTGACTTTTGCCGCTTCCGCCCAGAAAGCGCGGTCCTCCTCGTTGGCCCACTTCGCAAACAACTCATAAAAGTGGGGCAGATGATAAGAAGGGTCTGTAAAAGATGATCCCGGCACAAAGAGAATCTGGTGGTTTTCCCTGTTCCACATCGGTTCTCCCGGCCTCCCCTTTTCCCCTTTATGAAGACAGGCCGACAAAATCTCCCTGGCCTCCTTTTCATACTGAAAAATACCCGCTCCGTCTCCCCATCTGTGGGAGGCAAAAAACAGAGCCATGGCAAAGAATTCTTCTCCGTCGGGCGCCGGGCCATAAGCATTTTTTGACCCGTCCGGCGCACACGACCAGGCAAAATAGCCCTCGTTTTCTCCGGAATCCATCCACATATAGGTCTTCGCCCATTTCCAAAGGCGGTCGAACTCCTCTTTCATGTCGAGCTGCACACACATCATCATCCCGTAGGACATGCCCTCCGTGCGCGCGTCCACATTGCCCGTGTCCTCGATATAGGCCATATCATCCCCTACAGGATGATACACCTTTTCCTTTTCATCATAAAAGAACGTATGAACGATTTCCTTCAATCTCGCCGAGATCTCTTCCTCCGAAATCCCGATTTCCCTAAATACATTCCGATACAACATATATCGTTGCCTCTCTTCTCACATTATTCTTTGACGCCGCCAATGGTCAACCCTGTCACAAAATACCTCTGTAAGAACGGATACAGGCACACGATCGGAAGCATGGTCGCAATCGTCGCCGCCGCCCTGATGGAAGCGGGCGTTATTGAATTTGCGGAATTCCTCGCGCTGTCCGCGCTGCCGCTCTGCTGCATGACAGAGGATAACAGCTTCATCAGTTCATACTGTAAAGTCGTATACTTGTCGGACATACGGTTATAAAGCATGGCGTCAAACCAGGAGTTCCACTGTCCCACCGCCACAAACAACGCTACTGTCGCATAAACGGGTTTACAGAGCGGGGATATGATCTTCACAAAAATGGTCATATATCCGGCTCCGTCAAGCTGCGCCGACTCCTCCAGGGAATCCGGCAGACCGACCATATAGGTTCTGAGCACCAGCATATTGAAGGCGCTGACTGTTCCGGGAATCACATATACCCAGAAGGTACCTGTCAGATGCAGGTTCTTATACAGCAGGAACACCGGAATCAGACCACCGTTCACATACATCGTGATAACCCAGAACAAAGACAGCTGTGACTTAAACAGGAACCGCTTTCTGCTCACGATAAACGCCAGCAGCGCATTTGTCGCCAGGGCAAGAAAGGTTCCGACCACTGTCCTGAGCACTGTGATATACGCGCCCGTAACCATATTCTGCTTATGTAACACGGTATAATAATTCTGCAACGTAAATTTTCTCGGGATCAGATGGATGCCGCCGCGCACCGTATCGATACCGTCATTAAAGGAAATTGCCAGCGTATTCAATACAGGATACAAGGTTATAACAACAAAGGCTACCATAAAGATGGTATTGCAAATTTCAAAAATCCGGTCCCCTAAACTTTTTTTCTTCATCTTTTCCTCCATTCCGAAGTATTCTATGCTGAGGAACGCGAGCAGAATATCAGATTCTGCTCTGCGATCAAAAGAATTTGTGATGCTTCTGCACAAATTCTTGGTTGAATAAATTGCTCATCAGAGAATTTATTCAGCCTTACGCTCCCTCCCTAGAATAAGCTTTCTTCACCGGACCGCTTCGCTATGCGGTTCGCAATCAGGATCAGGACAATACTGACCGCACTCTTAAAGATACCTGCAGCCGTACCCAGTGAGTAATCATTCTGGCTGATACCCCAGTTCAGCACATAGATATCGATTGTCTGGGATACCTTCTGCACCAGTCCGTTTCCTAAAATGTACTGTACTTCGAATCCTGCGTTCAGAACATTTCCCACATTCATCAGAAGCAGTATCATAATGGTCGGCTTGATGCCCGGAAGAGTAATATACCTGATCTTCGCCCATCTTCCGGCTCCGTCGATGGAAGCCGCTTCATAAAGGCTCGGATCAATCGCCGTGATTGCCGCCAGATAAATGATCGCGTTCCATCCTGTCTCTTTCCACAGATTGGAAAAGGCAACAATGGGCCAGAAATAGCTTTCATGCGCAAAGAAATTAATCTGCGATTCAATAATACCCAATTTTAATAAAATTTCATTCACGATACCCGTTGAGGACAGGGCGTCATGCAAAATGCCGGTAACAATAATCCACGACAGGAAATGCGGCAGATAGGAAATCGTCTGCACCATTTTCTTTCCCAGCACATTTTTAACTTCATTTAATAAAATGGCAAATACAATCGCCATGATAAATGATGTCACCAGATTAATGGTACCCATCGCCAGCGTGTTCCGAATAACCCGGATAAAGGTTGCGTCCCCGAACAAAAATTTAAATTTGTCAAGACCGATAAATTTGGAGTGAAGCAACCCGGTTTTCGGCTTATAATTCTGAAACGCCATAATCCAGCCGCCAAGCGGTAGATAATAGAAAATAAAACCGTATATCACAAAAAGCGCCGCCCAGATCAGCAATACTTTTTGACGCTTAATTTCCTTCCATGTGATTTTCTGTTTCGCCTGTTTTTTCCCCCGACTCATATTCCATCTCCTTCTATGCCCATAACTGTTTCGAGAAAAAGGAGAACTACATAGCTGCTATCGCAATATAGTCCCCCTTCACTGTCTTCAGGCCATTTCAAGCATGTGTTTACTGTGCCTGCCCCGCCCTGCGGTCAAGTTCGGTCTGCATCTCGGCAAGGAAATCCTCCGGTGAGCAGCCGCTGTATGCCGTCATATAATCGCTCCATGCAGAATCGAAAGCATCCGACATAACTACCTTGGGAAGCCATTCATGCTTCACCTCTCCCATCTTGGTCCAAGCCACGCCACCGGGCGTCTCCGTCGTCATGTTGTTGGAGAAAGAGTACATCGGGAACCAGGGACCTGTCTCCTTATCTACAGAGCCAACCATTTCCACATAGGTGGTAACACCGTATGCGTTAAAGCAGTCTACCAGCGGCTGAGCTAGGCTGGCAAAAAACTCAGAGGTCTGCTCCGGGGGCTGCATCGCGTTTTTACCGTCCCTGCTGGTTCCAAGATACTGCGGCAGATAAGAGTAGCCGCACAGATGGGATGCCTTATATTCCGTGTTCGCGCACTGCATTCTCATCTCTTCCGTTCTGTAGTAGAGTCCGTCCTCATCCACCAGATAGTCTACCCCTTCAATTCCCCAGTATCTTAGATCGTGGATCTCCTGATCCAGACAGTCCTCTAAGAACTGGAATGCCGCATCCACGTCCTTACAGCTTGTGGTAATCGCCACGCCGTTGGCCGTATTCTGCGTATCCCCGTAGGTATGCCACATGTTATCCATGCCTGCATCGATGGTAAGACCGAGAGGAACATAGTTACAGCCCTTCAGGTCAAGGCCCTGCTGCTTGAATACATCGTTTACCGTATACGCAAAATCCCACCACTGGTCGCACATACCGAGCACACGGCCTGTAGAAAGCTTCGCGATGTATTCGTCATAAGTCTGGGTCGCAAATTCATGGTCGATGATGCCTTTATTGTATTCCTCATTCAGTTTCCGCAAATACCTCTGGGTCGTGTCACTGGTATTATAGTCTTCAATCTTCATGGTGTCGGTATTTACGATTACGGAACCGTCATTCGGGTAACCGTCTAAGAACTGTCCCGCATTCTCAATACAGAAATATCTCCAGTCCTCACATAAAATTGTGTAAGGAATGATTTCCGTGCCGTCTTCCATCGCCGGATTCGCCTCTTTATAACGCTCCAGCAGATCAAAATACTGGTCTAAGGTCTTGATCTCCGGATAATTGTCCCACGCAAGCACTTTTGCCTGGATCCAGAAAGCCTCGTCATTGTGGGTTGTCGCCTTGGACTCTCCGTATGTATTCTGGAAGATATTTGCCCAGTAAATTTTGCCGTCCGCCTGACGGAATCTGTCCCACTCCTCATCGGAATACATTTCCTTCAGCTTCGGATATTTGTCAAGATAGTCGTCCCAGGCAACCAGCGCATCGGCATCGTATAACG
Organism: uncultured Lachnospiraceae bacterium; assembly: GCA_947174505.1. Taxonomy (GTDB): domain Bacteria; phylum Bacillota; class Clostridia; order Lachnospirales; family Lachnospiraceae; genus UBA3282. The sequence continues at coordinate 158,230 of CAMWJF010000002.1, forward strand.
CCATCTGCCCATCGCCGCCGTCTATAAAATCAGGATACTCGCCTCCGGCAATGATCGTTCCCACTGCCTCAGCCGCCGTCTGACCGGTAAGCCATGTCTCCTTTACCCTTACGCCGGTCTTCTGTGCGATAATCTCCTGAATCTCATTGCCATCGTTTATCTCAGGACCGGGCATGGCGATAAACATCGTAAAGTCAATAATTTCTTTACCGTCTTCGGATGTTCCTGCCGTTTCATTCGACCCCCCCCCCTCAGTTTCCGGGGAACCCGCTGTTTCCGTGCTTCCGCCCGCATCACCGCCGCCACAGCCGACAAGAACGGACGCTGTCATCGCCACTGTCAACAAAAGCGCTGTCAGTTTCTTTCTTTTCATTCGTTTGTCCTCCCTCATGATTTTTTGTGATACTACAATTTTATTACATGGACGAAAACCTTCAACCCGATAAACTCTATAAATAAGCCCGATAAATTCTAGCTGTTAGAATTTACCGGGCTTACCTTTTCCTTTTTCATTCCTCTGCCCTTGCGCTCTTACGGTACCGGGAAGGCGTACAGCCCTCCTGTTCAATAAAACGGCTGATAAAGTAATCCAGATCCCGATACCCCACATCTTCGGCAATCTGACTGATTTTCTTATCGGTCCGTATCAGCTGGGAGGCGGCTTCTTTGATCCGGTAACTGTTCAGGTAGTTTTTGAAGGACTGTCCGTACCGTTTACGGAAAATCTGACCGAGATAAGAACTGTTAATATAATATTTCGCCCCCAGCTCCCGCAGCGTCATATTTTCCGCATAATGCTCCCTGATTTCATTCTCAATCTCCGTAAGAACACCTCTTGACACATTCTTGCGAAGCTGTACCAGATACTCCGCATACTCACAGGCAAACTTGCGCAGATGCGCCCTGCTGCCCCGGATGATTTCCTCCCTGGAAACGCTGCCGCTGATATAGGAGAGCACCTCATCCTGATTAACGGATTCATCCTGTTCCGCCGCCAGATCCAAAAGCCGGAAAATCAGCCAGCTCAAATTCATCGTCACGGTCTCCCTGTTTCTGTTCAGTCTGTCCATCTCCAGAAAAAGCGCATCCACACTCCTGTTGATCTGAAGGATATCGTTCTCATTGACAGCCCCCACCAGATCATCCAGGGACTGTTTACAAAGGACTGTTCCCGAGGGATTTACCTGTATTTCTTTTTCATAATAATAAACGTTTTTCGTATCCTGAAACCCCTTAAAGGATCGGAGCACACAGGCAGAGCTGTAGGAGTGGGAAACCTTCGTGATATCCTCCACCCGCTTCCCTGCCAGCAATATCACCGGCAGTTTCTCGCTGCCGCCCTGCGCTGTTTTCTGCAGCGCCCTCATGAATTCCTCCTCTGTCAGATGCCTCTCCTTCGCCATATAATCACAGTAGATAAACCCGATCTCATAATCCTCCTCATACACAAAGAAATCCTTAAACAGATGATCGGCATCCTCCCGCAGATACTGGGACACCTCTCCGTACACAGTGTCCTTAAGTTCAGATACTTCCTCATCAGACATTTCTTCCAGCGCCAGCAGATCATTCAGGCATATATGAAGATACCGGATCCCCAGCCCGCAGCGGAAATTTTCTTTCACATAGGTATTCTGCTCCCTTCCCTTCCCCTGCAAAAGCGCCGTCATATTCTGCAGCAGGTAGCCCCGCTGCATCCGCCGGCTGTCCATCTCCTCCTGTATCATGTTTTCCTTCTTCGCCGCCACTCTCCTGATATCCTCAAGAAGCTGTTCCTTCTGCACCGGCTTCAGAATATATTCCATGGCGGAATAACGGATCGCCGCCTGCGCGTACTTGAAATCATTGTATCCGCTCAGAATGAAGACGTAAGCCCCAGATATTTTTTCATTTCTCACTGTTTCCAGAAGCTCAATGCCGTTGATTTTTGGCATACGGATATCCGTAATAATGAGATCGACCTCATTCTCCCTGAGATAGGCGAGCGCCTCCTCCCCGTCGGAAGCCTTTTTCACTATCTCAAATCCTTCCTTTTCCCAGTCGATAATCACAGATAATCCCTGTAGGATAAAAGGTTCATCATCCACTAACATTACTTTCATCAACATCGCGCGGCCCTTCCTATTCTTTCATCTGCAAATAATCCGATTCCACCCTGATCGTCATAAACGTGCCGACGCCTTCCTCACTTTCCAGGGAGAACTGCACGTTACCCCCGGAAATCCTCTTAAGGCGGAGACACGCATTGATAATGCCGATATGCTCATTTTCCTTGATATCGTCAATCGTGCAGTTGCGCATACTTTCGTTCATCTTCTCCACGGCGGCCTCTTCCATACCGCTTCCCGTGTCTTCTATTTCAATATAAAGCAGCGGGCCCTTCAGATAAACCCGCACATAAATCCAACAGGTAGAAGTCTTTTTTTCCATGCCGTGTACGCAGGCATTCTCCACAAAAGTCGTGAGCGTCAGTTTAGGGATATAGTAATCTGCACAGTCTGCCGGTAAATCAATCTCATACCGCAGCCGGTTTCCGAAACGGTACTGCTGTAATTCCAGATAAGCTTCCACAAAGCTCATCTCCTCCGCCATCCTCACATGATCCGACGCCCAATTGATGTTCTGCCGCTCCAGAATCGCCAGCTTCTCTATCATGCCTGCCGTCACCTCTTCTCCCTGAATCAGCGACCGCATACGAATACTTTCCAGTACGTTAAAGAGAAAGTGGGGATTGATCTGGCTGTGCAGGGCAAGAAGCTCGGCATTTTGTCTGGCAAGCTCTATCTCCTGTTTCTCCAGCCTGTTTTTATATACATGCAGAATCAGATCGTTCATCTTTTTTGCCATTCGGTTATAGTTCCTCATCAGAGTTCCGATCTCATCCTTCCCCCTCGCATTTTCTATGCCCTGCAGCGTTCCCTCCTGTATCTGCTCAAAGGCGGCGCTTAACTCCCAGAGTCTTCTGGTAAAGGATCTGTTTACCATGGAAACCATAATCACCGGCAGAAGCAGATTCGCCACTACCAGAAAAATAATGAGGCGAACATGCTTTTCCAGATTCTGGAACACGGAACTTTGCGATTTCAAAATCAGTACGTCGATCTCCTGCCCGTACATCTCAAAAGAACTTTTATAAGCGACCGACTCCTCCCCCGTCAGTGTATGAAAATCCTCCCGGCTGCCGGAATGTTCTCCGTTAGAAAACAGAATCCGGTCTCCCTGACATACATAAACCCGGTTTCCGTAACTGATCTGTACCAGCTCCCTGAGCATTCTGTTATAATCCAGATCCACCCTGAGAATTTTCTCGCAGCTGTCCTTCTTAAAATAGTCGAGACGCCTGACCAGGGAAAGCCGCCGCATGGAAAGTGCTGACATATCAGACTTACCGACATAATACGACACAAAGGTTAACCCCTTTCCCGATTCCAGATATCTGCGGTACCACTCCGCGTTCTCCGCCTCAGACAGACGATAAAAATGACCGCCGTTTACGATCGTATCATTATCCGCATAAATCACTACATTGGAAATATTGTACCCGCCCGGCATGTTCAGGGGCGCTTTTCTCGAAAACTCCACGCTGGCGGCAAAAAACGCATATCCATTCTTATACTCTTCGTTCAGAAAGCTGTTGATTTCGCTGTTCACATAGACATCATTCATTTCCTTAACAACTTCTTCAAAGGTATACTCCAGATTATATTTGACGGCATTTGCCAGATTCTCAAACTCATAGCGCTGTTCCTTTTTTTCCGCATCAAACAGAATATATAAAATAATACTGTCTGTCAGAACCAGCGGTATGATTACACAGAAAACATAAATAATAAACAGCTTCTTTTTTATATTGAAGTCATTCATTATGTTTTCCAGCTTTCCCCTGCACCTACCCATTCTCTTCCCCAATCTGATACCTGAACTTCATAAAATCGGCGCACCCCCCGGTCTGCCGTGTGGCATACGCGAAAAGACCGACTCTGCATCCCGTAAAATGATCCAGCTTAAAATACAGCCTGTGGCTGATTCCAAGCGCCCTCCACGTTCCGCTGTCTTCATAGAAGAAATCCGCCGTGTCCTTTTTGTCCCTGAAATCCAAATATACCTTCAAGGTAACCTTGGAAGCGGATAACGGAATTCTTTCATACTCTACGGGAGGATTCAAAAAATTCCGGTCCGCCTGCACCGTTTCATCCACTGCCGGCCTTGCAAACATCGTCAGATAATATTCCCCCCTGTCCCTGGTCAGCGCAATGGCCCCGTAGCATCCGATCCATGCACATATTCCGGCATAATCTCCATCCTTCATGCCGTTTCCGTCCACCGTCACCCATGCGGCGCACGCCGGCCCATAGCTCCTCTGGGTCAGTATATTATGTACGAACGGCAGATTATCGCACAGCTCTTCCATGTAAACCCGAAATGCACCCGGTCTTTCCGTCACAGACCACAGACTGTCTACCGAATTATGGTTAAACTGCCAGAAGGGCTTTAAATGTACCCTGCCGTTTTTGTCCGCCCGGTACAGGAAATCGTCGCTGCCGTTCAAGGGCTGATAGACATGATCCGGTCTGGCGCCGGGTACAGAAACACGAACCGGCACCTTGCCGTCCTCTCCAATCGTCGGATATCCTGCCTCATCGAAATGTAACGGCATCACCAGAGGCACTCTGCCGACCGCCCCCCTGTCCTGAAACATAAACAAATACCAGTCTCCCTCCGGCGTATCCACCATGCCGCCCTGCGCGACGCCCAGATTGTAAAACCCCATATCATCATCTATCACGCATTGTCCCCTGAACTCCCCCTCCAGAGAATCCGCGATAAAACAATCTTCTGTTTTTCTTTCATTCCCCCAGGCGGGAATATGACACGTAAACAGATAGTACCTCCCATCCTTTTTGTACAGATGGGAGCCTTCATAGCCAAGATGAAGCGCTCCCCTGTCCCGGACAATCCGCCTATGAAGCCCTCCTTCAAGAGGCCCTTTCAGATCCGTCCTCAGCTGTGTCAGATACAGCTCCGTATTCCCATATACGATATACACTTTTCCGTCGTCATCGAAAAACAGAGAGCTGTCATGATAAAACCCCTCTATATTTTCCACCCTCCATGGTCCGGCAGGATCCCGTGCCGTCATGAGATATGTTTTGTGCGTATCGTTCGCCGTAAAACAGAGATAAAAAATGCCGTCGTGATACCGGAAGGACGGCGCCCACATTCCCTGCCCGTAGATATGCTTTCCGCCCTCCAGCCGGTGCCCGGGAGTGTCCTCCAGCGTCCCGTAGGCATGGGTTACAAACTCCCAGTTCATAAGATCATAAGAGCGTAGAATATCGCAGCCTGGCATAAAGTGCATCGTCGTACTTGCCATATAATAGGTGTCTTCAACCCTGATGATATCAGGGTCGGGAAAATCCGAATATAGGATAGGATTACGTTTTGTATTCATCTTGTTTCTTCTCCATACATGATTTTGATAAGTTTAAAATACCACATCCGTACATCTTTTATCAAATCAATTTCCCATAGAATAAAGCAGCGCATACCTCCATGGAGATATGCGCCCTGTCATGCATCATACAGTTACACTCTAGTCTTCCAGTGTCTGTTGTAAATTGTCAGCTACCTTCTGCAGCTTCTCTTTTTCTTTACTATCCGGCATATTTTCAAGCACTTCTTTAATATCGTCCAAAACAAATCTGACAAATCCTTTAAACTGGCTGTCTGTCATGCCCATATAATCACCTACTTTCCTGCCTAGAGTCTCTTCAGCAGCTCTTCTCTCTGCGCCTCAAAGCCCGGCTTGCCAAGGAGTGCGAACATGTTCTTCTTATAACTCTCCACACCCGGCTGGTTAAACGGATTCACGCCAAGAAGATATCCGCTGACGCCGCAGGCAAACTCGAAGAAGTAGAACAGCTCGCCCAGATAAAACTCGTTTACCTCGGGCACATTGATCATAAAGTTGGGAACCTGTCCGTCGGTGTGTGCCAGAATCGTGCCGTTCATCGCGCTCTTATTGACGAAATCCACGTTCTTGCCTGCCAGGTAGTTCAGGCCGTCCAGATCCACAGGCTCCTCGCCGATGATGATCTCCTCCCTGCTTGTCTCAATGTTGAGAACCGTCTCAAACATGGTACGGGAACCGTCCTGAATAAACTGGCCCATAGAGTGTAAATCGGTGGTCAGATCCACGCTTGCCGGGAAAATACCTTTCTGATCTTTACCCTCGGACTCACCGTAGAGCTGTTTCCACCATTCGGAAACATAGTGTGCGCTGGGCTCGTAATTGGCCAGAATCTCGATTACCTTGCCCTTTCTCAGCAGAATGTTACGCAGCGCCGCGTATTTCACGGCGTCGTTCTCCTCAAAGGGAGCCTCCAGAGCCATCTTTCTGCCCTCCGCAGCACCTTCCATCAGCTTGTCAATATCCGCGCCGGACACAGCGATCGGAAGAAGCCCCACTGCAGTCAGCACGGAGAAACGGCCGCCCACATCATCGGGAACAACAAAACTCTCATAGCCTTCTTCGTTGGCAAGATTCTTGAGTGATCCTCTCGCCTTGTCGGTGGTGGCGTAAATTCTCTTCGCCGCGCCCTCTTTGCCGTATTTTTTCTCCGCCATTTCCTTAAACACGCGGAACGCGATTGCGGGCTCCGTGGTGGTGCCGGACTTGGAGATCATGTTGATGGAGAAATCCCTGTCCCCAATCACATCAATCAGATGCTTAATATAAGTAGAGCTGATGGAATTGCCTACAAAATAGATTTCAGGGGTCTTTCTGATGGACTTGTCCACCACATTGTAGAAGCTGTGGCGCAAAAACTCAATCGCCGCGCGCGCGCCCAGATAAGAGCCGCCGATACCGATTACCACAAGCACCTCGGAATCGCTCTGGATCTTTTCCGCTGCTTTCTTGATCCGCGCAAACTCTTCCTTGTCATAATCCACCGGCAGGTCGATCCAGCCAAGGAAATCATTGCCAGCCCCCGACTTGCTCACAAGTACCTCTTTTGCGTCAAGGGCCAGCTTCTTCATGGATTCCACTTCGTTTTCCCCGATGAAGGATGCTGCTTTTGAATAGTCAAATGTAACTTTGCTCATCTCGTCCTCCTTTTTATCAGGCACGTTCCCGTGCCGTTTTCTTACTTCTTATGACAAGTGTACCGCCGTACACAATGACATTCCCTGTATTTGTTCCCCTACTTTCCCTGCACGGTTTCCTCTATCAGGCCAATGATCGTGCCAATCGCATCCCGCTGGCTGCTCTTCTTCATGGCGTCAATATAAGAAAAGCGATTGAAATACAGTTCCTGTATTTTTTCCAGAAGCAGTTTATTGGTCAGATCATCCTCGTCAATCACGATACTGAATCCCTGTGATTCAAAGGATTTTGCATTCAATAGCTGATCTCCCCTGCTGCTGGATGAGGGAAGCGGAATCAGGATATTAGGCTTCTTCAGCGCAAGGATCTCGCTGATCGCATTGGCTCCTGCCCGGGAAATCACGATATCCGCCATAGCAAAAATATCTTTCATTTCAGACTTCACATACTCAAACTGCTTGTAGCCCTGTGTGGTGAGCAGAAGGTTATCCACCTTTTCCCTGCCGCACAGATGCACCACCTGAAAATCTTTCAAAAGCTCCGGCAGCACATCCCTGACCGCCTGATTGACCGCCGCGGAACCAAGACTTCCGCCCACCACCATAATGACAGGCTTCGAATTGTCAAAACCACACAGCCGGTATGCCGCCTCCCTGCTCCCTGTGGCAAGTTCCTTGCGGATCGGAGAGCCTGTCAGCACCGCCTTTGCCGCTGGCAACTGACTGAACGTTTCCGGGAAATTACAGCACACCTTTTTCGCCACCGGAATACAGAGTTTATTGGCCAGTCCGGGCGTCATGTCCGACTCATGGACGATACAGGGAATACCCAGAGACGCCGCCGCGCGCACCACGGGCACACTTACAAATCCTCCCTTGGAAAAGAGCACATCAGGCTTAATCTCCTTCAGATACTTTCTGGCCTCCCGCATTCCCTTAATAACACGAAACGGATCAGAAAAATTTTGCGGATCAAAATACCGCCTGAATTTACCTGTCGCAATGCCATAATAAGGAATGTCAAAGTCCTCGATCAGTTTCTTTTCAATCCCGTCGTAGGAACCCATATATACAATGTCGTATTCCAATTCCCGAAGCTTTGGAATCAGTGCCATATTCGGCGTTACATGCCCGGCGGTACCGCCGCCAGTAAGTACAATCTTTTTGCCCATAGTAACATCCAAGCCTTTCATGCGTTTTATTGATAATCCTCACTGATCTAACATTTGCTCCAAAGCACAGGCCAGCTGATCCGGGCAGGATGTGCTTTTAAACCCGCACTTGATCCCTTTCAGTCTGCTGATCGCATCCTCCGCCTTCATTCCGACAACCAGTCGGGAAATACCCTGCGTGTTGCCGTTGCATCCGCCTGTAAATTTCACAGATTTGATAATACCGTCTTCCATCTCCACGTCTATCGCATTGGAACAGACGCCCTTCGGCTGATAAATCATATCCGTTTCCTCCTTACATTTTCTTGCACTTTTCACTACCTACCATCAAGTATATATCATCAATCCCCATAGTGCAAGAAAATGCGTTCTCCCTTCCTGTGCGGTCCTATGCGAAATCTGTCGATGCCTTAGGTCTTTTTTCCCAAAAAAACCCTAATATAATATAAGTATGCACTCTAAACGACGGAGGTAACCATGTTTGCACTTTTTTTTCGCCATAAATATTTTATGTTTGTTATTCTGACATTGCTCTTTTGCAGTATTTTATGCCAGATCCTGCTCGGTGTGATATACAGCAGGCTGATTCGGGAAACGGAAAATATGTCCGCCACCAAAAATAAGTCCCTGCAGCAATTAAAGCTAAAATTTACAAGCTGCAGACAGCTCCACGAAACAATCCCCAATGTTCCCGTTTTTGTGGACAAGTTTTTAAACCAAATCAGCCTCGGTAAAATTCCCGTATCCTTTTTTCGACACCTTTCGGGACAACTTACGCTGCTTTCGGTGCTGGTAGCTGGTATCGGCGCCTGCATCGGCATTATCCAGGAGGAGAGCTTTCTGACAATCGCGCCTTTTTATCTGGTCAGCTTTCTCGGCTTATACCTCTATTTTGCGGCCGCTTCCCTGATCGATCTGCCCGGCAAAGCAGGTATGCTGCGCACTAATCTGGTGGATTATCTGGAAAATCATCTGGCAAACCGTCTGGAACAGACGCGCCTCGACATGCGCATGGTCGGCATGGAGGATTCTACCCAGGAGCCGGAAAGCCCAGCCGTTCATTTGGACAAGCGGTCTGTTGAAAAAGAAAAATCGGAAAATCTTTCCGACGCTGACCTTCAGTCTGAACACAGAAAAAATTCCCCAGCCTTCACTTCCTCTGAGGCCGAGGAATTGGAGCTGCTATTGCGGGAGTTTTTGGTTTAATTCATACTGTTTTTTTAAACTCTCCAATTTTTCAAGAACGCCCGTTTCTATTCCGCCGTTTATGCCGTCGTTCATATACGCTGTATAGAGCAGAATCTTTTCCACATGCTTAGATTCTATCGATGTAACTTCATACGTCATACAGTCGTCAAACAGGACACAGAGCTCCCATTTTCTGGTATCCGCCTTTTGTAAAGGTATCCAGCGCATGATTGTAAAACCCCCCTTCGCTTTTAGTTTACCATTCAAAAAAAATTTTTGTAAGCGAAATTTTATGAGTTTTTCACTGCGCCGGAAAATTTTTATAGCCCGCGATTTTCTATAGAATAAATAGTGATGGACGGCCCTACATAATACGCGGTGGGACTCTTTAAAATCAGGTCCAAATACCCGATCCTGTATTTCCACTCACCGCCATACGAAATACCGCGCCAGATTTCCATGACGGCATACGCTCCCACCTTTTGGTCATACGCCGCTTTTTTGTCTGGGTACATATCCCCTCCCTGAAATAGCAGATAATCGTTTTTCTGGGAAAAGTACCCGGTGGCGTATTCCACATCGACAAAATATTCGTTCTCTTTCAGCCTGTCCGGCAAAAGAGAGATGTCCTCCCCGATTTCCACAATATCATACGCCTGCGCATCCATCACTGGCATGTAAGAGGTACAGTATATTTTTGCACCCGCCGGAATGTTTTCCGCAATATAGGCTGCCGCGTGATTGTAAGTCAGCTCGTAGCGGTAATTGCCGAGAACCGTGGCCGCATTTACAAACATGAGAAGAGCGGCAATAACTGATGCTGTCATATTTTCATGCCGCACCATATTTCTTTCCGCCTTCTTTTCCGAATATCCGAGGCCTGTTGTTTTATTCACCGCATTTCTCGAAGACTTCTCCTGCTCCTCCCCTCTTCGTTTATTCCGCCATATTTTCAGAAATGCCTCCGCCTCCATCAGCCCATAAGCCATAAACAAAAAAGAAAAGGGCAGTACGAGGGACATATTCCTGCCGAGAACAATGCTGTACTTCGACAAAAGCACCAGAATAACAAACGGCATCAGAGAAAAAATGACAAGCTCCCACCACTCTTTCCTCCGCGCCAGATACACAAGCCCCAAAAGCAGCAGCAGACCGCCGAAAATCCCATACGAAGACAATGCGTAGGCATCCAGATACCCCAAAAACGGCAGATTATGTTCAATCCCGGGATGTCCCCATGCATAGTGGTTCAGGTTATATAAATTGTCCCCGATAAAGGTCTTAAAATAAAAGAACAGCGAATAATCACAGAGCACAAAGGTCAGCGCCAGCACTATGCAGTCCAGAAAAAAGAGATAATTATTTCTGTGACGCTTCCAGTACTTTTTTCCGATATGCAGCGCCAGCCAGAAAACGCCGAAGACAATGCCGTGATATTTGGCCGCCATCGCCAGGCCGATACTGACCGCCAGCAGGGGGTACCAGAGATAAACCGCCCGCTCCTCATCCTTCTCACGCCAGATCAGACAGCCCAGAAGCAGGATGAGATTGGCTATCGCATACAAAAGCGTATCCGGCCCTGTGTAATACAGATAAGCGTAACCGTACAGGGAAAACACGGACAAAAGAAATCCCAGATACGCATATTTTCGCTTCCCCGTCATAATTTTCACGCTGAAATAGACACATATATTTGAAAGAAGCGCCGTACCACAGACACAAAAGCGCAGAAGCACCACCGTGTCCACACCCGCCAGAAATTTCCCCAAAATACGCGCCCCTGCCGCCGCGTAATAAAAGGTCAGATGGGGATAGCGGAAAAAGTCCAGCACATAGATATCACCCGCATAAAGATGCTGACCCAGCAGCTCATAAATACAGCCAAGAGAAAGCTGTTCATCCACATTCGGATAAAGCGGCAGCTCAAACTGCCAGTGTCTGTAAAACAAGAGCATACCCGCCGCCAGTGTGAGAAAAACCGCGGCAGCCATGCCGGCTTTCTTCTGCCATTCCTTTGTCAATCCAAGCATCCGTACCTCCACACCGAATCCTGATCCTCTCCGGCCTACATCCAATCCTTAATATGATAACTCTTTGTACACACGGCATCGAAAACAATGCCCTGCTCCTCTATATATTTCTTATATGCCGGAAGTTTCTCTTCCTGCCCCTCCAGTTCAGGGGAGACGAAACAGAGCTTATAGCCAAGCGCTTTTAATTCCGCAAAGCTCTCCCTGTCAACAGGCACTTTTGTAAAGCAGTCCACCCAGACCCACTGGGCCCGCCCCGCCATATTGCGGATGGTGTCTAAGCCTTCCAATTCACTGAAACGAAGCGCCACCTGTCTCACACCCATATCCGTGAGCAGCTTGACCATCGGAAAAGAGGAATCCAGAAAAAAGTAATCCTTGATCCGATATTTTTCCATATACTCCAACACCTTATGCTCAATGCGCTCACTCTTGATATTTAAGATCATGGTGCCGTGGTGATATACCTTACAGTATTCCTCGAAATCCTCACCAGGCTCAAACGGATTGTGGGAAATGTAAATCCGTCCGTCCAGATCATCCCTAAGATCCAGCTCCACCCCGTACTCCTCAGGAAGCGCCAAAAGCTCCTCCTTTGTGTTAATTCTGTGCGCTATGTATTCCATTTTTTCTCCATTCCGAAGCGCCTTACACAGGGGACCATTCAGCCTTTCACCCCCGCAGGCTCCCGCTTTTCTTTAATTTTACACTGAAATCAATCGTCCGCTTAATAAACTTCCACTTGGCCGCAAGTCCCGTATTCCATTTTGATGTGCCGTGCACTCTCTCGGGAAAAACCACAGGAAAACGCACTACTTTCAGTCCCTTTTTTCTTGCCATATACAATGCGTACAGGTCCAGTGAAAAATCATAGGGCGGCTCCTGCCACGCATCATAAAAAATCTTCGGGAAAATATTGGGCTGGGCGTTGATATCATAGAGCTTTTCATGCAGATAACAGGTTTCAAAAAGACTCATGCCCACAGTGAAAAACACATCGAAAAGCGGCCTGCCTTTTCGGTTTCCTTTCACAAAGACAAGCCCTCTTTCCTTTTCAACCAGCTCCAAAGCCCGCACAATATCTCCGGGATCTGTCTGCAAATCTGCATGGGTCCAGCCGATGTACTCACCCTGGCACGCCTTTAATCCCTGCAGGATTCCGTAACCATAGCCCTGATTTACGGAGACGGTCACTGTTTTCGCAAACGCATAGCGGGGCAGCAGATCCCTGAGCACCTCTGCACTGCCATCCGTGGATCCGTTATCCACCAGAATAACCTCCATATCCTGCCCTTTAACTACTTCGTTAAACCGTTCTAAAAGAATCGGTATATTCTCTTTTTCATTATAGCACGGTACTACGATTGAAAGTTTCATAAACCGCCCTCGATCTTCCCCGCCAACAGTTGATACAGCTCCTGATAATCTGAAACGGCGTCAATGCCGTCCTCTGCCTGCTCATCCCGCGAAGTCTCATCCATCGGGTGAAACCAGACCGCCTGCATGCCTGCCGCCATGGCGCCCTTCACATCTCTTTCCAGATTGTCCCCTACAAAACAGACTTCTCCGGCTGGGAGCCGAAGCTTCTCCAGACACAGCTTAAAAATCCCCGGAGCCGGTTTCTCCACGCCTGCCTCCTCACTCGTCACCAGACAATCCACATCATCCATCATTCCCAGCCGCCGCAGTTTCCTGTGCTGGATATGTGCTAAAAGATCCGTGCAAACCCCCACACGGATATATTTTTCATGCAGCGCTTCCAAAAGTTCTCTGGCTCCGGGATACAGATTCATATTATCTAAAAAGAAACCCCAATACGTCTCGTACATTTCAAGCGCCAGATATAAGGGTCTGATATCCATATACTCCAGCGTCTTTTGAAAATAAAGCATTCTGCTGTGGGAAGTCGCCGTCTCGCCAAGTTTTTCCTTGGTGGCCTGTCTGGCCCTCTTAAAGGCATCCCCATACTGTTCCTCACTCACACCAAGCCGTTCGCGTACAAGCTCTCCAACGCATTCAAAGGCGGCCTGCTCTAATGCCTTGTAATCGTACAAGGTATCGTCCAGATCAAAAATAACTGCTTTTATCATCTGTTTGCCCTCCCGTTACTATTCCGTACCTTCATAGCTACCCCTTCTACAGTTTCTATATTTTAATCCCTCTTCATGATCTCACCGATCACTAGAAGAAGCATTAACTGTACCAGTCCGCCCGCGCCCTCTGCCCAAAGAATACGGCCACCCGTCAGATCCTCAATCTGCGGAATCACCGCCGCCGCCGTTTTCGCCCAGACGCCTCTGCCCGCATTCAGGTCTTCCCCACGGAAGGAAACCTTCTGATGCAGAAGATCATCATAGGACAGCTCGCCCGGAACACCCCGGTCTCGCAAAAGCGAGAGCAGCGGCTCCACGTTAATCCCCGCATCCAGCACAAATTCCACGCCAAGCGTCAGTTCTTTTATTTTTCCGGCCTTCTCAGGTCTTTTTAAAAGCGTTTCGTCAAAATACCGTATCACCAGATCGGCATACTGTTTCTGGGGATAAATGTATTTCCCGGCGTCTCCCCGTCTGGCCTTAATCTGTTCCAGAACTGCTGCCCTGTCATGTTTCCGTTCTCCCTGGTCCCTGCACAGTTTCCAATGGCACCGCAGGGCTTCATCTGTATCCAGATACACCTTCATATCGAGCACCTGTCTCATCTGCGGCAGATACAGGGAATGCAGTCCGCATAAAACGACATAAGGCTTTGGCGACAGCCTTTTCTTTCGCGTAAATGTACCCGTTTCATGATCATAATCTGCGCGTTTTATCGTATTATTTCCGCGAAGTACCTGTAAATCCTCCGCCTGTCTGTAGAGATAATTTGCACGGGGATTTAAGTGCGTCATTTCTTCCCAGTTCCGGTCGCCCCGTTCCCATTTATGGTCGCCGTCCCCCTCCAGCGCAAGTACCCGCTCCTTCGACAAAAGCGCTTCCAGCATATTTAAAAGCCGGGTTTTTCCCGCGCCGCTGTCCCCGGCAATGCCGATGGTAAAAGGACGGTTTCTCCTGCGGTAATAGGAGTTGCTGCCAACGCCATACAGATACATGCAGACCACCAGAATCAGAAAAACACCCACCATCAGCGAAAAGACAATATCTCTGACTTCCTCATCGGACAGTTTTAAAAAGGCCAGACTCCTGCCCAGAAAATACAAATCTACAAACTGCGTCGTGTGGAAAAAGACATAGTACAGGAGATATAAAGCATTAAAACCGCCGTAAACCAGCACCATCTTCCCACGGTTCTCGCTCTGTCTCGCCAGATACAGCATGAAAAACGGCACAATCCAGATAAACCATGCCGGCATCGCCGGAACAAAAGCAAGAAATACCGAAAACAGCAGTCCCGTCATGCTGATTAAGAGATCCCTGTTCATCTGGTTTACCTGAAAAGCCTGAAAATAGAGAAAAAGCAAAACCAGCACAGTCAGAAGCAGATGGGCGTTTCCATAATCAAGATATACCTTGCCAACCGCCTGCTGTTCCCTGTTTAGCAAAACCATATTGGCAAAACCGCTTCCCCAGAAGGGCAGTACGGCTGCTATCGTCAAAACAACCGGAAATCCTGTCATACTTACGGCTTTTTTCCAACCCTTTCTCTTATAAATGTAGAGAAAAAAGAGAGGCAGCGCCGCCGCTATATGAAGCTTAGAGGCAAGGGCGAGCGTAAGAAAAAGAATAAACCGCCACTCGTATGCATGTTCCCGCTTCACCGCCACGCCCATTTCACTCAAATAGTACACCGCCCCCACCAGAAAAACAGTGGGAATCAGGTCAAGCTGGCCGTGCATATAAGAGGCATATAAGATAATCGGTGATAAAAAGTACAATGCCAATATGTATTTTCTTTTATCTCTGGAAATACGGAACAGATAATATAAACCGAGAAGATCCGCAAAAAGAATGGGCAGCTTAAAAACCAGATTCCTTAAAAAAAGGGGCATGCTGTTAATAAAGGTAACAAAAACGCCGCCGATGCACTCCACAAGAAGCATGACGGGCGGATAGGGAAAGGAAGGGAGCAGCCCATTGTCATAGTAAACCTGATACGGATTTTCCCCGTTTAAAAAGAGATTGACAAAAGGAATGAACATCTGATCCTGATAATCGGAGGAAAAAAGCCCCATCAAAAGTAACTTAAATAAGACTCCCACAAGAATGGCAGCTTTCAGGTACTTCCGATAGTTTTTCTCCATGTCGAGCGTATGTAACATCTTACAGCCCATATCCTTCTGTATCGGTAACTTTTCTGAATCGTTACCTATATTGTATCAGATTACTGCTTTGCGGTGGGAATCAGCCCCTCCCGCGCAAGAAACGCCCTGAAATAGGCATAGGTATTCTGATATCCCTCGTAGTCCGCGGGCGTCCCCCACCCAACATAACGGTCAATATCAAAAATCTTTGCACGATACCCTAAGTCTAACACATGTTTCACTGTCTGGTCTACATAGAATTCCCCATTAATCCTGTCATCCTCCCGAATCATTTTCTCCGTGGCCTCCAAAAAAACTCTCGCCTTTTTAAACCAGAAGGTTGCAACAACTGCGGGATCCTCCATGGGCGTGTCGGAAATCGCCTTTTTAATGGACGTCCCCGTGATATTTCCCTCCCCATCGGTGAGCATCCATCCGTAAGCATTGGGATTTTGCAGCACTGCCTCATTGTGGCGGTAAGTAAAGACAATACAGTCGCACATCTGTTTCGTCGCCTCAAACATCACCCCGTCAATATCCATTCCATTATCACAGCCCGCGATCAGAAGCTCCTTCTCCGGTTCCAAATACTCTTTTGCCAGCATACACGTGCAGGCCTGTCCTTCCGTAAGACGGTCAATCGTAATAAACTGTGCCTTTTTATAGTATTCTCTGATGGCGTCCTCCACACCGTCCTCCCGGTGGAAGGTGCGGTCCACATAAATCACATTGCTCCCGTCCTCCGCCACCCCGGGCAGATCTTTTGTGGCGCAGACCACCATGGGCTTTTCTGTCCCGTCGTACCGGTCAAACGTGGGAATCGCCGGTTTATGTATACGGTATCCCACATCGGCAAAGCGCTGTCCCGCTCCCGCCATGGGAATCAGGATTCTGCCTTTCGCAGCTTTTGTTGTGCCTATGTTTCCGTCCTGACCGCATGCATTCTTTACAACTGCTGCCGTATCCAATATTTCTGTCCGCTTTTCCCGCTGCCACGAATCGCCTTTTTCTTTCCCGTTATTGTGCATAATCAAGTCCGTCCAATACACAAACTCACGCAAATCCTCCGGCGTGCCCCACTGGCAGAAGTAATCCACATTCGCAGGCGCCCACACCTTAAGCCCGTCCCGCACCATGAAATTGTAGGGAAGGCTCGCGTAATATTCCCCGTTAATGGCACACTCTTCATGCTCCGAAAGAATCTGACAATATTTTTCCATGATACTGCCATTCTTAAAATAGTAAACGCCCGGCGAATGCTTCGCTTTTTTCTTATCCTTCTCAAAAGAATACTTTTCCCGGATTTCTATTAAATTGTCCGCCTCATCCGTCAAACAGGAGGCGTAGAAATTTTTCTGCGGCAAAAGATTCGGGTGAAATCCTGTATAACACGGCACTGCACCGTCGCAGTCCCGCACCTTCGCCTCTTTCACAAACGCCTGAAAATCCCAAATCATATAGAAATCACAGTAATTGATGATACAGCCGTCTTCTCTATGAAAGTCTTCCGCCGCCGCATTTTTCTCTATCCGCACGCCATCGCCCGAACTGCCGCCTGATCCGTCCCCGTCTGCCGCACACAGTGCCCTGTACGCCCGAAGCACATCATACACAGGTCCTTTTTTTACCCAGTCTTCTATCGTTACGATAATCGCTTCCGGGGCAAGCGCAAGCAGTTTTTCTTTCATGGAAGGATCTTTCTGTAAATGTTCCCCGCGGCACACAAAAATAAAATGTGCGTCTCCCGGGTACATTCCCCTGATAATCCACTCAATGATCGGTTTTCCCATCACCGGAATAAAAGGTTTCAACTCCCGGTAACCCGCCGCCACAAAACGGGAACCGTAACCCGTCATGGGTATGATAACGTTCATATAACAATCCCCCTGCCCATAAAATCATATATCCTATGAGTCATCTACATCTGTTTTTTCGCAGCTGCTCATACATACAGCCGCTTATACGATTTTTCTGCCCCATCGGTGCATAAACACACCATTTATAACTTCCGACGGTACTTCTCCGCATCCCAGTTTAAAAGCGCGTCCTGCTGCCCCTCGCTCAAATAATGCATCTCATGGGAAAGGTTCGCCGCCTGCACCTTCGCCGCAAAACTCATTACATTTTCGATCTCCTGCGCCTTCTTCACGCTCTCCGCCAAAATATAAAAATGCCCTTTATAGCAGGCCGCCGCAGGAATGCCGTTTTTTTCTATAAAAGCGGTAATATCCGCCGCCCTGAAATCATCCGCCAGAAACAAAGGCTTTTTCGAACCGTAAACCACACAGTCCGGGCAGAAGGCATGATTCCATTTCCCCTCATTCAAAATGTTCCCTTCCCCTGTCTCCCGGGACAAATAACGGTTCTCGGAAAAGTATACAATCCTGTCCGCAAGCTCAGGTATATCGGCAAAGACATTCCAAAGCTTTGTCGCGTTTGGATACGCTTCATAGGAAACCCGCAGATATGCCGCAATTTTTTCCAGCACCTCCTCTGTCCGTCCGATCACCCTGTCCGCTGAACCACCGCTCACCACAAGCCCGTGGCTTTCCAGAAAAATGATCTCCGGCTCCCCTGCCGCCTGACAGATTTTATAGTAAGTTTCCGCAAGGGCCGCGCCAGGTTTCCGATAGGGCACATATACCGCCTCGGGAAACAGCTCCTCCAGAATTTCCCTGCCGTCCTTCCTGGCAGTCAGAATATTCACTAACGTGGGATGGGAGTGAAGCGTGTACTTCCCCGTCACCGCATGGAGGAACGTCTCGATGGAGGCGCGCCCGCCCGCCATCTGCGCTTTTGCAAGAAGCGCGTTCCCTGCATCTTCCGTCAGTACTGGCTGGTCACCCGACTGCATATTTTCTTTAAAATAATCTGCAATCAGACGATAATCAATCTTTGAATAGCCGCTGTTTTCACTCACATCCGCAAGCTGAAAGCCTGAGCTTTTCACCAGCATAACCTGATCGTCCAGTTTCACGGAAGTGTTGCCGCCCCCGGCCTGCGCCAGATCGTTTCGCATGCCCGCATATCTGGAAATTTTGATAAAACCCTGCATATGATTCTCCATTTCGAAACATCCATAAGGGGATGTTCTATTTTAAACCCGGTACTAAAGATTTCTTGATCTGAGATTTAGATATTTCGTATCAAACTATATAAATTATAACAATAATTAGGGATTTTGACATTAAAAATATTAAAAACTGGATTAACATGTTATAATAGACGCAGACTCATGATAGGAATCAAGGAGACCTTTATGAACAGCCCGTATGTTGACTCTTCCCCGCCTGAAAAAAACCATGTTATGGCTTCAAACGAAACGATAACTCTATATCATGGCTCTAAAGCAGGGATTCAGGGAGCTATCGCCCCTACAAGCCGTGCCCACTGCGATTTTGGCAGGGGATTTTATATGGGAACAGACAAAACCCAGCCCCTTACATTAATTTGTAATTATCCGCATGCAAAAATTTACACATTGCGCGTTAATCTGTCAAACCTTAAAAATTTTGAAATTGAAGTCGGTTTAGACTGGGCCATGTTAGTTGCATACAATCGCGGTAAAATGGAAAATTTCAAAGGCTCAGCCGCTTATAATAAATTTGCAAACTTGTGTAAAGATTTTGATATGATTATCGGTTATATTGCAAACGATAGAATGTTTGTCGTTTTAGATCGTTTTTTCAATGGGGAAATTACAGACCTTGCGCTTATAAACAGCCTGTCCGCATTGAAACTTGGCAAACAATATGTTGCTCTGACCGAAAAAGCCTGTAAAAATATAGAAATCCTTGACGTGCAGGAAATTTCAGAAAATGATCGTTCCAGAATAAAACAGGAAAGTGAAGCAAATCGCGCAAAAGGAATTTCTCTGGCTGATGAAATATGCAAAAAATATCGTAGGGAAGGCCTTTTCTTTGATGAAATATTAAAAGCGGGTGATATAGAATGAAAACTTTAACACGGCAGCAATACCAGCTTTGCGATATACAGGGACGGCTGTTTGAATTGGCGCTCAAAGGCGGATATGACTGCCCTGCATTTATAAAGGCTTTTATGAACAGTCAAACTGCGGCCGCCCTTGATGACGTTTATGACCGGCTGCAATGGGCCGGAGAAGAATATATTCTTGAAGAATTGGCCGACGAGGTACACGGTCTGAAAATGGCCGGTGTAACGTATGCTGTAGAAATCATGTACTGGGCCGGATATACCTATCGCTACTGGCATTATTACACAAAGGAATCCAGCCGCGAAATTTATCAGACAGCAGACGCAGAAACAATGAATGCATGCTGGCTTGGATTCCATACCCTTGATGTGGAAATGGCCATCGATGATCTAAAGGAAATTCATGCGCAAACAGATTAGACTCAGTTAAATACACTCCGCAGGAAATCCTCCACTTCTCTATTAAATTCATCCGGGTTCTTATTTGCGATAAAATGATCTCCCGGAATAACAGATAATTTTGCATTTGGCATATTTTCCGCAATCATTTCTGTATGCGACTGTTTAATCATATCTTTTGTGCCCGCGATAACAAGCGTGGGCGCCTGTATCGCACGCAGCTCTTCGGGTTTGATATTCGGCTCATTTACCATCAGACCCAGAATTTCCATATGGGATCTCGCCTCTTCCGATTTTCCGGCAAACAGCTTCGCAAACCGATATCCGATTTCTATCGGAATCTGTATGCTTTTTTTGACTCCCTTCGTGTTTAAATTTCCGCCATTTAAAATGAGCGCCTTTACTCTATTCGGATATTTCAGCGCAAACTTCATGGCGATATTCGCGCCGTCGGAAAAGCCCAATATAACCGCATTTTGAATCTGCAGCTTATCCATCAGCTCCTTTAAATCCACGGCAAACTGTTCCATTGTAAAGGGCGCCGTCCCCCGGGGCGATTTCCCATGCCCTCTCGTATCTACCGCAATCACTCTGTATCTGCCGGAAAAAAAGGAAATCTGATTCGCAAAGTAAGTTCCGTCTTCCCCATTTCCATGCAAAAGAAAAAACGGCTCCCCTTCCCCGTTTTCCTGATAATATAAAGATATGTCCATCATCATTTTTCTCCCTATTCCATCTTTATCTTTCCAAATTTATCCTGCGATTCCTTATGTAATACGCTCCCCTGCAAAAAATCTCTTAAATATTTATAGAGGGTATCCGCCGCAAAATTTTTCCCCCGCCCGTGATCGGAAACAATCTGTATGGAACGCCTTGGGATATCACAGTCAATCGGTATCCGCACCAGTTTCCCCTCCTCAAATAAAGGTGCCGCAATCTTTTCTGGCACAAACCCGATGCCAAAATTATTTTCAATAAGCGGCAGCATAAGGTCCGACGTCTCAACCTCCATGTCCGGCTCAAAATCCACGCCGTGCTGTATAAAAAATTCCTTATAGAGGGCATAGGTCGCACTTCCCCTGCCAAGTCCGATCCACGGGTACTTCCTGATATCCTTCAGCCTCAGGGAGGTTTTACACAGTTCTTTATACTGCACCCCACCCACAAGAACTTCCTCGAAATCCAGTACGGGGAAACCTGAAACTGTAACCGGCAACTCATAGGGCATGGTTATCACCGCAAAGTCCACCCGCCCGCCGGTGAGCTGCCGGATTGTTTCCGGCGTTGTGTGGTTATGGATTTTGATCCTTACTTCCGGGTATTTCTGCCGGAAAGCATGCAGGGCGTCCAGCAGAAAAAGATGTAACGCCGTCTCGGTTGTCCCTAACTCCACTGCACCGCCTGTAAGAGAATCCGGCCTGCAGATTTCCTCCTGTGCATTCATCAGATGCCTGTATGCAACCTCCACGTGGGAATAGAGAAGTTCCCCCTCCTCCGTCAGTCTGATCCCCCTCGCTTCACGAATAAACAGACGGCATCCAAGCTGGGATTCCAAAAGCTTCATCACACGGGTCACATTAGGCTGACTACTGCCCAGAGCCATCGCAGCTTTCGTTATATTTTCATATTTTGCCACATAGTAAAAAATCTTATAATACTCAAAATTAATATCCATATACATTTTATATTTTTCTAATATAACTTATATATTTTTCATATCTGTTAAAATAAATTATAATACATTGTCAGAAATATGTAAATGAACAATCGGGAAAGGGGTCAGTATATGAACAAAGATTTGACCATCGGAGAACCAAAAAAAGTACTGTGGCAGTTTTGTCTTCCTCTCTTTGGCAGCATTATTTTCCAGCAGCTTTACAATATAGCAGACAGTCTGGTCGCCGGAAAGTTTATCGGTGAAAATGCGCTGGCTGCCGTGGGAAACAGCTATGAAATTACTCTGATTTTCATTGCCTTTGCCTTCGGCTGTAACATGGGATGCTCTGTTGTCGTCTCCCAATTGTTTGGCGCAAAAGACTATGGCAGACTGAAAACCGCCGTATCCACAGCGTGCATTTTCAGCGCTGCCGTATGCACAATACTAATGCTGGTTGGCATACTGGGATGCGGCCCGCTGCTTCGGCTGATCCGGACGCCGGAGGAACTGCTTGCGGACTCAAAACTTTATCTGGATATTTATGTTTGGGGACTGCCTTTTGTATTTTTCTACAACATAGCAACCGGCATCTTCTCCGCTCTGGGAGATTCCAAAACCCCCTTCTATTTTCTGGCGGTATCCTCCACGTCAAATATAGCGGTGGATATCCTGTTTGTAAAAGCCTTTCATATGGGAGTGGCAGGCGTGGCGTGGGCCACCTTTTTATGTCAGGGCGTGAGCTGCATTCTTGCCGTGTTGACCGTATGGCGGCGTCTGAAAGGAATAACGTGCGAGAAAAAACCGGCGCTGTTTGACGCCGGTCTGTTAAAAAGGATCGTGGTAATCGCCGTGCCGAGTATTCTCCAGCAAAGTTTTATTTCCATAGGAAACATCCTGATCCAGAGTGTCATCAACGGCTTCGGCGCCTCCGTCATGGCCGGATATTCCGCCGCCGTAAAGCTGAACAATCTGGTCATTACCTCCTTTACCACCATCGGAAACGGTATTTCCAATTTCGCGGCGCAGAATCAGGGCGCCGGAAAATACAGCCGTCTGAAAGACGGATTCCGGGCGGGCATCAAAATGGTATGGTGTCTGTGTGTACCCTTCTGCGTCCTCTACATTCTCCTCGGAAAGTACTTACTCCTTCTGTTCATGGAGGGGGATGCAGCCGCGGCCATGCTGACCGGGCGGCAGTTTTTATGGATTCTCTCCCCGTTTTATTTCGTCATATCCGCTAAACTGATTGCGGACGGTATTCTCCGGGGCATCAGCGCCATGCGGCAGTTTATGGCGGCCACATTTACCGATCTGGTTCTGCGTGTGGTTCTGGCATTTTTCCTTTCCGACCTGACGCAGAGCGCAATCGGCATCTGGTGCGCATGGCCTGTGGGCTGGACAATCGCTACCGCAATTTCCATCTTTTTTTATCGGAGGGAATGCAGGAAATTTCCCGGGTAGCAGATGCGCATTATCGTCCTCGAGCATCAAAGCAGTATTCAAAATTTGTACTGCATAAAATTACCGTTCTTCACAAAACCGAAATCTGTATAGAGCAGCACTCCCATATCCGAAGCTGTGATCTGTACGCATCCACAGCCGTATTTTCTTGCCTCCTCTACCACATATGTCAGCAGCGTTTTGGCAATGCCCTGTCTGCGGTATTCATCGGAAGTAAACATACTGGAGAGGAGGCCGATCTTTCCGCTTGGGCAACTGAAATACGGCGGCTTTTCCACAAACGACATGCCGCTTGTTCCCACTATCTTCTCCCCGTCAACAGCCAGCCAGGAAACGTATGTGCCGTCCGCCATATGCCGCTGGTAATAATCAAGCAGAGATGGCGTTAAATCAAACTCCTCGGTCGCCCCTTCCTCCCGAAGCTGGCGAATCCTCATTGCGATAAAAGTATCCAGATCCTTTTCTGTATTGTATAGCCATAATACCACCCCTTTCGCACTAATCCTACACTTTAAATTCATGTAATACGCTCCCTCATCCTCGCCCGATTCAATTTTCTCCATATTTATCCTTTTGTGCATCCAGACTGTACCCATCTACCTGTATTGCTGTGGATACGCGGGTGTAGATATAGCATTTTTTCTTCTTAACCATTGCTCCCTCCCTAACTCTCCTTTTCTTTCATCAACTTCTCATATTTCAGCTGATACTCTATCAGCCACGGAATATATTCCGGCGGGGTGCGCCGCCCCGCCTCCCAATCCTCCAATGTGCGGACAGGTATCCTCGTATGAATTGAAAATTCTTTCCTATTCTCGCCCGTTTCCTCACGAAGTTCCGTTATTCTTTTTGCTATATCCATATTGATTATCCTCTTTTCAAAATTTTCTTGACATCGCACAAACTTCATGATAATTTTTTTTAAAGGGAAGCGGTTTTCTACCGTACGGTCTTTGGACTAAAGCGGCGTACGCGCTTTTTTTTATGTTTATGATGTCATATAAGGGCTATCTCGCTATCCGTCAATACGATGGTGCTTTTTGAGTTTCCCCATTTTATGAGACATCATGTTGCACAATCAGCTATTTTAAAG
>CAMWJF010000003.1 GCA_947174505.1 uncultured Lachnospiraceae bacterium
AAAGACTTTCAAATGCAGCTTATGATTGAACTTCTGCCGGAAGATATGTAACATAGTAAAATCCGATGTATCCCATCTTTGGAACATCGGATTTTTATTTTTTTCTGTGACACAAAAAACCCTTGCAAATGCCTGTTTATCAGCACTTACAAGGGTTCTCCTGTTCCTATTCAAATCGGCCTGTAAAAAAGTTTACATTCCCATCTGCTTTGCCACTTCCTCAGCAAAGTTCTCTTCCTTCTTCTCCATACCCTCACCAACTTCAAAACGAACAATCTTTTCAATAACGATTGCTTTATTTACAGAAGCAAGGTATGCTGCAACAGTCTGCTTTCCATCCTCAGCCCTCACATAAGTCTGGTCAAGTAAGCAGATTTCTTTTAAGTGCTTTGAAACACGTCCCTCTACCAATCCGGTAAAAATCTTATTTTCGGAAATAGCTTCCTTATCCTCAATCGCAAGACCTGCAAGCTGCGTTGCTGCTTCCTTAGAGAGGAAATTAGATAAATAGTTCATGTTGCTCTTCTTCTCGTTATAAATTGCAACATCTTCCTCGCTCCATACACCCGAAACAGCCTTATCAAGAAGTCCCTGTAAAATAGGCTTCGGAAGTGAGAACGGGTCATTTAATGAACTTTCAAGCGTAATTTCTTTTAACTTGGCAAGTTCCTCTGCAGAAATATCATTTCTTGAGATATACTTGGGACTCATAGCTGCAATCTGCATTGCCACATTGGTAAGAGCTGTCTTTGTTTCATCAGATGCATCACCATTAGCAGCTACAAGGACACCGATTTTTCCGCCGGCATGGATATAAGAAGCAACGCAATCTGCAGAAACGCTTTCAAATCTTCTGATAGAAAGCTTTTCACCAATTGTCAAAGTTTTTTCATTTAATTCTTCCTTCATTCCAAGGATTTCAGAGACATCTTCACCATCACCGGCCTTTTCAATGCCTGATGCAAGTGCCTTATCGGCAACTGCCTGTACAAATGTCTGGAACACTTCGTTCTTTGCAACGAAGTCTGTTTCGGAATTGACCTCTGCAACTGCAGCTTTATTTCCATTAATAGCAACCCGGCAGATACCTTCAGCCGCAATACGGCTTGCTTTCTTCTCAGCCTTTGCTGCACCGCTTTTCCTTAATACTTCAACTGCTTCATCAATATTACCATCGGTTTCGGTAAGCGCTTTTTTACATTCCATCATGCCCGCACCGGTCATCTCTCTTAACTCTTTTACCATTGCCGCTGTAATAGCCATCTATTTTTCCTCCTGAATGATCTCCAATTATATAGTTCTGGCTGAACTGTTTATTCTGCCTCGGTCTCCTCAACCTTCTCCGCCTCGGCCTCTGCCGCATAGCTGTCAGCCTCTGCGCCCTGATTTGCCTCCACTACCGCGTCAGCCATCTTGGACACGATCAGCTTCACCGCACGGATCGCGTCGTCATTACCGGGGATGATATAATCAAGCTCCTCGGGATCACAGTTCGTATCGCCAATACCGATCAGGGTGATGCCCAGCGTATGAGCCTCCTGCACACAGATTCTCTCCTTCTTGGGATCTACCACAAAGATACAGTCGGGGATTCTGGTCATTTCCTTGATACCGCCCAGATTCTTCTCAAGCTTCTCCCATTCCTTCTTGATCTTGATTACTTCCTTCTTGGGCAGTACCTCAAAGGTGCCGTCCTCAGCCATTCTCTCGATCGCCTTTAATCTCTCTACTCTGGACTGGATTGTCTTGAAGTTGGTCAGCATGCCGCCCAGCCATCTCTCATTTACATAGTACATGCCGCAGCGCTCCGCCTCAGTCTTCACTGCATCCTGCGCCTGCTTCTTCGTTCCTACAAAAAGGATCGTGCCGCCCTGCGCCACCACGTCAAATACGGCTCTGTAAGCCTCGTCCACCTTGCCCACAGACTTCTGCAGGTCAATAATGTGGATACCGTTTCTCTCTGTGAAGATATAGGGAGCCATCTTGGGGTTCCATCTTCTTGTCTGATGCCCGAAATGAACACCCGCCTCCAGTAACTGCTTCATTGAAATAACGCTCATAACTCTACCTCCGTTTGGTTGTCTGCCATATACCTTGCGCCTCCCTGCCACCCGCAGCCGAGCTCCGCTCACCACACGGCGCATTAAAGGGCACCGGCATGGGCTGGGTATATGTGATTAATAGGATAATGCGCTCTGCGCACACTTAAATACTATAGCACAAAAGATTCCTGCCTGCAAGGGGGAAACCGCGAAAAAACGAAAAGTGCTTCCACTGCTCATGCCAGCGGCCGTTTCACAGAGAAGCACTCCATTTGGCGTATTAGTTATGGAACATATCCACAATATTTTTCAGCTTTACTACATTCTCCGAGTTGGTCTCCATCAGTTCCGCATTGCCCTCCACAAGCTGGGAAACGTCCAGCGTCTTCTGGGCTATGCTGCTGATATTTTCGGCCGCTTCACCCACCGTCACCGTAATGTTGTTGACAGATTCCGCGATCTCCACAATGGCCGAAAGCAGCGTTTCCACCTCAATGCCGATGGTCTTCATATTTTCCTCAAAATCAGAGGCATCCTGCGTATATTTCTCAGCGACGCCCATAAAGTCGCTGTAATCCTTGAGCACCGTGTCCTCGAGGAAGGAAAGAATCTCCTGTAAGCAGGATTCCATATTCTCCACCGCCTGATTGACCTCTGTGGTAATGCTATTGATATTGGTCACCGTGGAGGAAGTCTGGGACGCGAGTCCGCCGATCTCGTCGGCAACCACCGCAAAGCCTCTGCCAGCCTCGCCCGCTCTCGCCGCCTCGATAGACGCATTTAAGGCAAGCAGATTGGTCTGCCCGGAAATATCCAGAATGGACTGGGTGAGCTGGTTGATTTTCTCCACCGCCCGCGCCTGCTCCATTGCCGCCGCACTCCTCTCCTGCACGCCCCGGTACATCCGGGTCGTCTTGCTCTGGGCTTCGCCTGTGGTATTCTTCAGATCATCGGCGCGCTCCTTGCTCTCCAGTGATGCCCTCTCCCCCTCCAGGGAGTTGTCACGGATCACCTGTGCGCGCTCCCTGATCTGGCTCACGGTATTGTTCACGGTCTCCATAGCCGCCGCGGTCTCCTGCATAGCCGCCGCAAGTCCCTGTGTCGTCTCCGTGTTCTCCCCGCTCATACCCTTCACCCGCTCGGTGGTATCGGACAGCTTCATCAGCGTATCGTCCAGGTCGGAATACGTCCTCTGGATATCCGCCACCATAGAGCGGAGGCTTCCCCGCATCTCCCTGAGGAAATTGGCCATGCTGCCGCTCTCGTCCTGCCGCCTGCAGAGCTTGTCGCTGTTCTCGTTTTTCGCGAAATTAAACTGCGCCGTCTTGGATACGATATCGTTAATCTGCGTGATCGGTCTGGTAATCACCAGTCCCATCAGCACGCCTATCACCACGGAGATCGCTACGGCAATGAGCATACCTGCCATAATCAGCATCGTGATATGGCTTGCCGCGCTCTTCATCTCCGCTTCCGGCGCCGTCAGTACATACTGCATGCCGTTGGTAAGCGTTCTATAACACATGTCCTTTAACTCGCCCTGATAGGTATAATTAACCGGCAGTCCTTCCTTTGCGGGATCGGCCAGCGCACCGGCTATCACGCCGTTTCCGTCAATCTGTGAAACCGCGGTTCCCGCTTCAATTTCCCTATGGTAGGCGATATTACCGTTGGAATTAACCAGAAAAGCGGAGCCTGTCTCAAACACCGTCGCCTGATCCACAGTCGTCGTAAATTTATCAAAGGCAATGTCCATACCGATAATACCGATGGATTCCCCGTCCATGACAATGGGAATGACATAGGACACCATATAGACGTTAATATTGGAATTTAAGTAAGGATCCATCCATGTCGGCTTCCCGTTCTTTACAGGTATGTAATACCATCCCACATGCTCCAGATCATCCGGGGAATACATGGAAAAATCGGTAGGCACAAGCGCTTCAAACTTTTCCGTGTCACTGCTTCTGCTCCAGAATACGCCGCTGTCCGGCTCCGTAAACTCAGGGTTATAACGAATATATGCCGTCAGGGCGCCTTCCGTATTGCCGCCGATCTCATAAAGCATCTGTTCCATGATCACATTGAACGCGTCCACATAAGACTTATCTGTCTTAAACGCCTGCACGTCCGTAAGCTGCTGCAGGGCAACATGGTACGCCGTAGTAACGGACTGCTCCACCCTGCTCATCTGTGCGTTGAGCTCTGTTGCCTGGTTCGTGCACGCATACTGCATTTCCTTCTGGGAATCCTGATACACGGTTTTTCTGGAATTGAGGATACTGACTCCGCCGCATATGAGGGATGTCAGAAGGGTGCACACAATCACCGCAGCCAAAATTCTTGCCTTTATAGATCTCATAATGTCTCTCCCTTTCGTTCTGTTGCCTGATGTGAGTGGCTGTTCATTTCACACTGACCGCCATGATTCCGCTCCGCGGAATCTCAAATCAGAATGAAGAATGCCCGTATTTTGGGCATTCTTCGGTGTGAAACTTTAGAAGTTCTTGGCGAAACACCCTCTGGTGTGAGCCTTAGAACTTCTCTTCACACTATTCCTGCCCCGTCACAATTTTTGCAATCTGCTCTCCACTGGCCTGAACCGGGATTTCAAAAGTGCCGGCCCTCAGCTTCTTGTCATAGCCGTTCGCGCACAAAAAGTCGTCATAAGCATCAGCGGAACTCACAAGACCCGCCTCCGCCAGCTTTCTGGCCACCGTATAGGAACCGTCACCGCTTGCGATGGTCACCCTTGTCTTCCCGTCTGTTCCCGGCTCTGCTTCCCCCTCCGGCTCCGGAACGTCCTCGTCCTGCTTCGTCATCTCGTTGGTGTCGGTGGAGGGATTCTGCGTCCCCACGGGATTTTTCTCCTCTTCCGCCCTGTTCTCCTCCGCCTGCAAAGGCTCCGGCGTATCTACCACAGGCTTTTCCTCCTGCTGCGGATCCGCCTTTGCTTCCGCCTCTTTCTTCTGTTCAGCCACCGCTATATCCTTTTGGACAGCGTTATCCTCCTGCGCAGACGGCGCTTCCTCCTCTTGTCCGTCCTCCGCATTCTCCTCCCCGGAAGAATCCAGCAGCGTGGAATCCTCAATCATGCCCAGCTCCTTTGCCCTGGCTATCACCTCGTCGTCAGTCATTTTCTCCTTTTTTCCGCCGCCCGACAGGGCTACCCCCATAATAACAGCCGTTACGATAATTCCCAGACCGAGTCCGCGGAAATAATATCTTTTCTCCATCCTACACGCCCTCAAACAGGTCTATCACCAGTTTCACCTCGCCAAGGCCAAGACCCAGCTCCTTCGCTATCGCCATGTTGGACTTGCCCGCCTTGTGAAGCTCCAAGATTCTTTCATTGCTATTACGCCCGTTGTCTTTCCCCTGGGCGAAACGGATATCTACCCCGCGCGCCTCCTCCGGCACAGACATGGGCGCAGGCTCCCTGCTGCCGCCAAATTCCCTGCCGCCGAACTCCCTGCTGCCAAATTCCCTATTTCCGAATTCTCTGCCGCCTTCCGGCTCCCGGTTTCCGAAAATACCCATCTCGGCAAATACCGCACTTGCGGAAAGCTCCGGCTCTTCGACCACATAATCGGCCTCCGGCTCATGGATGATCTCCACCCGTCTGGGTCTGATCGGCTGAAAGTCAACCTCCTCCACAGGCTCCTCAGGATCCTCATGCTCCTCGGCAACAGGCTCATACGGCGCATATTCAGGCTCCGGCTCATAGACCGGCTCTTCCTCCTGCGCTGCCGGGAATACCCGTGCCGCCTGCACTTCTTCCAGCACCTCCGGCGAGTATGTCCCCGCGCTGTGAATCGACCAGAGATCCGTACGGGTATCCTCCACCGCACCCATCACGGAATGTACTGCCTCCTGCACGGCTTCCTGCGCCTCCCTGGCGGAGCTTTCCGCATGACGAATCCGCGTCAGTGCGCCCTCTGCCGCATCCTCCGCCGCCTTTGCCTTCTTCGCTGTCTCTCCGGCTGTGATTTCCGCGTCGCGTACCGTCTGCCTGATCTCATCCACAATCTGATTCGCTTCTCCAATATCTGCCAGCAGCGTCTCATGCTTGTCATTGAGCATATCGTAGAGGAAGGTCACTTCCTTATGGTTCTTATTGATTTCCTCCAGCACGGTATCCGAATACTCGTTGACCGCCATAATCTTTTCATTGGCCACACGCTCCATGGCGCGCTCCGTCTTCTCTATCGAATACCCGATGGTCTCGTCCACAATATCGGAAATTCTTTCCCGGACACTCTCCGCTTCTCCCTCAACCAGCTTCCTGATCTCCGCTTCGCTGATCAGCTGTACTTCCTCATCCGTATCCTTCTTCCCTGCCGGCAGAAGATATCCCAGAAGAAATATCCCAGCCCCGATAATAATCAGAACGATCTCTGTCACACTCATGCTTTTCCCTCTCGTAATCCGGCCTTCCGCTTTCGGGCACTACCCCGAAATATCAAATGTACTCATACCCTTTAACAGCACCTTGCCGTCAGGTTCCCTGTTCTGCTTTTTCCTGTTCCGGCCGCCGTCTCCATGGTATTCGTTGCTTCCCTTTTCCTTTGAATCAAATTTTTTCTGACGGTTTTCCGCCTTTTCCCTCTCATTGACCCTCTGCGCCTGCTTTTCCACCTGTCTTGTCATCTGCTGCCCGAAATTAGACTGGTCCACCAGCCCTTTCGTGTCCTCATTATGCTTGACAGTCGTAAAATCCTGCGCCCTCGTTATCTGACCCTGCATTTCCACAAAGCCTATTGCCATAGCTACCTCTTTCCGGAGCATCCCTGCGACAGGGCAGCGCAAATCTCCAATCTGCGTCTGCCATCACAGACCTTGCAATGCTCCTTTGCTAAGTCACAATTAAAAATCAGCGCATCCGCGCGATTTTTCAATCTGTTTTCCTTCCAGGTTCCCTTACAGCGGCGCCATTTTCACATCGCCGCGCTCTCTGATGAAGCGGCAGTAATGAGTGGTCTTCTGCACCACCATGGATACATCGCCGATGCAGATCCGCGTACCGGGATATACTTCCCCTTTTACGCATATCATGGTTTCCGAAGAACTTACCGTCTGCTTCTGTAACTGCTCGATTTCTTTATTTGCCGCCGCTATCGCTTCTGTTTTCTCCTTGTTTAACGCCGCCATGGACTGAATCTGCTGAATCTGTTCCGGACTCAGCCTAGCGCCCTTAGCCAGCTTCTGCTTCGCTGAAATCAGCGTAGGCTGCACCGTCTGCAGAAGTTTGGTGTCCTCCCCAATCTGTTTCTGGAGCTGGTTTATACGCTCCTTCAGCTTGGGATCGGTTCCCACCTCCACGATGGTGTCGGCCCCCATCTGCGAACCGAGGGTTTTCACATGGATGCTGCCCGCCGCGCTGACCTTTCCTCCTGTGATAAACCCGCGCCGCCCGTCCACATTAACCTCGCCGCCCGCCGTTACCCTGCTGTGCAGGATGGACTCGGAGGCCACATACCCCTCTGCTTCCGCAGTGACATTTTCCAGGAATTTCGCCACAATATTGCCGTCCGCCTTAAGCACTCCACGGCCCATGCCGTTCATGCCCCTGGCAATAATAATATTGCCGCCCGCAATAAGCTGTGCGCCTTCCACAACGCCCTTCACCACAATATCCCCGTTGGCCTTCACCTGAAAGTTTGTGGCGACATTGCCGTTTATCTGCACATTGCCCTCATAATCAATATTGCCGGTGGAATTATCCACATTCTCCACCACAAGTTCATCGGAGACGAAAACCGATCCCTCCACCAGCTCCACATGCCCGTCCACCTGGGCAGTAAGCGTGGTGCGGTCCTCGGAAATCTCAATATTGCGCCCGAACTTTAAGGTTTCCTTTCGCACCTCCGCAGGTAAAATCCGGTTTCCCGCCAGATCCTCTCCCGGCTCGCCCGGCACCTCCGGATGCAGAACCGCCAGCACGTCTCCTTTATTACAGTGATTTAGTATATTCAAATGAAAGAAATCTACACTCCCGTCTTCCTTCAGCGTAGGCTTCACCTTTTTGTCGGTATTAAATTTATATTCTATGAAAGCATTTTTCCCCTGAACAGGTTCACGCCCCTCGGCTACCAGAATTTCCTCCAGATAATCTCTTTTCGCAAAGAAACCCTCAATGTTTTCCTTACGGATGCCGCACTTGATCCCCTGGAGCGCAAGATCCTTTATCATTTCATCGGCCGTCATATTTTCGCCGCCCTCAGACGCGGCATAGAACTTCGCAAAGGCCTGCATCCTGTCAGGCCCGATTCTCAGCTTATAACATTCTCGCTCCGGAAGTCTTGTCTCATTGCCGAGGCTGATCTCCTGTTGTTCCTTCTCCGCACTCTGCACAGCCCGCTTGAGCGTCGGCAGATCGCAGGTATAATCCTTCATCGTCAGATACTCAACCACATCACTTACATCAATCGGTTTTCCATCCCCTTTCGGAGGAAACAGCTTAAGCGACGACGCCCCCTCCCGGTTCACCAGTCTGAAATATCCGTTCATATACCCCCCTGTCTTTACTATCTCTTTTCCCTATCCGTGAGAATACCGATATAGTCCCCCAGCTTCCCCCTCATCTTCTGCAAGGCCCTGGTGTGAAGCTGTGAAATTCTCGATTCGGATACCTCCAGTATATTGCTGATTTCCTTCAGTGTCAGATCCTCGTAATAATATAGAACAATTACCTTGCGTTCCTTTTCCGTCAGAAGCTCAAGAGCCTGCGTCAGAATCTTCTTCAGTTCGTCTCTCTCCAGAATTTCTTCCGGCGAATCGAAAGCCGCGCTCCTCGTGCTCCCCGCCTCGTTGGAAACCTCGCTCCCCTGCTCCAAAAACTCATTCAGAGACACCACATTGGTTATTTTCATCTGGGACTGCCATTCAAGATACTCCTCGTCCGTAATTCCCAGAATCTTTGCGATTTCCTCATCCGTGGCGCTCCTGCCGTACTGCGTCTCAATCTCCTTAATGGCCGCATCGATCCGCTTCTGCTTCTGCCTGATGGTTCGCGGAATCCAGTCCATCTTACGGATCTGATCCAGAATCGCTCCCCGTATTCTCAGACTGGCATAGGTCTCAAACTTGACGTCCTTCATGCAGTCAAACTTATCAATGGCGTCGATCAGTCCGAATATCCCGTAGCTCACAAGATCCTCATACTCTACATTGTACCCGAGGTACATGCTGAGACGTCCGGCCACTACTTTCACCAAAGGCGCATATTCCAATATGATCTTTTCCCGTACCTCTGGGGATCTGGTACCTGCGTATTCCTCCCAGAGTTTCTTTTTGCCTGTTTCGTCCATTCCGAGTACCTGTTATCCTTTTTAACTGCCCAGTTTCTTCGCAGTCCCATTCTACATTCCTGCGTCATATTCTTACGGTTTCAGCAGTAAACGCTTCAACCTTTGCTGAACAGTTTTCCTTTTTCATCATTTTACTCCGAAGGTTCCTTTTCTATAACCTCGCCCTCCTCCATGTGGGCCTCCTGTATCTGCTGCTCAAATCTGTCCAGCATCATCTGCAGGATTCTTCCGACAAAATAGAATCCCAGCAGCACACACAGCAAAACAATCAGCATCGTCTGCAGATCATAATGTAAAATCCGCATGCTAATGCTGACAACCGCACCGGCAAACAACATGATAAAAGGAGGGATCAATCTGCGCTTTCTCGCCTTCGCTTGTCTCTCCTCTTCCTCCCGCTTTTCCCTCGCCTCTCGCTGGGCCGCGGTTTCAATTTCCTCCTCCGGCGCAAGCTCCTCTTCCGGCTCTTCCCCCGTCTCTGGAGCTTCCGCCTCTTCTCCCGTCTCTTCGCTGTTCTTCTCTTCCCAGTCCACTTTTTTACCCTTCCATTATCTTCCCTGCGCCGGATCAGATCTTGTATTCCTGCTTACCTACTGCCCTGATTACAAAATCCCCGGTTTCAGGATAAAAAATAACCGTTCTCCCGAAATTTTTGCCGGTATCTTCCGCCAAAATCGGAATACGCAGCTCCGCCAGCTTCTTTTTGGTCGCCTGCACGTTTCTCTCGCCCACACGAACCATCTCGCTGTTGCTGTTAAATCCAAACATCTGTGCGCCGCCCGCAATCTTGGCAACCAGACGGGTCCTGTTCGCCCCTCTTCTGGTCACCTGCTTCACCAACTCCTCTATTCCCGTATCAGCAAACTTCGGTATATTGGAGTTGTTGCGAATCGTCGTAGAGTCCGGCAGCATAATGTGCGCCAGCCCTCCGATCTTTGTGACCGGATCACGGAGCGCAATACCTACACAAGACCCCAGTCCCAGGGTTGTAATCCTGTCAGGACTGACGCATACATTTAAGTCGGCCATTCCGACCTTTATCTCTACACTCATAACACCGCGTTCTCCCGTTTACACTTTCTTAATCCTTGCCCACGTCCGCCGTCTGATCAGAGATTGATCCCCAGCGCCGCCAACATCCTGCCATAGGAATCCAAATCAGGAATCAGGATAAAATACCCGTCTAACACCATCTCATCAAAAAACTGCGTCTGAATCATCAGCATTCTGTCACCAAGAGCGGCAAACTCAATCGCCGGCACGCTCAAAATCGCTCCCGCCATATCCACCGTCAGATCAGGCACGGAAGGAAAAATCGCCAGATTCGTAATGCTGGAAAGGGAATTCAGGTACGAACCTGTGATGATGTTTCCCACCTCTTTCAACGCAGAAAACTCCATCTCCGTAAACTCCTCACCCTCCGACTCCATGCCCATCAGCTTGCCGACCAGATGCTTTGCCGCCGCCTTTTCCAGCAGGAACATGATACTGCCCTTGATATCACCCTCAATGCCGAGATAGATACCTGCCATAACCGTCTCTTCGCCGACCATGGCCTCCCCAAGCTCCTTAAACTCAAGAAGCTGTACTTTGGGAACCGCCATATCCACTTTACACTGCATCATCTGCGCCAAAGCCGTGGTCGCGTTTCCGGCGCCGATATTACCCAACTCTCTCAGAACGTCGAAATATTCATTTGACATTTCGTCTAACTTGATTTCGCCCACTATCGCTCCTCCTATACACTTTCCAACACTACTGCATTTAAATCGAGCAGGGAGATCAGCCCCCCGTCGCTCTTGCCGACTCCACAGAGGAAGTTTGCATTCTCATCTTTTGAGTCATAAGCCACTTTTTCAATTCTTTCGTTTTCCAGAGTCACGACCTCTCTGACCTCATCAACAATCACGCCGATCGTTCCCTGCTGCTCAAGCTTCAGGATGATAATCCTGCTGGATTTCGTTTCCACGTCTTTCTCCAGCCCCATCTTGATGCGGATGCTCATAACAGGAATCACCTCGCCCCGTAAGTTGATAACGCCCTTCAAATATTCATCCACCTTCGGCACTCTGGTAATGTGCTGCATCCTTACGATATTGTCTATGTATTTGATATCGATGCCATACTGCTCGTCACCGAGCTTTATCACGATAAACTGGGTGGTTTCCCCCACTGGCCTTAATTCTTCTATTTCATTCATGCTCTCTTCCTCCCTCCGTCAGATTAACGCATTGGCATCCAGAATCAGCGCCACCTCACCGTCGCCAAGAACCGTTGCGCCGCTGATAATCTTGCACTTGCTGATATACTTACCGAGCGACTTGATAACGATCTCCTGCTGTCCGATCAGTTCATCCACCACAAGACCTGCCAGCTTATCGCCCTTCTTAACGACAACAACAACCAGATTTTCCTCCGGATCTTTCTTGCTCGGAATATCCAGAATCTCATTCAGACGGATCAGCGGGATTACCAGGTCACGGAGCTGAATCACTTCCTTTGCCTGTACCAGCTTCACATCGCTGGGAAGAATATCCTCAATGGTCTGGATGGAGCCAAGCGCAATGGCGTATTTCTCATCGCCGATCTCCACCATCAGAGCCTGAATAATAGCCAGCGTCAGCGGCAGTCTGATCGTCCACGTACTGCCCTCACCGAGTTTGGACTTCACCTCTACCTCACCGCTTAAGGACTCGATCATGGATTTCACCACATCCAGACCCACGCCTCGTCCCGACACGTCCGATACTACCTTTGCCGTGGAGAATCCTGCGTTAAACAGCAGATTTATGATCTCCTTCTCGCTCATGGCCTCGCCCTGTTCCGGGGTGATAACGCCGCGCTCTATGGCCTTATTTTTCACTGCCTTTGTATCAATACCGTTACCGTCATCCCTCACCTCGATGACAACGTTATTGCCATCCTGATAAGCATCGAGGAAAATAGAACCGACTTCCGGCTTTCCTCTCTCCTTACGCACCGCAGCGGACTCCAGCCCGTGGTCTGCGGAATTACGGAGCAGATGCATCAGCGGGTCGCCGATCTGGTCTACCACAGTACGGTCAAGCTCCGTCTCCTCACCGCTCATGTACAGCTCCATCTTCTTACCCAGCTTCTTCTGCAGGTCGCGGACCATACGGGGAAACTTATTCACCGTGCTCTCAATAGGCACCATCCTCACCTTCATAACCGACTCGTGGAGGGAAGTGGTCACGCTCTCCAGATACTCGATCTGCTCATTCACTGCCTGACTCGAATTGCCGGACATTGCGGATGCCGATACGAGAGAGTTCTTCGCGATAATCAGCTCGCTGACAAGGTTCATCAGCGTATCCAGCTTCTCTATATCCACTCTGACAGTCCGGTTCACGACCGGCCTGTTTACAGGCGCCTTTTTCGCCGCAGGCGCTGCTGCAGGCGCAGGTGTCTGTGCCGCCTCTGCCGGCGGCGCTGCCGCCGGAGTCTCCGCCGGTGCCTGCACCGTTTCGGCAGGAGCCGCAGCGGCAACGGGTTCCGCGGTCTCCGCCGCATGGGATTCTTCCGTCTGCCCCGCTCCTCCCACATCATCGAGATTCAATACGCTGCCGGAAACATCCTCTATCTCCGACACGCTCTTGGCTGCCTTCACAACCTCATTCAGCTCCGCCTCGGAGACAATGATCAGGCTGAAATGCTGCTCAAACTTCTCATCCTCAATATCCTGGGAAGACGGATCGGAAACAATAATTTCACTCGTGTCCTCAATTGCCTTAAACACCAGAAAAGCCCTGGCCGCCTTCAAAATACAGGATTCCTGCACCTTCACGGTAAGCCCGTAAACGCGCTTCCCCTGTCTGATCGCCTCACTCAGGACACTCTGCTGGTTCTCGTTCAGCTTAATTCCCACAAAGCCGCCGCCCACAGCAGCCGTTTCCGCGGCCTGCGCCTGCGGCGCCTGCCCTGACGGTGCGGCGCTGTCGTCGGAATCGCCGCCCATAATATCATTCAGCCGCTTAATAAGCGCACCGTTATCATTCGTACCCTCGTCGGAGCTTTCCCTGATATTGGTGTTGTACTCCTCCAGCGCGTCAAGACACTGGAACAGCACGTCGATCATATCCGCCTTCACCTTGATATTGCCGTTTCTCACCTCGGAGAAAACATTCTCCATATCATGGGTCAGCGTCTGCATCCTCTTATAACCCATGGTTCCCGCCATACCCTTTAAGGAATGCGCCGCACGGAAGATCTCGTTGATCGTATCCATGTTCTCCGGATCCTGCTCAAGGGAGAGAATCTGCGTATTCAGATTCTGCAGGTGTTCATTGGTTTCATCAAGGAAAATCTCAAGATACTGGCTTACATCCATATTATTTTACCCCCACGTTCGTTATGATTTCCTGTGCGATCTGCTCCAGCGGCACAATCTGATCCGCCAGTCCCGCGTTCACGGCGCTCTTCGGCATCCCGTACACGGCGCACGTGCTCGCCTCCTGGACAATCACATGTATTTTCTTTTTCTCTTTCAGATGTTGGATCCCTTCTGTACCGTCAGCGCCCATCCCCGTCAGCACCACACATACGACTCTGTCGAATCTGCTGTCCATCAGGGATTCGTACATATAATTCGCGCAGGGCTTCACACCTTCCCTTGACGGTTCATCCGAATAATGGATCGTATATTTACCCGCCATGTTCAGTATATTCAGATGCTTGCCACCCATAGCCACATAGACGTTACCGGGCATAAGCACATCCCCCTCGGCCGCCTCCTTGACGGAAACCTCGCTCAGGGAGTTGAGCCGTTCCGACAGGGATGCCGTAAAACCGGGCGGCATATGCTGCACTATCACCACCGGCACCTTCAGGTTCGCCGGAAGCTTCGGGATAACCGCCTGCAGCGCCTTGGGGCCTCCTGTAGAGCTGGCCAGCGCCACAATCTGGCTCCCCGGATTGTAAACCGCCTTTCCCGAAGGCGGCGCCGGCGGCTTTCTCTCCGGCTTCTCCGGTGCCGTAACCACTCCCGTCCTGCCCGCAATATTCCTGGCAGTTCCCGCTTTAGGAGTCGTCCCCGGCGTTACAGGCGCTGCCGGGGCGGGTGCCGGTGCCGGCCCCTGCGGCTCCAGATCCGTCACTGCCGCCAGAATCCGCAACAGCCCCTGACTGAAAGTACCGTTACGGCAGTCCAGCGCACTGGTAGGCTTGTGGATAAAGTCCAAAGCGCCCAGCTCCAGCGCGTCAAGTGTAATCTTCGCGCCGTCCGCCGTGTCTGTGCTGGCCATAATAATCTTTGCCGAAATCCTGCGCTTCTGCAGCTCCTTCAAAAGCTCCAGACCGTTCATCTGCGGCATATTCACGTCCAGCACTACCGCGTCGTAGGCTTTCCTGCTCAGCAGACCCAGTGCATCCAGACCGTTTACTGCCCTGTCCTGTACACGGAATCGTTTATCTGATTCGATTATATCACAGAGCACCCTTCTCATGAGTGCAGAATCGTCAACCAGCAATATATTTTTCATTTTTGCCTCCATGGACCTGAACATGCCCGCATGTTCATCTGATCCTCAAACCAAGGTTGGAAAACATTCTTCACCCTTTCCCCGGCAATTCAGCCTTCTATGTTCTTGTGGGTTTTCCTCGCCTCGTCAAAAATATACTGAATGATTTCCTCTCTGTCCTGAGGATCTACATTCACATACTGTACGCGATGGTCAAACACACCCGGCTCCTTCTCCAGCTCATTCACAGCCAGAACCTTCCCCACAAGCCGGTACTCTTTCTCCCTGCCCTCAATCTGAAGGTGATATTTGCACAGAATCAGGCTGTTCACTTCATAGGCATAGTAAGCTACAAACCGCAGCCCGCCGCCGCTGATATCCACAATCACGCTGCTTTTCAGGGGCAGTTCCGGCAGCAGCTCCTCCTGCGCGGCAAGGGAAATCTCCTCCTCCTCACCGAGCTGTCTGGAATCCATCTCCAGCGCACAGCTGAAGCGGTAATACTCCCGCCTCTGGTAATTGCGCAGATTGCTCGTCAGATCCATCACCAGCACATACTGTCCGTTCAGCCTGTACCGGTCCGTCACCCTTGCATTACACTGGTATACGACATTGTCCCCGAAAAAATACATATCGTATTCGCCTTCCACCGGCAGAAGAATCAGCTTGCCGTCCTCAATCGGCATGGCAACCTCCACGCGGTTCTCCGTAAGTATCTTCAGAAGCCGGCTCCGATGGGCATTTCGCTTCCTGCCGTCCTTAGATTCCCGCTCCCTGTCTATCGCCTTGAGTTCTACTTCTCCCCCCGGCGTCACATACTTTGATAAAATGCCTGACATGTTTTACCTCCAGGCCGGAACCCCGGCCGCTTATTTTCCTGAAATAATGTGGGAAAGGAATGCCGCCATTCCCCGCCTTGGAATGCTTTTATTAAGCTCTCTGTTCATCAGCTTCGCCGCAATGATTTCATAGGCAATCGCCGATCTTGCTTTGGGATGATCCAGCGATACCGGCATCTGCTGCATCACGGCCTTCGCCAGAAGCTGATCCTGCGGTATCATCCCCAGATAGGAAATCGGCACCTTCAGATAACGCTCCACCACCGTTTCCAGCTTTGCATAGAGCGAAAGAGCCTCCCGCTCTCCCGTCACCCTGTTGGCCAGCACCTTGACCTGCGTCTTCTCCGCCTCATACCGGGGATGGCGGCCAAGCGCCTTGAGGAGCGAGTAGGAATCCGTGATGGAGGTCGGCTCCGGCGTGGTCACAAGAAGGATTTCACCGCTGGCCACCAAGAATTCCAGCACCGCATCAGAAATCCCGGCGCCGGTGTCCACGAGAATGATTTCCGCCATCTCATCCAGCTCTGCCAGATTCTTAATAATCGTATCCAGATTATCCTTATCCAGGTTCGCCATCCCCGTGATCCCTGAGCCGCCCGATATAAAGCCCACCTCCATAGGCCCCCAGGTTATGATATCCTTAATGCCTTTGCCCTGAAAAATTAAATCACACAAGTTATGTTTAGGCACCGCCCCGAACATGATTTCTATGTTGGCAAGCCCGAAATCCGCATCCAGAATAATAACCTTCTGTCCCATCCTGCGAAACTGTATGGCAAGGTTGATGGCCGTGTTTGATTTCCCCACGCCGCCCTTACCGCTCGTGACGGTGATGACTCTGGCCAGAGGACGTTTCGGCGGAGCGTTGCCCTTTATTATCCTTCTCAGTTGTTCAGCCTGATCCATTTTAGATCCCCGTGTCTTCCTTTGTTTTCCTCCGATTAGCGCTTCTCCGGCTAATTTTTCCCTCCGAGCAGCCTCTTGACCGTCTTTTGCGGATTAAAGTCCTCAATATCGTCCGGTACATTTTGTCCGTGTGTCACATAAGAAAGCGACGCGCCCGTATAGAGCCGCAGATTCAGGAGATTTCCCAGCGTCGTCGTCTCGTCCAGCTTCGTGAAAATCAGCTTGTAGTCAGCCATCTCCTTATAAGAGTCTGCTATGCTGATCAGATCCTTGTACTTCGTCGTGGCGCTCAGAACCAGATGTACTTCGCTCTCCACCCGGTCATCCACAGAATGTATGATACTGCGCATGTTATCTTTCTGCGTCGCGTTCTGGTGGGAGTGTCCCGCCGTATCTATCATAATATAGTCGTAGTCCTTAAAATCCTCCAGCGCCTTGTTTATCTCTTCCACCGTGTAGATTACGCGGAAGGGCACCTCCAGAATATTCGCATAAGTGCGGAGCTGCTCCGCCGCCGCAATGCGGTAGGTGTCCGCCGTCAGAAGCGCCACCTTCTTTTTCTCATCCACGCGAAACTTCGAGGCAATCTTGGCAATCGTCGTAGTCTTCCCGACACCCGTGGGACCGATGAAGAAAACCAGCTTGATACCGCTTCCTGCCGGCTCTATGCCGCTAGGCTTTCCAAACTTAAGGATCATCTTCTGGTAAATATTTGCCAGCGCATAATCAAACGGGATGTTCGGCTTGTTAATCAGCTCAATCTCGTCCATGATCTCCCTGGCATACTTCTCATCCACCTCGTTCTCCAGCATGGTGTCATGCAGAAGGTGCATGAATTTATCCGTCTCAGTCTCCTCTTTTTCTATTTCTGCCGGTTCCTCCTTCTCCTCTTTCTCTTCCTCGGGCTTCTGGAGCTGCTGCTCCAGAAGCGACTGCAGACTGTCCAGCTTCTCTTCTATGGCATTGTTGTCGCGCTTTTCAGGCTTTTCAATAACAGGCGTAGTTTTAACTGCCTCCTCTTCCTTATTCTGGCTGGATGCAATCACGCTGTTAATGGCGGATACCGCCGCCGTCAGCTTCTCGCTCTCCTCCTCAAGCGCCACCGTAACCTCCATCATCGGCGATTTCAGAAACGCGAAAAGACCCTTGTTTTTCACGGGCTTCACATTCATCACGACTACGCCTTCTCCCAATTCCGCTCTGGCGTTTTCAATCGCTTCCTTTTCGGTTTTTGCAACAAATTTCTTGATTATCATTATGCTGTCACCATCCCAACAGACTGTAATTCAACGCTGGATTCCACCTCGTTGTAGGACACAACAACCAGATCCTTATAGTAGTCCTCCGTCAGCTTCTTAAAATAAGCACGCACAATAGGGGATGTAATTACAAGCGGGATCTTGCCAAGATCCTCCAGCTTCTTGATCTCCACACCCAAGGACTCCATAATGCTCTTGGTTTTTGCGGGATCGAGGGTCAGATAAGCCCCCTGCTCCGTCTGCTTGACGCTTGCCATAATCTCCTGCTCCAGCCTCGGATCCAGCGTCACTACGCTGGTGGTCTCGTTGGCCGGGAAGAACTTGCCTGAAATCGCACGTTTCAGGCTCTGTCTGACATACTCCGTCAGAATATCGGTATCCCTGGTGGTCGTCGCGTAATCCGCCAGCGTCTCGAATACCGTAAGCAGATCCCTGATGGAAATACCTTCCTTCAGGAGATTCTGCAGCACCTTCTGTATCTCGCCGAGACCCAGAAGCTTGGGCACCAGCTCCTCCACAAGGGAAGGATTTGTCTCTTTTAAGTTGTCTACCAGACTCTGCACATCCTGTCTTGTCAGAAGCTCCGAAATGTACTGCCTGATGATCTCCGTCAGATGTGTCGCAATGATGGACGGCGGGTCTACCACGGTATAGCCCATGCTCTCCGCACGCTCCCTCTGTCCCTCCGTAATCCAGATGGCGGGCAGATGGAAGGAAGGCTCGAAGGTGGGAATACCCGTGATCTCCTCCTCCACATAGCCGGGGTTCATAGCCATATAGTGATCGAAAAGAATTTCGCCCTCACTGACCTGTACACCCTTTATTTTAATAATATATTGGTTCGGGTTCAACTGTATGTTAT
This sequence comes from uncultured Lachnospiraceae bacterium, assembly GCA_947174505.1. GTDB lineage: Bacteria > Bacillota > Clostridia > Lachnospirales > Lachnospiraceae > UBA3282. The sequence goes on from CAMWJF010000003.1 coordinate 18,699, forward strand.
CACGCAGACGGATAATGGGCACAACCGTACCAAGCTCCAGCGCGATCTGTCTTCTGATCATAACCACACGGTCCAGAAGATCGCCGCCCTGGTTGACATCCGCCAGCGGGATGATACCATAACCGAACTCCAGCTCGATGGGATCCACCTGCAGAAGCGAGGTTACGTTCTCCGGCTGCCTGATCTCCTCCGCCGCCGCTTCCTCCTCATCCGCCTCGTGCTCAATCACAGCCGTCTCGATGGTACCGGCCATCACTCTGCCGACTACCACGAATATCAGTCCGAGACCCACGAATACCACCGGATTCAAGGGGGTGACAAGACCCAAAAAGGCCAGAACCGCGCCCACCAGATACAGCACCTTCGGCGTACCGAAGAGCTGGCTGATCAGCACCGTACCGAAATCCGCCTCCTTGGATCCCTTTGTCACAAGAATACCTGTGGCAAGAGAGATCAGAAGGGACGGGATCTGGCTTACCAGACCGTCACCGATCGTCAGGATCGTATATTTATTGAGCGCCTCGGTTACCTCCAGCCCCTGCCGGAACACACCGAAGGAAATACCGCCCACAATATTGATAAAGGTGATCACCAGACCCGCGGTCGCATCTCCCTTTACATACTTCACGGCACCGTCCATGGAGCCGAAGAAGGTGGACTCTTCCTGGATTTTTTCCCGGCGCTTTTTCGCCTCCTCATCCGTGATGGCTCCGGTGTTTAAGTCCGCGTCAATAGCCATCTGTTTACCGGGCATGGCGTCCAGCGTAAATCTCGCCGTCACCTCAGCCACACGCTCGGAACCTTTATTGATAATCATGAACTGCACGATAATCAGAATCAGGAAAACGAGAACACCGATTAAAAGATCGCCGCCGCCCACATATTGGCCGAAAGTCTGCACCACGTTACCGGCGTCGCCCTCGGACAGGATCAGTCTCGTGGAAGAAACGTTCAGCGCTATCCTGAAAACTGTCGTGAAGAGCAGGATCGTCGGATAAAAGGACATCTGTAATACTTCGTTGGCAAACATACAGCCAAACATAATCGTAAAGGCGACCGCGATATTGCAGGCCAGAAGAACGTCCAAAAGTCCCGATCTGATCGGGACAATCAGCATAATAAACGCCGCTAACAGATACAGTGTTACGCCTACGTCTCCAATTCTCAGTTTCTGCACCGCGCATCACCTCCTTTCAAAAATTCTTTATACTTTCCCCTTCAGGTGGTAAACGAAAGCCAGTACCTCCGCCACCGCCTGGTACAGCTCCGGCGGTACCACGCTGCCCACCTCCACGTTCGCGTAGAGCATACGGGCAAGGGGTTTGTTCTCCACAATCTCGATGCGGTTTTCCTTCGCCACATCCTTAATCTTCTGCGCCAGATAATCGGCGCCCTTCGCCACCACAAAGGGGGCGTCGTAAAGCTCGGGCTCGTACTTGATTGCCACGGCATAATGGGTCGGGTTCGTGATAACCACATCCGCCTCGGGAAGCTGCTGCATCATGCGGCGTCTGGAGGCTTCCATCATTCTCTGCCTCTGCTTGCCCTTGATCTGCGGATCACCCTCCTGGTTCTTGTACTCGTCCTTGACCTCCTGCTTTGTCATCTTCATGTCCTTCTTGAACTTGATCTTCTGATAGGCAAAGTCAGCGGCGGCAATCAGCATATAAAAAATGGATATCCGAATTCCCAGATTAATTACCAGCATCCCGACCTGGGCAATGCCCTGGTTCAGGGACACATCATAAAGCATGTAAAGGGCGGGCATGTTTTTTTCCAGATAATTATACACTACATACCCGATTAGTGTCAGCTTCAATACGGATTTTAAAAGCTCCACCAGAGAATTTGCCGAAAAAATACGCTTAAATCCGCTCACCGGATTCAGCTTATTGAATTTCGGCTTAAGCGGCTTCGTCGTCATCTTCCACTTCACCTGCAGAAGGTTTGTGACAAAAGCCACCAGAAACCCCACCAGCAGAAACGGTGCAATAACCTGCAGAATCCGCAGCAGGGAGCTCACGAAAAGCACCCGAAAGGTCTGCGTCCGGATATGCCCCTCGTAGAGCCTTGCATAGGCCGGGATCTGGGAATAAATGTTCTGCATATTTCCCACAAATACCGTTCCCATGTACTCCACAAGAAAACGCATCATCACAAAGGCCGCCAGCATCTCAAATGCGCTCGTCACCTCTTTGCTCTTGGCCACCTGACCTTCGCTGCGCGCATCCTCCAGCTTTTTGCTGGTAGGCTCCTCTGTTTTCTCTCCGCCCGGACCATCCTTGGCGAAGAACTGAAGATTATACCGTAAAATCAAACCATCCCCTCCACAAAGGACACGATCATCCTCTTCATCTGTGTGAACACGTTGTCTGACAGGGCCGGCAGCATCCGCATCGACAAAAAGAGGATTATCAGTCCCACCAGCACCTTGAACTGCATACCGACGGCAAACATATTAAGCTGGGGAGACACTTTGGCAAGTACGCCAAGCACACAGTTTAAAAAAATCATGGCACAGAAAATCGGCAGTATGATGCGGAACCCGATTGTAATATAATCTCCAAGAAACAGGAGAATGGACTCCAGCAGCGCCTCCTGCTTAAAGACCGCGCCGTTTATCGGAATTAGGATAAAGGTTTCTGCCAGCGCTCTTAAGAGATACTGGTATAACCCCGAAATAATCATAAAAAGCGTAAACATATACTGGTAAAACACGCCGGTAAAAGTAGCCTGCTCTTTGGTGGTCGGATCAAGCAGCGAGACCATGGATAAGCCGATCTCCATATCCGCGATACTTCCCGCAAAGGATGTCACCGTGGTGCATATCTGCGCACCCCAGCCGATCAGAAAACCTGTCAGGGCCTCCTTCATCACTATCACCGCATATCCCAGAAGCGTGTTGTAAACCACCTCGTTGCGATCCACCGACAGGTAGAGCAGATATGCGAAAAAGATGCTGAAGCCGATCTTCACTCTGTGGGGCACATTTGACATACTGAAAAACGGAGCAACATACACGAAGCAGCTGACCCGCACCAGAATCAACAGAAAATATTCCAAATCTGCGTAAGTAAAGCTGATGTCTAACATATTGCCACTTTCCCACAGCACAAACGGCCTCTATCGAACATAAAGATTAAAATCATTCCAAAGCTGCGTCATAAATTCCACCATGTTATTCATGATCCAATGACCCATAATGATCAACGCCAAAAAAATTGCCAGCACCTTCGGCACGAAGGTAAGCGTCTGCTCCTGAATCGACGTGACCGTCTGGAAAATACTCACGATCAGACCCACACACAAAGACACCAGAAGCATCGGCGCGCTGCATTTGATAATCGTATAAATTGCCTGCTCGGCAATCGTGGTGACGTCATTGACTGTCATCTGCCCACACTCCTAATCATACTGTAAGAACCGGGATTTTGCGCCTGCTGCGCTGTCCGTACCCGCGCCATGCTTTCTGAAGCATGTGTGTATCTCGCATTGTCAAACAACAGCTCAGTAATAAAATGTCTCTACGACTCCCTTAATCACCAGATACCATCCGTCCGCCAGTACGAAAAGAAGAATTTTGAACGGCATGGAAATCGTAGTCGGCGGCAGCATCATCATACCCATACTCATCAGCGTGGAAGCCACCACCATATCAATCACGATAAACGGAATATATATAAGGAAACCGATAATAAACGCCTGCCGCAGCTCGTTAATGATGAAAGCGGGCACCAGCACGCTTATCGGTATGTCATCCAATTCACCGCTCCACTCAGTACGGCTTAGATCCATAAAGAAGTTCACATCACTCTTCTGTGTCTGCCCGTACATAAACTGTCTGATCGGCGCCGCCGCCGCTGTGAGAGCCTCCTCCTGCGTCAGCTCTCCCGCCTCGAAAGGCACGACAGCATCCGTGTAAACCGCCGCCATCGTAGGCTGCATTACATAGAAGGTCAAAAACAGGGCTATACCGATCAGCACCGTGTTCGGCGGAGCCGTCTGTGTGTTTAATGCCTGCCTCGTAAAATGGAGTACAATAATAATCCTCGTAAACGAGGTTAACATAATAATCAATGACGGTGCAATAGCAATCAAGGTAAGAATGATCAGAATACGCAGGGCGCCATTCACACTTCCATTACCGTTGTTGTACATAACCGTCACCGTATTGGCGATATTCAGTTCAGCAAGATCTTCAGCGCTCTCCGAGGCACCGGGCGGATCCACATTGGTTCTCTCATTGGAAGTCCCGGTGAGATTGGAATCCCGGTAAGGAGTATCAGTCACCGAATCGTTCACCGAATCCGGTCTGTTATCCTCCACCGCGTAGGCCGTCTGTCCCCAGCTAAGATACAATATGCCTGCCATCATCAGCAGGCATATTAATTTTGCCAAATGATATCCGGAAAAATATCTCTTCATTCGTCTCGCCCGTCTTCTTTTTCCAGGATTCTTTCTTTCTGTATTTTTGCGAGCACGTCCCTGAAAGTGAACGTACTACCGAAAGACCCCTCAGGAAAGCTTAAATCCTCCTCGGGAATCTCTGATAACATTGTAACAGTATCTTTACAGACTGCAACTGCCAAATACTTCCGCCCGACCCTGACGATCTGCAAATACTTGTTATTTGACAGACGCAGCGACTCAATCAGCTCCATGTTCGCACCTACAGACCTGCTCTTCTGGTAACCGCCGATCCATCTGGTCACAAAGGCCGTAATCGCCAATACGAACACAAACAGTATCAATACTGTCATAAACTGCACATAGGAGTCAGCCCTATCTGATAATGCAGCCGCAAGAAGCATTATCCTACGACCTTCTTCACAGCCTCTAAGACACGGTCAGCCTGAAAAGGTTTTACGATGAAATCCTTGGCGCCGGACTGAATGGACTCGATAACCATGGCCTGCTGACCCATAGCGGAACACATAATAACCATAGCGCCGGGATCGCCCTCTTTGATCTTCTTGAGGGCCTGAATACCATCCATCTCAGGCATCGTGATGTCCATCAGCACAAGATCAGGCTTCAGCTCATTGTACTTCTCAACCGCTTTTGCGCCGTTCTCTGCCTCTCCTGCCACGTTATAGCCGTTCTTTGTCAGGATGTCCTTGATCATCATTCGCATAAACGCTGCATCATCACATACTAAAATATTTTTTGCCATCTCTCTTCTCCTATCACATATTATTTGATAATTTCGGTTACCCGAATACCAAAACTTTCCTCGATTACTACTACTTCACCTTTTGCTACAAACTTACCGTTGACCAGAATGTCAATCGGTTCACCGGCAATTTTATCCAGCTCAATGATCGTGCCCGGCGCAAAATCCAGAATCTCCGAAATAGACTTGGAGGTTCTTCCCAGCTCTACCGTTACCTCCAACGGTACGTCCTTGATCAGGTCAATGTTTTCCTGGGGCTGCATCGGATTGAAGTCCCCGGCAAAATTCTGGAACTGAACAGGCTGCACGTTCATATTAGGCTGCATCGCCATCTGGGGCATCATCTGCATCTGCGGCATCATCTGGGGCATTCCCATCTGGGGCATCATCTGCATCTGACTCATATCCATCTGAGGCGCCGCTGCCGGCATAGGCTGCTGCGGCATGGGCTGCGGTGCAGGAGCCGGAGCGGGTGCAGGCGCCGGAGCAGGTGCCGCCGCTGGTGCGTCACCACCGCCCTGAGTGGAAATAAAGGTATCATAAATCTCCTTCGCGAAATCCACCGGGTACAGCTGCATAATGGTGGAATCAACCAGCTCATCAATCTGCATCCGGAAAGATATCTTGACGAAGGTGCCTTCCAAAAACTCAGCGATATCGCCGCCCGACTTAAACGCCGTCAGGTCCACCAGGCTTGCCTCCGGCGGGCTGATATCAATCATCTTGCCGAGCATGGTGGAGAGTGACGTGGCGGAGGACCCCATCATCTGGTTCATGGCCTCCGAGATCGCGCTTAAATGCAGCTCTCCCAGCTCTCCGTCCGTATTGCTGCCGTCACCACCCATCATCAGATCAGTGATGATCTTTACATCATGCTCTTTTAAGATCAGAATATTCGACCCGTCCAGACCTTGTGTATACTTAATCAGAATAAATACGCAAGGCTTCTCATAATCTTCCAGTACATTCTTCCAAGTTGCCATCCTAACCACAGGCGTCGTAATATTGACCTTGCGGTTTACAATGGAGAACAGGGTGGTTGCAGATGCGCCCATGCTGATATTGGCAACCTCGCCGACCGCGTCCTTTTCAATGTCCGACAGAAGCGAATCATCCGCGTCAGGCCCATCGAAGACTGACGTACTCTCTTCTGCGGCATCACCAGCCGAATCGTCCGTGCCGTTCAAAAGCGCATTTATTTCATCCTGTGATAACATTCCGTCCATGCTTTTCTATTCCCCCTCTCTGATCACCGAAGTAACCCTCACAGCGTTCTTGTCTCTACTGGTACCCGGGAGTGCGGTAAACTTCCTGATATTACCCACATACACCGTAAGATCCTGCTCCACCTCGGTATCTAGTCGTATGATGTCGCCAACCTGCAGATTCACAAAATCGGTGACCGATATGCTCGTCTGTCCCAGCACCGCCTTGACCGGCACATCCACTCTCTTGATGAGGGATTCGATATACTCCTCGAAATCCTCGTCATCCTGCTCCTGCAGATTCGCGTACCAGTACTTCGTATTGAGCTTATCCATGACGCTCTCCAACGTGAAGAAGGGGAGACATACATTCATAAATCCTTCCACTTCACCTATCTTCATATTCAAGGTGACGATGGCAATCATATCATTCGGTGCGATAATCTGTGCAAACTGGGAATTCGTCTCAATCCTCTCCATCATGGGATTGATATCCACCACGTTCTTCCATGGTTCCCGCATAAGCTGCATACAGACTACCATCATCTTTTCTATGATCGTCATTTCAATCTCGGTGAACTCCCTGCTCTTTTCCAGCGGGTCACCGGCTCCGCCCAGCATCCTGTCTATCATCGCAAATCCAAGCTGGGACGCCAGCTCTATCAGGATCATTCCTCCCAACGGCTGGAAATTCACAACACCCAGAATAACCGGATTGGAAAGGGAGTTGGAAAACTCCGAAAAGATAACCGTCTCGGAACTGGTCACCGATACCTGTATATTCTTTCGCAAATATACCGGCATGCTTGTGGAAAGAAGTCTTCCATAATGCTCATATATAATTTCCAATGTGCGCAGATGCTCTTTCGAGAACTTAGTCGGCCGTTTAAAGTCGTAATCCTTAACCTGTTTGTCATCCGCGCCGTTCAGCTCTTCTGTGTCCAGCTCACCGCTGCTTAAAGCGGCAAGCAGATTATCTATCTCGCTCTGTGATAGTACCTCACCCACGAAAGTTCACCTCCTGTGGCAGTCATTTAGTCTAAGTACTATCCAAACATAATGTCGCCAAAGGACACGTTATAGATAAACTTGGAATCAAACATGGTTTGTATTCTGTTGATAATTTCTTTCTTAATCTCTTCCTGATTGTCGCGTGCTTCCTCCATCGTATACTGGGCAAACACACCGTTGATCTCATCCTTGATCAGCCCTTCCCTCGTCGCCAGGCTTTCGGCCGAACCAAACTCCTTATAACCCTCGGCTTTGGTGTTGATGGAAAGGGTGATGGAAACGATACAGTAATGATCCTTGTCGTCCCCCTCGCTCTTTTTCAGCGGAATCGTCATATTCTCGGCAAAAGAGTAGGTTTCGGTATCCGCCATGGAAACAGCCTCCGCGGCTCCCCCATCCTCCGTGCCGGACGACAGCTCCAGATTCAGAGCAGTAGCAATGTTGTCAACCAGCGCGGCGGTCTTCCTGGAAGCGCCCGTCACACTGAACATCATTATGGCGGTCAATACAATATTTACGATCAACAACGCCAGAATAATAACGGAAATCATATTCTTCTTCATAGCCTTCGTTTTCTCCTCCTACACATATCTTAATAAGAACTGAGAGAGTTATATATCTTAATCTCAACTCTTCTGTTCTTCGCCCTCCCCTCAGGCGTAGCATTGTCCGCTACCGGAAGATATTCCCCGCGGCCGGCGTGTTTGATGTTCGCCGGATCCAGGTTTGTGATGGAAAGAATGTAGTCAAACACCGAGAGAGCACGCCCGGAGCTCAGTTCATTGTTATTGGAATACTTTGCTCCCGACATGGGCACATTATCCGTATGCCCCTCAATCTCTATCGTTCCTTCCGCATAACGCTCCAGAATCAGTCCCACCTGATCCAGAACTGGTTTGGCCTCTTCCTTCAGCAGTGTGCTTCCCGAATCAAAAAGCAGCGACCCCTTCAGGGTGAGCTGGACAAACTGTGCGGTAAACTGCACCTCCACCTCGTCCGCCATATCCCTCTCATCAACCGCCTCCTGGATCTTCTCGGCAAGCGCCTCGGATTCTTCCATCTGCGCCTCTTCCAGCTGTTCCTTCGCAGCGGCCGTGCTGTCGGCCACATCCTCAGAAACAATCTCTCCGTCATCCATCTTACCTGTACTGTTTATATATTCATCCAGCTCATTGAGCTGGCTGACGCCGTTACTGATCAGCATGCCGTCACCGATCGCCTGCGCTCCTCCTTCAAACACGGAAAACATCTGGTTAAAGGAAGCCACGACCTTTTCCTGCTTCACCTCATCGACCGTAGACATCGAAAAGAGCAATACGAAGAAACACAGCAGCAGATTCATCAGGTCGGAGAATGTGGCCATCCACGCCGGGGAACCTTTAGGCGCTTCTTCCTGCTTCTTTTTAGCCATCCGCCTCACCTCCGCCTTCATCTCCGGAGGAGACTCTGTCGGCTGGAGCCAGGAAGGATTTCAGCTTCTCCTCAATCACGCGGGGGTTCTCACCTGCCTGTATGGAGAGAAGACCCTCAATCTCAATTTCCTTCACCATCATCTCTTCCGCGTTCTTGTTTTTCAGTTTTGTGGCAACCGGGGTACAAATCCAGTTCGCCAGCACGGAACCGTAGAAGGTGGTAACCAGTGCGACTGACATGTTCGGACCGATCGTTGCGAAATCCGACAAGTCCCTAAGCATGTTGATCAGACCGATCAGGGTTCCGATCATACCCCAGGCAGGACCCATGGAAGCGATATTCTCCCAAAAACCAATCTTGTCTTTGTGCCTGCCCTCCACGCTTACCAGCTCCGTCTCCATAATCGCCCGCACAAGCTCGGGGTCGGTACCGTCGACAATCAGCAGGATTCCCTTTTTCAGGAAATCATCCTCAATGTCGCTGGCCGCTTCCTCCAGGGACAGGAGTCCTTCCTTACGGGCCACGTTAGAGAGTTCGATAATTTTCTGGATGATCTCGGGCACGTTCATGGTAGATGTTTTAAAAATCAGCCCCATGCTCTTAAGCCCTGCAAGGAAGTCCGGTATCGTATAACTCGCAAAAATACACATGAAGGAACCGCCGAAAGTAACCATCATCGACGGCACGTCTATGAACCCGAAGACCGTGGAAAAATCCTTGCCAAACACCATGCTGAATACCATCAGCACAAAGCATACTACTAAGCCAATAACCGAAGCTATATCCATATGTACACACCCACTTTTACACTAGTCTGCAAAAATATCCTTTCTATACGATTTTACTAAATTTTTCACTTCTTGTCTACTTTCTTTTACAATTAATTTGCGCCCGGTGGTAAAAGACAGCACCGTGTCGGGCGTTTCCTCCGCCAGCTCCAGCAAATCAGGATTAATCAGAACCTTGACGCCATTAATTTTTGTGACCTCTATCACAGGCACGCCCCCTTTTCCATTCCTATATATTACAACTAAATCATTTTACCACACATCTACAAAAACTGCAAAAAGAAATTTTACCATTCCCCTGCTTTCCGCGAAAAAAAGGGAACCTTTGCGCGGTATCCCGCGCATAAGTCCCCTTATCCGTTTAAAAAATCAGCGTTTCAGATTAACCAGCTCTTCCAGCATGGAGTCGGAAGTGGTAATAATACGGCTGTTCGCCTGGAAACCACGCTGGGTCGTGATCATCTCGGTGAACTCACCTGCCAGATCCACGTTACTCATCTCCAGCACGCCGGATTCCATGGAACCCTCGCCGTCGGAAGTAATGTCGATACCGATGCCGTCAAAATCGCCGGAGTTCATGGTTGTCTGGTAGAGGTTATTCCCGGCCTTGGCAAGACCCGCCGCATTGGCAAACTTCGCAACCGCGATCTGTCCCAGAAGCTTCGACATACCATTATCGTAAGAAGCCCTGATCTTACCGTCCTGCCCTATCTCCACACCGATCAGCTCACCACGCGTACGGCCGCTGCCGAGGTTGTTGGTACTGCCGTCACCGTTATCAAGCCCGGCGGTGGATACCTTACCGTTGTTGATATTCATCAGCGACGAAAAATCAATGGAGATATCGTGGAAATGTTCCAGATTGATGGTCTCACCCGTCATATCCGTAGCGGAGGCGCTGAAAGTGATGCTCGCCGCGCTCTGCTCCTGATTTCCGATATAGGAAAACTTACCGTTCTTGGTATCGAACACCAGCATATTGCCGTTATACGCCTCGTTCTTGGTAATGCTGGCATGACCGTCCGGCGTAATGTAATTGATCGTATAAGTCGTCATATCGTCGTTGTGCAGACCGTAGGCCTTCTCCATGACCTCCTGCGTCGCCGCGTCGTCCGCGCCGGGATACGCCAGCGTCTTTGAGAACTTACCCGTCGCCGCGTTATAAACCGCGTCAGTCATATCAGGTTCCGGCGCAAAGTCCGCCGAAAAGGTGACATCCACCGAACCGTCGTCGTTCACCTTAAGCTGCGGCTTGCCAGCGTCATCCTTGGAGATCGTAACGGCGCCGCCCAGCTTGGCAAGCACTGTCTGCCAGGGTCCTGCCGCAGCGTCATCCGCAGGTTCGGACTCCAGCTTCACGGGAGTCGTAGCGCCGTCCGGCAGATAATAGTAAGCCTTATCTTTCTCGTCATAGGTCAGCTTGTAGTCGTTCTGGAGCACGTCCTTCGTCAGCGTAACCGATCCGGTCATCGTAACCGTATTCGGTATTGTAGCACCATCTTGGATACTGTTCTCCAGCACCTTTACCGAATTTCCGCCGATCTGCATCAGCGGGTTCGAGGAAAAGCCGGTGAGCACCTCATCAAAGCTGTAGTCCACCCGGAATGTCTGTGTGCCGTCAGCCGCCAGATTATAGGTCACACCCTGGGCCGTCGTATACACCCTGGTTTCCGGATCGATCGTGCCGCCCGCGCCAAAGTTTGCAATCTGTGTGATATCGCTGACATTGTAGTAATCCTTCAAGGACACGCCGTCGCTGTTTGTGATGTCATCCAGCTGTACATAGTACTCCCCGTCCTTGGACATGGCGTGAATGCTCATCTTCGCCGTGTAGGAATACCCTTCCGCGTCGAAGAAGGTCAGTGTCATAATCTTACCCGCCTTGCTGTGCACCTGGGTATCCAGCTTATCCACGATACCGGACGCATACCCGTTGGTGGTATACTCGGGTTCTGCAACCAGATTTTCCCTGTTCATAACCTGCAGGGCGGATACCACGTCGGACTGGATCTCCCCGGTATCCGGGTCTACCTGCCAGCCCATCACCTTGTAGCCGGTGCTCGCCATAACCAGATTACCCGCGCCGTCGATGGTGAAGGAACCGTCCCTGGTGAAAAAGTTCTGACCGCCGTTGCCGCTGCTTACGATGAAGAAGGATTCGCCCGAAATCATCACGTCCCAGGGGTTGTTCGTGGACTGGGCGGATCCCTGTCTCGTGATGGCCGTGTTGATGGCCGCCGTCTTGGCGCCCAGACCGATCTGTCTGGCGTTAATACCGCCGCGGCCAGTGTCCGCATTCGCGCCGGATGCCGCCTGCGTCTGCTGGTAAAGCAGGTCGCTGAAAACCATATTCATGGATTTATATGCGGTTGTGTTTACGTTTGCGATATTGTTACCGATAACATCCATTCTGGTCTGGTGGGTCTTAAGACCCGACACGCCAGAAAAAAGTGATCTCATCATAGTGAAATGACCTCCTTAACTTAAGTCCGGAACCGTCTGCCCCCTCTGTCAGTCGGGGACGCTAAGCCTCCTGTAAGGTCCGGCTTATATAATGACCGCTCCGTCAATGTTTGTGAAAATGTTTTCATTGGCTTCCGTCTGATCCATCGCCGTGATAACCGTCTGATTCGGTACGCTCACGATAAATGCGAGGGAGTCTACCATGACCAATGATTCCTTAATTCCCTTCTCCGAGGCTTTTGCCGCCCCCAGGTTCAGGCGTTCCACCTGCTCCTCGGTCAGTTCAATATTTCTGTCCGTCAGCCGGTTTGCAGCGTGCTTGGAGAATCTGACTTCTCCTGACTGCCCCATCCCGTCCGTCTTTTTTGACAGAATGTCCTGAAAGCTTATGCCTCCCGGTGCAGGCGCTCCGTCCCTGGATCTGCCCGTCTTTAAATACTGATCCTGAAGCTGCTCTATCGAAGGGAAAGAACTGCCTTGAATCTTCATAACCTCTCCTCCCTGAGAAATCCGTCTTACTGCTGCTTACTCGTCGCCGTCGCCGCCATCGTCTCCATCGCCGCTATTGTCTTTATCCGCGTCAGCGATCGCCACCAGATCCTTCATCTTAGCCACATACTTCTTCATGGTGTCTACTTCTTCGTCCGTCAGGAAAGCCTTCTGGTAATCGTTCATTCCCTCATACATCTCACCCAGCTTCTCCACATTCTCACGGTCCGCAACCGTCAGATTCTCAAGAGACGGAAGCTTATTCATAATGTTCAGGAAATCTGCCGCCAGCTTGTAGGCCTCCAGATAAGTGGGATCTGCCACGGTATCAAGATCATCCATGGAATACAGGTCGCCGTTCACCGACAAATAAGCCTTATTGTTTTCATAGACCACATAGTCCACATTTCCCTGTACGTTCGTAACACGGCCCTGACTGTCCCTCACTTTCAGGAGAACGGTCTGCCCCACTAAGCTCGACGCGCGGAAAAGCTCCATGGATGCGCTCATGTTCTGCATCTGCTCCAGCTCCGAGAACGTCGCGTACTGGGAAATATACTCCGTGTTGGAGGTGGGCTCCAGCGGATCCTGATACTTCATCTGTGCCACCAGAAGCTGCAGGAACGCATCCTTATCCAGCGTATTGCTGCCCTGTGCGTTTTTCTTGGCCTCCGCTAGGGATGCCGCAGAATTGGATTCCACAAATTTTCCATTTTCTACTTTCTGTACTACTCCCATTCTTTCACTCCTTTCTTTTTCCGTTATCTATGCGGTATAATCTACCGTATTGCCGCTTGCCTGCATCATCTCCACCGCGATCCGCTCCGAATCATCGAGCTGCTCAAGGCCATCCTCCTCGATCTCGTCGAGGTTCAGGTTAATCCTTCTTGCGCCCTTCTTCGCGCCCTCGTTCTGCTGGTCCGCCGCGTCCTGCCCTGCGCCGAACTGCTCGCCGTAAGAGTGGTTTGCTACCGTGACTTCCACAGCCTCCACTTTGATGCCCTGCTCCTCAAACTGTTCCTTAAGCTGGATCATCTGGGTTTCCAGAACTGCCTTCACAGTCTCGTTCTGTGCCGCAAACTGCGCCGTGATCACACCGTCCTTCGCCGCGATCTGTACATGCACCGAGCCAAGACTTGCGGGATGTAACTGCATCTCCATCTCCTGCATCTCGGGTTTGAGATTAAACTTCATGTACTCCACAATCTGATCCATGATCTGATTCGTCTCGGGCTGTGTGTATACCGGCCGCTCCACCGGCGCTTCCACTTCATCCAGGCGTCCTGTCAGATTCTGTAAGAAAGCATTGCCCGCATTGTTTCCCGCTGCGTGCTCATCTCCCTTATTTCCCGTATCGCCCATATTCTCCTTTTTTAAAACAGGATTGGACTCAGGCTTTCCGGCGTCCGTGACCTGCTCGCTGACGTGTTTCTCGCCGCTGGCATCATCAACCGTCACCTTAATCTGTACGGTGCCGCCATCCTTCTGTACGGATACCGCATAATCCTTCATGCCCTCCACGCTTACCTCCGGCTCTTCTGTCCCCGGCATGGTAAGTACAGGCTCCTCTACAGACGCCTTCTCCTCCGCGCTGATCTGCGCCAGCAGGGCATCAAGCTCCTCGGCGTTCAGTCCCAGTTCCTCCTGCAGCTCTCCCAGAGTCGCATCCACTGTCTGGAAAAGCTCCTGTAAATTGCCGTAAAGCGTCTCGTCCGTGACCAGAGCCAGCTCATCCGTATTGCCTGTCAAATTTAATAACAGTTGTTTCAGATTCGCCGGATCAAAGAGATCCACCGCCGTAAGCCCCAAAACTTCCATGGCCTCTTCCACCTTTTCCAGCGGAACATCCATCACGTCGACGATCTCACTGACAAGCTCTTCGGCCGCCTTATCCACAGTCTCCTGCGTTTCGGCATCCTCCGCCTCGGTCGTCCTGCCACCGCCGCCCTGTCCTACAGCGTCCTTCGCACCGTCCGCAGACACATCCTCAGGCTGCTTCGCCCCGGATGCCTGATCCGCGCTTTCCAGCTTGGATGTATCCTTTGGCTGCGCCGTTTCCTGCGCATTCTCCACAAGGGGCTGCTTCGGCGCTGCGGCTGCCGCCACGCTGCCCGCCTGTGCTTTATGCATCCCGGCAAGCTGGTCGCTCATCTTATTCATGAGCTTATCGAAGCGCTCCTGCACGACTTCCTCCGGTTTCACAGATGCCTGGCTGCCCTGCGCTGTCCCGAAGGGCGACAGTGCGTTTACATTGTTTACCGTCATTCCTTGCTCTTTCCTCCTTTCTTAAATTTTCAAAGACCATAACTGTCCGGTATCTTCACGGTTCCGATGCAAAATCCACTTAAAACCGTCTATCCGTACCGAACCATATATATCACATGCAGCGGATCATCCGCTACATGGTATATATCGACATCCTCCCGCGCTATGTAAAGCGGTTTTTCAAAGAATATCCCGGAAAATCACTCGTCGGGATCCATAATTCTGGTGATCCTTGCCGCCGTATCGGCATCCATCGCTCCCAGAATCTTTCCCCTGTCCGCCGGCTTCATCTGTCCCAGTATCTTGGCTGCCAGCGCCAGATCATCGGTCATTGCCTCGAAAATAGAAGCCGCCTGTTCCGCCTCCATCTCCGCATATGCCTGCGCGTAATCCTGAATCTGCTCATCCGCCTCCAGCTGCTGTACCACCTGCTTATACAGATATTCCGCAGTGGTAGGATCTATATTCTGGTAATACTTCTGATATTCTTCCGCACCCGGCCCGTTCTCGGCGTAAACCACTTCCTCATAAAACTCCGTCTTTATACGCTCAAACTCTACCTGCGCGTCCTCAAAGGTCTGCAGCCTCTCGTTCTCGGCCCGAAGCTCTTCCAGCTCCTCGGAATCCACCGTGCTGGCCGCCTGCGCATCCTCAAGCTGCAGCTCCAGCTCCTTAATGTAATCCACCGCTTCACGCAGACTCGTATAACCGCCGTAGGACTCCTCGTCATCGGTAGTGATCGTTGCGTCCGCCGGCAGAATCTTATTGACCACGGGCACATCCTTAAGCACCGGGGCAAGTACCCCGGAACCGAAGCCGCCCACATCCAGTTTGATCAGGAGGCATAAAATCGCCACCCAGATAATTACAATAACAACCGTTACTAAAAAAACGGAAACACCGCCACCCTCATCATCGTCAAGCCGTGCCTCCTGCTCTGAAATTTCCTTGGCGCGCTGCTTCGCTTCCTTTTTCTGTGCCTTCTGGTCCGCTTTGATCTTGCCGCGCTCGTCCTTTAATCTTTTTTTCTCCGCTTTTTTATCAATGGGGGCTTCCATACCCATATTCGTTGCTTCAGCTGCCATTCCCATTTTCCTTTCCACGCTGTCCGTAGGTGTAGCTCGTCAGTTCGTCTACCACCTTGAACTCGGCTGCTTTCTCTTCTTCTAAAAATTGGAGCAGGGCCTTTTCCTTGAGCTTTTCGTGCATCTTACGCTCCTGCATAACCTCAGTCAGCTTCGCCCGCGCCTTCTCCAGCGCCTCCTCCGCCTTCTGCACCGCAAATTCCTGCACCATGATCATTTCGTCCATGATAAGCACAGCGTTGCGGTTATCCCGCAGATCGTTTACATGGAGGGCTTTCTCACGCATCCTTCGTCCTTCCTCGAGATACGCCTCCTTCCGGTCGATCAGCGCCTGCCGCTTCTCCTGCTCCTCATTCAGCCGCATCTGCGCCCGGCCGACCTCCATCTTCGCCTGCGTTTCAAGCTGATACTTGATATTCAGGATGCTCTGCATCCTGTATCTGAATTTCGCCATGGCAGGTCACCCCTTACTCCGCTTCCGCTTCCTCAAAAAGCTCCCGCAGCATACCCACGGCCTCCTCATAATCATATTTCGAATCAACGTCCTGCATCAGGAACTCGTTCACCGCCTCGATCTTCTCGATGGCATAGTCAATGTTCCTGTTGCTGCCGCTCTTATACGCACCAATGTTAATCAGATCCTCCGCCTCATTATAGGTGGCAAGCACGTTTTTCAGCTTGCCCGCAAGGGTCTTATGCTCCTTATCCACAATCTGGCTCATGCACCTTGAAATACTCTGCAGCACATCGATCGCCGGATAGTGGTTCTGGTGCGCCAGCTTTCTGTTTAACATGATATGGCCGTCCAGAATACTTCTTGCCGTATCCGTAATCGGCTCGTTCATATCGTCGCCGTCCACCAGCACCGTGTACAGCCCGGTAATGGAACCTGTCGCCGCACAGCCTGCCCGCTCCAGAAGTTTTGGCATCTCCGAATAAACGCTGGGGGGATAGCCCCTTGATACCGGCGGTTCCCCGCTGGCCAGCCCGATCTCTCTCTGTGCCATGGAAAAACGGGTCAGGGAGTCCATCATCAGAAGCACATCCTTACCCTGATCCCTGAAATATTCCGCGATCGCACAGGCGGTTTTGGCCGCCTTGTTTCTCTCGAGGGCCGACCTGTCCGAGGTAGCCACCACCACCACGGAACGGCGCATACCCTCTTCGCCCAGATCCCTCTCCACGAACTCGCGCACCTCTCTGCCCCGCTCGCCGATCAGGGCGATCACATTGATATCTGCCTTCGTATTGCGTGCAAACATACCCATCAGCGTAGATTTTCCCACACCGGAGCCCGCGAAAATACCGATACGCTGTCCCTTGCCCACCGTCATCAGGCCGTCTATCGCCTTCACGCCGAGCGGAAGCACATCCGCAATAATTTTCCTGCTCATGGCGTCCGGCGGCTGCGCCTCCACGCTGTAGGGTACGCCCGGCATATACTCGCCGTCGATCCTGCCGAGTCCGTCCAGTACCTTCCCCAGAAGATCATCACTCACCGGCACCGTCAGGGGATTTCCCGTGTTCTCCACGATACACCCCAGCCCGATTCCGTCCGTGTTGTCACAGGGCATCAGGAGCGTGCGTCTGTCCTTAAACCCTACCACCTCCGCCGTGATCGGCGGGTATTCATCCCCCACGGGATAAATGATGCACAGATCCCCGAGCTTCGCCTCCGGCCCTGCAGACTCAATGGTTAGACCTACCACATTCTCCACTCTGCCCTTTTTCTTAAAAAAGGTATCGTCCTTTATGCTGCTGTATTTAAAGTAATTGATTGCTGTATTCATCCGACGCTTCTTTCTGTCGCAGATTTAGACCTTTTCATAGGATAACACCTGTAATTTCTTCGTGAGCTCCTCCAGCTGTGTGCCTACGCCGCAGTCAAAAATGCCGCCGTCCGTCTCAATCAGGCAGTCTCCTTTACCGAGCGCTATGTCCTCCACGATCTCGATCAGTCCCCTGCCTGCCACAGCGCCCTCCACAAGAGCCTGCTTCTGCATATTGACGTGAGGATAATCCTCCGCCGACACATGCACGATGAAGGTTCTGCTGCTCTCCACCTTCCGCAGGGTGGAATCAATCAGATGCAAAAGAATGTCCCTGTTATCCATCAGCTCCACGCCAAAAATATGACTGTATATATCAGTGATGGTTTCGATAAACCGCGGTTCCAAATCCTCCAGAAGCCCGTCAAACTCCGCTTCGAGCTGCCGCCTTTTCTCCGCCAGCTCCTGCTTCATGCCGTCCGCCTCAGCCAGACCCCGGGCATAACCTTCATCATACCCCTGCCTCGTGCCTTCCTCAACGGCATTGGCGCGCTCTATATCCGCTTCGCGTCTGGCCTGCGTTTCGATATCGAGAGCCTTCGCCCTGGCCTCCGCTATAATGCGCTCCGCCTCTGCTTCGGCCTCCGCCTTCATCTCGGAAAAATCCGGCACCGGCACATCGCCGGCCTTGATCACATTGCTGCCGCTCTCACCCTCCGTAAAGAGGGCATCCAGCTCCTCGCCTTCGATGCCGCTCACAAACTCCGCTTCACCCTCACTGCCTTCCTCGTCAAAAGCAGGCAGCGCGGCCGCGTTCGCCTTCCGGATGTTCTCCCACTCCTCGATCCGCTCCGCCACAATGCTGTTGTTGTCTATTACGCACTTGTCTTCACCGTCCACTCTGACCCAGCCGGCTTTATATAAATTTCTCTGCTTCATCCTAAACAATGATCTCGTCACCTCCGCCTCTGGAGATAACAATTTCCGCAGCATCCTCCAGTTTCCGGATGATGTTTACAATCTTCTGCTGCGCTTCCTCCACGTCCTTCATACGGACGGGACCCATGAACTCCATATCCTCCTTGATCATAACGGCAAGACGCTTGGAAAGGTTGTTAAAGATCGCATTCTGCACCTCTTCATTGGAACCCTTCAGGGCAATCGCCAGATCGGAGTTATCCACATCACGCAGCACACGCTGGATCGCACGGTCGTCCAGAAGCAGAATATCCTCGAACACGAACATCTTCTTTCTGATCTCGTCCGCAAGCTCCGGCTCCTCGATCTCCAACGTCTCCATGATATGTTTCTCCGTACCACGGTCTACCGTATTTAAAATTTCCACGACAGCGTCCACGCCGCCGATAATCGTGTAATCCTGATTCACCAGAGATGATAACTTGGATTCCAAAACCTTCTCCACTTCCTTGATCACGTCCGGACTTGTTCTGTCCATCACCGCAATACGCTTCGTTACATCCGCCTGTCTGTCCGGTGGAAGCGCCGAAACGATGATCGCCGCCTGACCGGGCGCCAGATAGGACAGAATAAGCGCGATGGTCTGCGGGTGTTCGTCCTGAATAAAGTTGAGGAGCTGCGCCGCGTCGGCCTTTCTCACAAACTCGAAAGGCTTTACCTGCAGGGACGCCGTCAGCTTGCCGATCACGTCCATCGCCCTCTCGGAGCCGAAAGACTTCTCCAGCAGCTCCTTCGCATAGTTGATGCCGCCCTCCGCGATATACTGCTGCGCCAGGCACACCTGATAAAATTCGTTTACCACGCTCTCCTTGACCTGCGGCGTGATACTTCTCGTATTCGCAATCTCTAATGTAAGCTCTTCCACCTCGTCTTCCTTAAGGTGCTTGAAAATCGCCGCCGATTTCTCCGGCCCAAGAGCAATCATCAGAATGGCCGCCTTCTGGAGTCCGTTTATATCATCCGTTTTTGCTGCTGCCGCCATTTATCCTACCCCCAGTCTTCGTTTAACCAGTTGCGCAGCAGATTCGCCGCCGCCTCCGGATTCTCTTCCACAAACTTGCCGACGAGCCGCCTCTCCTCAGATTCACTCTCGGAGGTGATCTCCTCGAGCGCCACATCAGACTGCAGCAGCGTCTCCACGGTGAGCTCCTCCTCTTCCTCCTCGTGCTTCTCGCTGCGCATACTGCGGAGCACCACAAAGGCCAGAAGCGCCAGAATCACAATAATCAGAAGAATCTGCAGGATATCCGTCGCCGTGATCGGAGAACCTTCCGCATCAAAGAAAAGATTCTCGCTGTACGCCACCAGCGTGATGTTATCTACCGAAATTCCCGTCGCGTTCGCAGCCGCATTGTAAAAGGTCTCATCCAGTTCGATCCGTGTGCGCTCACTGTTGGCAAGCTTATATTCCTCCCAGCTCACGCCGTCCAGAAGACCCTGCGCCTCCACGTCCTCCTCCCGGATCACATTGTAGCGGATCAGGGAAGCCGCCAGGGACGACGCGCTGTAATTGATCACCCCGGAGGGAGTCTTCGTGGTGGTGATCGTCTCATTGGGCAGATAGTCCCTCGATTCCTCGGTGACCGAAGACCGGGAGTTGGAATTATCCTCCAGCACATAAGTCGTGTCGTCATCGTTGGAGTCCGTACCGGGCACGCCGCCCACATCACTTACATTCTCGGAGGCGTAAAGATCCTCATGGCTCAGCACGCCCTGGGTCTGCCCGTCAGCCGGTGTGTATGTATGCTCCGTCCGTTCCTGGTTGGAGAAATCCAGCACCAGATTGGGCGACACCTCCACATTGTCAAACTCATTCGTGCCCAGCAATACCCTGCGCACGCTGCTTATCATATTTTTCTCCGCCTCGGTCTTCACGGAGAGGTGGGCGTTTGCCAGTCCGGAAGGCGAGTAATTCTCGTCCCCCGTAAACAGCATATTGCCCGTCGTATCCAGAATGACTATATTGTCCGTGGTCTCATTTCCCAGCGCCGTCGCCACCGCACGCGCCAGATAAGCCGCATTCTCCTGCGAAAATTCGTCCTTTAATTCCAGAACCACCCATGCGGAGGCTTCCTGCTCCTGCGCAATCAGTGTACCGTCGTCCTGCGGCAGGTTCAGCGTGACCTTGGCCCTGTTAATCGCCGTAAACATGGACAGCACGTCGTTCTCCAGACGCTTTTCCAGATATACCACATATTTTTTCTCCTTGTCGGATTCCGTGGTGGAAAAGCTGCCGTCCGTCACGTTTTCAATGCCCCAGCTTGCCGCCTGGATATTGTTGGCGCCAAGGAGCAGGTTCGCCTGCCCAAGCTGTTCGGCGAGAATGGAGATGTTCAGCCCGTCGTCCGTTATCTGGTATTTATATCCCTCACCCTCCAGAAGGTCGATCACCTCTGAGGCCTCCTTGGTGGTTTCGCACTCCCGGAGCGGTACATACTCAGGTCTGGTAAGGCTTGATACGATGAACACCAGGGCTATGATGAGCACCGCTATCACAGCCACAATCAGCGTCTTCTGCCTTGACGTGAAACGGTTCCACCACTCCATTATTCTATTTCCCAATTCTTTCAGTTTCTCTATTATCTTTTCCACAGCAACTCGTTCTCCTTCGGCATTTCCCTTTTACACGCTAAACGGAACTAAACCTGCATCTGGATCAGTTCTTTGTAGGCCTCCAGAAGCTTATCCCTGATCGCCACCGTGTACTGTAATGCCGTAGAAGCCTTCTGCAGGGCGATGGTAAGGTCATGGGTGTTCTCCGTCTCACCCAGCGCCCACTTGATCTCCTCGTCTTCCGCCTGTGACAAATATCCGTTCGTAGTGTTCAGATTGTCAATCGCGGTATGTAGCATCGATTCAAACCCGTTTTCCTTATAATCCTCAATGCGGGTCGTGGGCGCCGCCTTTGCCGCGTCCCTGATCGCACCCGAAGAGACATTATATAATTCTGTGATATTCAAAGCCATTTCCGTTTCCTCCAACATTCCCCGTTCTATTTCTTACACCCGGCAATAACATGTGTTACTCTACATCTCACGCCGTTTCATCAGTTATTTAAGATATTCAGCCCCATGGTCGCTATATTCTTGCTGGCGCTAAAAGCGGTGCCGTTCGCCTGATAAGCGCGGGACGCGTCGATCAGGTTCGTAAACTCCGTGATGATATTCACATTCGGGTACATCACATAACCGTTTTCATCCGCATCGGGATGGGAGGGGTCGTAAACCATATTTCCCTCTGTCTTCGTATCCTCGTATACGCCGGTCACCTTCACGCCGTTGCCGGCAAAACGTTCGTTCTCTTTCATAAGGATCTGATGGAAGTGCGTCGGAGAATTCTTCTCCTTAAACACCACGATCTTTCTGCGGTAGGGCGTACCGTCCTCCGTCCTCGTCGTATTCGCGTTCGCCACGTTCTGGGAAATCGTATCCATGCGGAACCGCTCCGCCGTCATGCCCGTAGCATTGATGTCAAATGCCGTAAACAAAGCCATCCTTGAATCCTCCTTCTTTACACATATATGCAGGGAATGCCGCTTTTCAGGCATTCTCTCATGTGAGAAGTACTTCTTGGCGGCCCGTCCTATGGCGGGACGTCTTTAGGAGTACTTCTCACATTGTTATCTCATAACTGCCTGTAAATTCTTAAATTCCTGCGCCACACTCTGCTCCAGACCCTGATAAACGATCT
This sequence comes from uncultured Lachnospiraceae bacterium, assembly GCA_947174505.1. Taxonomy (GTDB): domain Bacteria; phylum Bacillota; class Clostridia; order Lachnospirales; family Lachnospiraceae; genus UBA3282. The sequence continues at coordinate 41,028 of CAMWJF010000003.1, forward strand.
GGTTCTTCGCCAGATATACGCCCTCGGTATCCGGATCCACGTTATTCCCGTCTATGCGGTAGGAAAAACCGGAATAGTCCCTATAGGTAACCGGGTTCAGGCGGTTCATCTTCAGGTCTGCCACCTTCGCATCCATGCTTTTATACCGGGAATGGCGCAGCGCCTTCGCAAGCTGTGTCTCGAAATTCACATCCTGTCTCTTATAATTCGGCGTGTCAACATTCGAAAGGTTATTGGAAATCACCTCATGCCTGAGTGCAGACGCATCCAGCGCCTTATCCAGCACATTCACATAATCAAACACATTCGTATCCATCAACGAGCTCATAATCACACTCCTTCCACGTTAATCCAATCCATATTCCATTATAAATAAATTATAAAAAAATACAAGGTTTTTCGATCGATTTTCACAAATTAGTGTCCTCCTAAAACGGCAAAAAAGAACCCGCGGCGCACAAAATCGGTGCTTTTCGCAGATCCTTCTGCCAGTTATTTCTAAAGCCCTAACTGTCTAAAACCTTCCCTGTTCTTTTAATTTCTCCACTTCATCGAACACCACATCGTTAAGCACCTTGATATACGTGCCCTTCATCCCGGAGGATCTGGATTCGATCACCCCCGCGCTCTCGAATTTGCGGAGGGCATTGACAATCACCGAGCGGGTGATTCCCACCTTATCCGCGATTTTGCTGGCCACCAGAATCCCTTCCATGCCGCCCAGCTCGTCGAAAATGTGGGTGATGGCCTCCATCTCCGAGAAGGAGAGGGTGGAAATCGCCGATTTCACAACCGCCACCTTGCGGTTTTCTTCCGCGCTCTCCTCACTGACCGCCCGCAGCATCTCAAGCCCTACCACCGTGGTGCCATACTCACACAGAATAATGTCATCGATGTCGTACTGGTCGTCGCACTTGTAAAGGAAAAGCGTCCCCAGCCGCTCCCCCGATATCTCAATCGGGGCAATCACCGCCTGGAACCTGCGGATACCCGGACTTTCAAACCCCAGCGTCTCCAGGTTGACGTTCTCCTTCGTAGAAAGCACCCCCAGAAGCCGCTCGTTTAACATGGGATCAATAAAACCGCCCACATGATCCACGATCAGCTCCGTAATGGATTCCACCGAAGGCGTATCCCCTATGCCTAAAACCTTGCCCTTCCTGCTCACAACCAGCACGTTGGAGACCAGAATCTCCTTCAGGACATCACAGATGTCGTTAAATACCACCTTGCCAGAATTGTTGTTGTGTAAAAGCTTTCCGATCTTTCTGGTCTTATCTAATAATTGCACGCTGCTCATGTAAATACCTCTCGCTCCCCATATCCGGCCCGCCTGTAATATATTGATTTTATCACACTATTCAGACAATTTCAATGAGCAGCGCATAATTTATCCGCAAATCGCATCCCATCTGTTGAATATTCCAATATTTTACTGTGCCTTTTCCTTCGGCATATCCTTTACAAAACCGCAGGATTCGTCGGCGCAGACCAGCTTGCTGCCCTTCTGGAGCATAATGGAGCCGCAGCGTTCACATTTTTCCTCCACCGGCCTCTGCCATACCATGAAGTCGCAGTCCGGATTATCGATACAGCCGTAATACTTCCTCCCCTTCTTCGTCTTTTTCAGGACGATGTCCTTACCGCACCTGGGACATGCCACACCGATCTTCTCAAAATAGGGCTTGGTGTTTCTGCAGTCCGGGAAACCGGGACAGGCTAAGAATCTGCCGTGAGGCCCATACTTAATCACCATCTGCCTGCCGCACAGCTCGCAGAACTCGTCGGACAGCTCATCCGCAATCTCTACTTCCTCCAGCTCCTTTTCCGCCTTCTCCACAGCCTCCTGCAAATCAGGGTAGAAATTCTTCACCACCGTCTTCCACTTGACGCTGCCTTCCTCCACGCCGTCCAAAAGCGCCTCCATGGTAGCGGTGAAATTCACGTCCACAATAGAGGGAAAGGCGTCCTTCATCATATTGTTGACCACCTCGCCCAGCTCTGTCACATAAAGGTTTTTATTTTCCTTCACGATATAACGTCTCGCCAGTATCGTCGTAATGGTAGGGGCATAGGTACTCGGCCTGCCAATCCCCAGCTCCTCCATGGCACGCACCAGGGAAGCCTCCGTATAATGCGGGGCAGGCTGGGTAAAGTGCTGCTTCTCCTCCAGCGAAAGCAGGGTCAGCCCCGTATCCTCCGAGATGCCCCGGATCAGGGTATTGCTCTCCTCTTTGTCCTCCTCCTGCGTGTAGACGCTCATAAACCCGTCGAATTTCACCTTCGACGCCGCCACGGTAAAACGGTGTTCCCCGGCGTCTATCTTCACGGAGGTAGTCTCATACTGTGCCGCCGCCATCCGGCTGGCCGCGAACCGCTTCCAGATCAGCTGGTAAAGGCGGAACTGGTCTCTGGAAAGGGACTCCTTGATCTCCAGGGGGAGCCTGCTGATATCCGTCGGACGGATCGCCTCGTGGGCATCCTGAATCTTTTTGTCCGATTTCTTTTCCTGCTCCACGGCCGCCGCATACTCCCCGCCGTACTTTTCCGTAATATAGGCTCTGGCAGCCGCCTCGGCCTCCTCTGATATTCTGGTGGAATCGGTACGCAGGTAGGTGATGATACCCGTGATGCCGTTTCCTTTCAGTTCCACACCCTCATAGAGCTGCTGCGCCAGACGCATGGTCTTCTGGGTGGAAAAGTTTAATACTTTGCTTGCCTCCTGCTGGAGGGTCGAGGTCGTAAAGGGCAGCGGCGCTTTCTTAATCCGTTCGCCGGTCTTTACGGAACTCACTTTATAGACTGTATTGGTCAGTTCTTTCTTAAGCTGCTCCATCTCCTCCGCGGAAGCGATGGTGCGCTTCTCTGTCTTCGTGCCGTAATATTTTGCAGTCAGCGGGTTTTTCTCACCCTCCACCTTCAGCTTCACTTCCAGCGTCCAGTATTCCTCCGGGATAAAGGCATTGATTTCCTCCTCCCTGTCGCAGATAATCCGAAGCGCCACCGACTGTACGCGCCCGGCGGACAGCCCTCGCTTCACCTTCGCCCAAAGAACGGGTGATATTTTATAACCCACCATGCGGTCCAGACACCTTCTGGCCTGCTGGGCGTCCACCAGATCCATATTGATCTCCCTTGCGTTCTTTAAGGATTCTTTCACAGCCGACTTCGTAATCTCATTAAAGGTAATACGGTACACCTTTTTATTCTCCAGCTTCAGCGCGAAATACAGGTGCCACGAGATAGCCTCTCCCTCGCGGTCCGGGTCGGTTGCCAGATAGACTTTCTCCGCCTTCTTCACTTCCTTGCGCAGATTCGCCAGTATGTCTCCCTTGCCCCGGATCGTGATGTACTTCGGCTCAAAGTCATTGTCCACATCAATCCCCAGCACACTTCTGGGAAGGTCACGCACATGTCCCTGACTGGCCGCCACCTCATAGTTTGCGCCCAAAAATTTTTTTATGGTTTTCACCTTCGCCGGTGACTCCACAATTACCAGATATTTTGCCATAGCGATTCCCCTACTTATACTATTAATCTGTGCGGAAAATGCCGTCTTTTGGCATTTTCCTGTGTGAGACAAAGCATCTTCGCGAAACAGCCTGTGCCGTTGGCGGCCAGATGTTCTTCCCACACTGGTTATCCCGTCTAACGTGCAACACTATACACCAAATTGCAAACGGTTGCAAGGGTAAATTGACATCCCAAAACGGAAAAGATGAAAACAGGCGGCTGCATTCCCGCCTGTTTCTTACTTATCGGTTCAACGATTTTTCAAGTCTTTCCATGATCCTGCCATATTTCTTTTCATATCCTGCATCGTCCCCGGCTTCCTTGTACTCGTTCAGCTCCTCCAGATCCTCTTTCATCGCTTCCACAAAATCTTTGTATTGGTTGTCCGTCATTCCCACAGTCTCTTCTCCTTTCATCCTTCTTCCCTCCTTCCAGATATTCCGCTCTTAAGATGATTATATGTAAAGCAGAAAACCCGGTCAAGGGGGTTACCTGTGTTCTTCACCGTTTATTTATGTCCATTTTTATGTTTTCATGACCCGCATAAAATATCCGCCACCCACCTGTCCTGCATAACCGCATGCGCACAGCTCCAGAAGCTCCCTGAACAGCGCCGGGAGCGCGACGGCCTTTCCGTATTTTTCCTCATATCTGCGCTGCAGCTCCTGTGCCGGCAGGGGATTGAAGTCCAAAATCTCCCACAGCTCCCCCTGCATACCCTCCAGAAAGACCAGACTGCCCTGCACCGCTTTTGTCCGGCCGCTCCCTTTCGGCGCGCCACTCCCCGCAAAAAGCTCTTCCAGAAGCTCCTCCGGAGAGGACACAAGCCCGGCGCCCTGCCGGATCAGCCGGTTACAGCCGCCGCTTAAGGGATCGGTGGCCCGGCCCGGCAGCGCGTAAACCTCCCGTCCCTGTTCGAGCGCCATGTCCACCGTAATCAGCGTGCCGCTCTTCTCCCTCGCCTCCACCACGAGCACCGCGTCGCAAAGACCGCTGATAATACGGTTTCTTGGCGGAAAAAGGAGTGCCCTCGGCCCGGTTCCCGGCGGATATTCCGAGCAGACGCCGCCCTTTGCAAGCAGGGCCTCATACAGCGTTCTGTTTTCCCGGGGATAGCAGATATCCACGCCGCATCCAAGAACGCCCAGCGAATACCCTCCCGCCCTCAGTGCGGCGGTCTGTCCGATGCCGTCGATCCCTCTCGCCATGCCGCTTACCACCTGCACGCCCGCTCTTGCGAAAGCCGCACCGAACTGTTCCGCCATATATCTGCCGTACTCGGTGCAGTCCCTTGCACCGACCAGCGCCACCGCCTTTTTCCCCGTCTGCGGGAGCTGCCCCGCACAGTAGAGGGCGTAAGGCTTATCCGGAATCCGGGTCAGCCGCTGCGGAAACTGCGGCTCCTCCTCTGTCACCAGAAAGATTCCCCGCTCCCTCATGCGCCCATACGCGCCTGCCACGTCGTATCCCCTGCTAAATTCCGACATGTTTGCCGCCTTCTTCTGATACCGTTCCGAAAGCTTCTCCGATAGCGCGCCCGAAACCGTCATTTGATAAAGCTCCCGCGGTGTTCCCAGAGCCGCCAAAGAGCGCAGAAAGCCCCGGTTCCCCATGCCCACTGCCTGATACAGCCAGTGTATGTACGCCTTTTCTGCCTCTGTCACTGTCGCCGTTTCCGTTCTTGTCGCTCCTGCTCCCTCAATCGTTTTCGTCTCCGTTCCTGTCATTCCTCTTCTCTCAACCGTTTTCGTCTCCGTTCCTGTCATTCCTCTTCTCTCAACCGTTTTCGTCTCCGCTCCTGTCATTCCTCTTCTCTCAACCGTTTTCGTCCCCGTTCCTGTCATTTCTCTTCTCCCAACCGCTTCCATCCCGGCCTCCTCAGTTCCAGTATTTGTGGTCGGACTGCCGGTAACAGATCGCCTCCGCCAGATGCATTTCCCCGATCCCGTCGCTGCCGTCCAGATCCGCAATGGTTCTGGCCACCTTCAGAATCCTGTGATAGGCTCTGGCGGAAAACTGCAGGGCAGAAAACATCCGCTCCATATAGCGAAGCTCGGCCTCCCCCAAAGCACAGTAACGCGCCACGTCCCCTGCCCCCATATCCGCATTAAAATGAAGCCCCGTTCCGGCAAATCTGCTCTCCTGCCTTTTTCTGGCCGCCATCACCCGTTCCCTGACCTGCGCGCTGCCCTCCTCCCGCCTGCCGGAAGTCATATCCGCAAAAGCCATGGGCAGCGCTTCCACGCAGATATCCATGCGGTCCAGAATCGGTCCGGACACCCGGTTTAAATACCGCTTCACCTCAAAGGGGGAACAGCGGCATCTCTCCCTGTCAGGATAAAACCCGCAGGGACAGGGATTCATCGCCCCCACCAGCATAAAATCCGCGGGATAGACGTAAGTGCCGCTGCTTCTGGCTATCTGCACCCGTTTGTCCTCCAGCGGCTGCCTTAAAATATCCAGCGTCTCCCGCTTAAACTCAGGAAGCTCGTCCAAAAAGAGCACACCGCGGTGGGCAAGGCTGATCACCCCCGGCGCAGGAATCCGCCCGCCGCCCGCAAGCGCCCGTCCCGTTATGGTATGGTGCGGGTTTAAAAAAGGTCTTGTCGTCCTTAAGGAACCAACAGACTGCAGAAGGCCGCATATACTGTATATGGCAGAAACCTCCAGACTCTCCTCCCTTGTCAGCGGCGGCAGAATCGAGGGAATCCTTCTGGCCAGCATGGTTTTACCCGAACCTGGCGCGCCTATAATCAGCAGATTATGGAACCCGGCGGCCGCCACCTCCGCCGCCCGCTTCAGCCCCTGCTGCCCGCTGATCTGAAAAAAGTCGAGCCGCTCCTGTCCTCCCGCCTCCACTACCGCATCCCCCTCACATACAGGCATCGTCTCCGCTTCGGCGCGTTTCCCATCCCCGACGGAAACATCCTCCCCCGCAAGCAGTGCAACCGCCTCCTTCACGTCCCGTATGCCGATGCTCTCCAACTCCCCAACCAGCGCACCCTCCCATGCGTTTCCCGCAGGCACGACGCACCTTCTGATCCCCCGAAGCGCCCCCTCCCTTGCGATGGGCAGCACGCCCCGGACAGGCTTTAACTCTCCCGACAGCCCCAGCTCCCCCAGAAGCAGAGTCCCCTCTACAGACTCCTGCTTCAATTTGCCAAGCGCAATCATAATGCCCACTGCCACGGGCAGATCAAACATGGTTCCGTTTTTCGGCAGATCCGCCGGTGAGAGATTGACGTTGATACACATGGGCGGCAGCTTAATGCCCACATTCTTAAGCGCCACCTTCACCCGCTCCCTCGCCTCCCGCACCTCGGAACCGGGCAGTCCCACGATCTGAAAGCAGGGCAGTCCCTGAGAAATGTCCACTTCCACCTGAATCAGATGGCTGTGAACCCCATAAACCGCTCCCGATGTAATTGTACTGAGCAAACACGTATCCTCCTTTTTCTTTTTACACTTACCCCTCGTATTGCCCTGTCTGTTGAATTTCTGCGGCGAAACGCCTGAATGTCAGAAATTAGAATGCCGGTATCTCCCGGTAGGATTATTATGCGCCGGACGGCGCGGATTTGTCAAGCAGAAAAGGAAAGGCTGTAAACCGCCTTCCCCGTGATCCCCTGCTATTTTACCCTGAATTCCTCTGCTTCCTCTTCTGTGAGGGGTCTGCCCAGTTCTTTTGAAAGTTCAATCATTTTCCGCCACTCATACCTTTTACCGTCAGACGGCTCCGTTAATCTGCCATCCCTCGCATAATAAGCAATGTCATGAGTATAGTCTGTTGATTTTTCAACCATCGCCAACATAATGTCACCTACTTTCTCATATACTTGTCTAACAATATTTGTGCTGCCTCTTCATCAATGTACATCCGCCTGTCACGAAATACACCCGCGTTCAGTTTTTCCTTGTAGTATTCCACCAAGTCACTTTTTGATGTAAATGCTACAAAACCATCATAGCCTGCATCAAAACTCACCTGGCAGGCAATCGCAAATAAATGTGCACCGACACCCTCATATTTTCCTGTGTGGCTGTAATTATGCGGCGCGGTTTCAACAATGTCCACGTCCGCAACTCCGCCGTCAATTTTCAAAGAAATCCTGCCCTGCACCGTATCATCATCTTTTAAGAAAAGCTCATATATATCATACCCGTTTTTCTCCGTGATACTCCAGTTAAATTTCCACCCTTCATAATCCTTCTTTCTATTAAATTTTATTATATTTTTCTGCCAAACGCCATTGGAAACGCGCTATTGCATTTTTACTTTACGCTACACCTATTGTTCCACCTATTTTTTTATTGACAAACGCCCATCCTTCCAGTACAATTTTTTACAAAAGAGATGGGTTTTCACCGTACGGTTTTTACTCAAGCGGGCTGCTCGTCTCTTTTTTTATTGCCAACAGATCATATAGATATTTTTTACCGTCCGCATCATGCCGTACCAGCATCCGGGCAAAAAAAATATTATAGCGGTAAACCTCACCGTTCTTATCCTCATATACTGGCAGGGCAAACCGTACATCATAACGATACCACCCATATTTTGCATTCTTCTCATGTTTCTTTTTCTTATTCTCCGAGTGTTTCCTGTTCGTGGCAATGCGAATTAATTCAGGAATTCCCTGCGCCGCATTTGCCTTCGCTTTTGCAACAGCCCCTTTTAGGGCAAGCCTGCTTTCAGATCCTGCATATTCGTCCGGAAAACTGCTGGAAATGAATATCTTCTCAGATGTTTCTGCAATCTCGTAAAATTCTCCGACATATTCTTTAAGGTAATCTTCTACCTTCTTCCAGTCCTCCCTCTTTCTTCCCTTAAAGCGGATATCATTGATCAAAACAATCCTTTCCCCATTCAAGCCAACAATGATATTTATGTTTCTATCCATATTATTCGGTTTCCTTCCAAAGACAAAAACTGTACTTACATGTACATTTCTCAGTATCTCGTATACTTTGCTTCCCCCTCGTATTGCCCTGTCTGTTGAATTTCTGCGGCGAAACGCCTGAATGTCAGAAATTAGAATGCCGGTATTTCCCGGTAGGATTATTATGCGCTAGGCGGCACGGATTTGTCAAGGGAAATCACATGCCTGCTATCCACTTGTCCGCGGCGTCAAAAGAGCCTGCGCTTGTGCGCAGGCTCCGCCACTTTTTTAAATCATATCAATACCGTATTACTCCAGCAGGAACATCTGTGCGCGGTTCAAAGATACACTGTCCATGCTGAGCGCTTCCACACTCTGCCCCGCTCTCGTGTAACGGCTCGTGAGCAGCACGCAGATCTGCGATGTTTCATCCTCCCCGTTCTGCAAAGCCGCCAAAGGCGCTTTGATGCGGTACACCTTTCCCGGTACGATCCCGTCAGCCACCTCCACCAGACGGTTGTTTTCCACCGCCCAGACAGGGCTTGTAAAGACCGTATAGTCTGCGGTATTGATTCCGCCGCCCGGCTGCAGGAGCTCCGCATCCGCAGGCGCGCCCGCATTCTTATAGTAGAGGGAAAGCTCCGTGACCTTGTCAACGGCAATGTTGTTATCCGTGAACCGGAAGTACACGTCCACCGTCTCACCTAAAATACCGCCCTTTGCATCCCCGCCATCCTTGAAAGCCACATCGAAGGGTACCGTGACGCTCTCCACCTTTGCCACACCGTTAAAGCCTGCCACAATGGAAACCTGCGCTTTATGCACACCGGCATTGTAGGCTGCTATCAGTGCGTTCACGAAAATCCTGCACTCGTCTATGCCGTCTTCTTCCGTCGGAGCGTCTTTGTCTTTATCATAATAGTAAGGGTACGCCGACTGTCCTACATACACCACATTTCCCCTACTGTATACATAGTAGTTATTTCTTCCATCACGGGGCGACACGCTGTAACCGCCCGCACTGTAGCCATCATCTGAGAGTTCCTCATCAAACAGGGTAAACCATGCCGTGGCATACGGCTGCCCCGCATCCCTTGCCGTGCCGATATCCAGCAGATAATCAGGCGCTGAGAGCTCCGTAATGTCGGAAAGCTGTACCCTCGTGTCTATCTCATACGGCCATCTGGCGATCGTGCCGTCATTGGCGCGGTCCAGCAACAGGCTGGGTATCCTGTCAAACATGCCCGCTTCTATACCCTCATAGCGGAATTTAACCCCGCTTCCCATGCCTAATTTCCCGTATGTCTGTTCATTCTTCTGTCCCAGAACTTCCGCCGAAAGGCCAACCCTTCCCTTATCCGCCGACGCTCCCGCGGAAGAGACAACTACACTCCCGCCCGCGTCGATAAACGTATTAACGGCATTCATCACCGTGTCCCCGGGATTTCCGCTGTCGCCAAATCCCAGCACCACCACATCCCAGAGAGAGAGATAATTCGCGTTTTTGGCAAGCTGGTCCGCCAGATCGCCCGGCGTAACCGCCTCGATATCCCACTTCATGTTAAGAAGCGCTTCCGCTCCGCCCAAATAATGGGCTAATGTAGAATTTGCGATCGTCTCATACTGCCTCTGGATATTGGTATCATTCTTCGACGTATCGTCAAGAACCTGCAGTACTCGGATCTTAGCCTCATCACTGCCGCTCAAGGTAAAGCAGCCCTGCATGGAGGCGCGCCGATACCGATTATCGGTGTCCGTCACTTCCAGCTTCCAGGGCACAATGCCAAAACTGATTTCATTGAAATCGACGCTTACCTTACCGCCGTCCCCAGACTCCTCGCGTTGATAACCGAAATATTCCTCCTCTGGCGCGAAGACACCGTCATAATTCAGGTCAAGATACAGGTGTCTGTCCAGGCTTCCCCTGTAAGTTTTGTCTTCTCCCATCCTGTCACTGGTTATGCGGTACTCAATCGTACCGCGGAGAACGCCTGCTTTCTCCGGCACAGGCTCCGCCGCAATCATACCTGCTGCAGTCTGCTCCTCTCCGGAATCATTTTCACCATTTTCATAAAGTCCGATCTTTGGCCGCAGGGCGTTTAACTGCATCGCAAACATAGCGCTGCTGTGCACATCCTCAATGGTATAGATACCAACGCCTTTTTCCTCATCATCGTCCTCATCCGACCTGCCCATGGAGATCGCTTCTTTGAGGAAGTCATACATCTGCGTGTCTGAGGCAATGTATTCCGTGTTGATATCCTCTTCATCCGCCTTTCTGGCGCTCCTGCCCTTAAAGCAGTCGTTCTCCACCACGATGGGATAGCCAGCCCGCAGATAGTCTAAAAGCGCTTCCTTTTTCTGCTCCGTGATGTCGCTTGCGTCGTATCTGGCCTCACCATTTGCCACGCGGTCACCCGTGTGGTAAACCTTACCGTTCAGCTCTTCATCGTTGTAAACAGCCTGCATTTTACCGTCTTTGTCCCGCTCATGATAGAGACGCTGTCCGTCCAGGCCGATGAAGATCATGTTGTAATCCGCATTTATATCCTGGTAGCTGGTGTTAAACGCCGCCACTGATCTTAACGTAGTATTAATCGTTATCGCCTTTGCGCTTCTGAGAATCTGCTGCCCTTCCCCATCCCGGTCCTTCCTCTGCCAGAACAGGACAACATTCCCCTTATCATTCTCATGGGGATGCAGATCAGAGTCCATGTTCGCTGTCGGCTGCAGCTCCAGAATCGACAGATCCTTATACTCCCCGACCAGTCCAAGGGAATAGTTGATGATATACTGTACCGCCATCGCCTTGCTGACCTTCTCGGAAATTTTCTCATCCTCGGACAGCATGACATTCTCCGCCCGGATTGCCGCCAGCACCTCGCTAAAGCCCGACTTCGCCTCATCCTTATCCATCTCCTTCGGGAAGTCATCTCCCACCAGTGGCGTTCCGTTTACGATATAAACATTTCGGTTTACATAATGATAGTCATTATCCTTCTTATTCGGATAATCCTTAGAGTCCTGATCGACATTCATCAACACACTGCCTGCCAGATCATCGGATTTCTCCATTTCATTATAGAAGGCGGTGAGATCCTTTTTCAGAAAAGCCTTGGCCAGCTTCTGATACTTGGAATCCGCATAATTCTCCGCATCCTCTATCACACCATAATCGACGATGATGGGTTTTGACTCCATCACCACACCATACAGCAGGCGGGATATTACCGTGTCGGAAATATCTGCCAGTTCATCCGCGCCGCTTCCCTCCGCCTCCTTTTTGACATAAACCTTCTGCGCGTCCGGATCAAGATACAGTCCACTGCCATCCTCCAGATAGACAAGATCTGCATCCTGCACCATGTCATATGTCACGTCGCCCGCAAGTACAGTGTTTACCGTGATCGCAAAATCATCAGATGCATTGTCCTGCTTGCTCAGAGAATTAAACACGTAGCGCCTCAGAAAATCATTTCCGCCTGTACACCGTATATACACGGGCGCGTTCTGCACCTCTATATAATGTACGGCCCCGCTTTCCGCTGCCCGCACGCTGTCAGACTGTGTATCCGCTTCTTCTGTACCAGTATCCTCCGTCCCGTCAGCCTGTGACACAGCTCCCGTCATCGCGACAACGTTTTCCACGGTGCGGCTTCTGGTAATCTTATACATGCCCTTACCTTCACCCACGTATTCAAACTGCCCTTCCAGCGCCGGTTCTTCGTCATAGACGTCCGCATCTGTCCCTGCTGCATCCAGGTTATTCTGGAAGAAGCTCTTTTCTAACAGGTAACTGTCATAAGGACGAGGTATACCCTCCTCTGCGGAAACCGGAGCAGCCTCCTTGACCTGATATAGGAACTCCTCTTCCTCAGACTCGACATATGTGAACTTTAAGATGCAGTATGTACCATTCTCCCGCAGTACAGGCTCGGGCGTTTCAGGCGACTCTGGCTCTGTCGGCTCGGGATTCGGTGTCGGATTGGGTTCCGGCTGCGGTTCTGGTTCTGGCATCGGATCAGGATCCGACTGCGGTTCCGGTTCCGGTTCTGGCATCGGATCAGGATCCGGCTGCGGTTCCGGCGTCAGACCAGGATCCGGCTGCTCCGGCTCCGTACTCACACAAAGATACCAACCGCCCTTAGAACCAGCCTTTTTCAATACAGACTGCGTCCGAAACGCTGCATCTGTGGTCTGAGACAGTGCCGGTTCCTGCTCCGGCGCAGGCTCCGGATCGTTTGGCTGTTCTGGTGCAGACCCGCCTGGCTGCTCGGGCTCCGTCGGATTTTCCGGATCTGTCGGATTCTCTGGATTCTCCGGGTTCGTCGGATTCTCCGGGTCTGCCGGATTCTCTGGATTCTCCGGATTCGTCGGATTCTCCGGCTCTTCCGGATTCTCTGGATTCTCCGGGTCTGCCGGATCCTCCGGATTTGTCGGCTCCTCCGGATCTACAGGAGCTGTCGGCTCCCCCGGGTCTGTCGGATTCTCCGGCTCTTCCGGATTTATCGGCTTTTCCGGCTCTTCCGGCTTCGGCTCAGGGCGCGGGATTCCCTTAAATTCCCCGAGTGTACACATATATTTATATACGCCGTTCTCAACATAATACAAACCGGTAGCGTCCGTATACTCCCCAAATGCGCTTATCACATCATCAGGTTCGCCAACGACACTCTTTATTACCTCAGCACGGTAACCGCTCATACCCTTCACAGGTCCTTCAAAGATTACCTCATAATCTCCCGCGCCTTCCGCAAAGGTATAAATCCCTTCCAGCGGCGTGACCGCCTTAGCAGAAGCACTAAAGAGCATACTCCCTTCGGGCTGTCCCGTCAGATTATAGTCAAATCCCGCACGCGCGGGAAGGCCGCCTGTGTCCGCACTGGCATCAGGTCTCTTCTCCACACGGGCATAGAGTCTCCCTGTCGGATAGGGAACTTCGTTGGTCAATATTCCGTACTCATCATGCTTCACTTCGGCTGGATCGAAAATTTTACTCCATACACTGCCCCTCAGATCCTCGCCGGTTCCGCCATAAGCCTCCTGGTAAGTGATTCCGCTATAACCGCTCGAAATGACTATGTCAGTCAACTTTTTCCTGTCAGGATATTTATAGAACTCCTCTTTGATTTCCTCCCCATTCCCCTTAAATATGCGAAAAAGATCTTTCTGGATCGGGGCCTGACCCGGCGCAAGATAGCCAATCGTACCCAGCGAAAAATCATATCTGTTACCGTTGATCTCAGCGTACGCCTTTCCGGGCACAATATCCAGAATAACGAAGGGATTGTCCTCGTCATGCTCTTCCACGACCTGTTTGATACCGCCGAAGGACTCCCTCGCCAGCACCTCAGGCATGGGCGCTTTGTCATAAGGTGCCATATATAGACCTGTCACCACAAGCGCTGCTGCTGCCGCCACCGCTACAGCGCGTCCGAAGACTTTTTTCACGGACACACGTTTACGCGGCCTGTAAGGCTTGATCCGCTGTACCTGTACCCCTTCCGGATACTCCTTGCTGTCTCCGCTGCCGCCGTTTTGCGCACAAGCTTCGCGCCTTCTGCTCTCGTTTTCCTTCTGTAGCTCCTTGATCAGCTTCCGCAGTTCTCTGTTCGTCTGCACCTTTTCACAGTCAGACACACTGCCGCTTTCGGATGCCGTACCGCCCTTTTTATCTTTGGAAGCACGGATTCGCCAAAGCGCTGCAGCCGCTGTCGCCGCCCCAAATAAGAACGCAAGAAACAAAGCGATCGGATTTATCGGGCTTTTATCAGTATTTCGCCTTACAAACGATTTCCTTTCGTTTTTCCCCATATGTAATACCCTCTCTTTTACCAGGCAAATATCCTTTCACTCCGCGGTTTTCAATCTACACTTGCTCCTTTTTATGGTACTGTGCCGCATTTCCTGATGTCAACCGCTACATCTGCCATTGTTATGCCGTCATCGCCACTAAATCCGCCGCCTCGCGCCGTCACCCCCCATGGTTACGGCGCAGCTCTTCGGACTGCCTTCACTCAGGCACAGTGACTTAACAGACAGTAAACCCGTTACCGTTCAGCCTTTGGTTCCGCTGTTGTGTCAGTTTACCTTCGTCCAGCCTGTTGCCCCGTCCGTGTACTCGAAAGTACCAAACTCCGAGTTCTCGTTATATCTTCCTACAAATGTAATCCTGTGTATATTTCCGCTGTGCTCATATTTCACACTGGCATTCCACTGAAGCCAGTTCTTCGCACTCTCCCCGTAAATATCCGTCATTGCATACGTTAAATGCTCTGAAGTACAGTCTATCTTTGTCACACCACCTTTGAACGGGAAACCACTCTCCGACGGCAGCGGGAAGTACATCTTAGAAGGCGTATTATCTACCAGCACACCTTCCAGATTGGTCACAAGATCCGTCTTGTAGCTGGTGCTGTTTCCCTTCTTCCATGTCCATTCTTTCTGACCCGGATTCCATGTATAAGTTCCATAAGATACAACTCTTATCTTGTGGTTATTTACATCCCACTCATTTTCCCTCTTCTCCGTGCGGAACTCTATCTCATACGCATCCCCGTTCTTCTTACAGCTCACGATGAACGCAGGTACATTATTGGCACTCTGCATATTGCTGTCAAAAAGTTCCAAAGTGCGGGTTATCTCTCCTGTTCCGTCCGCAAACGGGAAATCAACGTCCGTAGGCAGCGGGAAGTCGGCCTGATAGCTGCCGCCGTTATAGTCAAACCGCCGGATCGTGAAGTCTTTCTCCGTGGTACTGCCACGTTTGATGCATTCCCACTTCTTTCCGTTTTCCCCGCACTTATATATGCCGTAGGAATGAACCAGAATCTTTTGCGATCCTGCACGGTATTCCTGTCGGATAGGTTCTACCTCCCAGGCATTTTCCGTCTTGATATAACGATAACGGACATAGCTGAAAGTTAAATCCTCTGTCCATGAATTCCCATCCCTCATCGCTTTTACGGTTAATTTACTACTTGAAGTCTGCCAATCCAGATTCTGTATATTCGGGAACAGTGGACTATTCTTCATTTCCTTCGGCAACGGGAACATCGCCTGCCCCTTAAAATCGCTGTGGTTGATTTCCATCGTGAACTCATCGGTAATCTCCACATGGATTGTGCTGTCGTCAAATTCATAGTACCGCTCTTCCCGCGGCAGATTCGGGAAATCAAAGCCATCGTAGCCTATAATCTCATAATGGCCCGGATCCTGATTTTTATACGTCATGCCGGGAACAATGTGATAACTGCCACAGGCCTTCTGCTTATTATTGTCACTGTTCAGCTTCATAAACATACTGCCTCTGGGATCGATCTGCACCGCGCCGTCCGCCAGTGTATTGCTGCCCTGATATGTCTTGGATTCATCGTCATAATAATACACTTTGTTCCACTGTGACTGGCTGTTTCCCTCTCCTTCATAGAGACTGTTGTACATCTTATTCCAGACGGAACTATCATCCACGATATTCTCATATTTGGTGGGTCTGATCTCTCCCACAATGCCGCTGCCGAGACCTACCGTGAAAATATTAACAGGATCATAAGTAATATTTTTCCCAGTGTACTCAACCCCTTTATATTGGTAGGTAACCTTCGGCTTATCCAGCTTGGCGTAAAACACCTTTCCGTGCCGGTATCTGGTTCCCACGTACCCGTAAGGCTTGCCCGTATCCAGATGTGAGAAATATTCCTCCCGTATTGTGGCATTGTCATCCGCATAGCCGCCCTGTCCCGGCACATATCGGTCCTCTGCTATGGGAAAAATCGCCTGCATATAGAAGGTGTAGCTTCCGTTCAAGTCCAGATCAAACAGGTCGGGACAGATACGGTAGTTGTTACCGCCGCCGATGGTATAATGCAACAGCACTTTGTCCGGCTCCCTCCCGGAATTATCCACTACACGGATAGCGGTCACATACTTGGAAAAATCCGTGGGCAGCCCGTCACGTACCGACTCATCCAGCGTCTGTTCGCCATATTTCAGCTTGCCCTTGTACGGTTCCGCATTATCCTTGCTTTTCGCTACCGTCAACGTAATCTCACCGTGCACATCTGTATATAGTCTGTTTTTGGACAGCTCCGATGTCGCGGCGATCTTGATCTCCGTGCCCACCTCTGTGCCTGCTTTCACACAGTATTTTGTCTCCTGCTTACAGTCTCCTGCATCTACAATATCAACAAACTCCGCCCCCTGCGTAATCCGCCAGTCAACCACGTGAAAGTCATGCGAGATATCCGCCGTACAGCCGCTGCACTGTACGCCCAGCTTTTCGCCCTCGACAACTGCACCGATGGTAAATTCATTGCCCACGCTGACCTCAAGCGGTCCGTTATCCGCATCCGCATCGCCCGTCTTACTCAGAGATACCGCCCTTACGCGTTTTATGTAAACCACAAGTGTGCAGGACGCGGGGTTTCCATCCGAATCCACAGCATTGGTTGTAATCATCACGTCAAGTGTTCCCGCCGGTTCGTCTGTCGCCACCTGCAGGATGCCGTTCGCCGCATCCGTAAACACAGTTCCGCCCGTGGGACTGCCGGACGACACCAGCGACCAGGTGACACTCCTGTCCGCCACGTTATCTCCCGTCACCTTGGGCGTGGAAAAATGATACGTCTCGCCGGGTTCCAAAATTACCCCCGCGTCCCTTGGCGTGACAGACAGTGTCTTCTTCTTATTTAAAGGCGCAAGCTCCGCGTCGTTGACCCCTACCTTATTGCGGATGGTCACGTTATTGGAAGTCACGTACTCCTTTCTGCCGTCCAAAAAGGTCAGGGCAAGCTGCACCACGCGCTTCTCTTCCACCTGGCTCAAATCTACCGAAAAGTCCGTCACACGCTCCGCCAGCACTACCCAGCCTGCCGCGGCGGGGTCTGTGGGGTCAAACGCCGGGAAATGAATGGCCGCCGTATCCACGTCCGTAGACTGCACATCCAGCTCCGCATAGTAAAGCGTTTCCGCGTCCTTACTCCAGTAAAAATGATAGTGCTTATTGCCGTTTCCCGCGTCCACCGTCTTAGTCGGCGTGCCACCGGGAACCGCAGCGGGCGTTTCCTCCACCACACCGTTATACATAATCAGGCTCTTATCCTCCGGCGTAAAGGTAAACTCCGCATCCTTCAAAGCCTTCTGCGTGTTTCCGCCCGCATCATACCCCACATAATTGACACTTCTGGTCGTATCGATCAGCACATCCGACATCTGGTTCAGGGAAAGCTGCGCTTCCTGCTGCACATTGATATCACTGTTGGCCGACGCGTAGCTTCTGGAACCGACCACAATAAACGCGCACACCGTCAGCACAACGATAGACAGGATTACTGTCGCAATCAACACTTCCACTATAGTAAAGCCCCTCTGATCCTTTCTCACACGCATTTGCTCACCCCGCTGCTCTTCCCACACATGCCGCCCGGCACACCATCTGCCTTACCCGTCTGCACGCTGCCGCTGTACCGCACACTCCTGTTTCCAGCCTCCGCCCTGCCGCCGCGCCGCACACGCTGCTTCCGCTCTGCCCCACACATCTGTTTCCACTTTCACTCTGCCACTGTGCTGTACACTTCTGTTTCCCGCTTATGCTCCACCGCACACTTCTGCCTCCCGCACTGCTACGGCAGCAGATTTACTTCCGACTTGCCCGTAAGCTCCGTCAGCACAATCTCATAATTCTTACTGCCCGCCTGCACATGGAGACTTTCATAAATATCGCCGCTTGACGCAGACTTCGCAAAGCCGCCGCTCGCGCGGTCAAACCGAATCTCTATCGTATCTCCCGCCAAAAGCTCTGTCTCCGCGCCACCCTTTGGCGTGTAGGCCACATACACCCTGCCGGTACCCACCTTCTGCGGCTCCGACGGCACATACGCGCCGCTGCCGTTATCCCAGACATACATTTTCGTGTACACGTTCTGGTCCGTATCCCGGTAAAGCTCCATGTATGCCGACGACTTGCCCATCGTCGTCACCTTGCAGTCCGCGATGGCGCGCTGGATATTGTTCGCACAGCTCTTCGCGTTGGCGCCAAACACCATAACAACGGAATAGAACACCGTGCTTATGATTAGCGCAATGATGGCGATCACAATAATCAGCTCGACTAATGAATAACCCCCGTTATCCTTTCCATAACGTTTGCTATTTAAGCATCCGCCTTCCCTGCCACGCACACTGTCTCTATGAAGTTCGTCAGTTTTCTGCCTCTCCGCGCCCAAACTTCCGTTTCCTTCCTGCTTATTTTCCCGATTGTCTTCCTGCCCATAGGACAGACGCCTTCGTTTCCACGCAAAACCACCCTGTCTGCACGGAATTTACTTCTTAATCCAGTTCATATAACGGACAAGCTCGCTGTAATCGAGCACCAGATTGCCCGCGCCGTCCACATCCGGAGCCTGCGCCCCGTTCAACATACTGCCGCCGCCGTTCACAAACATGTCAATCGGCGTTCTCGTATCGCCGGTAATCTTGCTCTCTGCCTCCAGCACACTGGCCAGATCCGTACCGCCGAGTCTGATATTATTCGCCCCGGTAACGGTGATCTTTCCCTTTGCGATGATCAGCCCTGTGAAATCACGGTCCACCGTCACGTCTCCGAAGCAGACGAGCAGCCGCAGCTTAGCCGGATCAACCCCGGTGATCCCCGACAAGTTCACATCGCCCTTCGCAAGATGCGCCTGCAGACCGGATGACGTTTCATAGGTCACATGGTTCACATGATTGTCCGTCAGGTACTGCTCTACCTCCGCCTCCTTGATGACGCTGTTAAACACATAGTGCTTCGCCGCCTCCACAGGATCGACATCAGGGTCGGCAAGCGCCGGAGGAGCAACTTCCTTCAGGTTATAGTTTAAGCCCTTGTATTCGGCCCTGATCTGATCAGAGAGCGCCAGCACAGCCGCATCCGTCCTGTCATTCACCACTTCTTCCGCGTTGATGCCGGTTTCCGTGTAAGCGTCGGGATCCACAGGCGCCGCCGGGTCTCCGCCATCGCCGGGCGCTCCCGCAGGCGGATTTAAAGTTGTCTGGTCAACGCCCGTCAACAATGTCACGCCGCTCGCAGAGAGCGCGCTGCTCACAAGGCTGTTGCCGAGAATCGTATACTGGTTCTTCGGATTCGCAAAGTCTCCCAACTGGAATCCACCGGAAAGATATCTGTTGAAATAGGTGTCGATTTCCTCCCTGTTGGCGTGAAAATCATAATACTGTACAAAGTAACGCTCCGCGTTTGTCTTATCCATGACCAGATAATAGTAAAGCAGCGAGCCGCCCCGGTAAGGCGCATAAACTTTACGGATGTGATTCATGTCCGCCACACCGAACTCGCTTAAGGATTTGCCGCCCAGACGGTAGACCTTCCTGTCAAAATCCACTTCCTTAAAATCCGTGCCGTATGCGTTCTGAAAATCTGTAATATCGTTTTCCTTATCGGCATTGATGGGGTTCTGGCCGACCACACTCTCCCCCTTCAGCGTACCGATACATTCCGCGGGCACCAGATAGGCCACCTGACCTCCCTTGACGGCGATAGACTCTCCCATCATGACAGGCGTCCGCGGCGGCAGAAGCCCGGCCTCGATCTGCGCCTTATTGTTCGCCGCCTCTGCACTGGTCGTATCCTGGCCGATGTAGGAATGCCCCGCGATCAGCAGCCGCGTTACCATCGACATATCCACCGTGGAATCCTTGCCGTTTATGATAATGGCGCTGCTGTCCGCCGAGTCGATGGCCGCCTCTCCCGGCAGTCCGTTGGAGGTAGCATTTCCGTAACCGTAGTATTCTTTCGTGAGCGCGACCCTGCTGCCGACCCCGTCCAGCGTCATATCGTTTGCCACATATACCTTGCTGTCAAGACTCACCGCCGCGCTGTATAAGGTGATGTTTTTCGCGTACACGCGGTTGTCCTCCCCAAGCACATCCCTGACAGTCAGGCCGGAAGACGGCCCATTTACCGTAATATCTCCTTTGGAAATCACACGCAGGGCGTCTTCCATCGTCATGGTCGTGCCGGAATCAACCAAAAAGCCGCCCTTGCCGTCCACATCCGTGCCCGCATAGACGCTGCCTTCCGTTCTGAGAATACCTGGCACCTGCACCGTAATCCCCTCATTGCCGATCAGGGAATACTGGTACAATGCATCGATGGAACCGTTATTCTCAAAGATCAGCTTCGGCACATCCAGACAGATATCCGTCTGGACAATAGACACCCTGTCGTCGCTGTCCGTACAGGAGACATAGATATTTTTCAGGATAATGCTGTTATTGTTGACAATCTCCATCACAGAGTCGCCGAGCGGCTCACCCAGCGGGCCGCCGTGATCCCACGCGTCCTCGTCGACGCCCACGGCGGGCGTGCCTCTCTGGAAAATACCCGCGTCCACATATGCTTCCAGCTTCGTCCTGTCATAATAGGCCGCGCCGCGCGAGGTATCCTTCAGCTTGTCAACCAATGTGTCCAGATAGGTGGTCATAAAAACGTTGGAACGCGCCTCCTCCGAGCTCAGATTATCCCAGTTGGCAAGCACATCCCGGTAAGCGACGCCCACTGCCTCGGCGGACTCCCGCCGCAGTCCCGACATCACCTGCTCCACCACTTCCTCGGCGCTGTAAAAGCTGTTCTTATTGCGGATATCCGCCACCTTTATCATATAGTTCATGTAGGCCATCCAGAGCATGGTGGTAGCCAGAATCCCGATCATCGCCATCGCTATGATTACGATAACGATAGCGGAGCCTCTGTCGTCACGCCTCTTTTTTGCCCACCTGTAAAGCTGTGCCATTTTTCCGCCTGCTCTTTTCATACCCCACACCCCATTATCCCTGTCGCTTCCGTCCATCCGCGCCGTCCGGCCTTCTCTCTGCCGTCCGCCGCGCTCTCCCCTGTCTGTACGGCTGCTGTCCGGCTCTCCCCACCGACCGCACCGCTGCTGTCAGTGGGCCGCTGTCATTTTCTCCGTCCCGGCCACTGTCCGCCGTCAGTTCGTCGTGCTTCCCCCGATCACGACCATCCGCATATCGTCGGGGAAGCCGCTGTCCGCCGCACCTTCTTTATAGACGCTGACCGTCACGTCGTAAATCAGTTCCGTAGCTTCCCCAGGCGCCGCCGCTCTTCCCATGGGGCTGCGCACGCCGTCCAGCGTGAAAATGTTCATGTCGCTCCCACCGCTCAGATCCATGTTCGTCCCATTCACGGTAAACTGTGCAGGAAGCTCCAGCGGCGCTCCCGCCAGATAGTTTTTGCCCACCAGATTTAAACCGAGGTTCGTCTTTAAGAAAAACTTCTCTTTGTCATGCGCGGCCCCGAGCCCGTCCTGTATCTCGACAGCCGCCTTATATGCCTGCTCCGCCGCCATCAGCTGCGGGTCCGACAAATACTCAGGATCACTCAGGTCGGGCATCCCCGGATTAGACACATCTTCTTTCTCATGCCGCTGCTTCGCGATCAGGAGATTTAAGTCAGCCCCCGAACCGTTTCTTACAATGATCTTATCGGTGATCTTATCGGGTGTGGTCGCGTCGTAGAGGGGGTAATAAAAGAGATTGACGTTGATTTTATCGTCCTTCGTCTTCGTTATCCTGCCACAGGGCATGGCGTTCACCACGTATCCGGAACCAATATCGCCCTTTGTGCTCACGACTTTGGTTGTACCGTCCAAAAGACTGTATGTAAAATCATAAGTCTGCGTAACCACCATATCCGCCTTCGGCCGTCCATCCTCATCCACTTCCGCACTAACCGACAGCTCTATTTCTATCGTCCGGCTGAACTGGTCAAAGAAAGTATGCAGATTCTTGTAGTGAACCGCATCCTGTATTTTCTGAAACTCACTGGTAAGCATGACGTCCGAAACCCCGGCCGCCCGCAGCCTGTTCTCTATGTCATTCTTTATGTCGCTGTCCTTAAAGACACTGGCAAGTGCCGCCTGCCTGTACTTCTCCGCCTCCACAAAGGTGCCGTTTTCCTTATCGATGCTTCTGGCATCCGCCAGCGCCGCATCGTTAAACTCATTGTCATGGGTGAGGGTGCCTGTCATATACCCCCTGCCGTCCACTTCGATCTTTGCGTCGTACTCGCTGCCCTGCATGGAAAGCTGCCGCATACTGAACACATAAAGTCCCGGCGCGGGATTGCCCGAAGGATCCACCTCAAGCCCAGTCTCCTCCGCCACGCTGCCCTTAATCAGCCGGCTGTCTATCACATAGAAACCGCTCGACGGGTCGGCAAACTGCGTTTTTATCTCCTCTATATCGTATGCCTTCAGTCCCTCCATAATGTCCTGCGCCACGGTGGTGGCACGCAGGGTCTGTCTGGACTTGATATTGATCCTGTTGGAAGAGACAAACAGATTCATAAGCGGAATCACGATAATGGCAAGTATTACTACCGCAATCAGAAGCTCCACCAAGGAAAATCCGGCGTCCTTATTCACTTTTCGCCTGTCTTCTGCTGTCGTCAAACCGCTGTCCCCCTGTCTTCTGCCGCATCTGTTCCATCCACACGGCCTCAACGTCTTCCGCGCCCTTACTCCTTCTGCGCGGCCTCCGCGTCTTCCGCACTATTACTCCTCTGCATAGCCTCCGCGTCTTCCGCACTATTACTCCTCTGCACGGCCTCCGCGTCTTCCGCATCCTTACTCCTTCTGTGCCGCCGCCGCGTCTTCGTCCGCCGTTACTCCTCTGCCGCGTCCTCGCCCGCTTCACCTTCCGCGCCGTCCTCCAGATCGGGAAGACTGCCCTCGCTGCGGATCACCCGCGTGCCGAAAATATTGTCCGTGCCGAGAAGCACGCCGCCAAAGTCAGGTTCCTCGTACACCTTGCCCTCCTGGTCTGGCACACAGAACATATTCACCGCCGTGACGCCTCTCAGGAGCCCCGTCTGCTCGTCATAAACCACCGACAGGTTATCAATCACCATGCGGTCTGTCTGCATACAGATATTTTTGACACTCCGTTTCAGCCCCTCATAGGAAACTTCATAGTTGATCGTCGCTTTACGGTTCATCAGATGAAACGGATTCACGCCCGCCGCGCTCTGCGTATCTCCCGCTTCGGGCGTAGGCGCCTCCTGCGTTCCTGTCGCGTCCTCGATCTCCTCCACCTCTTCGATCTCATAGGTGGCGTCAGGCATTTCCTCCTGCTGCAGCTCTTCCGCAAAGGGCACCTCCACCAGCGCGTCTATGGTGACGGACTGTATCTTCATCGGGGAGAGCAGTTCCTGATTGATCGCTAAGAGAACCGCGTTCTCCTCCCGCACATCCACCGGGAAAAGCTGGTAGATTTCCTCTATTTCCCGCCGCATTTGCGCCGTCTCGCTCTCATACGAATCCCTGTTCGCAGATTTGCCCTGCAGATCCGCGATCCGCAGCTCAAGCTGCTCGTTCTCCTCCGTAAGCGCTTCCATTTTCTCCATCGTCGGCTGGAACACTAACATATAGGAACAGACAACGGCAAGCACCCCAAGCAGGCCAAGTAACAATAATACGTCTCTCTTTGATACCTTCATCTTCTGCGCCTCCTATTCTGCCGCTTCGTCCGCAGCCACTGTATCTGCATCATCCGCAGCAGCCGTTTCCGCCCCGCCGGTTCCATCCGCTTCTCCCGTTCCGTCCAGACCGTCGTCCCCTTCCGTTTCCTCCGGCTCGTATCCCACATCCTGATACGCCGCCGTCACCGTGAAGTTCACCACATGCTCCCCGCTCTCCTCGTTCTCCTCCTCCACAAGGGACGTCACCGTCACCCGCTCCGGGATAAGTGAGTGGAAAGTGCGCATCTGCTCCACAGTCTCGCCCGCATCATCCTTCGTCTGTACCTTCATATTGATGGTTACTTCGTAGGCATCGCTGGAAAACGAAACCACATTCACACTGGCGGGCAGCTTATCCTCCAGCTCGCCAAGAAACTCTTCCAGCCCTTCATTCCGGCTCTCTGTCACCTCATACATGGCGCCCACCATGGCGCGCTCCGTCTTGACCTCCACATATTCATTGTAAATTGGGATAATTTCTTCCAGACTGCCCGCTTCCGACTTCAGCTCCATATTGGTCTTCGTCAGCTTCGCGTAGCCGATCATCGGAACCGCCGCGAGCGCGACCGCCGCCACAAGACCGACGCCAAAAACACTGTAAGCCAGCGGCGCCCAGTTCGTTCCCTTTTCGCCGCCTTCCTTTTTCGCCTTCTCCCTGCCGCGCTTCTCAGACTCCTGCTTAAAGCCCAGAGGGGCGACAGCCGCGCCCACACAGGCTATGTACTCACTGAAACACTCGTTCTTAAAGTTGCGCATCAGGTTCCAGCCCGCCGCCTCCTTTAAGACTGCCACAGGCATATTGGTCTCACGGGAAAGCAGCTCGCCCATTCCCTTGAAATCCGCACCCACACCTGTGATCAGGATTCGCTCAATAGACCCGCCCGCCCCTCTGGACGCATAATAATCGATAACTCTCGTAATACCGCTTATCAGCGGCATAATCGCCTCCCGCACATCCTCCATCGCCCTGTCCTTCGCGGACATCGCGGAAGCCTCCGCACTCTCAGAACCGCCGCCCTCCTCCGGGGCGATACACTCATTTCTCTGAAGAACGCGGATCGCCTGCTCCACGGAGCTGACCTCTCCCCAGCAGAGCGTATTCATCACTGTCTCCAGAACCTCTTCCACACCGTAGGCAACGCTTCTGGTAAACGTCAGCACGGAATTTTCCACTGCCATCACCAGGGACGACCTCTCGTCTATCTTAACAACGATGTGCTTCCCATTCGCACACTCGTCCTTCACTACCTGGAAAATACTGTTGCCGGCGTAGTCGATCGCCGCCACTTCCAGCTTCAGCGCCTTTGCCAGCTCATAATACCCCGTCAGAAGCGCCGCTGGCACCGCCATCACGAGCAGCTTATACTGCTGGGCGCCCTTGGTCTCGCCGATGGTTCCCAGAATGGTATAAGCAAGCTGGTACTGGCTTAAATCCACCGGGAAATAATCCGTGGCATTGGCGTTGACCACATCCGCGATCCGGTTCTCTTTTACGAAAGGAATCGTGACCTCGCGGCTGGCGATCTTCGAGGATGTAATCGTGAATACCACCTGTTTGGTCTTCACATGGTTCGCCGCAAGCGCGCGCCGCAAATTCTCCACGTACTCCGGGGAAACCATCAGCGCGCCGTCGTTGATGACCTCCGCGCCGTTCGATACCGTAAAGCTTTTATAGATCTTGTGCGTTTTCGCTTTGTAATCCACCTCGCAGATTTTGGTAAGCGAATAGCTGATCTCTATCGTAATCGCCTTAGCCGCCATGTATCATTTCCTCCCTCACACATTTTACTCTGCCGTATTTTCTATACCGAAATTATGGAGCAGACTGTATATCTATAAAGAGACAATAAACCTGCCGGAAACACCGTGCAGGTATTTTTCTAAGTTCCTATGGCACAAACCATATATAATCTATGTCATTACGCTTCTGTCCCATCATATGCCGCCATCTTAACCCGATGCCAACATATGGTGTCACAGAAACCGCCCGAAATACCAGTCGAGCATCTGCTCTCCCCACAGCGCCGCGATCAGGACGCCCATGGACAGATACGGACCCATCGCCAGCACGCGGCCCTCGCCGCTTGCCTTCATACGGATCACATGGATGACTGCGCCAAGGACACAGCCAAGCAGAAAGGCCAGAATAATCAGTTTCCAGCCAAGCAGCAGCCCGCAGGCCGCCATCAGCTTCACATCGCCGCCGCCGATCGCCCTTCCGCCGGTGGCATAGCACAAAACAGCTAACACAATACTGACAGAAAAGAGGCCGGTCAGGTAGGTGAGGATATTGGAAAAGTCCGTCGCCGCCCGGACCAGCCCCAGTGCCAGTATAAACAGATTGATTCCAAAAGGAATCTCATATGTCCTAAAGTCGATCACGCTCAAAACGAGGAGCGCGGAAGCCATCAGACAATAGAGTAGGGATTCTACGCCGAGGCCGCCTGTCCATACGATACAAACGTATAAGATTCCGTTCGCCGCCTCAATCAGAGGATACTGGACAGAAAGTTTCGCGCCGCATTTGCGGCATTTACCCCGCAGTGCAAGGAAACTGCATACTGGGATCATGTCGTACCATTTCAGGTGATACCCACAGCTCATACAGTGGGAGGACGTCTTTACGATATCCTCCTTCTCCGGGATACGGAAAATGCAGACATTCAGGAAGCTGCCGATCACGATGCCGAAGAGAAATATGGTGCTGTAAAGTAAGAGATCTGGTAACATATTGTTTCCTTCTGTGGGATATTGTTCTGTAACGTATTACCCCCCCCCCATGCAAAAAAGCGTTTTTTGAGGTTCGCTTTTCTGCACGAGGGGCGAGGGGTTATGCCGTGTTACTTATGTTTTGGTTTTCAGTATTGTATGTAACCTAGTACTTAAGGGGTCCCGCCAGCAGTCGCAAGCTGTCCAGAAACTTCAACGCCACTACCGCTCGCTGCTTCTACATTCCAGATTTTGTTCGTAGAATCATAAACCAATCTGATATCTAAACTAACAGTCGAATATGCGGTAGACTGTAATTTACCGCCACCTGCAGTAGTAGAATCCAGCATTCCTTGAGATACAAATAAACTCGATAAGTCACTTGAAACTGTGATCGTGTTAGAGGTATTATTCTTTATCGAATACTTGTCAGCTGCACCAGCAGTTAGCGTAACATCCGGATCAGCTGCAAGAACCTGCATCGCGTTGATATACTCAACGATGGTGGTCTGGTCGGATGATACTCTACTCTTCTCCACATATCTCAGGTACTGAGGCGCCAGCACTACGATCAGGATTGCCATGATGGCAATAACGATGATCAGCTCGACGAGGGAGAAACCTTTGTCATTCATGTTCTGTTTCTTCATTGTTTCCTTCTCCTTTTCATCATAAAAATTGGGGTTTGTAGTTACATTTATCTTAAACGCGGCCTTCCCTACTCAGCGCGCTTAATTCAGAAATTCGCTTTCTATACAAGAAACGCATCATAATATTTCATCAGCATCTCGTCCGTTGTATTATATAAGTTTTCCCCGGCAAAATAATCCGTCAATTCTTCAATGCAAAAACAACTTACAGATTATCCAGCGCCGAGTACATCGTCACCATAGGCGCCATCACCGCACCAATCAGGAAACCGACAACGCCCGCCAGCACAATAATGATCATAGGCTCCATAGCAGCCATCAGGGACTGCACCGCCATCTCCACTTCTTCTTCGTAATAATCAGCCAGCTTATTGAGCATATCCTCCGTAGAGCCGGCTTCCTCGCCGATCCGCATCATATGGTAAACCATGGGCGGAAACAGGCCGCAGGTTCGTACAGGCTGGGACAGGGGCACACCGATCATAATCTGCTCGACCGCCTCCTTGAGAGCCTCCTTAAACCAGATGTTCGTCATGGTGTCCGCCACGATGTCCACTGCCTCGATCAGCGGCACACCCGCCGTCAGCAGGGTACTCAGCGTCCTTGCCATCTGTGCGCTGGCGGATTTCACCACCAGATTTTTAACCGCCGGAATCTTTAACTGCAGTTTCCCGAAAAGATGTTTGCCGGAACCGGTCTTTCCGTAAGCCTTAAGGGCAAATACGGCAGCCGCCACGACCGGGATAATTATGTACCAGTTGTTTTGTATAAAATTGCTCAGGGCTACTACCGCAAGTGTGATGCCCGGAAGTTCCGTCCCCAGCTGCTCAAACATATCCATATAACGCGGAATAACAAACACCAGCATGACGATCACGACCGCAACCGCAACAAGCGCCACCACAATCGGATAGATCATCGCCTTCTTGACCATAGCCTGTGTCTTGGCGGACTTCTCAAACTGCACCGCCATACGCTCCATGGCCGTATCCAGACTGCCTGACGCCTCGCCCGCTCTGGCCATCTGCACCAGAAGTTCCGGGAACACCGCCGGATGTCCCGCAAGGGAATCCGCGAAGCTCTCGCCCTTCTCCACGTCCGCACGCACGGCGTAAAGAGCCTTCTGCATCTTCTTATTTTCCGTGGAATCCGCCAGCATGTTTAAGGTCTCAATGATCGTAACACCAGCTCTGGTGATGCTGGCAAACTGCCGACAGAACACCGCCATGTCGCGGGGTGTGGGCTTGCCTCCGAAATCGAGACTGATATCCCTTGTCAGCGCATTCTGTTCTGTCAGTTCCAGCACAATAAGACCCTGATTCTTCAGATCCCTGAGTGCAAGATCCTTATTATCAGCGTCTTTACTTCCTTTTATCTCTTTTCCGCCCTTATCGATCGCGACATATCCCCAGACCGCCATAGCATTTCCCCCGTACTTCCCCTTCGTACTTCCCTGCAGGAGCCATCCCTGCAAGAAATTGCCTGCGTCCCCCCCTGACTCAATGCCAGAGATACTAGCGCCGATCCCTATCTTCGGTACTAATTTACTATATATAGTTATTACTATAGCACTTTTTCCCTAAGATTGCAAGTACCGGAAATAAGCATAAAAAATACTAGCGCCGCAAACAGCAGGATACCAACCATCCCCACATAACACACAAGGTTATCATCCCGCCCCATTACATGGGAATCCAGAAAAGAAAAGCAGTCCCCCGTCCGCCACCGCCGACAGTGCCACCCCTATTCTATGTAAGAGCGGATATTTCTGCTTCATGTTCTCTCTCATATCCTTCCCTGTACAAGCTGTCAGCCTCCTCTTCTTTTAGCTGGAAACAGGTCTGCAGCATGCCCTTAATATATTCTTTGGACTGTTTTTGTAATACGGATTCTTTCACGAATGCTGTCGCATTACGAATTTTTTCTTCCTGTATACCCCGTTGCCTTCCTTCCTGTCTTCCTCTCTCCACATACATGCTTACCGCATATCCCATCGTGATTTCTCCTCCTTCCTCCCGCCTCTTCTGAAGCTCTTCCATGTTGTCTATAAAATTTGTCTCACCTGTCAATGCATACAGCATACGCATCGTTGCTTCCACATCAACTATTTCCTGATCTGTCGGTATATACTTTTCCCCTTCCGCCAGATAATCGACCACTACTCTCATATCACTCCGAAATCTCTGTCTGGTTTCCCGTGGCAGACATCTCATTGAATACATGTGCAAGCGGACATTATCAATATACTTTCTGGCCATACCGTGAATCCTTTTCTTGCGAAAGAACTTATGCAAATCCGAGCTGGTATTCCATGCTGCGTCACCCCAATACAACACAAGCGTAATTGCCGGATAGGTGTCTTTACCGTCATACTGCTGTCTGTAAATTGCTCCTTCATACCCCGCCTTACGGAGCAGAATCTTATAGTCCGGCCTGGACTGATTCTCCAGTGTATACTGCATGGCAATCCTGCCATCCCTTATTTCATATTTGCTCACATCACTGTATTGATTGCGCAGCATGCCATCCTCTGCCGGATATAAAGACTCTGTCGGCGCCGGCTGTAAATCCTTCGGAAAAACCACCCGACCTCCTTCAAAAATGAGTGCGTTGATAATGTCGGCAAATACTTCCGGGCTGCGCTCAAACTGTTTGGCTGCCAAATCCTTCTGTCCCATCTGTCTCTCCTTATGTGTGCAGAGTCTCCGGGACATCCTTTTATCCTGCTTTCCGTCCTGCAAACCCTGCCTGTGTCTGTGAAATTATGGCAGAATCTGCCAGAATAACTGATGCGGATACGATATCCGCCTATAGAGACAGCCGGCCCCATACACCATGATGACCGGCTGCTTAATTACCAGAATATCTCTTCGACAAAGATTTGTCAAGCTTTTTTACAAAATTTATTAACTAAATTTCGTTTATTTATCAAACCATACTTCCACGCTCCTACAGATCAAAGGACACCCGCATCATTTCCTGTACAGAAGTAATTCCCTCCAGCACATACTTGGTTGCGCTCATGCGAAGGGTATTCATCCCCTCCTCCAGCGCCTTCTCCTTAATATCCTCAGCGGAACCGTTTTTGCTGATAATGGACTTTAAAGGCTGGGTTACCTCCATGATCTCGTAAACGCCGATACGCCCCTTAAACCCGGTGCCATCGCATCTCGGACAGCCGCAGGGTTCATAGATTGTCACCTCCGCGTCCGGCGCAAGCTGTAAAAGCTCCAATTCCTCCGCATCCGCCTTTTTCTGCCGCTTGCACTCGGGACAGAGCCTGCGCACCAGTCTCTGGGCAATCACGCCTATCGTGGAGTCCGCTATCAGATACGGCTCGATCCCCATATCCGCCAGACGGGTAATGGTGCTGGCGGCGGAGTTTGTGTGCAGGGTCGAAACCACCAGATGGCCCGTGATGGAAGCCTGCACGGCGATGGAGGCGGTCTCCTGGTCCCGGATCTCACCGATCATAATAATATCCGGATCCTGACGCAGAATCGAACGCAGGGCGGAGGCAAACGTCAGATTCGCCTTATTGTTGACCTGTACCTGATTGATGCCGTCGATATTCGCCTCCACCGGATCCTCCACGGTAATAATGTTCACGTCCTCCTTATTCAGCTCGCTGAGGGCCGTGTACAGGGTGGTGGATTTACCGCTTCCCGTAGGGCCTGTCACCAGCAGAATGCCGTGCGGGTTTTTCAGGATATGGTCGAATTTCTTCAGCTCTTCAGGTTTTAAGCCAAGCTGGCTCTTCTCCTTCGTCAGCGCGTTCTTGGATGTAAGACGCATAACGATCTTCTCCCCGTAGACCGTCGGCAGAATGGATACACGGATATCAAACTCTTTCCTGTCCACGATCTGGGTGATACGGCCGTCCTGAGGCTTTCTTTTCTCAGAGATATCCATACCGCCAATGATCTTGATACGCGCCACAATCGCCGGCAGAAGCCGGATGCTGTAAACCGCTTTCTCATAGAGGGCGCCGTCGATACGGTAACGGATCCGAACCTGTCTCTCCATCGGCTCAATGTGAATATCGGAGGCGCGCTGCCTGACAGCCTGATCGATCATGCCCTTAACGAGCTGCACAATGGGGGAGTTGTTCACATCCTCACTGTACATATCCTCCTGCTCGATCATCTGGCTCTCTTTTTCCCTTGTGTATTCCTCCAGGGCGGAATTTACCTCCGCCTGCCCGTAATACCGGTCGATTGCCAGCATAACGCTGCCCATGGTGGCAACCACAGGCTCCACCTGAAGATTCGTGATGATATTGATATCGTCCATGGCCCCAATGTCCATGGGATCAGACATGGCTACCCGGAGCACGTTCATGTTGTCCGGCGAATATTCAAAGGGGATTGCCCGGTGTTTCTTTAAGACATTCGCGGGCACAAGATCCAGAATCTCCTGGGGTATCTCGGTGTTCTGCAGATCCACCATATCATAATGGAACTGATTACTCAGCGCCCTGGCAATATTCTCCTCGGTGGCAATCCCTTCATCCACCAGCGTTTCGCCCAGCTTACGGCCACTGCCCTTCTGCCGCTCCAGACCTCTTTGCAGATCCTCCTCCGTAATAACGCCGTTTTGTACAAGCACGTCTCCCAGACGCATTTTTTTTCTTTTAAAATCCATAGTCAGCCCCCATTTGGCCACAACCCGCAGGTTTATGGCCACACAATTTACATCACCTTATTCTGCATCCCGTCAGGATCCTGCGCGAACTGGATCGCCATTTCCCGGTCGATCTTTCCCTCATAAAACAGCTGTATGATCGCGTCGTCCATGGTAATCATCCCCATCTTGCGGTTAGTCTGCATAACGGATGCCAGCTGATGCGACTTTCCCTCACGGATCAGGTTCCTGACCGCATGGTTCGCGTGCATAACCTCAAAAGCCGCCACACGGCCCAAGCCGTCTATGGTCGGAATAAGCTGCTGCGAAATCACGGCCTCCAAAACATTCGCAAGCTGTACTCTGATCTGCTGCTGCTGATGGGGCGGAAATACGTCGATCACACGGTCCACGGTGCTGGCCGCACCGATGGTATGCAGGGTGGAAAGCACAAGGTGGCCGGTCTCAGCCGCCGTGATTGCCACGCTTATCGTCTCAAAATCGCGCATCTCACCGACCAGAATAACGTCCGGGTCTTCACGAAGCGCCGCCCTCAGGGCATTGGCATAGCTCTGGGAATCCAGCCCGATCTCTCTCTGGTTTACCATCGCCATCTTATGCTGATGCAGATACTCGATCGGGTCCTCCAGCGTAATCACATGGGCGTCCCTGTTATTATTGATCTTATCAATGATGGCCGCGAGCGTAGTAGACTTACCGCTTCCCGTAGGGCCTGTCACGAGAATCAGCCCACGCTTGCGTTCATAAAGGTTGATGACAGACTCCGGCACGCCCAGCTTCTCCGGCGCCGGAACCACCGTGCCCACCAGGCGCAGCGCCAAGGCCGCAGAACCTCTCTGCTTGTAGGCATTGACACGGTACCTTCCCAGCTCCGGGATCGAGAAGGACATATCATACTCCCCGCGCTCCTCAAAACGCTCCCGCTGCACATCACTCATAATCGAATAGGCAAGCGTCAGCGTATCCTGCGGCATCATCTTCTGATACTCCATCGTAATCAGGTTTCCGTTGACACGCATTTTCGGCGGTATTCCCACCGTGATATGTACATCTGATGCACCGGCGTCGTTGGCCGTCCGCATAATCTCCTGTATCGTCGGCATTTTCCTTTTCCCCCTCCTGCCGTTTTTGTTTCACTTCTCAGATAATCGGGACCTCCACGTACTCCGCCTCCTCGATTTCTATCCCGTTTTGTTTTAACAGATCCAGATTCATCACATGACGGTTGTCCAGCGTCCTCATAATATCCTTGATCTCCAGATCCTCATACAGTTCTGCATCCGACAGATCGATTACGCTGTTATCCCGGAACATCAGAATCGTGGGTCTCAGGATGTCCGCCTCGTTCGCAGTAAGAACAAGCGCCTTCTCGCCGGTATTCAGCTCCACGCTGACCCCTGGCACAAGAATATTGACAGACTGAATCAGCGCATCCACCACTTTGC
Organism: uncultured Lachnospiraceae bacterium; assembly: GCA_947174505.1. GTDB lineage: Bacteria > Bacillota > Clostridia > Lachnospirales > Lachnospiraceae > UBA3282. Next base: position 74,401 of record CAMWJF010000003.1, read on the forward strand.
TGTGGTATACTTTTGGATGGTTCAGAAGGAATTTCAACGCCTCCACCTCGGAAGCCGGTTCCTCGTCCATTTTCATGGCAGTCATCCTGTCGTAGGTTTCCGCCACAGCCAGCACCCGCGCCCCGTTCACAAGACGGATCGAGGAGATGTCCTCTCCCGTTTTCATGCTTGCCAGCATCTTATAGGCCTGAGAGCAGATCCGTTTGATGTTGGGCTTCGTGGAAAAAGCTTCTTCCAGAAGAGCGTGTCCCCTCTCCTCCCGGATTTCCGTCGTCATATCGATCAAAACGCCCCCTGCAGCGGCTTCGTCCTGAAAACGCATGATCTTTCCGATATCATGGACAAGCGCTGCCTGCACCGTCTCCATCTGCTCTTCCACTTTCATATTCATAACATGTGTCATCATTGCGCAGAGAATCGCCACATTCAGGGAATGTTTATATATGTAGTCCTCCTTGCTCCGCAGATTCTGCAGGAAATTAATTCTGGCGTCCATGTGTCCGTAGTTCTTGATGATATTGGAAGCAATCGTCTGGGTTCTCTGGGCGCGCCCACTCTCCGCAATCGCATCCAGTTCTTCCCTGATCGAAAACACGCACATGGTCTGAAAGCGCTCAAACTCCACGTCCGCCCTTGTCATGGGCGGCACGGGCTCCGCGGGCTCCAGAATAAAAATTCCCAGCAGCCCGAAATTTTTCACGCTGTTGATCCCCTGCAGGGTCAGCTTAGAGTTTCTCTCATACAGCAGAACGCCGTTTTTATTGTAGATAGGACGCGCCAATCTCATTCCGGTCTTTAGATCTTCGCTCTTTATAAAACGCATTGTCCCGTTTCCTCCATTCTATCTTCAGGCCGGACTTCACGTCCGTGCCAAATCCTGTTCATGCTATACCGCAGGACTCATAGCCCTCCCTCAGCTTTTCCAATGCCCTTTTTTCAATTCTGGACACATAGCTTCTGGAAATACCGAGCCTGTGGCCGATTTCTCTCTGGGTAATCTCCTGTCCGCCCGAAAGGCCGTAACGCATCAGAATAATCTCCCGCTCCCTGTCAGAGAGTCTGTCGGTAATCAGACCTTTCAGCCTGTGCAGCTTATCCTCCACTTCCATCCTGTCAATCACGTCCACCTGATCCTGTTCAATCACGTCAAGCAGGCTGATCTCGTTGCCCTCCCGGTCCGTACCGATGGGTTCATACAAAGATACTTCACGGGAAGTTTTTTTCTTCGCCCGGAGGAGCATCAGCAGCTCATTGTCTATACAACGCGACGCATAGGTACTGAGTTTTCCTTTCCCCGCATCAAAGGAATCTATCGCCTTAATCAATCCGATGGTGCCGATGGATATCAGATCTTCCATGTCCTCGTCCACGTTCTGGTACTTCTTGGCAATATGTGCCACCAGACGTAAATTCCGCTCCACCAGAATCCCTTTGGCCTCCCCGCGCTCTCTTTCGCTTCCTGTTTTAAGCCGCCCCAGATAAACGGCCTCATCCTTCGCAGAAAGTGGCTGACTGAATGTTTTCAAAAGGAGCCTCCAAAGTCCATTTACTCTATTCTATGACCCGGCGGCTTCTCAAGTGCCTTTCCATCTGTCCCAATTTATATCCGCTCAGAACCAGGCAAATTGCACTGGAAAGACGCAACGAATGCTTGCATTCAGAAGCGTATTTTCAGGGCAATTTATTTGGCGAGAGCCAAATACCTCGAAAACACACAGTGTTTTCGAGGCTGGTTCTGAACCAGACAAATCGTTACTATATATTATACAAGCATAACAGGGGAAATTCAATACCGTTCCCCTCCGTTTCGCAGAGGTGAAAAACCTCTGCCCCGCATATCAGAAAAGAAAGGCTGCGAAAACGGCATTACTCACATCAACGCCCCGCGGCGTAAGACGGAGCCGCCGTCCCTCCTGCTCCAAAAGACCCTGCTCCGTAAAAGAGCTGATCTGTTTTCCGTAAATCTCCTCCGCGGTTTTTCCAAAATACCTCTGAAATTCCTGTAAATCCACCCCCTCTGTCAGGCGCAGTCCCAGAAACATAAATTCCTCCATCTGCTCCTGTAAGGTCAGCTCCTGCACCTCGCGGCGATCCGTCTGCCGCAGCATTTCCGCAAAGTCCATACCCTGCAGACTGCTTTTTTCCATACGCGCCGCCCGGTCTGTCTCCGTCTCTGTGATGTCTGCCATGCGCTTCAGAGCGTCCGCCTCCATCTTCTCCACACAGGCCGCATAAGCCGCATGTTCCTCCGGGTTTTTCCACCTCACGTTTTGCACCATGGAGGACGCGCCCAGCCCAAAGCCCACGTAATCGCCCCTGCGCCAGTACACCTTATTGTGGCGGCATTCCCACCCTTCTCTTGCATAATTGGATATCTCGTAACGCTGGAATCCGGCTTCTCCCAGATACCGTCCCGTCAGCTCATACATCTCCCGATCTTCCTCCTCATTGGGAAAGGTATAAGACTCTCGGTTTACATAAAGCGGAGTCTCCTCCTCCAGAATCAGACTGTAGGCGGAAATATGTTCCGGTGAAAGCGCAGCCACACGCTCCAGTGTCTTTCTGTATGAGGCGAGGCTCTGACCAGGCAGTCCTGCCATCAGATCAATATTGATATTGCGAAATCCCGCCTCCCGCGCCAGCCTGTAAGTCTCCAGAAAACTGGCGTAATCGTGAATCCGCCCGATGCGCGCCAGTTCCCCGTCATCCGTAGACTGCAGGCCGATGCTGAGACGATTAATACCATATGTTATGTAATTTTCCAGCTTCTCCGCCGTCACCGTGCCCGGATTGCACTCTATGGTAATCTCCGCATTCTCCGCCAGCGCAAAATCTTCTCTGACCCGCTCCAGAATCCGCCCTGTCTCCCACGCCGGGAGAAGGGACGGCGTACCCCCGCCAAGAAAGATGGAGACCACCCTGTGATCTCCATAAAATATCGACTGTTTTTCAATTTCCCGCAGCAGTAAGTTTACATAACTTTCCATCTCCCCGTCACATGCAGGGCCGGAAAGAAAGTCGCAGTAAAAACATTTCCTGACACAGAACGGAATATGGATATAGATACTTAAGTTTCTCATTTTTTCCTCCATGCCGAATCATTCTGCTTATAACATTTCTGCAATTTCACCATTACAGTCATCTATTCCATTCCTTTTTAGTTGTCATCCAGCTTCAACACGCTCATAAAGGCACTCTGGGGAATCTCCACATTACCTACCTGCCGCATCCGCTTCTTACCCTCTTTCTGCTTTTCAAGCAGCTTTTTCTTCCGGGTGATATCTCCCCCGTAGCACTTGGCAAGGACGTCCTTCCTCATGGCCTTGACCGTCTCCCTTGCAATGATCTTGCCGCCCACCGCCGCCTGAATGGGGATCTCAAAAAGATGCCTCGGAATTTCATCTTTCAATTTTTCGCACATCCTCCTGCCGCGCTCATAAGCGCTGTCCGCATGGACGATGAAGGAAAGCGCGTCCACCTCGTCATGGTTAATCAGGATATCCAGCTTCACAAGCTTCGACTGCTCGTACCCCTTCAGCTCATAGTCAAAGGAAGCATAACCTCTGGAACGGGATTTCAGCGCGTCAAAAAAGTCGTAAATAATCTCGTTTAAAGGCAGATCGTATTTTAGGAGCGCACGGGAAGCCTCAATGTACTCGGTACTGGTATAACGGCCTCTCCGTTCCTGACAGAGCTGCATGATCGGGCCGATAAACTCCGTGGTCACCATGATCTCCGCACTGACCACCGGCTCCTCCATATAGTCGATCTCGGAAGGATCAGGCAGGTTGGAAGGATTGGTCAGCTCTATCATCTCCCCGTTGGTTTTATACACCCTGTAAATAACGCCCGGCGCGGTGGTCACCAGGTCCAGATTGTACTCCCGCTCCAGACGCTCCTGTATGATTTCCAGATGCAGAAGCCCCAGAAAACCACAGCGGAACCCAAAACCTAGGGCAATGGAAGTCTCCGGCTCATAGTTCAGGGAAGCGTCGTTTAATTTCAGCTTTTCCAGCGCGTCCCGCAGATCCGGGTACTTGGCCCCGTCCGCCGGATACATGCCGCAGTAGACCATGGAATTGACTTTTTTATAGCCGGGCAGCGGCTCCGCGCATGGATTGTTCACGTCCGTCACCGTATCGCCCACGGCGGTGTCCTTCACATTCTTGATGGAAGCGGTGAGGTATCCCACCATTCCCGCCGTCAGCTCATCGCAGGGAATAAACTGTCCTGCGCCGAAATATCCCACCTCCACTACCTCCGCGGCAGCACCTGTGGCCATCATCTTAATCTTCGTGCCTTTTTTGACCCTGCCCTCCTTGATGCGGCAGAACACAATCACGCCCTTGTAGGAATCGTACACGGAATCAAAGATCAGCGCCTGCAGCGGATTGTCGGGACTGCCGCCGGGTGCGGGAATTTTCTCCACAATAGCCTCCAGCACGTCCTCGATGCCAATGCCGTTCTTCGCGGAAATAAGCGGTGCATCCTGCGCCTCAATGCCTATCACATCCTCTATCTCATTTTTCACGCGCTCAGGCTCCGCGCTGGGCAGGTCGATCTTATTAATGACAGGGAACACGTCCAGATCATGATCCAGCGCCAGATATACATTCGCCAGCGTCTGCGCCTCGATGCCCTGCGCCGCATCCACCACGAGAATCGCCCCGTCGCAGGCCGCAAGGGAACGGCTGACCTCATAATTGAAATCCACATGGCCAGGCGTGTCAATCAGATTAAAAATATACTCGTTTCCATCTTTCGCCTGATAGACGATGCGCACAGTCTGGGCTTTGATGGTAATCCCACGCTCCCGCTCCAAATCCATATTATCCAGTATCTGCGCCTGCATTTCACGGCTTGTCAGAAGTCCGGTCTGCTCGATGATCCGGTCCGCCAGCGTGGACTTGCCGTGATCGATGTGGGCCACGATACAAAAGTTTCTGATTTTGCTCTGATCTGTTATTGACATACCTGTAATCCTCTCTACCGTCCGGCACGCGCCCATCCGAAAAATGCGCGTTTCGCCGCGTCACAATTTAAAACAGTATATCAAATCCACAGCAGGATGTCCACATCAATCGCCCTCCGGCGCATCCTCCCCCCGCTCTGGCTCCCTGCCGCCAAAAACCAGATCCAGCACGTGCGCCAAAACATCACATGCGTTATGTATTTCCTCCTCCGTATTGTTCTGCGCGCCCAGCTCAATCAGCAGGGATTTCGGACAAAGGTGCATATTGTAGCGGTATGCTTTCAGGTAGATTCTGCGGGCGATCCCGGGATAATACTCATTGCACGCCGCCTGCATCTGGAAGGACAACGCCAGATTGTCCGGCAGATACGGATTTTCCAGCTGCTCAATCTCTCCCTTTGTGGTGCGGCACAGCCCGTTAAAAAACATAAACTGCGCGGTGGGCCGCCCCTGCAGATCCATAACCAGACGCCTGTCCGCCGGCATTTCATCCCGGTGCAGGTCAATCACCGCCTCAATGGTGGGGTATTCGGCAAGGATCGCCTCCACGGCTGGCAGCGAATTGTTGTACGCATAAGCCCTGTCCTCATCATAACATCCGTTATGGTGAATCACATTATACCCATAATTCTCCCGCAAAAGCTCCGCCAGATACTCCCCCGCTCCCAAAATCCCGCTGTTTTCGTCACCCGGCACAGAATCGACAAAGTTCTCCTTGGAATGCGTATGGTAAATCAAAATCTGGGGCGCATCCGCATCCCCATGGATCCGCATATCCTTTTCCAGAAGCGTCTGCGCCTGCAGAAGTCCCTCTCCCGCAACGGTGGTGCTGTCCACCGCGTAAAACGCCTTGATCAGCGCTTCGTAGGAGGACAATTCCTCCCATTGGTACTGGTAGCTTTTCTCCACCGCCTGAACAAACGATTGTTCCTCCGGCATATCTTCCGCCGTCTCTCCCTGTTCTTCCTGTTCCGACGATAAATAGAGCTCGTTTTCCTTTAAAAGGGCCGATTCCAGATTCTTTTCCAGATGCATGGCGTCGTCGCCGTACTCAAGAGCCTCCTCCGGCAGCCCCCTGTAATCCTCGTCACTTCCCTCCGGCAAAAGAAGTCTGGCATAGTCGCTCTCGGTCACACCCTCCCCTCCGTTTTCCAGCGCATAGAGCAGCCCCGGATATTGGGCAAGCAGGGCCTTGCGCAAAAAGTCGTCCCCCGACGCACGGTGGTTCGTCTCGCCCATCCTGCGGATTCCCGGCAGATAAGGCTCCATCACCAGCTCCTCCGCAATCCCGTGAAATGCGGAGCCTTCTGTTTTTTTCTCCCGCTCCCGCAAAAGTTCTGTGCAGACAAACACAAAAGTTATCATAACTACTACTATTAAAATGATTTTCAACCGCTTTCCATTCATGTACATACTAAGTTATATGCACAGCGAATAGAAATATTTCGTATCAAAGATTCAGCGCCCCGTTTATCCCGTCACAGATAATATGACTGATCTGACGGATCTGCTGATCTACGTCCTTTGTGGTCACATACATATTATTCAGCTCCTTAAGTGTTGCAGGCCGCTCTCCCATGGCGTCCCCCACAATCGTGGCCGCATCCACTACCGTCGGCACGCCCAGCGCCAGCACCGGAATATGCAGTGTCTCCTCCGTAATGGCGTTTCTGTGGTTACCCACACCGGAGCCGGGATGAATGCCTGTGTTTGTAATCTGGATCGTCCGGTTTAAGCGCTTGGTGGACCGGGCTGCCAGCGCGTCGATCACAATCACCATATCCGGCTTCGTCTCCCCGATCACACCCCTGATGATCTCCGCGGACTCCATACCTGTCTTCGCCATAACGCCCGGCACCAGACTGCTCACCAGATGCATCTTCGTCCGGTTGTAAGCCACCTTACCATACTCCAGCACGATATGCCTGTTGACAAAGAGATTGTCAACCACATTCGGCCCAAGGGAATCCGCCGTAACCTCCCGGTTCCCCAGCCCCACCACCAGAATCGACTGCTCCTTATCCGGATTCGGCAAAATCCCCCGAAGCTGCTCCGCCAGAATACCGGATATTTCCTGATGATAGTCTTCCTCCGGCTCTGTCATGGCGGGCGCCTCCAGGGTGATATAGGTTCCCATAGGTTTCCCCAGCGCCTTAGCGCCGTTTTTCGTCTCTATAACCACCCGGGTAATATGCACGTCACATTCCTCGTCATAATGCTCCTCGACTATCACTCCATGAAGCCCGGACTCTTTTTCTCCAATACCTTCTCTGGCTTCCAACGCCAAGTCCGTCCTGACATTTGACCAGCTATCCATAGCAGTTTCCATTCCTTTCCATTTTGGCAAGCCTACCGCATACGATGATCCTCTTAACTCGCAAACCCGCGCTTTCAGCGCTCTATGTCCGATTTCATCGGACGTTTGCCTGTTAATACTGCAAGAAAAGCAAATGTCTGCTTCGCAGCCGCTTACTTTTCTTTTGCAACTATTATATTTTATGCGCCAATTCTCCGCCTGCCCATTTTGTTTTCTATTTTTTGCAAAAATAAACAAAATATGTATTGACATCCCCATTTCCATAATCTAAAATAATATGCGTGTGTCTCTGTCCAATATAAAAGAAGAAAATAAAATGCAAATGTTTTAAAATGGAGGATGTTATGGCTAATATCAAATCTGCGAAAAAGAGAATTCTGGTAAACAAGACGAAGGCTGACAGAAACAAGTCCATCAAGTCCGGCGTTAAGACAGCAATCAAGAAGGTATACGCTGCCATTGAGGCGAATGACAAGGCTGCTGCACAGAGCGCGCTGCTTGCCGCAACTTCCGCTATCGACAAGGCTACCAAGAAGGGCGTATACCACAAAAATACCTCTGCCAGAAAGGTTTCCCGCATGAACCTTGCCGTAAATAAGATGGCGTAAGAAGCGGTATTCTCTTAATGATATGACATTACGAAAGGCGAGTGCATCTGCACCCGCCTATTCTTTTTATGCTAAAACAACGCGGAGAATGCCCGTATTTTGGCATTCTCCTATGTGAGACGGAAGTTGCCACGCAACTCCTGGAACTTCTCCACGAAACAGCCTCTGCCGGTGAGCCTGACTTGCTCCGCAAGTCGAGAAGTTCTTCTCACATTGTTACCGGCTGCGTCCCCCGCCGCCGTGATGTCCGCCTCCGCCGCCATGGCTTCTTCCTCCGCCGCCGCTGCCACCGCTGCTTGTCTGAATTTTGCGCTGTGTCACCGTCTTTCTCAAAAATCTGTCCTGAGACGCCCGGAAAACAGGCTCCCTGCCCGCCACATAGGTAGTCGCCGTGGTCGTCTTTTTCCCCTCCTTGGACCGCCAGTTTACAGCCGCAAAAATAACAGCCGCTATTATTCCTATCAGCCAAGGGATAAATCCCGGCACATACAAACGGGATACCTTCCATCCCATCATATCATGGTAAAAGTCATTAACATAAGTCTTGTACGCACGGTAAGGGTTCTTCTCCACATAGCGGTAAACGTTGCCAAGAAGATGGTCGATATCCTCCACATAGTAGGCGTCCCTCGCCCGCCCGGTGGTGCACAGCCATGTATGTATTCTGCCGTCATCCTCCCTTGACCAGTTGTCCACCAGCATCACGCCGTCACCGTCCGGCCTGTCGTATCCAAAACCGTCGTTCTCCCAGCGCTGCTCCGCATACACCCTCACATATTCCTCCGAAACCACGCCCGGTTCAATCGCTCTGGCGTAATCTTCCAAAGCCTCGTCCAGTGTGACAAGAACGATATCACAGCCCGTCTGCTTCTCTCGCTTAGCAATCAGACGGCGCAGCTTCTCCTCCTCCTTGTCCGTCAGCACATCCGCATTGTCAAAAACCCTCTCACCGGTAACACATTCTGTATTTGTCCGCTGGTAATCCATTGTCTTCCCCAGCATCCAGTGCCCCAAGTGAAGCACGGCGGCCAGAAGCGCGGCGGCAGCCAGAACGATATACAGCCATCTAAAATAACGAAAATATTCTCTCACAGCTCTCGCCCATCCCTTCTATAATATCTCCAGCACATGAACCGCTATGTAACAGAGAGCCGTCACCGCCGCAAACACCGATGCGCTGTAGGCCAGCACTTTTCCCCGGGAAACAGGCGTTACGCCGATCACTTTCCCCGTCTGCCCGTTCACATGGTACAGATAGGATTTATCCTTATAGCGGTAAACATACTGCCAGACAGGCATCAGCGCATAGCAGAAGCCCTCTCTGGTCAGATTCAGGTTTTTTCGGTAGGGCCGCACCGTGGTATACCCGGATATGGAGCTTTGCATCAGTTCCTCCGAAGCCTGCCTGACCTTTGCCTGCGCCCTTCCATCCAGCTCCTCCGCCTTCTGATTATAAACCTCCCCGAAAAAACCGGACATGTACTGCGGCTCAAAATCCGCAAGCGCCCGGTAATCATAAGGTTCCATCAGATCCATCACGCCGTCGTCCATGGCAATGGAAGCATCCACCGGGATCTGTTCAAAATCCACGTCCATCTGCCGGATCACCTCGAAATAAGAAGTTTCCGTATACTCCGTGTCCCCGCTCCGCCAGGTTCTGATCCGGGTGCCCTCTCCCGCAAAATCATAGTACGCGCCATAATCATAGAGCCAGAAAGGCACATAAATCCCTTCCATTCTCTCCAGACTCTTCGCTGACAGGAAATCGGCGGGCGCAAAAAGCCGTCTGGAAAATTCCTTCTCCATGGCTGCCACCGCACCCTCTTTTCCTATACAGAAAGGCAGGATCAGCCGCGGCTCAAAGACACCTTCCACCCGTTCGTTAAATATCAGGTAGGTGCCACAGTGCTCACATCTGCTGGCAGAAGTATATGACGTGATCTGTAAAGGCGCACCGCAGTTTACGCATTGCACAAGGGAGCTGTCCCCGATTTTTTCCTCACTGTCCGTACTCTCACAGTGCGGGCAGTACATTTTCTTCTTCTCCGGCAAATACACCGTATTGCCGCCGCAGTTCCTACACTTGAAAATCATGTATGTATGTCAATCCTTTCACGAAGCTAAATCCGCACAGAGAATGCCGTATTTCTTCTCACATTGTTATTCGCGCCCATCCCAACAGTATGTACACAGTTTACATTTGTCAATACCGACGGAAGCGATCATATCATCCAGACGATGATACCTCAGCGTGGTAAAGTTCAGCTTTTCCCTTATCTTTTCCAGCATCCGCCCGTACTCCGCGCTGTCAGGGTCTGCATAGACAGCCAGATTCGGGTATTTATTTTCTCCCTCCAGTTCCTGAATCACCCGCCTTGCAATCAGCTCCAGCTCCGAAGTGGAACGGGAAAAATTCAGGTATTTGCAGCCATAAAGCAGAGGCGGACAGGCAGGACGGATATGTACCTCCTTCGCGCCGCTCTGGTAAAGGAACTCCGTCGTCTCCCGAAGCTGCGTCCCCCGCACGATGGAATCGTCAATCAGAAGAAGGCTCCTGTCCTTAATCAGGTCATGCACCGGAATGAGTTTCATCTTTGCGATCAGATTCCTCTTACTCTGGATCGTAGGCATAAAAGAACGGGGCCATGTGGGTGTATACTTGATGAACGGCCTGGAAAAGGGAATCCCCGACTCGTTGGCGTAGCCAATGGCGTGGGCTGTCCCGGAATCCGGAACGCCCGCCACGATATCCGGCTTCGCATCGTCCCGCTTCGCCAGCATCGCCCCACAGTTGTAACGCATCTCCTCCACACTGATTCCCTCATAGGACGAAGAGGGATAGCCATAATAGATCCACAAAAACGTACAGATTTTCATATCCTTACCCGGCGCGGCAAGCGTCTGCACACCCTCCGCCGTCACGATGACCACTTCTCCGGGTCCAAGCTCGCGCTCCGGCACATAACCGAGATTCAGATAGGCAAAGCTCTCAAAGGACACACAACAGGCGTCCCCCTTCTTTCCGATGGTGACAGGCGTGCGCCCCATCCGGTCCCTCGCCGCATAAATCCCCTTCGGCGTCATAATCAGTATGGTCATGGAGCCGTCAATCAGCTCCTGCGCATACTGGATGCCCTCGATCAGATTGTCACGCTGGTTAATCACAGCCGCCACCAGCTCCGTGGCATTGATATCGCCGCCGCTCATCTCCAGAAAATGCCCTTTGCCGTTCTGAAAGATTTCCGACACGATCTCGTCTTTATTGTTGATCCTGCCTACCGTGGTAATCGCATAGGTGCCATGGTGGGAACGGATAATCAGGGGCTGCGGCTCAAAATCCGAGATACAGCCGATGCCCAGCGTCCCGTACATCTTGTTTACATCCTTGTCAAATTTGGTACGGAACGGCGTATTCTCTATGTTGTGGATGGCGCGGTTAAATCCCGCCTCCGCATCATAAACTGCCATGCCAGCCCGTCTGGTTCCCAGATGGGAATGATAATCCGTCCCAAAAAACAGATCAAAAATACAATTCTCCTTCGATGCCACTCCAAAAAAGCCGCCCATATATTCCTCCCGTTTTCTTATATTGTATATATTTCACAGCCGCAGCGTCCGCCCTCTTTCACCCGGTGCAATACCTTCTGCGCCTGCCGGTACATCTCCTTATAGCTTTCGCCCGATTCCCCCAAGGCCGCTCCCGCACTCAGCGTAACGGTGGGCATATCCTGATCCCCGTGCAGCAGCCTGTCGTTCACAACGGCAATCCGCCTGCGAATGCCGCTCACCTGATCGGCCGAAAGCCCCTCAATCCAGATACCGAAGGTATCCTCCGAAAGCCGCCCTATGCCGTCCCCGCCTCTGAAATACTCCCGCAGCGTGGCATAGACAGTCTGCAGCACCCGGTCCCCTGTGTCCCTGCCGTAGTGGTCATTGACTTCCTGCATACGGTCTACATCCACTAAAAGAAGACAGCCTTGCATATGCTCGCCTGTCAATGCATCCTCCACCATTTTCTGAAAGGTACTTCTGTTCACCGCACCCGTGAGCGCATCCCGCTTCCCGGGGCCGTAACTTTTCCCGGCCGCCCTGCCCTGAGGCTGCTGTGCCGGGGAACGCCGTAAAATGTTTAACACTGATGTTACCCCCTGGTATCCACCTCTTTATCTTACTGTATATTGGGGCTGGTTGCAAATAGATTTTACGTTTTAACCTCCTCCCCAACAGACACATCGTCCCGACTGTCCCGTCTTTGTCCCAACCAATAGTATCAATGTCCTGACCATTATAGAATACGTGGAACCTAAATTCTTCATTTGACAGGCATACAGCTTTCTGAATTTCCCTTTATCGCAAAAAAAGATAGAACAGCTTGACAACCCAAAATTACAATTTGAAATCTGCTGAGGAATGTGAAAAAATCTTTGAAGAATATTATTTTAGCTAAAACAATTGCTCAAATTGTTCGATTTAGATATAATAATAGTACAAAGGAAGGAGTGGTTGTATGTCGATCAGTGCAACAGAGCTTAAAAATAATCTTGGAAAATATCTGATAATATGCGCTACAGAAGATGTCTTTATCACGAAAAACGGAAAAGTAATAGCAAAACTGACCAATCCCTATCAGGACAGAGTGGAAACTGCAAAATCCTTATTTGGCATCCTGCCCAAAGAGGCCAATATAGAGGAATCAAAAAGAGAAAGGCTTGGTACAAAATAATTGAAAGTGTTGATCGATACAAATGTGATCATTGACGCACTGACCTCCAGAGAACCTTGGAATAAAAGTGCCGAAGCAATCTTTATTATGGCTGCGAACCATATAATGGATATGTATATTACTGCGAGTTCCGCAACAAATATTTACTATCTGGTGAGAAAATACCTTCACAGTGCAGACCAGGCTAAACAGGTAATGGAGAAATTGTATTCCCTTGTTGGAATACTCACGGTGTCAGGTGCTGAATGTATAGATGCTCTTGCATCGTCTATCAGTGATTATGAAGATGCTGTTGTTGAAAGAGTATCTGTAAAAGCAGATATGGATTACATTATTACGAGAAATGTAAAAGACTATCATCAGGGAATGGTGAAAGCAGTTTCCCCTGATGATTTTATTGTCTTAATGAACGACAAATAGGTAAGCCTTTAAGGGCTTACTGATAAGTAAAAAGGAGTGTGAGAAAAATCCAGTTCCGCATCAATGTAATCGTCTGGTTTTAGTTGGGACAAAAGTACAACCGTCTCCACCCCCGCCGTCCACGGAAACTGGTCGACCGCCACGCACCTCTCTGCTCTGTACCCCCTCGCCAGAAAGACTTCCAGGTCCCTCGCCAGGCTGCTCGCCTTGCAGGAGATATACAGAATATGCTCCACCCCGTAATCTATGATCTTCGTGAGCGCCTTCGGGTGTACACCGTCCCGGGGCGGGTCAAGAATAATCACATCCGGCTTCTCCGCAATCCCATCCAGCACTTTCAGCACATCCCCGGCAATAAATTCACAGTTATGTAAACCATTTAGCGCCGCATTTTTTCTTGCCGCCTCCACGGCCTCCTCCACGATCTCCACGCCGATCACCTTTTTTGCCACAGGCGCCATCAGCTGCGCGATGGTTCCCGTGCCGCTGTAGAGGTCATACACGATCTTTCCCCGCACGGGTTCATCCATTTCCTCCCGTCCGGCTTCGTCCGCCGTTCCCTGCGCCGTCTTCTTCCCGGTTCCATCCGCCGCTCCGGCCGACGATGATATATAGCCAGAAATATACTCCCTCGCTATGCTGTAGAGCAGTTCCGCACCAAGGCTGTTCGTCTGGAAAAAGGAAAACAGCGAAATTTTAAAACGGAGGCCAAGGAGCTCTTCATAAAAATAATCCCGCCCGTACAGAACCGCAGTCCCGTCGCTTTGCACCACATCCGCCGCGGAGTCATTTCTCACATGCAGGAAGCCCACGATCCTGCCGTCAAGCGGCAGGGCCAGAAGCCGGTCTCTAAGTCCAGCCAGCAGCTCCCTCTCACCTATACCTTCCTCTGACGCGCTGCGCTCCTGTCCGTCCACCCCCCGTCTCTGTTCACCCGCATTCCGACCGCGTACACCGTCACTCTCCTGCAAGCCGTCCTGCGCATCCTGCCACTTTGCCGCATCCTGTCCATGTATCACGCCGCCCGCTGTCTGTGAGACGGGCACCTGGGAGGTCGTCACCAGCGCCACCAGAATTTCTCCCGTCTTCGCCGCCCTGCGCACCACAAGATGCCGCAGCCAGCCCGTATGCCGCAGCCTGTGATAAAAGGAAACATCCATCCCCTGCTCCCGCAGTCCCGAAAAATAGTCCCTGACACAGCGCAGAATTTTCCGGTAATCCTCTTCCACAATCTGACAGTCCGTCACGGACACGATATCATAAAAGCTCCCCCGCTTATGCATTCCAAGGGACAGCGGTCCGTCCTTCACCTCATCCCCGAAGGTAAACTCCATCTTATTCCGGTAACCAAAAACCGCCGGAGACGCCTTTACCGTCTCAAACAGGCATTCCCCGTCCTGCTTTTCCAGCACAGGCGCAAGCAGCCTCCGCACCTGCCCCTCCTTGATTTTCAGACTCTCCTCATAGGGAAAGGACAGATAAGTACATCCCCCGCAGCTCCCGAAATGGGGGCAGGGACTTCCCGTCTCCACCGGGGAATGCTCCAACACTTCCAGAAGTCTTCCTTCGTATCTCCCGTTTCTCGCCTTATTGACAGCCGCCCGCACTTTTTGTCCCAGCAGGGCGTTTTTCACCGTGCAGACGCCCTCCCCGCAGATTACGATCCCCTTATTCGGAAAATCCATCCGTTCCACAATACCTTCTATGATCTGTCCTTTTTTCATGTTGTCTCCGTCCTCATGCCTGTATGGCGTCTGCTGTTGTGTCTTTTCGGACTCTGTCCGTATGCCTTTTCTTCCGCGGCCGGGCCTGTTCACAAACATACATCCCGGCTGCGACCTTCCTCTCACGCGATAAGCAGGTCGGGATGCTTCGTATCTCTTCCGACTCTGCCTATGCGTACAAAAGGCCGCCGGGAAAGATACATTCCCGCCGGCCCTCACATTCTCTCACAGAAAAATTCTACACACCTGTGTCCTCGTCTTCATCCTCATCCTCGAAAAAATCGTCATCGAAATCATCGTCGAAGTCGTCCTCAAAATCCTCAAGATAATCGGGCGTCAGGTAACGGTACACGGCATATGCGATAGCTGCTACCGCCGCAACAGCGCCGATCACTGCAAATATCCATAAAATACTGTTTTTCTTCTCTTCCTCATGTTTCCTGCCGAGAAGCTCATTCACACCCGCATTGTCCATGATCTCATCCAATTTATTCAAAATCTCCTTCTTGCTCATCCTGTAGCCCTCTCTTTCCCATACATTGTGACCGCGCTAATCTGACAAAATCGTCTGCAAGCAGCCATTCTGCCATCTTACCGTATGGCACTGCTCCTTGCCATCACGCATAGTATACCACCTTTTTTCAGATTTTACTATATGTGAATATTTTATTTTATGAAAATTATGTAAAAATATGCATCCGCTCGCGGCGATTTTAAAAATTTTTCTCATTTTTTGCAACGACTGCGTCCTCAGACCTTCTGTAGCTTTGCAAATCCCGCATACATGATCTTCTGTCCGGCTTCGTCGAAAACCACCGTCACCTGACTGTCCCTTGGGCCGGGTTCAATCT
This sequence comes from uncultured Lachnospiraceae bacterium, assembly GCA_947174505.1. GTDB lineage: Bacteria > Bacillota > Clostridia > Lachnospirales > Lachnospiraceae > UBA3282. The sequence continues at coordinate 90,016 of CAMWJF010000003.1, forward strand.
TTAGGACCGTACCCTCTCCGTAACGGGCGTGGCGCACCCGGTCCCCCTCTCCGTAACCGATCCTTCCGGGAGCCGCAGGCGCATCCGCCCCTGCCGGGCCGGATGCGGTGTTCCCCGCTCCAAAAGGATTGCCGCCCACCGTAACCGGCGCTTTCCCTGCGCCGCGCTTAATCGGCGCCGCGTAAGCCTTCTTTCTCTCCGTATACGCACCCGGCGCCGCCGCATAAGGTTTGACAGGCTCCATGTAGGATTTTGGCGCCGCCCCGTAAGGCTTCGTCCGCAGAAGGCTGCGCTCCTGCGAGTCGTCCTCGTATATTTCTTCCATCCTCTTCTTTACCGGCACAGGCGTGCCGTCCAAAAGCTGAGGCGGGATTTCCCGCACAAAACGACTGATGGGATTATACTGCGTCTCGCCTCTGATCATGCGCTGTTTCGCACAGGTAAGAGTCAGCTCCTCTCTGGCTCTGGTAATTCCCACATAGGCGAGTCTCCTCTCCTCCTCGATCTCCATGGGATCGTCCGAGGTGATCGTCATATAGCTTGGAAACACACCGTCCTCCATGCCCGCCAGATAGATATGTTCAAACTCCAGTCCCTTGGCGCTGTGCAGGGTCATAAGCAGCACCCGGTCGCCGTCGCCGTCCACCCGGTCGATGTCCGCCACCAGCGCCACCTCTTCCAGAAACTCACTCAGGGAAGGTTCGTCGTTTTCCTCCTCATAGGCCACCACTTTGCTGACTAACTCCTCGATATTCTCAACACGGTCTGCCGCGTCCTCCTCGTCGGATTCCTCCAGCTCCTTCAAATACCCCGTGAGATCCAGCACATCCTTGACAAGCTCTTCCAGACTGTAAAACTCCTGTTTGCTGCGGAAGCTCTGTATCATGGTCACAAATGGTTTCAGTTTCCCCGCGCTCCTGCCGATCGTCACAATCTGATCCGCCTCCGTGAGCGCGTCAAAAAAGCTGATATTCCTCTCATCGGCATATTCCTGCACCCGCACAATAGTGGCCGCGCCGATGCCCCGTCTGGGCACGTTGATAATCCGCTTCACCGCCACATCGTCCCTGCCGTTGTCTATGGTTTTCAGATACGCAAGCACATCCTTGATCTCCCGTCTGGAATAAAAATTTGTGCCGCCGACCACATCGTAGGGAATGCCCTCCATAATAAAACGCTCTTCCAGAAGACGTGCCTGGGCGTTGGTGCGGTAGAGCACGGCGCACGCCCCGTAGGAAATCTGCCCCTTTCTCTTCTTTTTTGCCACATCCCCGGCGATGTATTCCGCCTCCTCGTAACCCGTGTCAAACTGCCGAAAGCCGATGCGGGCTCCTTCCGCCTTATCCGTCCAAAGGGCCTTTTCCTTGCGGCCCTTGTTGTTTTTGATGACCGCGTTGGCAGCGTCCAGAACCATCTGGGTGGAGCGGTAATTCTGCTCCAGCTTGACAACGAAAGCGTCCGGGTAAACCTTCTCAAAATCGAGGATGTTGCGGATATTCGCCCCCCTGAACTTATAGATGGACTGGTCGTCATCGCCCACCACACAGAGGTTTCTGTGTTTGGCTGCCAGGAGCCGGATCAGTTCGAACTGCGCCGTGTTGGTATCCTGATACTCGTCCACCATAATATAGCGGAATCTGTCCTGATAGGAGGAAAGCACCTGGGCATCCGCCTTGAAAAGCTCCACCGTCTTCATGATGAGGTCGTCAAAATCCAGCGCGTTGTTTTTCTTTAAAGTGGCCTGATACTCCCGGTACGCCTTGGCAATCTTACTGCCATTATAATCGAAACCGTTCTGCATCTCATATTCCTGCGGATCGATCAGCTCGTCCTTGGCAGAGGAGATGGCGCTTAATATCGTGCGCTCCTTCAGCATCTTCGTGTCGATCTGCAGTTTCTTGCAGACCTCCTTCATAATCCCCTTCTGGTCGTCGGTATCGTAAATCGTAAAATGGTTGTCATAGCCCAGTCTGTCTATGTACCGGCGTAAGATACGCACGCAGGTGGAGTGGAAGGTAGATACCCAGATCTGCTCCGCGCCAAAACCCACGATCTTGTCCACGCGTTCCCGCATCTCTCCCGCCGCCTTGTTCGTAAATGTAATCGCCAGAATGTGATAGGGCGCCACACCCGCCCTGTCGATCAGGTATGCCACCCTATGCGTTAAAACTCTGGTTTTGCCGGAACCGGCGCCTGCCAGAATCAGCACAGGCCCCTCCGTCTGCATGACGGCCTGCCTCTGCTTCTCATTTAATGTGTCATATATGCTCATACTTTTTACTGTCCCCTGTCTCCATACCGTTACCCGGCTTACCATCCGCTATTTTTTGTATTTCAGAACATACCATGCACAATCCCGCCTCGTCTGTCTCTAAGAGCTGAAAATATCTTCTTATAATGACATCCGCTGACAGAATGTTCACCACCGATATGTTCAGGCATATCCGACCTGTATCCGCGCCGGTGACAGAGCGGACAGCTATTTAGCCATTTCTCTATTCCCGGATAGCTCTTGATATACCAGTCAATCTCTCTTTGACGACTCATAAAAGCTGATTGCCGCAGTTGCCGCAGAATTTGGAGCCCGTAGTAGGCGTGCCGCAGTTCGGACAGAACTTCGGTCCCTGTCCCCCCTGTGCTGCAGGCTGTCCCATCTGCTGTCCCTGTCCGGCCGCATTCGCGCCGCCCATATTCATCTGGTTTACCATCTGCTGTCCGATGGCCATACCCATCTGTAAGCCCACCATATCAGCGGCCATACCGGTGCCGCTGCCGCCCTTCCCGATGGAGTCAGCCGCCGCCATCTGGGTGTACTTATTCATATCGCCCACCATGGACTGCGCCGCCGCCTTCTCCTGCATCTTCCGAATCTCTTCCGGGTAGGAGAAGCTCTCGATCGTAAAGCCCGAGATCGCGATACCAAGCGTCCTCATGTCCGCGTCCAGCTCACTCTCAATGCCCTTGGCAATATTTCTTGCATCCGCCTGCAGGTTGAACATGTCCCTGCCTTCCTTGCTGATCCAGCTCATCAGGAGCTGGTCCAGGCTTGCAATGATGCGCTCCTTCACATCTCCCACCGTATAGGTCTGTCTGATACCCGCCAGCTTTTCAATCAGCACATCATGCGCCGCCACCCTGCAGTTGAACGCACCGAAGGCCCGGATCGGCATACCGCCGGGAAGGCCGGGCGCAGGCAGATTGATGGCATTTTTCGTGCCCCATTTCACCAGCAGCTCCTTGGTGTTGATGAAGAGCACCTCCGCCCGAAGCGGCGTGCTGAAACCGAACTTAAAGCTCTTTAAAGTGGTCAGGAAGGGAATGATATCGGACTCAATGTCGTAGTCTCCGTCCTCCTCGAAAATACCTTCCACCCTGCCGTTATAAAGAAAGATCGCATCCTGCCCCGGGCGGATAATCAGCCGGGAACCTTTCTTGATCTCCTGATTCTGAAACTTATAAAACAATACGCCCGCACCGTTTTCATTCCACTCGATGACGCTTGAAAACTGATTTTTTAAAAATCCCATTTTTCCCTCCACTTTTCTTCTACTATATCTCAGGTTCCCTTATGTATCAGCTCCGGCTCTGGTTAAGCTGTTTTGCCTGACCACTCAGATCCTCCACCAGTCTGTCTACCTCTGCCACAATCTTCGTATTGTTCTCACTCACCCGGAATGTCTCCTGCGAATGCGCGGACACTTCCTGCATGATCGCCGAGATCGTCTGGATACTCTCCACAATCACCCGGTTGGCCTCCGCCAGCTGCTTCACAGAACCGTCCAGCCGCCTGCTCTGTTCGTCCACCTGATCGGTGTCAGCCGCAATCTTCTCAAAGCTGTCGGCTGCATGCACTGCGGATTCACTCTGCCTGCGGTTGCTCTCCATCAGCTCCTCCACCGTACCGGCGGCGGTCTTTAATTTATCCGAAACACTGCGGATAACATCTGTGATATCGACCGTCGCTCCCTGCGTCTGGTTGGCCAGGTTGGAAATCTCCGTAGCCACCACCGCAAAGCCCCTGCCGGCCTCCCCGGCACGCGCCGCCTCAATGCTGGCATTTAAGGCAAGCAGACTAGTCTGGCTGGCTACGCTGGTAATCATATCTATGATCGTCTGCATATTGGCGGTATACTCTGCCAGCCCCTCCATTTCCTCTACGGCCTGCGCCCCCGCCTTCTCCGAGTGTTCCATCTGTCTGTTCAATATCTGCAGATTCTCCCTGCCCAGCCGCACACTTTCCTTCGTCTCCGCCATGTGCTGCGTGATCGCTTCCATCACGTCCGCCATCTGGCCGATATGGTTCTGAATTTCCTCTGTCTGCCCAAGCTGATTCTGAATGGACTGTGCCGTCTCATTGGTGCCGGCAGAAACCTCCTGCATGGCGTCTCTCGTCTCCGATACCGCGCTCCCCAGCTCGCGCATCTGTCCGGCCACATCAAGAATGCCCCCTGACATTTGTTCGGATATCCGCATCACCTTTTCCAGCAGTTCTGAGACGTTGTCCTTCTCCCGGTCCAGCTCTGCCAGCTTGGCCGCATTGATCTTTTCCAGCGTCTTTGTGGCAAGGCAGAGAAAAACCGCCACAAGCAGAAGAAGCGCCATTCGAATTTCGTAGGTTGCCATATCTTCGGCCCTAATACCGCCGGTCATGCCCTGCCAGACCAAAAATGCCAGGTTGATGACAACGCCCGCCCCCGACACTCCGGCGCAGAGCTTTACATCCGAATAGAGAATGAGCACCAGACAGATCGGTATTATATAAGTAAAGGCAAGCATACTGACCGTGGTAAACACCACAAAAAGATAAAAGAGGCTGTAAGTCACGCCTATCACATATTTCAGACGCGTATCCGACGGCTCCCTGTTATACAGGAAAACCGCAAGCGCCACCGGCAGAATCGCAACCAGCGAAAAGACCACATAATACCCTATGGTTCTGCTGCCCTTGAGCACTTCGATCAAATAGGCGATCTCCAGCACGGCCACGATCACCGTATGACAGGCGACCGCCATCTTATTCATCGCCCTCGCACCGTCAAATGTACCATTATTATCCATTTCCTGTCCTCCTTTTTATGTTAGAACATTTAGAAAACAAAAAACAAAATTATGGTTTAGTATACCATATCATCTTGTACGGGGACAACACTTTTATGCGATATCCCCTGCTTTCGGAATACTTTGCCGTTTTTACGGTATACTTTGCGCCCCAGATTCCGCTAGCTCACCCCGATCACAATTCCGGCAATGATAATGGCGGCGCAGATGAGCTTGTGCGCGGTATTCTTTTCCTTAAACAAAAACCGTCCTGCCAGAATCGTCACCACACAGCCCGCCTGTTTTAAGAGCGTCATCATCGTAACGCGGCTTCCCTCCATGCCGTTTGCCACGAAAAGCGCCCTGTCCGCAATCACAATCAGCAGGCTTAAAAGCCACACCCACTTATTGCAGACTGCCCGTTTCCAGTTCACCGGCGTGCGGGAAATCAGAATGAACAGCAGATAAAGCAGCGTCAGAAACAGCAGATACCAGAACTGCAGCTGGGAGCTTGTGATCTCCCGCATCAGAATCTTGTCAAGCAGCCCCGAAACCGCATTCAGCAGACAGGAGGCAAAGGCCATCACCACATACCTGATTTCCACGGACTCTCCCGCGCTCTTTGCCGCCTCCCGCACGCTCCTGGGATGATACTTTAATAAAAGAAGCCCTGCCGACACGAGAAGCAGGCCAATGACCTGAAATGTGCCAAGCGCCTCCTGCAGTACGATGACTCCCAGCATGGTTGCGAAGAGCACACGGGACAGATCCAGCACACCGTAAAGGCTGATGGGCATTCTTTTGATGGCGCGGAAGCTGCACATCCACGCCAGAAAAATGACAAAGGACTTCATCGCAATATAAAAATAGCAGCGTGGTTCCACTCCCATCGACACACCGGCGGACGGTAAAACCATCACAAAAGACAGGAAAGTGTATACAAACAGTACCTCTATGGTAGAGTTTTTCTCCAAGGCCTTTTTCTTCACGATCTCCCGCACGCCTTTTAGAACGCCGTATAACAAAACCAGCCAGATCCACATTTCTTTAGTACCTCCCGCTTTCCAGCAAAACACTGTTCTGCGCATAAGCAGACTCGAAATGCTACGCATTTCTCGTTCGCAGTCTTCGTTCCCTTCGGCACGCGCATAAGCAGATCGAGATGCTTCGCATCTCTCACTCGCGTTGCTCGTCATAAACAGTCATAGCCCGTTTCTGACTCTGCGCATAAGCAGACTCGAAATGCTTCGCATTTCTCGTTCGCGTTGCTCGCCGTAAGTCCCCCGAACCATCTGCTCATGCAAACATGGCATCTGTTTCGTGTGCCTTCCGACTCTGCTTATGCGCGAAAAAAATAGCTGTAAAGCGGGGTGGCTTTACAACTATGTTGCTGAGAGCAGGCGAGGGGAATCGAACCCCCCTCCCAAGCTTGGGAAGCTTGTATTCTACCGATGAACTACGCCTGCAAACTTACGACTTAAACAGTATACCATTTTCTCTCGAAAAAGAAAAGCACTTTTTTTTCTTCCGCATAAACTATAGTAAAATTTCTTTTATGGATTGCCCGTAAGAGGCGGCAATCCGAGGAGGAACATGAAAAAAACTGGCAGCATATTACTTACGGCGCTTCTGCTTATGGGCGTCCTCTGGGGCTGTGGAGGCAGGCCCGGCGAAAGCGCTCCCGCTTCTTCCGGCAAGACACCCGTGGTATTAAACGAGGTAGCCCACTCCATTTTCTACGCACCCATGTATGTGGCGATCGAGGAAGGCTATTTTGCCGATGAGGGCATCGACTTAACCCTGATTACAGGCTTCGGCGCCGACAAGACAATGACCGCACTCTTAACAGGAGAGGCCGATATCGGCTTTATGGGCAGCGAAAGCACCATCTACACCTACAAGGAAGGCGCATCCGACTATGCGGTGAACTTCGCGCAGCTCACCCAGCGGGCTGGCAATTTCCTGGTATCCAGAGAACCCATCGAAAACTTCACATGGGACATGATAATCGGCAAGGATGTGCTGGGCGGTCGGGCAGGCGGCATGCCTGAAATGGTATTCGAGTACATTTTAAAGAAGAACAATATCGATCCTGCAAACGACCTTTCAATCGACCAGAGCATCGACTTCGGTTCCACTGCAGCCGCTTTCTCCGGTGGGCAGGGAGATTTTTCGGTTGAATTCGAACCCCACGCCACCTCTCTGGAGACAAAGGGCGACGGCTATGTGGTTGCCTCCCTCGGAGAAGATTCCGGTTATGTTCCTTACACCGCCTTCTCCGCCAGAAAGAGCTATATCGAGAAAAACCCCGCCGTGATCGAAGCCTTCACCCGCGCCCTGCAAAAGGGCATGGACTATGTGCAGACCCACACGCCTGCGGAAATCGCAAAAGTGATCGCGCCCCAGTTTGCGGAGACGGAGCTTTCCACCATAGAGACCATCGTTGGCCGATATGCCGCACAGGACACATGGAAGTCAGACCTCGTCTTTTCGGAAGACAGCTTCACCCTCTTAGAAAATATTCTGGAAGAGGCCGGGGAACTGGACGGCCGGGTGCCCTACGCCGATCTGGTAGACACTACCTTTGCCAAAAAAGTTCTGCAGTAGCGCGTAAGCACCGTTCGCGCTGCCCGTCATAAATCGGCGCAGACTGTCTCTCATGCAGACCAGCTCTGCTTACGCAAAATAACGCCCGGCTTATCCGCCGGGCGTTATGTATTATGTAAGCCAAACTATTCCCCTAAAAGCTCCTTCAGGGCATCCACCACAAACTGATACTGCGTCAGCATTTCCTCCACACCCACTTCCATGACCGAATGATTTCCCTCTGCCACCGCCGTCTCCTGTTCCGCGGCAAGCTGTGAAAGATAGGTGGCTCCTATGGAACGCATGGCATTTTTCAGCCCATGCACCTCTATGCGGTAGCGCTCATAATCTTTCTTCTCATAAATGCTCCGAATCAGAGGGATTTTCTCCTTTCCCTCCTCCATAGCTGCCCAGAGCACTTCCATGTAAATTTCTTCATCATCCCCGCACAGCCTGATACCTTCCTTCACATCAAATCCTTTGATTGTCAGATCCTCAAACGACCGAATCATTCCCATTTTACTCTTCCTCCTGACCTTTACCCTTTTTTCTTTTATCACCGCCGCGTCTGTCCGTAATACCGTCGATCATCTTCTCGATCAGCAGTCTTTTGACATAAACGTCGAAGCTTAACATGCAGATAAAGGAAAAAAATTTCAAAAAGCCCTGGTCTTCTTCGGGCGCATCCCCAAAAGTATTCTGGGCAATCCGAAACTTTTCCACAACATCTGCCTTTAAGACATCCTTCTGCTCCCGCTCCAGTCCAAAGACCTCCTCATAAACACGGGAAAGATCATACGCCTCTCCATTCTGGAAAAACCGGCCCTTTATCGGCTCTAAAAGCTCCTGAATATCGCTGATGGATAATATCCCCTTATAATAGTAGATAAAGATCAGAAGAAGCACATGATCCTTTGAGTATTTTTTTCTTAAAGGCGGCGGAAGAAGATTATTCTTCGCGTAATTATTTATCATGGTCTTTGTCAGAATCTTGTCGGAAACAGGGTTCCTTGTCGTATTTCTCAAATGGGACTCCATGAACGTCGTCACCTGATCCATATAGAGATCAATATCGGGAATATCTTCCGCCCTGATATATTCGATCCTGTCCAGACTTCCCTGGATGCTGTTTAACAAATCCTCTATATTGATCGTCATTTTCCGCACCTTCCGCCTTCCTATGACTCTTATTATATATTTTTCATTTGCGCATGACAAGTATTTTATCTCGTTCAAAAGCAGACGGACGGTTTACAAAAAAGTGTACCTGTGGTATATTTTTACATGAAGATTGTAAAGTTTTAACGTACGAAAGCATAATTCTTTCTGATACGGAATGGAGGAACCATGAATAAAAAACTCAAAACCGACGCTGTCGACCATCTGTTCCAGGCTGTCCTCTGCCTGCAGACGCAGGAGGAATGCTATGATTTCTTTGAGGATCTTTGTACCGTAAACGAGCTTCTTTCCCTCTCCCAGCGCTTCGAAGTGGCATCCATGCTGAAGCAGCACAGGACGTATCTCGAAATTGCGGAAAAGACAGGCGCTTCGACAGCCACCATCAGCCGCGTAAACCGTTCCCTGAATTACGGAAACGATGGTTATGACCTGATTTTTGACCGTCTGGGCTCCTAGAAACCGCCGTTTTCACATATACGAAATTTTCTGCAAAACCTTTCCCATATTGACACAAATTTACTGACTTGTTAGAATAAATATAATAAAAAAATTCACATGGGCAGAGGGAAGCAGATATGTATACTTGTAGTCTCCATATTTATTTCGCAGGGCATCCCAGCCACGCTGTGGACGTGATTAAGAAGATGCCTTCTCTTGAACATTTTACCCATATTTTTTCTGAAAGCGACGAGGCCGAGGCTTCTTTATCCCAAAAAGCGGATGTAATCATAGCCGATCTGTCTCATACAGACATGCAGTCTGCGCTTCAGGTCATACTGCCAAACCGCCGCGGCGATGCGCAGGTTATTTTGCTTGCGGACAAAAGGCAGATGCAGCTTCTTAGCGCTGATCCGGCATTAAAGGATATCACGGACATCTGGGTTATGCCCATGACTGACGAGGAGCTCCGCTTTCGTTTCCTGAGATGGCAGCAGACCCTTAAGCTGCGCAAGGATTTCTGGGAAACCAGCCACTTCCTTGAAGCTACGATCAACAACATTCCCAATCTGGTCTGGTATAAGGACAAGGACGGCGTCCATGAAAAAGTAAACAACAGTTTCTGTCAGGCAGTCAATAAGACCATGCAGCAGGTGGAAGGCCGACGGCACGCCTATATCTGGGATGTAGCGGAAGACGATCCGGCCTGCATCGAATCGGAACACCGGGTCATGAGCACAAGGCAGACGCTTGTGTCCGAGGAGACCATTAAGGCAGGGGACGAAACCCGGACACTGATGACTTACAAGTCTCCCCTGTATAACTGTGACGGCACTGTAATGGGAACCGTCGGCGTGGGCGTCGATGTGACGCAGGAGCGCGCCTATGAGCAGGAAATTATCAAGAAAAACAAGACGCTGGAGACAATCCTTGCCACCATCGACTGTGGCGTGATGAATCACAGCCGGAACGATTCGCGTATCCTGAACATAAACAGGGCCGCCCTTAAAATTCTCGGCTATGAAACGCTGGATGAAATGACGGCTGACGGTTTTGACCTGGTTGCCTCTTCCGTGATGGATGAAGACAGGGACCGTCTCCGCGACAGCATTAAAATGCTGAAAAAAGCCGGGGACACTGTAAATGTCGAATACCGCGTACAGCATAAAAACGGTGAAATCCTCCACGTTATGGGGAATATCAAGCTCTACGAAGAAAACGGTGAGCTCTTCTGCCAGCGTTTCCTTCTGGATGTCACCGAGCAGAAATTGCAGGAAAAGAAAAACGAGAGGCGGCAGATGGAGCTGGTACAGGCTTTAAGCCTCGACTTCACGCTTGTATGCTTCGTAGATGCCGACACGGGTATCCTTGTCCCTGTCCGCACTGGCAGACGCGAGCTTGACAACATTTTTGAAAATAAAATTTCCCTGCAGGAAAGCATGGCGCAGTACATAGAGGAGATGGTATATGAAGAGGACCGGGAAACGCTGCGGCACGCCGTTTCCCTGGACACACTGAATAAGGAGCTGAACGCAAAGCAGGTATACTCGGTAAATTACCGCAAGCAGCAGGACGGCCAGATCGTCTATTTCCAGATGAAGGCCGTAAGTGCAGGCGCGGAGGACGGAAGCCGTGGAATCGTTCTCGGCTTCCGAAGCGTAGATGCGGAAATCCGCCGGGAGATGGAGCAGAACACCCTGCTTGAAGCCGCTCTTTCCCAGGCTAACCGGGCAAGTAAAGCCAAAAGCGTATTTTTATCGAATATGTCCCACGACATCCGTACACCTATGAATGCCATTGTAGGCTTTACAAATCTGGCCATCACGCATATCGACCAGACAGAGCTTGTTACGGAATACCTGAAAAAAATCCAGACTTCCGGAAACCATCTGCTGAGTCTGATTAACGACATACTGGATATGAGCCATATCGAAAGCGGGAAGATCCATCTGGAAGAAAAGCTCTGCAGCCTTCCCGAAATTCTGCATGGCCTGCGCAATATTTTACAGGCGGATATCCACGCCAAGCAGCTCGAGCTGCAGATTGATACGGTTGATGTCGTGGACGAAGCCATTTACTGTGACAAGCTCCGGCTCAATCAGGTGCTTTTGAACCTGTTAAGCAATGCCGTCAAATATACCGGGGCCGGCGGTCATGTCAGTATGCGCATTACGGAAAAACCGGGCGCGCCCGACGGATACGCCAACTATACCTTTACCATCAAAGACACGGGCATCGGCATGAGCCCGGAGTTTGTCGCACGTATTTTCGAACCGTTTGAGCGGGAACGCAACAGCACTATCAGCAAAATTCAGGGTACCGGGCTCGGCATGGCCATCACGAAAAATATTGTGGATATGATGAACGGCTCCATTTCCGTTACGAGTGAGCCGGACGTTGGAACCGAATTTACAGTTTCCTTCACGTTCCGCCTGCACGAGGAAAAGAAGGAACCGCTTATCCTGCCGGAATTAAAGGACTGCAAAGCCCTGGTGGTGGACGACGATTTCAACACATGCGACAGCGTTTCCTATATGCTGGGACAGCTCGGCATGCAGGCCGAGTGGACGCTGTCCGGCAAAGAGGCGGTGCTCCGCAGCCATCAGGCTGTCATGCGCCACACAAACTACTCCGTATATATCGTGGACTGGCTGCTTCCTGACATGAACGGTGTCGAGGTGACCCGGCGAATCCGAAAGGAAACCGGCGAGCATGTGCCCATTATCGTTCTGACCGCTTATGACTGGTCAGATATCGAGGCAGAGGCAAAAGAGGCCGGCGTTACGGCATTCTGCAACAAGCCGCTGTTCCTGTCAGAATTGAGCGCCTGCCTTCAGTCCGTGCTGCAACCGAAGCCGCAGGAAGATGAAAACGCCGAAAACGAGATCAGACCCCGCCATACCGGACGGATCCTGCTGGCAGAAGATGTGGAGATGAATCAGGAACTCGCCGTGGCAATTCTGGAAAATGCGGGCTTCCTCGTAGATGTGGCGGACAATGGCCAGATTGCCTTTGAAATGCTGAAAAAATCGGAACCGGGCTACTATCAGACCATACTGATGGATATCCAGATGCCTGTGATGGACGGCTACGAGGCTACCAGACGCATCAGAAGTCTGGAAAACCATGAGCTGGCCTCCATCCCGATCATCGCCATGACCGCCAACGCCTTTACCGAAGACCGGGAAGAAGCGCTCAAAAGCGGCATGAACGGCCATATTTCCAAGCCCATTGATGTACAGGTATTGTTCCAGACACTGGACACGGTTTTATAGCCCGTCATAAACGGAAAAAGCGAAAATAATGCTTTACATTTTATAAGATTTATGCTATCCTATGGTTGTTGTCAATCAACGTAATTTTTATCATTTTTGGAGGTATCTACAATGAACAAAGGTACAGTAAAGTGGTTTAACAACCAGAAGGGCTACGGTTTCATCTCTGACGAGCAGGGTAACGACGTATTCGTTCACTATTCCGGACTCAACATGGAAGGTTTCAAGTCTCTCGAAGAGGGCGCAGAGGTTGAGTATGAGGTAGTAAACGGTGAAAAGGGACCTCAGGCCGTAAACGTAACAAAGTTATAAGAGCTGACGCTTCTTATGACATCGATAATCAGTATCACGATGTGCCTGTTCTTAAATATATTGTTCTTAAAATAATCACGTAAGACTTTGTTATTTAGAATCAGCTATTGTTGTAACGGATTAGAGAAGAAGAAAAACCTGTCTGCACGGCAGGTTTTTTTCTTTTTCCTTTATGCCCTTTCCATGTACGCCAGCACATCCCAGAAAGGCATCTCTCCCCCGAAAAGATCCAGCGCGCTTCCGATGGTCACGTCCACTTTTCCCTTTCCCAGCTCTTTTATTTTATCAAGATCTGCAAAGCTGTGCACGCCGCCCGCGTAAGTAATTGGAATTTTCCCCCAGTCTCCCAGAACTTTTGCCACAGGTTCCTCAATGCCCGCACTTTTTCCCTCCACGTCCACCGCATGAACCAGAAATTCATCACAATATGCGGAAAGCTCGTCGAGAAGCCGCTTTGTCAGCTCAACGGACGTATATTTCTGCCATCTGTCGGTCACAATATAATACCGGCCGTCAAGACTCCGCACACTCAAATCAAGAACCAGCTTTTCCTTCCCTGTTACCTTTACCAAAGTCCGAAGCCTGTCATACTGTATCTGTCCCCCTGAAAAAACATAGGAGGTAACAATCACGTGGCTGGCGCCAGCTTCCAGAAAAACCGCCGCGTTCTCCGGCGTGATACCGCCGCCTGCCTGCAGACCTCCCGGATATGCCCCAAGCGCCGAAAGCGCCTGTCTCTTCGTCTCCTCATAATAAGGCGAAGACAGCGGATTTAAAAGAATGATATGTCCTCCTCTTATACCCTTTTCCCGGTAAAGTCCGGCATAAAAGGCGGCGTCCTGCCCGGATACAAAATTTTCCAGCGCCCTGTCTCCCGCATCCTTAAGGCTTCCCCCCACAATCTGTTTGACACTGCCGTTATGAATATCAATACAAGGTCGAAATTTCATATTTTTTCCTTTTCTGTTTTGATTCTGTTCAAACCCTGCCAAAAACCAGCCGTTCATCCTATATTTTTTGGTAATTTGCCCGGTTCCAGGCAGGATGCATATTTTAATTTCTAACTGACATAATAACATAAGAACAGGAAGTTTATCAAACATTCTGTTTCTAATAGTATATAAGATTCAGCAATCGAGCAAAGGAGTGAAATCATGAAAAGAATAAAAACTTTACTTTTTGTCTCTCTCATGGTTCTGAGCATGGCCGCGCTGACCGCCTGCGGCAACAGAAACGCAGCCGGAAACACGGATAACGGCACGGGCACACAGAACGGAACCGGAACTGCCGGCACAGGTACGGATAACGGAACCGGAACTGCCGGCACAGATACGGACAACGGAATCGGTATGGGCACTACCGGCACAACTGACACCGGTACAGGTACCACAGGCACAGGTACAGACGCCACAGGCACAGGCATGGGCGGCACAGATACAGACGGCACCATGAACGACAACGACAATGTAAACGACGCTACCGCAGGCACAAACAATGCAGACGACGGCTCCATCGCCGATGATGTGGGCAACGCCATCGGAGATGCCGGCAACGCGGCCTCCGACATTATTGACGACGCTGCGACAGGCGTGGAAAACATGGTGGACGATGTGACCGGCAATAACAACACCGGCGCTTCCTCCAAGATACGCTAAACAAAAGTTTCAATACAGCGACAAAGAGTTCCCGAGGCAATGCCCCCGAGAACTCTTTTTATTGTATAGGAAATTATGTCAGCGCAAATCAGTGTAAACCATTCAAGGAGAATGCGCAGCATTCTCTAAATCGAGCGCTAGCGCTCGATTTGTTATCCTTTTTCAATTAAAATGCCGTCCCTGTAAGCCTGCAAAAGCTCCTCCAACTGGTGAATGATCTCCCGAAGCTCTGCACCTGTCTCCGTATCCGCGATTTTCTGCCTGGACGCGGCAGTCTCCAGAATGAAGGAATCCGAAAAAATATCCGACTCGTGGAGGATCGCCGATTCCGTGGACTCAAAAGGCTCATGTGCCACCAGCCGCATCCCGTAGGAATTCACCACCAGTGTATATCCGGCAATGCCTGTCTTATCCTGATAGGCCTTGGAAAAACCGCCGTCGATGACAAGCAGTTTTCCGCCGCACCGGATGGGCGTCTCTCCTTTTTTCCGTTCCACAGGCACATGGCCGTTCACGATATGGGAACGCGACTCGTCCAGTCCAAATTCCTGCAGGATCCGGTTTACCACCATTTCACTGTCAAGCAGTCTGTAATAAGCGTTCTTCGTCTCCTTGTGAAGCTCCTTATCCTCCACCAGATACCGCTCAAAGGTGGCCATCTTGTCCTTACCGAAAACCGGGGAGTTTGGTCCCGCCCAAATATACCAGATAATATCCTGCCCTTTTAACTTCTCTTTCAGATCATGGGAATAATAGCCTTTTCTGGCATAATGTTCCAGCACGTCGTACAGCTCCTTGCCGCTGTATTCCTCCCCGTAAACATTGACCTTATTGAAGTTTCCTTCCTCATCCATAGGCACACAGCCGTGGTAAAGCAGATTGGAATTATAAATTTTATAAAGCCCTCCCTTGGAAAACAGAAAACGCACATGTTTCTGGAGCTTTTCACATTTGACGAAAGCCTGCCGCAGCCGCTCCATCACCTGTTCCTCCTGCTCTGTCAGCTCGTAGGGCCTGTTTCTGTTGATCGTCGGGAAATCCACATCCTTCAGGGTATAGGAAACCCCATTAAGCACAAGCGCCTTATTCTCATAATCAATGTGCTCCAACAGCAGCCTGTCCTGCATGGCAAATTCAGGGCGTCTCATAATCAGCTGGCCCTCCAGCTTAAACTGCAGAACGGCTATCGCCTTGTGCATCTTCATATCCAGACTCAGATCTTTGGTATCGTAATCCGTATTGTACTTGATGGCAAAAGCCTCGCAGTCCGCATCCTTATAGACGTCCAGCGCAAAGGTTGCCAGCGGGATCAGGTTGATACCGTAACCCTCCTCCAGCGTATCCAGATTCCCGTATCTTGCCGCCATGCGGATCACATTCGCTATGCAGGCCAGATGGCCGCTGGCCGCTCCCATCCACACAATATCGTGGTTGCCCCACTGCACGTCCACCGAATGATACTGGCAGAGCGTGTCCAGAATGATATGCGGACCCGGCCCCCTGTCGTAAATATCCCCCACAATATGCAGATGGTCGATCACCAGCCGCTGGATCAGGTTGCTCAATGCAACGATAAACTCCTGCGCCCTGCCGATGCGGATAATGGTGCGGATAATCTCGTTATAATAGGCCTCCTTATCCTGCACCTCCGCCTTCTCCGTGATCAGCTCCTCAATGATATAGGAAAAGTCCTGCGGCAGCGCCTTTCTCACCTTAGAGCGGGTGTATTTTGAAGAAACCCGCTTCGTAATCTGCACCAGCCTGTGCAGCGTGATCTTATACCAGTCCTCGATAGAAGCCTCGTCCTCCTGCTGTGTGACAATATCCAGCTTCTCCTCGGGATAATAGATTAACGTCGCCAGGCTCTTCTTATCCTTGATGCTCAACGTATTGCCAAACTCCTCGTCGATCTTTCTGCGCACGGAGCCGGATCCGTTTTTCAGGATATGGTTAAACTGCTCATACTCCCCGTGGATATCCGTCATAAAATGTTCCGTGCCCTTGGGCAGATTCAAAATCGCCTGTAAATTGATGATCTCCGTGGAGGCCGACGCAATGGTCGGATACTGCTTGGCAAGGCTCTTTAAGTATTTTAATTCCAAATCGTCCATCTGTTCCCCCTATTGACTCTAATCTCAAGACAAGCAGGCTTGTCTGGGAGAATGCCTCTTTTCAGGCATTCTCTTACGCGAAACTTAATACTTCCAGGCGTTCCGTCCTATGGCGGGACGTCTTTAGAAATACTTTTCGCGTTTCTCACGCTATCACATCGGCCATATCGTACAGTCCCGCCTGTTTTCCTGCGAGGAACTTGGCCGCCTGAATGGCTCCTTTTCCAAAAACGGCTTTCGAGTAAGCCCTGTGTGAAAAGGTAACCACCTCGTCCGCTCCCGCAAAAATCACGTCATGGTCGCCCACGATGGTTCCGCCCCTGACTGCGCTGATGCCGATCTCCCTGGCATCCCTCTTCTGCCTGACCTGACTTCTGTCATACACATATTCGAAGCTGCCCCCCAGCTCCTCGTTGATGGAATCCGCCAGCGCCAGCGCCGTGCCGCTGGGCGCGTCCAGCTTCTGGTTGTGGTGCTTTTCCACGATTTCGATGTCGAAACCCGCCGGGGAAAGCGTCTGCGCCGCCTCTTTCAAAAGCTTCAACAGCATGTTGATGCCCAGGGACATATTCGCAGATTTTAAAACAGCGACCTGCTCCGCCGCTTTCTTCACCTTCTCAAGCTGCGCTTCGGAAAGCCCTGTGGTACACAGAACGCAGGGCAGCTTCTTCTCCACACAGTATTCCAGCAGACCGTCCACCGCCGCCGCCACGGAAAAATCGATCACCGCGTCCGCCTCCACGGTACATTCCGAAATGCTGTTAAAGACGGGATAGTCGTTTTTTCCGCTGTCCACGGCGTCAATGCCCGCCACAATTTCAATCTCCTCATCCGCCGCAGTCAGGGATGAAATCATCTGTCCCATCTTACCGTTGCAGCCGTGCATAATCACCTTTACCATTTGCCGTTTCCTCCCTTATCTGTTTCAATCAGAAAACATCTGCCGGAGCCCTCCCCGACAGATGCCTGTGTTTATTCCTTATAAAATCCCGTAAGCCTGCATCGCCTTTTTCAGCCGCTCCACGTTTGCCGGTTCCATATCGGACAGGGGCATATGTAAGCCGCCCACTTCCTTACCCATCAGGTTCAGGGCCGCCTTCACGGGAATCGGATTCACCTCACAGAAAAGCGCGTCGCACAGCTCGATCGCACGGAGCTGCTCCTTCCTGCTGCCCTCCACATCACCGTCCAAAAACTTCTGACAGATATCGTGAGTCTGCCCCGGCGCCACGTTGGACAGGACAGAGATCACACCGATACCGCCAAGGGACATGACCGGCACGATCTGGTCGTCATTGCCGGAGTACAGATCCACCTTATCCCCCGCCAGCGCCATAAGCTTGGCGATCTGGGAAATATTGCCGCTGGCTTCCTTGATGCCCACAATGTTATCCACTTCCGTGCAGAGTCTCGCCGCCGTCTGGGGCTGGATATTACAGCCTGTGCGGCTGGGCACGTTATAGAGGATAATAGGCAGCTTCACAGAGTCTGCGATCTTTTTATAATGGGCATACAGACCGTTCTGGGTCGCTTTGTTATAGTAGGGCGTCACCAGAAGCAGGCCGTCCGCGCCGTATTTCTCCGCCTCCGTCGACAGATAAACCGCCGTCTCCGTACAGTTCGATCCGGTTCCCGCTACCACGGGAATCCTGCCTTTCACTGTCTCAATACAGAAGCGGATCAGCTCCAGATGTTCCTCGTGGGTCAGCGTGGAAGACTCTCCCGTCGTGCCGCAGACAATAATAGCGTCAGTGCCTCCCGCAATCTGGAACTCCACAAGCTCCGCAAATTTCTCATAATTAATGCTGCCGTCCTCATGAAATGGGGTGACAATCGCCACGCCCGCTCCCTTAAAAATTGCCATATTTATCTCCTCTCTGCACAATCTGGCCGGGAAACGCTTCTCCCTATCCGCCGCGCGGGGCACATGCTCTATATCAGCAATATGCCATATGTACCCCTGCGCATAATAAGAGCCGGCCACGCAGGGCCAGCTCCATAATTCTTCCGTTTCCGGTCTGGATAGCGCCCCATCATTACGATGACAGTCATACAGCTCTTAACTGTATGCCCAAGGTAAAAACTCGCAGGCCGTCTCTCCTTTCGGCGTCCTCTCCTTTCCGAACATTTCCCCTGTGCCTGTCACATCCATGCCCGTACTGATAGATAACGCAACCTCTATCAAACTTTATAATGTTATCGTTCACAACATTAGAAATTCCGCTTTCAGCATTGCAGAAATTGTTATGTTGTTTACTATGGTCATCATAACACCCGGGCGCATCCATGTCAATCCCATATCTTAAAATGCATGGTCTCCACCTTCGTCACCTGATCCGCCAGCGCGCAGACCCTGTCGTTTAAGGTGATGCCCGTCATAATGATTTCCATCTCCTCCGGCTTTCCCGAAAGAAGGTTTTTCAGCTCCTCCACTGTGATAATGCCGTTGTCGATCAGCCCCAGCACCTCATCCAGAATCAGCAGGGAGCATTCTCCCGTGTTCAGGATCTTTTTTGCAAAGTTCAGGCCGTTTCTGATATTGCTGCCTTCCTCCGCCTTGCGCGCATCGGAGAGCTGTGAAAAATCCTCCTCCGACTTCTCAAAACGGAAAATCTTAATCTCCGGCTCCAGGCGCTTCACAAACTCCGACTCCGCCAGACCCCTTCCCTTCAGAAACTGTATGATAACGACATATTCTCCGTCACAGGCCGACTGAATCGCACGGCCCAGCGCCGCCGGGGATTTCCCATGCCCTTCCCCGCTGTATATCTGAATCCTGCCTTTTTCCATCGCCAGCACCCCGTATTTTCATATTTAAATAGATAAACTCAGAATAGCACAAACCTTTGGGGGATGCAAGCCGTTACTTCCCACCCGCATCATGCTTTTGCTGTCCGGCGTCGGAGCAGGCGCCAAAACGCACATGGAACCGCAAGCCTCACTCTTCCTCCACCAGCTCCAGCTTGCTGACGGAAACCTCGTAAGCAATCCTTCTTTCCAGCTGCTCCTCCGACAGTTTTTTCATATATTCCCGGCTCTGGATCCTGCCCCAGATGGCGCAGCGGCTCCCCACCTCAAAGTTACTGGCAAATCTGGCGTTGCGCCCCCAGCAGATGCAGGGTATGTAATCCGATTTCCCGTAAGGCCTGTTTACTGCCAGAAGCAGATCGGCAATCTCCCTGCCAAGCGGAGTCTTGCGGTAAACCGGCGCTTTACAGATATAACCGTCTAAAAAAATCTGGTTCGTCTTTGCCCCTTCCCCGATATCGTCCACAAACTCGATTTCCCGGGCAAAAACAGACAGAACCAGCCTGTTCTTTCTCTCCTCATGCCTGTTATAGGAGCGGAACTGTCCCGTGATGCATATCTTCAAGCCCTTGTAATCCTCATTTACGTCAATGAGCCTCTCAGACACCATCACCGGTATGATATCAGTTGACTCACTGAGTCGATCTACGCTGATATCTACCATATAAAAGCCCTCTCCGAAAATCTCGTGGCTGAAGGAAAAATCGCTTACAATCTCCCCCATAACCGCCACCTGGTTGTTTTCAATTACCTTATCCGTCATGTTTTCCTCCATTCTGCTCAAGTATTTCAACACCGTGCCAAATTCCGGCCCTGAACTGTTATTGTATTATCAATATATAAGATACGGCGGGAAAATAGAACTGTAAGGGGTCGCGCGCATAAGGAACAGGAACCTATTTTTGTCACCAAAAACGGGTATAGCGACTTAGTTGTTATGAGTAGTGAATTGTATGATAAATTTGCTAGGATTAACCGCATCGATCAGGCTATCTTTGAATCCGAACAGGAAAAGGCAAACGACGCGGAAGCTATTGATGCAGAAACAGTTTTTGCAGAACTGGAAAAGCGTAATGAGGGCAGATTATGCCAAAAAAAATTATCGACAGTTACTAACCGATAACTATATCGCCATTTTCCGAATTGATGAAGCAAACAAAATCGTATGTGTTGTTACGATACAATATCAGGGGAGATACTTATAAAAGCGAAGTCAGCAAATGCCCGCCGCACGGGCCGCAGAATTAGAAAAACTCCGCGCTGAACTTGCGGAGTTAAAAAGTTGAGCTGCATTTACAGCATATCCACCATATCCGTCATCCGGTTAAAAAACGGATCCTCCACCTTTAGGTTTAGGAAATCCTGATCTGTAACCTCCACGCGGTGAATCATGGATAAAAAGACTTCATCCAGCCTTTTATTTATTTTTCTGGCGGATATGGGGCACAGCTTCAGGTATTCCCGGAAGTACCCCCGGATCCCTTCCTGCGCTTCCTGAAAACATCGAATATCGCCCGCTTTTCTGGTTTCACGCTCATACATGGGATTCCCCTTTTCATCAAACCCTTTTATGGATGGCATAGGCGCTGTCAGCATGGTCTCAAGGATATAATAATCCTGAAAAATAGCGCTGGTATTCCTCTCCGCATCATTATAAAAAGATATGATGTCCAGATTTTTTCCCCGCATCTGTTCCTCATCCAGTCGGAGAAAATAGATGCCTTTCAAATGGCAGGGTAAGAGCCTGCTAATATACATCTGCGTGGTGCCTTTCGCAACAAAATCAAAGAAGGCAGCGTCTCCCTCTTTTATATGCTGTTTCTCAATATATACACGATAATTTTCCCTGTTTTTTGCCGTGCGTTTAAAAATTTCCTCCTTATAGTCCAGCAGCTGCGCCCGTTCATCCATCTCATCCACACGGATTCCGAACCGCTTTTCAAGCTGTCCCGTCAGGCTTCCGCTGAATTTCATCTCCCCAACATAACGGATATCTTCCTCATTCTCCATACATGCCCGTATCGCAGCCGTTCTGGACGTCAGAAAGTAAACAGAAGAAATACTGTTACACAGTTCGTCATACAGCTGCTTGACCAGATAACCGTCCCGGGCGCAGAAAAGTATATTTTCCAGCCGAAATTCCTTCACCTGTTCCCGAAACCACAGCACAAAATCACATATCATCGGCGCGAAAAATACATACCCGATGTCATATGCAGCACTCACACCAATCCGCCGTTCCTTTGTCTCAAACTGAAACGGGCTGTTAAAGACACGGGCTGCAAACATGCCGATCCTGATCCTGTCCGACAGGGAGTCCGTATCGTCCCACACCCCCATATATCCTGCCAGTTCCAGAAGATCCATGCCACTGTAAAGGCGGCAGGCGGTGATTCCATTTTTTTCGGCATGCTCCACATCTGCAGTCCCGTCATCCCCGATATGCAGATACCGCTCCGCCTTCATCTCTTCCTTATACTTCTGAAAGAGCATCTGGGTTTTCCCCGTTTCAAACTCGCAGGAAACAAACACCTCCGTATATTGTGTGATACCGCACTTCTCCATAATGCCTGTGATCTGTTTCCTGTTATAGTAGGAATCCGATACGACAGAAACCTTTTTCCCGCACGCTGCCAGCCCCGAAAGTATCTCGCAGACATCCTTTCGGGGAATCAAAAGCCCACAGTCTATCTCCCACTCCAGCACCGCCATCTGCTCCGGCTCGATTTCCGGTATCTGGTATGTATGCTTCATATGTGAGTAAATTTCCGTAAGTCCCGGCGCCCGTTCTCTTGACAGTTCCTTTTCACTGGCCATCCGCCTGGCTGGAAAATCCTCTATGACGATGCCGTGCTGCCGCAGCCTGTCGTCCACCAGCTCAAACACATCTGAGGGAAATAAAACCTGCCTCATAATCAGTGTATCAAACAAGTCAAAGCTGACGGCATCGTACTTTTCTATCTGCCGCATCAGCTCTTCTCTGGTAATCCCCTCTGCCTTTTGAAAATCATAAACCACACGCTGTATATCACACAGGTTGTTTCCCCGCACATCAAGCAGGGCGATATTCCGCTCCCGGCATGTCCCGCCGATCCTTCTGGCAATGGCACGGCAGGATCCCGGGCGGGCCGCCACGAGAATCAGTCTGACCTGCTTCTCAACCGCCTGCTCCAGCGAAATAATCGGTATTTCATATAAGATTCCGCTGCTTTGATAGCCGTCCAGCAGTCCAACTATCTGGCATATGCCGCCAATCTCCGCCAAAACTCTTTCGGTTTCTGTCCCCAGCCCGTAGACTGCGATTTTACTTCCTTGATATTTTGAAATGATATTCTGTAACTCAGACACCGTTTTTCTCTCTTTCCCCTTCAAGCTGCATCTGCAATGCTTTCTCCGGCTCCTTTCCGTCTGCCGTTCCATTTACCGGGCTTCCTGCCCCTGCATCGGTGGCATGATCCGCAGGATGCTTTCCTCAAAAGCTTCCATGGAAAACACCTTCTCGTAAACTTTCCTTGCCGGAATTCTCATATCTGCAATCTTCTGCGGATTTTCAATACACCAGACAATCCTCTCCGCAAGCTGCTCCACATCCTCACTTTTAAACACAATACCGTCCATCCCGTCCCGTATGTACTTCGCAGTACCCGTAGCATCCGACAGGATACATGGCACGCCATGCATCATTGCCTCCGCTGCCACCGTGGGCATGGGGTCTTCTCTTGACGGGCAGACCAATACATCCGCTTTCTCCAGAATTTCATGAATTGCCTCCCTGCCTAAAACCCCTGTCATACAGACCTCCGGGATATCTGCCGTCCCCTCCCTGATCTGTCCCGCCATCCGGGATGAATCCTGTCCAACCATATAAAAAACTGATTTTCTGCGGATTTCTTTGGGGAGCCCGCAGATGGCCTCTGCCAGAATGTCCTGCCCCTTTCTCTCTTCTATGTAGCCGATGGTCACAAAGCACGTTTTACCATTACTCTCGTTTTTCGCCCTTACTCCCCCTGCCTCATCCGCCACGCCATATATAAGATCCTCCACCTGCATATCTTTACAGAACCTTGTGGCCGCTTCCCGCGCCACAGGACTCACCGCACAGACTTTCATGTTCTTCCGGGGCATGCTGCGCAGTCTTTTCGGATTCACCCCGTCATAAAAGAAAGAGGAATCGTGCAGCCACCATATAACGGGGATATCAGCATTTCGTTCCGACAGGAACACATGGAAATTAATTGTATTGCACACAATCAGGTAAAAGCCCTGTATCCATCCGGCTTCCTGCATGGTTTCCACCTGTAGGTTGACATCTACCACCGTCGGTATCCCCTCCGCTGTCAACACCTCCCGCAAGGGTCCGTCCAGCATGGACGCCATCACCACTTCCCTTCCCTGCTTCCGCAATGTCTGCGCCATGTGATAGAGCGCCAGAGCCGGCCCTCCCATGGTCAGGTCGTGTGATAATAGCAGGACAGCTCTAGATTTCTCCATCTTCTCTGCCCCGCAATAATATCGTACTGTTTTCTTATAATCCGCTTTCTGTCCATCACATCTACAACAGATCAAATCATGAAGATCATAGAAGTGATAAATCTTATCCTCCGGCACTCCCAGCTCTACAAGCTGCCGCTTCATTGCCTTTACATAGAAGCTCAGGATCACGACAGCATCATAGTCCAGCCGTATGCCCTGCTCCGGGGACAGAATCTTTATACCGTCAATACAGGTATTCTGCTTATCCGGCGCGTTATCCAGTAAGGAAATGACCTCCTTCGGATCGAACCATTTTCTGTATCTCTCATAGTAATCACCTGTGCCAAAAAGAAGAAACTTCATCACTCTTCTCCAAATACCTTAAAAATGTTCCCAATTGATAGGGTGTTTTTCATATCCTCAAACAGCTCTGTTACCGCGCATACCCTCGCATCTGATAAATCTGTCAGCTTCTTTCTGATACTCTCCACTTCTTCCACCAGAGAAATAATAATCATGTCCACTGCCGGCGCTTGTCCATCCGGCAGATAAACCGAAACCATTTCTTCCTTCAGATATTCCGCATTCATGTCAATAAAATACTTTACGCAAACTTTCCCTTTATTCAGGCTGTGGTATAGTCTTTTCCCTATGTAGCTGAACCCATAAATTGCCACGGTGCGGATTCCCCTTCGCACCAGATAATCTTCCAGGCGAACCCCCTGTTCGTACAGATTCATCCATGTATGATACACAAAAAACATCTTTTGGAACTTGCTCAGCACCCTTATATGATCCTCTGCGGCACTTTCTACCGTCATATACAGTCTTTCCAGTTCTTTTCCTGTCAGGATCCCATTTTGTGCCACCTGCCAATACACTTCCCTCTCGGACTGTATCATATGCTCTGCATTAATGGACTCATTACTTCCCTCTACTACATGTTCAAATAGAATTTCCTTATTTAAAGCAAATTTACAATCATCCACCAGCATGCAAATCCAAAGCAGCCAGTCATCCGCCCCGTTATGTTTTAACCCAATACGCCTCCAAATTTCGGGGATGCTGTCTTTCCTAAGTAATACCTGTCCGGGAGAGATAATGGGATTTCTAACCCCGACTATATATTCCCTGCTTATAACCTTTTCAAACGGCATTCTGGTATCATAAAACTGCCTGCCCTCATGAAGCAGTCTGCAAACAGACGCATCCGCTTCACCAATGCACTCTAGCTGGCTGGAAAAATACTCTGGTCTTATATGATCATCCTGATCCAGAAACAGGACATAGTCTCCCGTACACTGCTCCAATCCTCTGACTCTGGCTCCATGAATACCTCTGTTTATGTCTGTTTCAATCACCTTTATCACTACTGTCTCTGAAAAACAACTGCCGATTGGTTCACAGGGATCGTCATTAACTAAAAGAAGCTCCAGAATACATCTGCCATCGTACTCTGCCACACACCTTTCAAGTTGTACAATCATTCTGTCTATGTACTTTTTGCCATGAAATACAGGCACGATCACGCTAATAATTTGCATATATGACCCTCAAAATCTCTGCCTATTACTCTTCTATCATATTCTTATGAATGTACGTCTGTTCTGTCGCCCCATTGCTAATCATCAGATATCCGTTGTCGTTAAGCAATTTCTTGATACCCCTGATCTTCTCCACGCTGTCAGGGAACATTCTGGCATGGGTTTCCAGACAGAGCTGGTCAAATTTAACACCTGATTCTAAAATTTCCGGTAGAGCCAAAAACTCCGAACCTTCCACATCCATCTTTAAAATATCCAGGTGGTCATATCCGTATCTGTCCATCAGCGTTGCCAGACGGTACATTTCAACCGTAATGGTTTTCTCCGACGTCCAGGCGGCAAAATACTCCGAATAGTCTGTATATGCCCGGTCACTGTTGGGACAATGAAACGCCTTTCTCCCATCCTGATCTGACAGTCCAAACGGGAAATAATGCAACTTCGCCAGTATATCACTCTTCTTCATATATTCAATCACTTCCGGAGTCGGATCAAATGCATACACAACAGCTCCATATTTTTCCGTTAATTCTTTTTCAAACGTATAATCAAACCCTACCCCAAAAGAAAAGCATACAGGCTCAGCCTTCTTTTTTAATAATCTTTCCGCCAGCCTAAACGGCATTCCTTCTCCACAGGATACCAAATCCACTTCTACATCCTTTTCCCCCTGCAAAAAGGCCGGAAGATTCCTGTAATACTCCACTCCATGAGACTCCAGGGCTTCTGCCACCCGATTCTTTTCCTCCTCATCATCCATAGAAATGACAAACGGGCTTTGTCCATGACTCCGCACTGCCTCTTCCATGTTTAAAACCTCACACCCCTTAAATAAAGTAACCTGATCTGCCACCTTATCACAAAACGCCTCCACATGGACATTCTGTTCCGTCAACATCTCAAAGTTTTTCGCTCCTCTGAGATTAACGCCATATATCACTACTGATTGGTTCCTGTTCAACATCCTAATATTCCTCCCTGGCTTCCTAAATTTCATTCTCTAATACGCTAAGCCTTTCCCGCAACGGCGCAATAAATCTCGCGATTGTTGGGTCATAAATCACCGCTGATTTATGGTAATCCTCCAATCTGTTAAGATATAATCCATACCATTCATCCTGACTTGCCTTGCAATCCTTCAAATAGCCATATCCTCTTTGACACATCTTGTAATACATCTCTTCCTCTGATCTGGTAAAATAATGGTTGACACGCAGCTTCTCACAGCGTCCGTCAAAAAAAACCAGTTCCGTAATGTATGATCCATTCTCACTCAGACACGCAAAACCGGAAATATAATCCATCAGATGAGGATGACACCTCTTTATCGTGCGAGGATTGGCGATCGTTTTAATATGGGCAGACTCCATCCGCTTTTCATCCAGACGGTACATATAATTTTCAATCACAAGGCCCTTCGGACGTTTCTTATGGCCGCCAGTTCCATAATAACGCCAGTTAATACCGATCCCACCGCCTAACTGTTTCTGAATCCCATAATATTTCATATTTTTCCGATGTTCCGCCAATATTCCGTCCACGATCCCTGCCAGATAATCCTCTTTGGAATGATCTGCCGGAACAAGAAACTCATCCACGTCTATAACTGCCATATACTTGCTTTCGAACTTGTAATGGTCTACTGCATGCTGATATGCTTCCGACTGTCCGTCTGGCCAATATTGATATGTCACAATCCCCTGCTCTATGTATTCTGTAAGAAATTCCCGCAAATCATCCGTACTTTTATTATCATAAATATAAAAATGTTCTATCCCCAACATGCGGTGATATTCCATCCACTCCCTCATATAAGAAGCCTCATTCTGAATGATCAAAACAATGGAAATCCGGTACGAGTACGTACCTTCATAATATAAGTCATGCAGATAATCTATCAAAGAAATAACCTTCTTACTATCTGCCCCTTTTTCCACCAGAGATTCCCGTATTTCCTGAAAATACTTATTGGTTGTGACTACAATATAATCATAGTCATCTCCGGAAATACCGCATATATCTCTTATCTCATATACCTGCTCTCCCACCGAAATTTTTTCGCCAAACCGTTTTTTATTCCCGTCACAGAACGCGGTAATGGATATCCCCATTTCCATGGTCAAGCTCAGATACAAAGATTCTTCATCAAAATAAGTATGAAAATCCTGTCCGATTCCATAAACGATAATTCTTTGCATTGCTTTCCTCCGCCTTAATCGAATCTTTATCCGTTGTCGCTATTAAGCTTCTGGCTTATTCCTTTATTCCTCTGACAATTCCACGGCATAACCTTGTTGACACATAAGTCTGCCTTACCGTCCCAAAAAACCACATATATCCCTCCGTAACAGAAATTTCCATTCCATATTTCATTAATATATTCTTGATTAATATTTCATCAAAATCCCCATGATAGGCACATATAGCGCACTTCAAATCATTCGATCGGGCAATTAGTTTTTCCGCCCCCAATAATGCATCCCATTCATTTCCCTCTATATCCATTTTAATAAAATTAACCGGCTCCTCTATCAACTGATCAAGCGTTGCATATTTCCCTAGATTTATAGAAGTTATAAACTTCTTAATTATTATTACCTTATCTCCATAATTGCGGAATGTCTCCCGAAGCGCTTCGATCCATTCGTCATCCGACTCGATTATGTACAATTTTGAAACCCGATCAACAATCTGCAAAGAGAAATTGCCTTCTGCAACACCAATATCCACCACAACATCTCCATCCTCAACACCAAAATTTTCATCCGTGTATTTATGTGGTGATCCGGCATCTTGTTCAATGAGTATACTTCTATAGTATTCTGCTGCTCTCTCCCTGCTTTTTAGCGACTTTGAAAAATACAGCCTTTTCCCATTATGGTATACAAAATACATGCTGCAATTCTCGTCAAACTGTATTTCAATTTCCAAGTTTCTATACTTTTCTGTAAAATCATAATTAAAAGTCTGTAAATCATTTGTCTGCAAGTAGTTTAATATTTGTATGATCTCAGGATCACGGCTGTCCTGATAGCGTTTTATAAGACTTTGTTTGTAAAAAAAACTCATACTTTCAACTATATTTACCATTGGGGGAAATTCTCGTTCGATTTGTCTTTTTATTTCTTCATAACTTGCTGTTAATATCACAATTTTATCAGGCTGTATTACCCCTAAAATACTCGATGCAAAAATTTCCCTGTTATAAAAATACGTTCCTATCTTATTAACATCATTATCAATAAAACCTAATACATCATATAAACTGAAAACATCGCACTGTTCAAGAGCCTGCTCCGATATCTTGCCCGTTCCCCAAATCAATATTTTTTCCATTCACGATTCCTCTGCAATCTCGTTTATGCTGTAGCCGACCAGAAACCATACTACTCGAAAATATGAGCAACAACCTCTTTTTTATATTTGCTTATATAGTCATTCCTGTCATCCGTTGCCACTTCACCATATTGCGTCACTTCACTGACATTTTTATATGGAATGCCGCAGCGCTTATCTACCCCCCGCAGATACCACTCATATTCTACATCCAGTTGACCAATATCGATAACCCAATAACCTTCTTCTGCTAAATCATAAGCCAACACAGTTGCTGTCGGTCCTAATACCGCCAAAATCAGCTTATTTCGCCCCTGTTTTCGCACCTCATCCACAATTTCCTTATATCGTGAAAATGCATTTTTTCCTGGAGCCAATACTCTTGAAACCACTGCAGCATTGTCTAACAGATCATTTCCTACACCAAATCTCGTATATTCTCCCTCTACGATTAAAACATCCTGCCCGTCCCAGATTTTTCTAATATTGTCAAATCGTTTACCCGCATTCTTTTTATTTCGATAAATAATATATGGCCGGGATAAATAAGCATCATAATACTGCCGTTCTGAATCCAGCAATTTCATATGTTCTTTTCTTACTTTTTTGCTCATATATGATCTGATTGCTTCCGCATCTTCATCTGTATACTTATCCAATTTTCCATAATTATTTGCAATGGCAATCAGTAAATTCTCATTTTCGGAGGACAGAGCCTCCCTCAACCGCTGCCCAAGCTTTTCATCCACATCCTGAAATGCGGCACGTCGTCTCCCGCACATCAATTCAAATTCGCCGTCTCCAAATCTTGCCAGACATTTTCTGTCTTTCAACAGAATTTCTACCGTCCTGTCCACATCTGCTATCTTGGGACATCGACTCTGTACGGTTTCGGATTCCGCATAGATCTCATACGCCAGATTATCAAGTGTCGGTATTGCAACACCCCTGTAATGCTTCCACATTAGTTCAATCCGCCACTTATACGAATCAAGGACACTCCAGTATTCTTCATTGTCCGCATCAGAAAAATCAAAAAAACATATGATTTTATCTGGTTTCACGCCCTGCAGGATTAATTTTTCTCTCGTGTCTTCATACTGCATCAGAGAAACAATAATGTAATCATAACCGTCCGACAATTTATTCTGCCTGACAAGCGGTATCCCCTCCACCTCGCTCATAATATCTGCCTTATAATTATCAATAATTCCCAGAACTTGTGTTTTGTCCTTCATAAGGCATCTGTCAATATACGCTTTTCCCTTTCCCATCCCAAAAATATATAGCTTTTTCAAGTATCTTTTCTCCACACAAACCGATCCACAATACCCGTATAACTCTGAATAATTTTCACCACTTTCGTGCTGACATTTTTCTCACTGTAATCATATACCGGCGATGCTGATTCCCCATCCATGTTCATCGCAACCGCTAATTCTACCGCCTGCAATAATGACTCCTCACTGATCCCCGCCAACACAAAATTAGCCTTATCCATGGCTTCTGGTCTCTCGGTAGATGTACGTATACATACAGCCGGAAATGCATGTCCGTAGGATGCATAAAATGCGCTTTCTTCCGGTAATGTCCCTGAATCTGACACCACGACAAACGCATTCATTTGCAGATTATTATAATCAAAAAACCCTAACGGCTCATGCCTTATAATCCGCTTGTCCAGGATAATCTCTGATTGCTCTATTCTTTTCTGTGAACGTGGATGGCAGGAATACAAAATCGGTATATCGTATTTTTCTGCCAATGCGTTCAAAGCATTGAATAGAGAATGAAAATTTTTTTCTGAATCTATGTTCTCCTCTCTATGCGCCGAAAGCAAAATATATTTTTGAGGTTTTAATGCCAGTCTTTCTATAATATCTGACCGCATAATGCCATCCAGATTATTATCAAGTACCTCCGTCATTGGAGATCCAGTCACAAAAACCCGTTCTTTTGGCAGCCCGCATTCGTGCAGATATTTTCTGGCATGCTCAGAATATGCCATATTTACATCGGAAATGATATCAACGATACGTCTGTTGGTTTCCTCCGGCAGGCACTCATCCTTGCATCTGTTCCCAGCTTCCATATGAAAAATAGGTATATGCAGCCTTTTAGCAGCAAGAACAGAAAGGCAGCTATTTGTATCCCCCAAAACCAGCAGGGCATCCGGTTCTGTCTGCCTCATCAGCTTGTACGAACAGTTAATAATATTTCCATATGTGGCTCCTAAATCATCTCCTGCCGCATTCATATAGACTTCCGGCGGTGCAATCTTTAACTCCTCAAAAAAAACGCCGTTCAAATTGTAATCATAGTTTTGCCCCGTATGCGCCAGTATACAGTCAAAATATTTTCTGCATTTACCGATCACAGCACTAAGCCTTATAATTTCAGGCCGCGTTCCTACTATAATTAGTAACCTTAATTTTCCATTATTCTTAAAAGTAACATCTCCATAGTCTAATTTAATACCCAAGACGAGTCTCCTCCTGCCTTATTAACCTGTTACTCACACCTTCTCAGAAAATGTGTCGGGGCACATCGGATCGAACTGTTCATTCGCCCACATCACCGTCACCAGATCTTCCGTCTCCGACAAATTGATAATATTATGTGTATAACCCGGAAGCATTTGTATTCCCTCTATCTTCTCTCCCGATACTTCATATCTCACGACCTCGTCAGATCCGATTTTTCTCTCTTCAATGAGTCCATGTCCTGCCACAACAAAGAAAATTTCCCATTTGCTGTTATGCCAGTGCTGTCCTTTTGTAATCCCCGGTTTACTTATATTAACCGATACCTGTCCACATTTATCAGTCTTTAACAGTTCTGTAAAACTTCCCCTCTCATCTTTGTTCATTCTGAGTTCATAAACTGCTTTCTCCTTCGGCAGATAGGAAAGATATGTAGAATACAGTTTCTTCGCAAAGGATTCCGATGCGATTTCAGGCATAACCAATGTATCTGTCTGCTTGCGGAACTGTTCAAGCAGCTCGACAATATTGCCCAGCGTCGCATGATATACCGTAGGAATAAAACAGAACTTTCCATTTTCATCCTCTGTCATTTTAAATTCATTCCACTCGCACCTATGTTCTTTCCCCTCCATGGCGGCAAACATTTCTTTGATCAGATCATCGATATAGACAAGATCCAATTCAACCGAGGCATCGTTTATCTGAATGGGCAAATCATTAGCAATGTTGTTGCAAAATGTCGCAATCACTGAATTATAATTTGGCCTGCACCATTTTCCGAACATATTGGGAATTCGATAAACCAAAACCTTAACTCCTGTTTTTTCAGCATATTCAAATAACAATTCTTCCGCTGCCAATTTACTTTTTCCATATTCACTGCCTGCAAATCTCCCATGTAACGTAGCCTGGATGGAAGACGCATACATGATAGGACATTTATTATTCCACTTCTGCAATTCCTGAAGCAGATGACAGGGGAATTTATAATTGCCTGTCATAAATTCAGAATTTTCCCTGGGTCTGTTAATCCCGGCAAAATTAAATACAAAATCTGCTCTCTGACAGAAATCGGACAGTTCTTCTTCAGACGTATTTAAATCGTATTCATATATTTCCTTAATATCCAGCTTCTCATGTATCCTGTCTTTTCCGTCTCTGACATTTTTTAGCGCCGCAACAAAATTTTTACCCATAAATCCGGCCGATCCTGTTACCAATACATTCATAAGGCAATCCCCTTTGTCCTTTTGATATTTTCCCACGCAACCAGCTCTTCCTGAATATAACGCAGTGACAATAGCTTTTCTTTCACCTGCTCTACATCTAAGATTTCTGTATTATTGCTGTTAAACTCTGACAAACTGACATGATTCGTGTTTCCGATTTTCACATATTTATCATAATTCAGATCCCGCTTGTCACAGGGAACCCTGTAAAAATTCCCCAGATCCTGAGCATGCGCGCATTCTTCCTGAGTGAGCAATGTTTCGCACTTCTTTTCCCCATGTCGGATGCCTATCGTTTTGATCTCATGTCCCGGATCAAAAACCTCTGCCACTGCTTTTGCTAATGTCGCAATCGTACATGCCGGCGCTTTTTGCACCATGATATCTCCGCTGACTCCGTTCTCAAAAGCAAAGAGAACCAAATCCACCGCTTCTTCCAGTGACATGATAAAGCGTGTCATTGCAGGATCAGTAATTGTAATAGGATTTCCCTGTTTAATCTGGTCTATCCAAAGCGGAATGACAGATCCTCTTGAACACATGACATTTCCATATCTGGTGCAACATATTTTCGTATTACCCGCAATAACTGCCCTGGACTTTGCTACAATAACCTTTTCCATCATGGCCTTGGACGTCCCCATTGCATTGATTGGATACGCCGCCTTATCCGTTGATAAACATATAACGGCCTTTACATCCGCCGAAATCGCCGCAGTTAAAACATTATCTGTTCCCAAAACATTTGTTTTAACTGCTTCAACCGGAAAAAACTCGCAGGATGGAACCTGTTTTAGCGCCGCCGCATGAAATATGTAATCAACACCATTTACCGCACTTCTTATGGAATCAATATCCCTTACATCTCCGATATAAAATTTTATTTTGTCGGCCGCTTCCGGCATCCTGACCTGAAATTCGTGCCGCATGTCGTCCTGTTTCTTTTCATCTCTGGAAAATATTCTGATCTCTCCGATATCCGTCTTCAAAAATCTGTTTAATATAGCATTACCAAAGGATCCTGTACCTCCGGTTATCAACAGTGTTTTACCTTTAAACATCTCATTCATCTCCCATTAGCTATCCCAGCAGTCCTCTTTTTTCAGCTTCAAAAAAAATGCTTTCCCAAGTGTATTCCTGTTCAATGGATGATACACAGACTGTTTCACTTTTTCATAATCCAATACTGATTTTTCGTAACACAGCAGTCCCTCCAGTAATTCATATATAAAGAAATATTTACTTGTACCCTCCAACGGCCGCTGCGCCAAAATCATTCTAAGACCTGACAAAATCCTGCTTTCCAGTTCTTCCTGGCGATCCGACTCCAATGCACATTCGCGAATAACCATATCCTCATAAATTCTTAGCGCCTCAGCCACTTTGTTTTCGGTTGTTAATTTACAATCCGGATGGCACAATGTATACAATTCATCAGTCAGCTCACCCATCCGCCTTTTTGACCAATATTCCTTTATATCACCCTCATATAAATTCCATGCTTTGTATAATAATTTGCTGCCCGTATATATGTCATTAAACATCTCATGAAGATAGGGATAATATTTCCCCTCCGATGCATTCATATGGGGAGAACTATATACCATAAAATCATACACTGCTTCTTTCATGACAAACGCTGTATTAATGTCATCCGCTATCGCTATATTAAATAGAGTATCTGCGCCATACACATCATTTCTGAATGGATGCTTCAACATCAATTCTCTTTTATACAAATTCGCCTGATTGTGATTCAATCCTTGAAGTGTCAAGGTAAACCAGGCGTTTCTCACTTCATCTGCACTAGATAAAAAAACATCTTTTTTTACCTTCTGATCCGATTGCCCATAATCATATTCTGTAATTCTCTGCTCCTCATCACATCTGTGCGACAGAACCTTTGTCCAAATCACATCCGGCTCATACTCTTCAACAATTTCCGTCATTCTCCTCAGTGCACCTTGTCGCATCCGGTCATCGGAATTTAATATGTATATGTACTTTCCCGCCGCCGCTTTTATGCCGTTATTGAAGCTTGCATATATCCATTGATTTTCCTGATGGATTACCCGGATTTTCTTGTCTTTTCCAGCCATCTCGTCAAGAATCTGCGGTGTATTGTCTGTAGAACCATCATCTATCAGAATATATTCGTAATCATCGATCCCCTGCTGCAATATACTTTCTACCGCACTTTTTACATACTTCTCATTGTTGTAAACAGGGGTAATAATCGAAAATAACGGCATAATATCCTCCTGACAGCCTCATCAGCACTTTTTACTTTTGCTAATATCCTCATACATTTCAATTACTTTTCGGGTATTTTCGCTTTCATCATATAATGACAAAGCCCGCCTCCTTGCATTTTCAGAAAACTTTTGCGAAAGTTTTCGATTCCGCATCAATTTATACAGGTAAAATGCCAGCATATGCGGCTCATCAACTCGATAAATATAACCCTCTTTCGCATGTTCCATCATGCTACATACTCCGCCTACGTCTGCCGCAATACAAGGAACACCGAGTATCATGGCCTCCGCCAATGTATTAGGAGAGTTTTCACCTGAAGAAGGTAGCACAAAAACATTTGTCTTAAGAAACTGCTCCCACATTTTTTCTTCACATAAGGAACCTAAAAAGGTTATTTTGTCTTCCAATTGATATTTTTTTATGATTTGTTCTATATATTTCCCATACGAAGAAACATCTTTTCCCTGACATATATTTTGTCCGCCTATATAGACCTTTATCTCCGGAATCAATTCTTTTAACATACTAATAGCCTGTAGAAAAATATGCAGCCCTTTTGGCGGATAGGACGCTTGGCCCAAAAAGACAGAATATGGTTCGACAGCTTCTGCCTGCCATTGCCCTTCATAAAATTTTTTTCGCAATATCCTATTACATTTAAAATATTTACTCGAGGGATTCACTATCTTTACATATGCTTCATCAAAATCTGTTCTCCCCTCAAAAATTTTTATATGCCTGAATACATAACCTTCATACTGTCCCTGCATTTCAAATTTTTTCTTTTCTTTCTCAATACATCCTATTTTCCCTTTCTTAGTCATACGGGGAAATAATCTATCTTTTGCAGAAATGCCATCACAATAATGCTTTGCTAAAAGACACATAATCCCTTGTATTGACATAACCATTCTATCCAGCTCAATCCCTGATCTTACGGCTGCATACGCATGATAATACTCACTACCAAATAAGTGCACTACATCTGGTCGTTCCAGCATATATATTTCTTTTAAATCTTTTTCCATTTTTTTATCATAGGTATGCGATGCCATATCCTCATAAAATCCATAAAACATCACCTTCCCAATCTTTTTCTGAATCAATGCTTTCGTCCGATTCTGTGGAAAGCAATAGACAAATTCTATATTTTCCTTTTCTTTAAGATGGCTGGACAATGCTGGTAACCAACCACCTAATGAAGAATTAACTCCAATCCTCTCAGCCATTTCAGGCAAAGGTAAATTGGCAATCCACATTACTTTCAATATTTCCGCCTCCTACAAACTAAATAACACATCATCTAAAGAAATCACAGGAACATCCACATTTCGTTCAATATCCGCTTTAATCGTCTCAAATTTGTCCACAACCGATACCACTATCACATCCACATCTTGCTTCACATCCTTTAACTCAATCGTCTTAATCCCCGGAACAGAAATACTTCTGGCATTTTGATCTATCACATAGGGAATCTCAATATCTTTGTCACGCAGTTCCCTTAGAAACAACCTTCCTAATTCTCCCATGCCATAAACAGCAACTCGTTTATAACCTTTGCCTCTGAAATAATCAGCTATTTGTATCTGTTCCTGCCGTATAAGAACCCACTGATACAAAGTCTTATACCATTGAAAATAGCGGTCAGGTCTCTTTGTGCGAAAAAAACGGATACTTCCAAAACATAACCCTGCACATATAGTTCCGAATAAAACATACTTTTTCACTCTAATCCTCCTCTGAAAATCCCCTCAGTTATAACTACGCATTTATACCTAAAACAGAAAAAATACTATCCTCATAGAGATGTTTATTGTCGTATATCCCTTTATCGCAGCCCAGAATATACTTCCATACTTCCAGGTGCTTATCCACATAATTACTCCATGTCCATTTTTTTACTGATTCAACTCTTCTTTTTCTCTTATTTTGTATTTCCAACAAGATTTCAATAAAGTCATCAACAATTCTACACGGATAAGTTATTCCATTTTTGATATCTAAATGGTATCCCTGAGGCGTAACTATAGTTTCAACTCCTGCTGCAAGGGCATCCAAATATCCCATCGATCCTTCATCAAATCCCCAAAACAGATAATAGTCCAGAGAAGGAATCAGATTGGTATAAATATCGTAATCAAACTCCGGATAATATTCCACTTCAAATCCCTTGTCCTGCATACTTTTTACAACATGATCCCATCCAAAACCCATGATCTTGAAACAGAAATACGCAGGATCCAACGCACTGCAAATATCCAGAAGAGCATTTATTCTTTTTCTTCTATCAAATGCTTCATGACTTCTATGCGTAATCCCCAGTACAAACTTTTTAGGTTTTATAACGCCATCCTGCGCTGGATTGATATAACACAATTTTTCTCTTGGTATACCCCAGCTCACCAGATTATTCATGGATTCTCTTGACATGCAAATCCCCATTCTAGCAACCTGAAGCTGATGTTTTAATAAATTTAATTTGTTCAGTGAATCAACATGTGTAATCATTAGCGTATCTGCATAATCTTTAACAGGCTCATAAAGATGAAATGCAATATGATGGTTAATGTCCGCTTCTGGATCAACAACATCACTTATTTCTGCCCTGATCCCCCTCATCTGTAACTGTTCCTTCATCCTGCCTGCGAATTTACTTAAAATCCATCCGGAATCCTGGCAAACCAACCGGACATTCCTGATCTCTTTCGAGGTGGAAACATAGTTGACAGGATAAAATACGTTAAATCCTGAATTATTACAATATTCAAAAACGAGTGCATCCAGATCCATTTGCTGTATTTTGTTTTTGATTTCAAGACTGACTTCAACATCCTGAACACATATCAGTATCGCAAGCGGTTTATTTATCTTTTTCAACTCCTCTGGCTGCTTCACTGAAAGATTGTGAAAAGTAATTTCACCATCTGCTTTTTGATCAACAGCATATGAAACGGGAGGCAGATATGGATACAATTTCTGTGCCACCTGGCCAATTCCATAAAGAACAAGCAACCTGTCTTTGTTTTTTAGTACATCAAAAAAATTCTCCTCAAGTTTCATGATCTGCATTATTTTTCCCTCGTTTTATAATCACTCAATCTATATTATTCTCCTGCTCTGTTAACAGAATCAGATTGCTCTTGCTATAAAATAGCT
This sequence comes from uncultured Lachnospiraceae bacterium, assembly GCA_947174505.1. GTDB lineage: Bacteria > Bacillota > Clostridia > Lachnospirales > Lachnospiraceae > UBA3282. Next base: position 127,900 of record CAMWJF010000003.1, read on the forward strand.
TGTCCACGAATCATAATTTGTCTCGCCAAGCGTCTGACAATCAAGGTTGTCTATCAATTCAAATCCCGTTTCCTGCAAAAATAATTCCAGTTCCGGCTTAAAGAAATAACGCATATTGTGTACTTCATTAATTGTCTCTGTATTTCCGGTCACTTTATCTATCACAAAAACCTCATAGCAGACATCCACAATATTTTTCTTATCATGCATGACCGGCCTGGCAATTCTCACCAATCTATTTTTTTCATCTTCTGCTTCTTTAACCCTTAACACCGGCCTGTCGCTCAATACACCCGGCCCGTACCACACATCAAACAGAAAAATCCCGCCCTGCCCCAACGCACACCTAGCCGCATGAAAAGCCTCCATCACATCCTGATTCCTGTTCTGATAGCTGATAACATGAAACAAAGAAACGACCGCATCATATTTACTCTGCGGTCTGTAATTCCGTATATCCGCCACCGAAAATTCTATATCATACCTGCTATTCTCTGCATTCTTCCGGGCAATTTCAATCATGAGCGGGCTCATGTCAATTCCCGTACAATGATATCCCAACTCAGAAAGGGCAAGGTCATGTCTTCCTGTTCCACAACCATAGTTAATGATCCTGGAAATATTCTGCCCATATTTTTTCAGGAGGTTATCCACCTGTAAAACCTCTGCCCTGTAATCCTTGTCATGATAAAAAGCATTATAATAATAAGCGTAATCTTTAAACACTTCCATCCCACATCTCCTATGTGCCAAAACAACACATCTTATTCTTTTGCATTTACTACAGATCGTCCGAATAAACTACCTGGCTGTCGTTGATTCCACCAAATCGCTTTTTATCATCCTCTCCCGCGTAGGGCCCCTGTTTTACTTCTATCATTTCCACTTCTTCCAATACTTGAAACCCATGCCCGCCAGACACTAAGAGGATAACATCACCCGCATGAAGATTTTTACTCTCCAGATAGTCTTCATATTCATCATAAAAATCTACCCGCAGGATTCCCTTTTTAATAAAAAGTACCTCCTGTGTCATTACCACATTTCTGTGAACCAGATTATGTACATGAGCATCTATCACCTTTCCCACAGGATGATGCATATATGCTACCTGCTGGGAATACGCGTTCGGCGTAATAAAATCTACTCCTTCAGAAGAATAGTCATTTCGAATAATCATCGCCAAAAGCTTATTTTTTTTCTTTACTTCCTCGACTTGTCCCATACTTACCTCCCCTCCTTCATGCATCTCATAATCCGAAGTCCCTACATGCTATTTTTTTAATCGCAGTGACTACTCTCTCCATCTGCTCCTGTGTTAAAGCCAGTCCGCTTGGAATGTAGAATCCCTTTCTTGCCAGATACTCTGCATTTGTATATATTTCTCCCTGAAACAGCCCCTGTTTCCGATACACTGGCTGCTCATGCATACACCAGAAAAAAGTCCGGGAGCCTATTCCCTCTTCTGCCAGAAGTTTCTGCATAGTCCTGTTGTCAGTCTCAACCTGCCTGTCCAGCACTATTCCGTATACCCAGTAAATATTATCCGCATAATCTGTGGTTTCGACTGGCAGGATCAGCCCGTCTGTATTTTTCAACTGCTCCGTATAGTATTTTCCCATCGTACGCTTGCGTTCCACAAATTCTTCCAGCCTCTCAAGCTGCGCAAGGCCGACCGCCGCCTGTAAATTCGTGAAGCGGTAATTATCACTGATCTCGTCGTGTACATAGCGTACATCTTTCCTGAAACAGAGATTCCTTAGCATCCGGCACCGCTCCGCCAGCTCTTCATCGTCAGTTACCACCATACCGCCCTCACCGGTAGTAATATGTTTATTCGGATAGAAACTGAACGCACTGATATCTCCAAAACTCCCGCAGGGCTTTCCCCTATAGCTCTGCCCATGCATCTCTGCAGCATCTTCTATCACTTTCAAATCATATCTCTTTGCAAGATCAAGAACTTTATCCACTTCGACAGGCAGCCCATACATGTGCACAATCATGATCGCCCTGGTCTTTGGTGTAATCTTCGCTTCGATCTCATCCACATTCATATTCCAAGTATGTATGTCGCTGTCCACCAATATTGGAATTGCTCCCAATTTTGTCACCGCCATGGCACAGGATATAATCGTAAACGTGGGCATAATAACCTCATCGCCTTCCCCAATCCCAAGCGCCTGCACTGCCACCTCCAACGCTGCTGTTCCGTTTGCTACGGCAATACCATACTTTCGCCTTGCTTTGGCACCCATTTTCTGTTCAAATTCCTTAACAAACGGGCCCTCCGAAGAAATCCACCCTGTGTCAACACACTCACACAGATATTTCTTTTCGTTACCATTTAATAAGGGTTCATTTACTGGTATAAAATCCATATATTCTCCTCAATCACATATCGAAATGATTTAACTCATAGTGTCATTCATTCAATCCATACAATATGTCCCTATATTCCACTTGATTATATGGTCTCTCAAAATTTTGAAACTGTCCTGAATAATTGGTATGAAACAAATCAAGACAGCTTTTATACCCCAAATTCTTCATACATTGATTTAGCTCATGGTGATTAATGACCGCCACCGGTAAATCCCCTATAACTATATCCTTGTATTTTCCACTATCTGAAGCAATATATTGTCTCGTGTAAAAGGTATTTGCATAATTGCTCATTATCGTTCTGGTGATAAAAACATATTCAACTTTTCCCGATATCTCTTTCAATAAGTCCGCATACACGGGAAAATATTGTAGTGTTCCAATGATCAGGCAAATATCCGCTCCTTGTAAAACTTTACAACATTCTTCATTCAGGCAGTTCTGCCCCCCCCCACACACACATTTTCATGGAACAAAATATTTCCTGAAATTGAGAGTTCTCTCCCGGCTTCACAATTTTTTTCCTGTTCTATCACATGATATTCAATCCCTGCTGTTTTCAAACATCTGATTATGTTTAAATAATTCTCACCGTAGCCTCCTCCTATATCCACAATTTTGACATTTCCCTTTTCTCTGATTTTGCTCTCAGCCACCGCTATTACCGGAAAAAAATAAGACTCTGGAATACCTTTTTCTTCACTTGCTCGCTTTAGTTGTAATATCCGCGGCTGGTTCGTTTCCACCCATTCTTTTGTGTCAAAGGGATTAACGCCAAGCGTTGGCACCAAATCAAATGTCTCATATACACCAAAAAATCGTTCAAATTCAGCTTTATCTCCTAATTTATAATCCACAGCAATAGCACTTTTCCTTTCTTCTGTCTTATATTCTGCCGAGATTTTGTTCGCCTACACCTTAAGCAAATCCACTAAATTTATATCTCTATTTTCTTCAAGTCTGATTCCTTTGGTATTTAGAATCCGATCAATATCCAAAAAGGACTTATCTACATAAATTTCAATTTCCTGTGTCTCATTCGCCTGCTTATCATACATTGTTAAAATACCAGATATATTCTCATAATATCGTAAAGTAAAACTATCTTCCTGCAAAAAGCTATAGGCGCCCTCCACATCAAATAATCCTTCTTTTTCACTATAATATAGCCGCCCCTTCTTCTTTCTGGGCAATAGGTTTTTACGTGTATCTTGTTTAACCATTCCCAGGTAATAATTTTTTTCATCTTCCATGCCGGAATTTTCTACAGCTCTTATTTCCTTCCTTTCAACATTCCACTTTATTACTTCTCCGTTTTCTCTTTTTATAAGCCACATAAACCCTTCTGAATAACAAATACCTGAATAACCACTATTCATATTTTTCAATTCGTGTATCGTGGTTTCCAAAGTTTCACAATTTATTTCTAAAACTGCATCCATATTCCAAAAAGGAACAAACAATTTGCCATCCAATACTACATTTTGACTACCAAAAAAGAACAATTCCTTTTTATATGTAAGATTTTGTATCGTATGTTTCCAATCCGTTATATATTCCACAGAATCGTCCACAGTATTAAGTCTGATAATAACTGACGCACTTGCTCCCATAGCAAATATATATTTCCCATATACTCTTTTTCCCCAAAACAACTCTTTTTGACTGCCTGTTATCTTTGCATCAAGAATAATGTCCGTAAATGATTTAGTTTTCATATCAAATTTCACAATACGTTTTTCCAGAAAGGGAATAAGATATATTTTGTGATCTATAAATGCCATTGAGCTAAAACTTCTAACTGCTCCATATCCCTCCTTTACCGGAATATCATAATACTTGACAATTCTATCAGTGTTTGTATCCAGTATAATTAATCGACTAAAATAATCCGGAAGAAGCCATATTTCCTCATCTATTTTTAGCGCATCCGTCAATTCGATTTTTTCTTCAAAATCTATATTTTCTATATCCTGTATCATGGCAAGTTTTCCCGTCTTCTGATATAACTCCACCACGCTGCTCTTATCCCCATAATACGCATCACTGACCACCACCGCCCGGTCCATGTCGGCGCTGTCGTCATAAATTCCCCAGCCTTCCTCCACATACCTGTCCCTGATCTTTCGATATTCCTCCCACAGCTCCGGCCTCATACTCTCAATGGTCGCCTGAATCAGCGGGTGCGGCCTCCAAAGCAGCGCCACCTCATCCTGATTCTCCTTAAAGATTTCAAACACCGACTCCATCTTCCCAAGCATCTCCTCGTCATGCTGTAAAAGTGCGCTTACACTGGTATTGTAAAAAATGATTTTCTTCCAGCTTCCGTCCGGCTTCTCGATAATCTTCAACCACTCTGCCGGAATCTCCAGATCTTCCTTTTTCGTACTCAGCACCTTATCAATTTTGGGAGAACCCGTGCCGAGAAACTTTTTTTCCAGAGATTTCCTGTCCACATGCTCCCCGCCAAATCCCATCTCCTTCGCCGCCTTCATATATTCATTGATATATATCTGCCGCATATTTTCTGACTGGACGATCACCTGATGGGCATAGACCGTCCCCGGTGTGAAACAGAAATGCTTTATGCTGTCGACGGCCGTCTCATTTTCAGGCTCAACCTCCTCTAATATGAAATAAGGAATATACACTAATTTATCCGTAAAGTTTCTCAGGTTTTTGGAGTAGAAATAAGGATGCACACTGGTTACGTGATTACAATTATCATATGGATTATGTATATAAATCACATCCGGCCTGCGCGCTTCCAGATCATATTCGTCGTAACGGGTAATCGGTACATACTTGGGATACTGCTCTCCCTCGTAGTGCTCCTCTCTGAAACTCCCGTCCGGGTTTTTGTCATAATAAGGAATCGGGATCACAAAGGCGTCGCAGCCGGGATCGGCATCCGCAGCTTTCCACACGCTTTCCAGAGAATCCCACATAGACGCTTTATATGGAAGAAACACGATCTCCTTTTTATCCTCAGGCATGTCATATTTGATGCCGTTTTGTAAAGCAGTCAACTGTTTCTGAATTTTTTTAGATAATTTCCGGCATAAACTTTCATCAGACAGGCTCTCGCTCATCTGATAGATATTCTCACAATAGTCCTCCAGAATCTGCACCAGCGGGGCATAGGTCTCTCCGAAGGTCTCCAGGCAGGTACCAAGCGCAATCGCAGATTCCTGGCACTGCACAAGCGCCTCTGCGGTTCCCTGCGGGTTAGAACGGGCGGTTTTTACGATGGCATCATTAGCTCGAAGCAGAGTTTCCACTGTCTGCAGCATATCTTTTTTTCTGTATCTCTCCACCGTTGTCACCTTCTCACTGTTTTCTTTTTATCTCTCCATAACAGTCGTTCCGACACGACTCATTAATAAGGCATATTGGTCACCCTCTCAGGTGATGCGGAAATTCCGCTTCGCTCCCGGTACGTCTTCCTTGCGGAAGTTCCCTCGGGTCCTGGCATACCCAATACCCGGCTATAGCCGGCTTCTAATGCCGTACGGCGTTACGGTTTACGCATAACGCAAATCCGTTACACCAGTTTTTAATCAAAAGAAATTTCCCACAGTCCTGCTTCCGGCACACCGGTTCCGGTAAAATACTCCCCGAAAGGGTATTCATCTGTGAAAGCTTTCATTATGAACGCATTGTCCTCTTTTCAGCGCATTTTTTGCGGTGTTTTCTCTCTCAGGAAGTTCCTCGCCACAGACTGTGCAGATAAAGACGCTTCCTCTTTTTTGACCGATCGCACCGCACTTGCTGCACTCGTTACTTATGTCCTTCCCCAGCACTTCGATCAGATCAATGGACTGCTCCCTGCATTTCTGGGTCAGACGGTTTCGCACATATCCTTTCTGCCACTTATTGACAGAACTGTTGATCTTTTTATTGACGCCTGCCTTTGAGCTTTGTGGCAATTTGGGAAGGTAAATTACGCGGGGCTTTTCTGTCCGCAGCATTCTGTTAATTTCTGTATTAATATAGGTATGAAGCGCCGCTTCCAGCTTCTCCCTGCCTGCCATATACTTTTTCCTGCCGGGATTCTTTTCCCGGTTTATGCGGTATCGAATACTGCCCTCCCTGACATACTCCGCGAGCGCATACTGATAATCGCTGTACTTTTCCCCGTAAATACTGCCTTCATCCGTCACAAACATGGCACGGATTCCCACTGCCAGACCGACTTCCTTCTGGTAATCCTCATTCTGTCTGACCCTTGTCTCCACCGGCGCGTGAATCACCACTCTGCTTTCCTCCGGAAAAAGGCTGACATAGAGTTGTTTTATATAGCGGTTATTATCCGTAAGAGGAATAAACACCCGCTTTCTTTTTTCCTTAACAGCCAGATAAATCCCGTGGTCGTCATAGCGGTACGCCCGCCCGGAAACAGCGAACCCTTCCGCTGTATCGGTGTGCATCTTCCGCAGATGCCTGCGCACCTGTCTGCGCAGATACTGATTCAGACGTTTTTCATCTACCGCTGAGGAAACCTCCTTAAATGGTTTCCTCCACTCCTCCGAAAGGTTCATTTCCTGCTCCAGAAGGATACATGCAAAGCAATGGCTCTGCTTCATGACAAACCGCAGATAATGCTTGTCCTCCGGCGTCAAATTCTCATTCTCCCGGATACACTTTTCTATCCTGCCTCTGGTCTGGGTCCACTGGTTCTTAATATCGCCCAGCGCCTCGAAAACAGCCAGATAAAAATACACCGACGGCAGGCCAAGCTGCGCCCGCAGACCGCTTGCCGTCATTTCATTCTGCACGGTATAGCCGGGATAAATTTTAGTCAGGCTCTTAATACTGCCGTAACGCTGATACACATAATTTTTGACTGTGCTGTAATCCTTTGCAATCTCCTGAAGTTTCCTCATATCCGCCTCAGGAACCGGCATGCTGTTATATTGATGGACAGTCTTGCATATCGTGCTTGGCGGCATATCACTATCCTGCTCCCTGTCTTTTACGGATAATTTCGCAGAATTGGACATTCTGCGAATTTTGATCATATACGCTGTAAATTCAGTATTCTTTTCTCTGCTGACCACATAATTGACCATAATCAACCGAGAGCTGGGATGGACATAACAGTCCAGCGTAATCTGCACATTGGAGTGCCCCAGAATTTCGCTGAGACTTTTAATATCCATGCCACTGTCGATGCAGTTTGTGGCAAAAGTGTGCCGCAGCGTATGAAAGTTATAGTTGGAAATCTTAGTTTCTCCAAGATATCTTTTAAAATGGTTGTGATAAGTTCCGGGCTCCATAGGTTTGTTCATACAAAGGATATATTCCTGCCCAGCTTTTTTGAAGAGCATGAGAAGGGCAAGAAGTGTATACGATGTCGGAATTTCCCGATTGGAAAAAACACTTAAATTTCAATAAAATGGGATTGGTTTTGTACGGATAGCTGTTCGTCATCTAAAGAAATGTATCATCGCAAAAAGCGCATGGATATGGCATTGAAAGAGTGTTCTATATTTAATATTAATATAAGTAGCGTATTTTCTGTTTTTCTCTATCTCCCTGCAGCCACTTCTCCGCAAGTGTACAGAAGGCGGCATTATGAACTGCATTTTCATCATCTGCCCAAAATTCACTTTTGCAAAGCCCTCTGGCACTGTAAGTTCTATGTATTGTGTCCGCAAGCTTTTCCTTCACCTTGTTGTAAGACTTTCCATAAACTGACCAATAGCGTATTTCGCCGCTTTCAGATATGGTGCGGTACCGTCCCTCCCATCTCCCGTCTATCCGTTTCCTTATGTTGTCGCCTCGTCTGGACATATCTCCTACTTCTTCCCGACCACTTATTTGACCATAAATATATATCTGATGGAAAAATAAGGGAGAAATTGTGAAACAATTTTACAAAGGGTTGATCCGAACTACAATAACAGGTATGCCTTCTGTCTTGACAATACAGACATTCCTTATAATGTTCTCAAAATGCTTTTATCTCAACTACAATCATTTAAAAGCAGGAGATTTCCAGCAGACCTTTTTCCATGTATTACTAATAACACACCATCAGCAAAATTGACAAAAGGGCTTATGTAAAGTATAATGAGTGACGATATATACCTTGCAGATAATCAGAAGGTCAGATTTCGCAGAATGTCCAATTCTGCGAATCTTTTTATACGCTACACTCATTTCACACCACACCGTCCTCTCCTTGTGTTTCCGTAGATTGCTATTAAAAAAATGAATATAAAGTCTTGGGACTGCTGGTAAGATCCCCTGTCCATAGCAAAAGTGACTTTATGGAAAAGATACTGACTACGGAAACCCAAGGTCACGGAAATCAATTTTCAAAAAAGAGGAAATATGATATTATGTAAATATGATGAATAGTACAATAACGGAATATTTTACGGAAGTAGAAACAACAAAAGAATATAATGGCTATTTCTGCAGTG
>CAMWJF010000004.1 GCA_947174505.1 uncultured Lachnospiraceae bacterium
TTTGCATTTTTATTTTGCAAAAATGAGGAAGTTGAAAAAATGGGGAAACTCAAAGATGGTGCTTCTATCCGCTTTGGTCCCATGCCAACGTCAGAACGCCCAAAAATGGAAGTCTCCTTAAGAGTTTCAACTGAAAAAGCCAAAAATTCCATCACTATGATATGGATCAAACTTTTAGTGCGCTACATAAATCTACATTTGAACACTGTGAATACACTTTTGAATTATTTGAACGTACAAGTCCTTTTAGTGAAGAATTCATTCCATATTACAAAGGAATGTTACTTTGGACATGTCAACATTTATCAAATAGTTCTGCTCAGTATCTTTACAACTGGGTATTTCTAATCAGTGTCATAGCTTTGGCATTATCTCCATGAGATTTATTTCTCACCAGTGCTTTCAATTGTGTGGATGTATGAATCACAGCAGTACCTCCATATATTGTTTGATTTTTTTCTCTATATGAAGTATTTTGGCATACTCCATAAGTCTTGGAAGATTCTTCTTTCCATTTAGATATTCTTTTACAGCCACCTGCTTTTCCTGAATTTCTGTGTCTGTTCTAAAAATATCACACAAAGTCCTTTCTGCATTATAGCATGGAACTATATGTCCGTATGGTGTAGTAGCAGTATCTATACCCAAAGAATAACGTTCTTCAACTACTGTCACCCTTTTAAGCAGACCGTTCCCTCTATAATCCACCTTATATCCCCTTGGAACGGTAACAGTAAAACAAATGGGTTCCCGTTCTGATAATCCGAGCAGATACAGCGCTGTATTATGGGAATAAACAATTTTTTTATATTGCAGGGAAATTATATACAATTCATCTTGCCATGCATCTTGCGCCAGATATATACCCTTTGCAATCCTTTCATAATTTCTTTCCTGCAAATATTTTATTGCATACTGCTTTGAAATGCCTTCTGCAACAATGTCAGCAATCTGTATAATCCCTTGATTTTGTAAAATTTTTGCTTCAATAATTTCTTTTTTGTTTACCTTCATACAACATATAATAATTAAATGTAGTGCAAAAGTCAATTTATGTTTAACATAAAAGGACTTTGTAACTTGCCAGTTTTCGGTTACAGGATTTATAATAGTACGAAAAGCGAAACGGGGGATGAAATGATGAGCATGGAACATTTATTGTCAGATGGTATTAAACTAACGCCGCCGTCTTTTGTCAGAAGTATCCTAAAAGCGGCTTCTGATCCCGGTGTCATTTCTTTTGCGGGCGGATTGCCAAATCCAATTTCTTTCCCGCAGGAAGATTTGCTGGTATCGATGGAGCGGATTGTGAAAAATTATGGCAGCAGTGTGTTTCAATATTCTATCACCGCCGGATTGCCGGAGCTGCGCCAATATATTGCTGACCGATATAACCGTAAATTCGGACTGCATCTCACGATTGACAACATTATTATCACCACCGGCTCCCAGCAGGCGCTTGATTTGATTGCAAAGGTTCTGCTGGACAAAGATGATGGTATCATTGTGGAGAAACCGACTTATCTTGCGGCAATTCAGGCATTTTCATTGAACCAGCCTGTATTTTATCCTGTCGAGCTGACAGAGGACGGTTTAAATCTGGAACAGCTTGAGGAGGCCCTGCAGCATCATGTTAAGTTTATCTATACAATCCCGGAGTTTCAGAATCCAACGGGACTGACGTATTCTGCAGAAAATCGGAACCGGATTTACGAGATTCTCAAAAACAGGGACATTGTTCTGATCGAGGATGATCCCTATGGTGAACTGCGGTTTGACGGTGAGCATTTGCCCTATATCGGCGCGGGCAGACTGCCTGACAGCATCCTTCTTGGCTCGTTCTCAAAAACAGTCACACCCGGTATGCGAACAGGCTTTATTATTTCGGAAAATACAGAACTTCTGAGATATATTTCTATTGCAAAAGAAGCCAGTGACCTTCACACAAATATCTTTTCCCAGTATCTGCTCTGGGACTATTTGACGAATAACGATCTGGATACACATATTGCCAAAATTAAGGCGCTGTACCAGAAGCAGGCGCAGGCCATGACAAACGCCATGGATGCATACTTTCCGGACACGGTAAAATACACAACTCCCCATGGCGGTATGTTCCTGTGGGTAACATTGCCGGAAGGTGTCAGTGCAATGAAACTGTTTCCAAAAGCGCTTGAGAGAAAGGTCGCTTTTGTGCCCGGCGACCCGTTCTACATCGACATAGAAAACGCGAACACAATGCGACTGAACTATACCAATGCCGACTGCGAAACGATTGATGAGGGCATCCGCCGTTTAGGCGGTTTGTTGAAACAGCTGTAATACCAATAATAATTTAAGAAATAGGATCTGTAAATTCGGCAGATTACTGCAAAATCGCCTGCTCCAGCACATACAGCGCCTTTTCGTTTTCCTCCAGACAGTGCGCCATCACCGCCTCATTGCCCCGGTCCGCCAGTGCGGTGGTGTCCGCCCCCAGCTGGACGAAGCAGATATAATCGTCAATCGTCTCGATCCGCGAAGCGCGGGCTTTGCTCAAATTTTGCGGATAATTTCTGTTCTGCTCTATCAGGCCGCTTCGGTAAGTCTCAATAGCCTGCTCGACAGCCCCCACATAATCCTCCTTCGCGTGAATGATAATCATGGTGTCTATGTGCGCGTCAAGAATCTGTCTCTCCGCCAGAAAATCTACGTACATATCTTCCGTGATTCCCGTCAGTTTTTGCAGCTCCGCCGCAGACAAATTGACTTCAGGCCAGTAATTATCCCCGAGAAGCTCTTTTACTTCCCCTTCCAATTCAACCAATGTATAAAACTGCCGTTCTTTCTGGCCCGTGCTCTCCCAAATAAGCGGAAAATTTCCGGCTTCCACATCTTCCACGTCCTGTTCCCTGACAGTTTCGCGGCCGTCTACCAGCTCATCCTCCGACATATTGTCCTCACCACAGCCGCTCAAAAGAAAAAGACTGCCAATTATCATGATTATCATTATTTTACGCATACTATTTTTCATCTACTCCGTTCTCCTTTTCCTGGGCAATAACAAAGCCCTGACTTGTAAGCCTTAGCTGGATTTGCTATACTAAAGCAGAAACAGAAACTACCTTGCTTTGCACTATTATCTTTTACCTGTATTTACAAAATTATGTATTTTCAGAGAGGGATTTTGGAAATTTATGCTGTTTAATTCCTATATCTTTATCTTCATATTCCTGCCCATTGCACTGATTGGATGGTATGGCCTTAACAGCCTCGGACGGTATAAGCTGGCAAGCCTTTTTCTGTCCGCCATGTCCCTGTGGTTTTACGCCTATTTTAATGTACGTTATCTGGCCATTATCCTCTGCAGTATCGGGCTGAACTATCTGTTGAGCTGGGCTTTGACCCGGGTACAGACAGAATGTCCCCCCACAGTTTCAAATGCCGCAGGATGCAATTCCGCGTGCGGCACCAACAGCGAAATGCCGAAAAACGCGGCGACAGACAAGGCACCTCTATCTGTCTTCGGTAAAATTGGCCTTCTGGCAGGGCTTATCCTGAATCTTGGCATTTTATTTTATTTCAAATATTATGATTTCTTTATTGAAAATATTAATCTGGCCTTCCATGCAGATTTTAATTTAAAACATATCCTGCTGCCTTTGGGTATCAGCTTTTTTACCTTTCAGCAGATGTCCTTCATCATTGACCGGGCGCTGGGCAGATGTCAACACTACGATTTTGTAAATTATCTGGCCTTCGTAACTTTTTTTCCGCAGTTGATCGCAGGCCCTATTGTGCTGCACAGTGAAATTATTCCCCAGTTTGAAGATCCGGCGAGACGGCGATTCGATATCACCTCTTTTGCCAGAGGCATTTATCTGTTTATTCTGGGACTTGCCAAAAAGGTACTGCTGGCGGACACTTTCGGCCTGATGGCAAACTTCGGTTTTGCCCAGACCTTCTCACTGGACGCGGTATCCACCGTTTTTGTGATTCTTGCTTACAGTTTTGAACTGTACTTTGATTTCAGCGGTTATTCCGATATGGCGATCGGTCTTGGCAGAATGTTCCATGTGGAACTGCCCTTAAATTTTGATTCGCCCTACCGCTCCTGTAGTATCAAGGAATTTTGGCAGCGGTGGCACATCACATTATCACGGTTCTTTATCACCTATGTATATATTCCGCTGGGAGGCAGCCGGAGAGGACGGGCGCGTATGCTTTTCAATACCTTCATCGTCTTTTTACTGAGCGGTCTCTGGCACGGGGCTGCCTGGACTTATGTGGCATGGGGCGCTATGCAGGGACTGCTGGTGATGTTGGACAATCTGGGCATTGTAGGCATTCGGGGCCGGGAGGAAAAACGCCCTTCCCGTTTTCATATCCCCGCGCCCCTTGGCTGGGTCATTACCTTTACGCTTTTTAATCTGTCTCTCTTCTTTTTCAGAAGCAGCAGTATGCTGGCGGCAGGGCAGCTTTTTAAAAATCTTCTGTCCGTGCATTGGCGCGGTAAACTTTTTGAGATTGCCGCACAGCTCGACATTTCGGAAATATATGTACTCAGGCAGGCGCTAGAACTGGCGGCTCCGGCCGCGGTTAATTATCTGTACCTGTTTGTTATGCTGGCCCTGTTTGTTCTGGCATTTTATCTCATTTTCCACAAAAATGCCTACGAGCGCGCAACCTATAACGAACTGACCTCTAAAAGATGCTGGTACATTTGTATTCTGCTTGTATGGTGCATTATTTCCCTGTCACAGGTAAGTACATTTTTGTATTTTAATTTTTAGTTCAGTCCGATCGTGCACAAATGATAAAGAAAGGTCCGTGGGAGCTCGCTCACAAAGGACATTTCTTTATCATTTGTATAGGGCGGACGCCCGAAAATGAATAATTTGCGCAGCAAATTATGAATTGCACGATCAGAATAAATAAAAACACCCATGAGAGCCTGCTCGCTAAGAACTTTCCAAAAGAAAGGCAAAACCATGATTTCAGAAAAAGAATTTATCAAATCTTTTTTTATAAGGATGCTTATTCTCCTCGCTGCCGTAATCGGTGCAGTCGTGCTTTTTGACCCTTTTTACCAGTACCACAAACCCTTACCCGGCTTAAAGGCGGTGCTGACTGACAAGGAATACCAGTGCGTGGGAACCCTGCGCAACTTTGATTACAATGCGTTAATTGTGGGATCCTCCGTCTGTGAAAATTATAACAATAGCTGGTTCGATCAGGGCTTTGACTGTCAGACAATCAAGGCAATCCGTTCCTACGGCGCTACCGCGGATCTGAAAGTACTGCTGGACATTGCTTACGAGAACCACAAGCTGGACTATGTCTTCTATAACATAGATCCCTCCTCCTTATCCGCCAGCGACGAGCCTACCTTTGTCTCCACGGGCTGCCCGATGTATCTCTACGACAAAAACCATTTCAACGATTATCAGTATGTTCTGAATAAGGACGTACTGATGGAAAAACTGCCCTATATGCTGGCTTTCTCCTTTATCGGGGACTATGACGAGGGTGATTCCTATAACTGGGCACAGTGGAAATATTTCGGCGCGGATATGGCCACGGGTATGTACGCCCGAAAACCTTCTGTCGCCAAAATGCAGGCGGAAAACGTAAATAAAGAGGCACTTAAAAAAAATATTGCCCTTCTCACATCTATGGTGGAGTCGCACCCGGAGACTACCTTTAAATTTTTCTTTTCGCCTTACTCTATGCTCTGGTGGGATAATGCCTATCGGACAGGCGAACTGGACTCGGTGATTTACAATGAAAAACAGGCAGTTAAAGCGCTGCTCAACTACAGAAACGTAGAAATATATTATTATCAGGACGCAAAAGAGATCATTACGAATTTGGATCTTTACATGGATATGATTCATTTCTCGAAGGATATCAATTATTGGGTATATGATAAGCTGGCCAAAGGGGAGGGCAGACTGACTCCTGACAATTATGAGGAACAGCTGGAGGGTATGCGCGCTTTGTCGGATGAAATTGTGAAGACAGAAATTTTGAAATATTATAATAATTAAAAACGAAATAATAATTATTTCAGACAGTGATATATTCTGTCCTTGCCTGATGATCCAGTGGATCTCTCTCGTCATAGTGAAACAACACCCATACAGGCTTTTCCTTTCGCCTGGGCACAGACCGAATTCCCCATTGGTCTTTTCCGGGAAAAAGATAATGAAAAGGCTCTATGTGGGACATCTTTCCATTCCGACAGTATTTGCGGGTAACATCCTTAAATGTGTTCATATCCGCCGCCCACGAAGGTCTGGTTGTGCAGTTTTCCCGATAATACAGGTCAAAAGTCAGCGCTTCCCGCAGCATTTTCGGTTCAGGCTTTTCCCTTCCATCCTTTAACCAGCTTCTCTCCCCTTCCTCCAGAAATGCCAACAGGATTTCACATCTGCGGATGCGGGAGTGATTCATTGCCAGATACCCCTTTTTTTCATAATAAAGCCCCAGTTGCCTGAAAAAGTCAAAAGCGCTTGCCGCCATCGCATCGATCAGCTTCATCGTGACCTCAAACTGACCGCTGTTGTAATACACTTCCACCATTTCCTCAACACGTTTGATCAAAAGAAGCTCCTCATAAGTCAGCCAGTTTGTGGACATTACCTCATAAGGAGGATTCATGTGATACACAATGCCATACTCTTTTGCATGGTCATACAGATAGGAACCTTTCAATACTTTCAAAAATCCAAGCTGTAATTGATTTGCCCAAAGCGCAAATATCTCGTCAAAGGAATTTCTGAAACTTTCATACCCTTCAAAGGGTAATCCCGCTATCAAATCCAGATGCTGGTGAATATTTCCGCCACGCTTAATGGCCGTGACCACCTCTTTTATTCGGTCAAGCTTCATGCTGCGATGAATTTCCCTGATTGTCACTTCGTTGGTAGTCTGCACTCCTATTTCCAACTGAATCAGCCCGGGACGCATATCCAAGATCAGTTCCAGCTCCTCCTGATTCATGAGATCCGCGGAAATCTCAAAGTGAAAGTTGGTAATACCCTGATCCTTTTCCTTGATAAAACGCCAGATTTCCAGCGCATGCTGATGATTACAGTTAAAAGTCCGGTCCACAAACTTTACCTGTGGCACCTTATGTTCTATAAAGAACAGCAGCTCCCTCTTCACAAAATCAAGATTCCGAAAACGAAGTGACTTATCCACGGAAGATAAACAATAGGAACAGGAAAAGGGGCAGCCTCTGCTGCTTTCATAATATATGATTCGATTCGAAAAATCCGCCATCGCGTCATAGCAGAAAGGAATACTGTTCATATCTATGGGTTCCCTGTTCTTTGTGATGACGATCGCTCCACTCTCTGCCCGGTATGCCAGTCCGTCTATGTCCGTTAAGTTTTCCAAATCTCTGCATTCGCTGTAATGCCCGCACAATTCCCGGAAAGTAGCTTCTCCCTCCCCGATCATAACGCCGGTGATATACGGATGTTTTGCCAAAAAATCCTTTACATTGTAGGATACTTCCGGTCCGCCGACCCAGATAGGCGTCTCAGAGAACAGTTTATGATATTCCCGCGCTATTTCCTCCACATAGGTCAAATTCCAGATATAGCAGGAGAAACACACTACGTCAGCCCTGCGCTTATAGATATCTTCAAGAATATAGTCCTTTTGATTGTTGATCGTATATTCTGCCAGCTCAATCTTTCTGCCGTATTCCCCGGCAAAAGCTTTGAGGGAATAGATCGCCAGATTGGAGTGGATATATTTTGCATTGATCGCTGTAAGTAATATTTTCATCTTTTCACCTATATTTACTTCCTGATCATTACTATACCTAAATTTTCACTTTTTTCAATATTTAGGAGTGAAAATTCACTTTTACATATGAAAATTCTCAACCCTGTTACAGTTTATCCTGATTAAAACACATATTATATTTACAATATTAATAAACGATGATATAATATGTTTATAATATTAGTAAACATTAGGTGCGGTATGGACTATAATAAAATTACATTAGATGAATTGAAAAAGGGATATAGATATGATAAAGAACACGATACTTATATTTGCAATTATTGTTCACAAAATTTTGAATCGGGACAAATTTATGCAGTCGATAATAGTTTCTATACGGCCGAACATGCTGTCTCAAAACATATTGAAACAGAACATGGCGGTAATTTATCACAATTAATTTCCGCC
This sequence comes from uncultured Lachnospiraceae bacterium, assembly GCA_947174505.1. Classification (GTDB taxonomy): domain Bacteria; phylum Bacillota; class Clostridia; order Lachnospirales; family Lachnospiraceae; genus UBA3282. Next base: position 8,191 of record CAMWJF010000004.1, read on the forward strand.
GACACGAAATACAATACTCTGACACAGAATCAGAAAGATTTAATCTTACTTTTTGCTTCCGGTTTATCCGATAAAGAAATGGCAAAGAAATTGGGAATTTCAGAAGCAACTGTTCGGCGTCATCGTTTTACATTTCGTGAAAAAGCAAAGCAGGCAAAATATTACTTAGCGATATATGAACAATCATTGGGGTCAAAAGAGGTTTCCGAACATGCAATGATCCCTATTCACAGCCACGCTCGCTATGTTGACGACCGCTATTTGGTAACCGAGCAGGAAAGACAGCATATACTGGAAAATTTTTTTAGTAGTTTAAACCCTCCTGTTTTAAAAACATTTTCGCCAAAAGAAAAGAATAAAGTGGTTATTCTCACTAAAATAGCAGAGCAATTTGAAGAAGGTAAAATATACAGTGAAAAGGAAATAAATCAGATATTAAAACCGATATTTGAAGATTACATGACTCTTAGACGCTATTTGATCATGTACGGATTTATGGAACGTACCAAGGATGGTGCAAAATACTGGTTGACAGATTAAAAGGAGAAAAATTATCATGAAGAAGTGGTATGATGAGGAATACGCATGGGAAATTGAAGTAATAGGGTTTAATAAGGATAATGAAGAGACAAGCAGATTTTGCCGAAACGGGGAGGAAATCGGCGATAAATATACATGCGCCTATGGATGTCCTGTAAATTTGCAGGGACAGGGTATATGTTCCAAAGTAATGATGATGATGTATCCGATCATGGAAGCTGTCAGAAGCGGCGGTGACTTGAAAAATATAGGTGGCGATAGTAAATATAGTAAAGTGATTATGTGCCCGGACGGATGTGTTTTATTTAGACTTACAGCAAAACCGTTAGGTAATAAAAATTTTTTTCAGGGGAAATTTTTTGATTAATTTCGAGAAAGGAGAATAACCGATTATGAAATTCATTTCATGGAACGTGAACGGACTCAGAGCCTGCATCGGCAAAGGCTTTTTAGACTTTTTCAAGGAAACGGACGCGGACATTTTCTGCTTACAGGAAACCAAGCTGCAGGCGGGACAGATTGACCTCGAACTGCCCGGTTTCTATCAATACTGGAATTACGCCGAAAAGAAAGGATACTCCGGCACCGCCATCTTTTCCAAAGAAGAAGCATTACAGGTCACTTATGGAATCGGCATCGAGGAACACGACCACGAAGGCCGTGTAATCACGCTGGAATATCCCGACTTTTATTTTGTCACGGTCTACACGCCCAACTCCCAAAACGAGCTGGCGCGTCTGGATTACCGTATGAAATGGGAGGATGATTTTCTTGCTTATTTGAAAAAACTGGAGGAGACCAAGCCTGTCATTTTCTGCGGCGACCTGAATGTGGCACACAAAGAAATCGATTTAAAGAATCCCAAATCCAACCGAAAAAACGCCGGATTTACGGATGAGGAGCGGGAAAAATTCACGGCTCTGGTCGAAGCAGGATTCGTAGACACCTTCCGCCATTTTTATCCCGATCTGGAAGGCGTTTATTCCTGGTGGTCTTACCGCTTCAGCGCGCGCGCCAAAAACGCGGGGTGGCGTATCGACTACTTCCTCACCTCCGCCTCCTTAAAGGACAGACTACAGGACGCTTTCATATACAGTGAAGTGATGGGCTCCGACCACTGCCCAGTTGGTCTGCTGATCCAGTAAGTAAATTACAGGAAATCTACCGATTCCACCTTATCAGACCTCGTAATGATTTCGTAGATTTCCGTCTTTTCTATGGCTCTCTTTGTATGCAAAATCAGATAGGCCGACACGCTGTCCCCGATTTTGGAGGTGCTGATTTCCATGGAATCCACGGAAATATCAGCCGCTTTCAAATCCTGAATAATCACGTGCAGATACCGGCTTTCCTCCAGATCAATAATCACATTACAGTATCGGGAATTTCTGGTGGCGAAGCGCTCCACAAAGGGAAGCACATGCAGGGACAACAGCATGACAAGGGTAATTAACACACCGCCCTCCACAAAACCGATCCCTACAGCCAGTCCAATGGTTGCACTGGCCCAGAGAGTCGCCGCCGTCGTCAGCCCCCTTACCCGGTGATTGGATATGATAATCGTCCCTACCCCCAGAAAACCGACGCCGCTTATTACCTGTGCCGCCAGACGGTTCATATTGGCAAGTCCCGGAAAATGAATCTGAATATACTGTTCCGTCAGCATTACGAGCGTAGCCCCAAGACAGACCACCGTCATTGTCTTTGTGCCCGCACCCCGGTGCTTCATCCCGCGGTCTAAACCGATAATGCCGCCGAGTATCATGGATGTCACAATCCGAATTAGCAGATTCTGTACCGTCCATTCCGAAAAATCCCCGAGTATCATATGTACCTCCCTCCATTCACTCAGACCGTATTTTTCTGATAAATCATACCCGTTTGTAATTAGCAGATAAATGACAGTCCGCCCAGGCATTAACGAAATAAGTTTCTTATGGGATTAACCCCCTTCGCCTGCTGCAAAATCATTTCCTGCTCCTCTGTAAGATATGCTTCCAGCCTTGCAGTCTCTTCTTCACTGAAACCATCCGCCTTCTCGATCCGGCCGCCCGGCACAATCCCTTCCGCCCAGTCGTTGTCACGCAGAAAAGAGACCCTTGCGAAAGCCTTTCCATCCTTGTGGATCATGCTTGTGACCAGCATTTTAATATCTTCCGAAAGGACCGGCTCAGCCGCTTTTTCCGGCACCGTCCTGTCCGTCTCTTCTGTATCAGCAATCACTATTTTCTTTAAAACTACTTTTCCGTTATCCATGTCGCCCATTACCTTCACCCTTTACACCGATTATAAACTTTCGCCTGCTTATAGGAGGCGCGTTAGCATTACAGATTCAGTGTAACATATATTTCAGGAAATGTGTGAAAATACACTGATAAATCCGAAATGCAGAATCTGCGCTGGAAATCTAAGTTGGCAACCCCTGTCTCCATTTTGTTAATACCAGAAATTCGGTCATTCACAACATTTTTTTAGAAAATAAGGGGCATTTTACAGATTATCATGTATACTTAACTTATAACAAATGGGGAAAATCAAATGAAAACAGTAAAAATAGCAATATGCGACGACGAACGAACCCTGTGTGAAACGCTGCGGCATAAAATAGAAAATCATTGTAAAAATTTCAAGTTTATCTGCCAAATCAGCGGTTTTGAATCGGGAGAAGAAATACTTGCCCTGCCTGCGGAAATGATCCCGGACATTCTTTTTCTTGATATCCAGATGCCCGGAAAAAACGGAATGCAGACGGCCCGGGAGCTGCGTCATAGAAACCGGGATATGATCCTGATATTTGTGACGGCATTGCCGGAATATGTCTACGAAGCCTTCGACGTAAACGCCTTTCATTATCTGGTGAAACCCTTTGACGAAGAAAAACTGTGGGAAGTGCTTGACAACGCTCTACAACAATATGAAAGACAGACGGATGCCGCAGAACTGTATCGTCAGACACAGGATGAATATCCTTTGGAAACAGGACCTACAAAGGAAAGACCAAAAACAGATGAACAGACCGCGCCCCGGGCAATTCTGGTCAAACGGGGCGGCCTCTCCACAAAGGTACTGCTTGCAGATATTATTTATGCAGAAGTTTTTAACCGAAAGATTATACTGCACACCACAAACGGCGACATCGAATATTACGGAAAGCTGACGGATCTTTCCGAGCAGACGGGGGCCGATTTTTACCGCACACACCGGGCTTATCTGGTGAATCTGAAATATGTGGAAAAATACAATGCCAGTGCAGTCTGGCTGGAAAAGGACGTTGTTCCCGTGTCCAAAAAGCAGTTTGCCGGATTTGTACGGCAGTATATGCAATATATCAACCGGCAGAGGAGCAGATAAATGAACAACTTAGACTTATATTACGAAATATTTTCTGTGATAGACACCATCTGCCATCATCTGATAGACGGCTACTGCTGTGTGATTCTGGCAAGACCATTTCTGGACCGCAGAAAAAAAGCATGGCTGACCGGCGGCGTTTACGCGGTGTCTATGATTTTCCTAGATTTTATGCCTTGGTACATCAACCCCATGCTGGCTTATACCTTTGGCGCAATGATATTATTTTTTTCAATGTATCTGACAGACAAAAAGTACATTGCCCAAAAGTTTTTTCTCGGTATTACTTTTTTCTGTCTGCGGTGGCAGTCATACCGCATTGTGATTTACCTCTGCAATGAAGTGATTGGATTCGCTACCCCTTTTTTTAGATCGACAACAACAAGTGAAATATTCTGGTTACTGTGGTTCATCTTTACTACCTTTCTGGGATATGGTCTTTTGAGTTTTTTGTTTTTGTCTGGCGCGATCAAATGTGTTTTGTGGTCTTACGGACGGGGACGTGAGCACATGGACGGCAAAGAATTATTACTGCTCTCCATGCCTTCCCTCTCAGGGGCGGTTTCCTACGGGGTGATCCGCTACTACAGTTATATTTATGAGCGGGATGCGGGAAAAAGCGTGTATGATCTTTTCGGAAGCCATGACTTTATCCTGTCGCTGTTTACGCTGCTTTCCTTTGCCGTGATTGTGGTAACCACTTACGTGTTCCGCCAGTGGAAAACGAAACAGGAGGAGGACAGACAGAGGGATATTTTTTCCAGACAGATACAGGATCTGGAATCACATATTTCAGAAACGGAACGCCTTTACAGGGACATACGCCGCCTCCGCCACGACATGGGCAATCATCTGATGACCCTCCAGCATCTCTATACACAGGGGGAATCCGAAGCGGCAGAAGCATATACAACGTCTCTGCAGGAAGAGATACAGAACGCCTCCTCAGAGATCATAAGCGGTAATCCCGTGACAGATGTGATTCTCTCCGACCGAAAAAAGGAAATGGACGAAAAAGGAATTACTTTTTCCTGTGACTTTCACTATCCGAATGGCAGCGGAATCAATGCTTTTGATATCAGCATTATTTTAAACAACGGTCTTTCCAACGCCATTGAAGCCATTGAGCGGGAATGTTCCCCTACACCCCATATTTCCCTTTATTCCTACCGTATGAAAAATATGTATGTGATTGAAATTGCCAACAGCTATACGGGAGAGTTGAAAACGGACGAACAGGGTGGACTGCCTGTCACCACAAAAGAAGATGAAGGGCACGGTTTCGGTTTAAGCTCCATCCGCCACGCAGCGCACAAATATCTGGGTGACGTCGCGATCGGAAAAGAGATTTATGAACAGGAGGACCGCTGCGTACTGCGGGTGATGCTGCAGACTATATAGCAGTGAGACGAATATCGAACTGCTGCGTATCGGTTCCCGTACCGGAACAGCTGTTTTCACATCTTCACAACCAAGAAAAGGTATTCCACAACATTTTCCCTTTACAAGTGCAGCCGAACCGACGAAATAAATTGCAGAATGAACAAGATGACATATAGATTTATGTCTACGCGCACCTGACAGAAATGTCTCATCTATTATCCTGGTAACACGAGCGATGTAAAATGGGCGCGGGAAAGGAGAAATTATGAACATAAGCGGAATAGGCGGAGCCGGAGCGTCCCAAAACACAGCAGGAATGACGGCAGGCAAAAGCGGACAGATGGATGCGGAAAGCAAAAATCTGCAGCAGCAGATTGAAAAGCTGCAAAATGATTTAAAGGAAATATCTGCAAATGCAGACATGCCTGCAGACACCAAGATGAAGAAGCGGCAGGAAATCCAGAAGCAGATCAGCGAGCTGCAGGTGCAGCTGCGCCAGCACCAGATCGAAGCAAGGCGGGAAGAGAGGGAAAAGAAAAAAGACAAATCCTCTTTCGATGACCTGATGGGAACCAAAAAGGAAAACCCGAACGGCAATCCGGGCGTAGGTATGTCCTCAGACAGTATGACTGCCTTGATTTCTGCGGACGTTTCCGTCAAACAGGCAAATGCACAGGGAAGCACAGCCCAAAAGATGAATGGCAGAGCCAACGTACTGGAGATGGAAATTAAACTGGACGGCGGCAGAAACGGCAGCAGCAATGTAGAGCTGAAGGAAGCGGAACTGGCTGACGCAAAGGAAGCGGCACAGAAAGCCACCTCATCCCAGCTCGCTTCACTGGCACAGGCAAGTGAAGAACTTAAAAATGCTTCCGAAAAAGAAAATACGGCAAACCGTGCAGAGGACAAGGAAAAAGAAGAAAAAAGCGTATCCGGTGAAGAGAAGGACGGTGGAAAATCGGATGAAAACGTTTCCGACACACCTGATGCCGGCGTTTTGGAGGAACAGGCATCTTACGGCTATCATCCCGTGGATGTAAGACTTTAGGACATAATTTCATTACTCAGAATAAAGAAAACGGGAGGATCCGCATGAACAGATCTTCCCGTTTTTATATAACTCTTTTCACCCTAAATCTCTGTCTTTGATTTCTCCACCGCCGCAATCACGCGGTCACACCAATCGTCAAACTCAGGATCTTCCTTCTGGCATTCCTCAGGATGGGATAAGATATAATCAAGGGCAATCCTGACTCCCTGATCAAACCGGACCTGTGTCCGCATATCAGGAGCCAGCCTTTTAAGCTTGCTGTTGTCAAAGACAACGGAAACCGACTTATCTCCGATCAGGCTTCCTTCAAAATCATATCCATATTTATCTCCCACCGCTGCCAGATACTCGGAAGCCACATAATACGGTTTCAGCTCCACATCAAGCGCATCCGCGATCGTTGCGTAAATCTGATTCCATGTGAGCGTCTCATCCCCCGTAATCTGGAAAGCCTCGCCGATGGCATGGCGGTTTCCCATCAGGCTGATATAGCCTACGGCAAAATCCGTGTTAAAGGTAAGTGTCCAAAGGGAAGTGCCGTCTCCCTGAATGATAACCGGTTTTTCTTCCATCATGCGCTTAATAACCTGCCAGAATCCGTTCTTTCCGTGAACGCCAAGAGGAATATGCCGTTCGTCATAAGTATGGCTGGGACGTACGATGGTGACGGGAAAACCTTCCTCCCGGTATTTTTTCATAAGGAACTCCTCGCAGGCAATTTTATCTCTGGAATACTGCCAGTGGGGATTTGCAAGGGTCGTCCCCTCATTCACCACATAACCGGCTGCCGGTTTGTGGTAGGCCGAGGCGGAGCTGGTGTAAATATACTGTTTCGTTTTACCCCGGAATAAGCGGTAATCCCTCTCCACATCCTCCACATGGAAACCGATAAATTCACAGACCACATCAAAGGAAAGATCCGCAATCTGTTCCGCAACTGCTTTTTCATCACGGATATCCGCAATGATCTGGTGCACATTTTCTGGCATGGCGCCCTTTCTGTTACCGCGGTTTAAGAGCCAGACTTCCCATGAAGGCGTCTCTGCCAACTGCTTTACAATCGCTGTACTGATCGTACCCGTACCGCCAATAAATAAAACTTTCATATATTTTCCTCCGCTTTCCTTTTCTGCGCCTATCCCTTCAGTTTCCTATTGAAATCTGCCATAGCCTCGGATATTTTAATCTGCTGCGGGCAGACTTTTTCACAGCTATGGCATCCCACACAGGCGGAGGGCTGCTTCTCCTGCGGTACAGCCATCAATGCCATCGGCGCAAGGAATCCCCCGCCCGTAAAGCTGTGTTCATTGTAAAGGTTTAAAAGCATGGGAATATCCAATCCTTTCGGACAATGGCCCGTACAATAGCGGCAGGCTGTACAGGGCAGTGTGCCGTTGAGCATACCGTCCGCAATGGTAAGAAGCGTTTCCATTTCTTCTTCTGAGAGCGGTTTTTCTGTCTCAAACGTCCTAATATTTTCCTTCATCTGCTCCAGATCAGACATGCCGGAAAGAACTAGAGTTACGCCGGGAATACTCTGTAAAAACCGGAACGCCCACGCAGGAATCCTCTCATCCGGGCGCAGTCCGTTTAATACCGCCGTCTCTTTTTCAGGCAGTTTCGCCAGCCGTCCGCCGCGCAGCGGTTCCATCACCCAGACCGGAATATGATAGGAATTTAATAATTCCACTTTTGCCTTCGCGTCCTGGAAAGACCAGTCAAGATAATTTAACTGAATCTGGCAAAATTCCATGTCTTTGCCGTACGCCTCCAGAAACCGCTTCATCACATCATAATTTCCATGGGCGGAAAATCCGAGATGCTTAATCCGCCCGTTTTTCTTCTGTCCGATCAGATAATCGTAAATACCGTACTTTTCATCCAGATAAGCGTCGATATTCATTTCACATACATTGTGGAAAAGATAAAAATCAAAGTAATCCACACCACATTTTTCAAGCTGCTTCTCGAAAATTTTCTCCACCTTCGGCATATTGGACAAATCATATCCCGGAAATTTGGTAGCCAGATAAAAACTGTCGCGCGGGTATTTCGCCAGCGCCTTTCCCATAACCAGCTCAGAATTTCCGTCGTGATAACCCCAGGCGGTGTCATAATAATTGACGCCCTGCTCCATCGCATAGGCAACCATTTCCTCTGTCGCCGCACTGTCAATCTCCGCATCATTTCCGTTTACTACCGGCAGACGCATTGCGCCCATACCTAGCGCGGATAACCGTATTCCCTGAAAATCCCGATATATCATAGTATCCTCCATTATGAAGCAATGACGCTCCTTTATAAATTTGCGTCTGAATTCTTTCAGACTGTAAAACAGATCATATGCGATATAAAATTATCATAAGGTCTGCCTACTAAAATAGCAAATTCTTTTTTTGCATATCACCTTATGCCTTTTGTCTATATGCCTTCCTGCCATCCTGCTACTTACTTATCTGACTCCCTTCCTCTTTTACTATTATTGTTCTAAAATAATAATTTATTGATATTCGATAAATTTTTATTGACAATCATTTTTTATCATGTTATTTTAAACTTATAAATACATAAAATAACCCAATCGGATTACAAATCCACAAAAATAGGCCGCCGCATACAGAATGCACGGCAACGAAAGGATGTGCTGCTATGAAAGACAGATTGACACAATTCACCAAGCTTTTGCTGGATCTGATGTTTTATGCCGGAATTATCGTGACCGCCACACTTCCCCTTAGCATCAGATTTTACGGCAGCTTCAACAGTTATTTTTCGGAGAACTATTATTCACTCTGCCTGCTCTTCTTTCTCTCCGGCATTTTTGCGGTATTGATTTTACAGCAGCTTCGGAAAATGTTCCGCTCCGTGCTGAATGACGACTGTTTCATCCGGGAAAATGTAGTGAGTCTGGAGAAAATGAGTACTTATAGCTTTTTCATTGCAGTGATTACGGCATGCCGTCTCTTTCTCTATCTTACCCCGGCAGTATTTATTGTGATTCTGGTCTTTGTGATCGCCGGATTGTTCAGCAAAGTTCTGGCAGGCGTTTTCGACAAAGCAGTCACCTATAAGCTGGAAAATGACCTGACCATATAATGTAATGAGCGCAAAAGAAAAACAAGCGACGCGCAGCGGCATTTGTTTTTCTTGCGCCATTAACGAGAAAGCGTTTGACGAAGTCAAACAGAGAGTGCGACAGCACGGGCTTTCGAGTTTAACACAGTGCAAAAAAACAAGCGACGCGCAGAAAGTGAGATTACCATGGCTATTATCATAAATCTGGATGTTATGATGGCAATGCGCAAAAAGGGTCTGACCGAGCTGGCCGGTGAAATCGACATTACCCTTGCGAATCTGTCCATCTTAAAAAATAATAAGGCAAAGGCAATCCGACTCTCCACCTTAAATGAAATTTGCAAAGCGCTGGACTGCCAACCCGGCGATCTTCTGCAATATGTGGCAGACGAGGAAAACACTGGAGAAAATGGAACGGCGGAAACATAAAGCGCGCAGGAAATGGAGAAATGGGTGAAAGAAAAAAAGAGGAAAGGATAAAATGCAAACACAGATCTTTCACCCTTTGTGTTTGCGCCTCAAATGAAAGTGCAGGCATTTTCGCTTGAGGCTTGGTGAAAATTATGGAATCAACAGCTTATTTACAATCCACAGAAAAAATTTCGGAAAATCTGGAAACCGAATATACCCGCCGCATGAGGCGGCAGTTTCCGGCATTTGGCATCGGCTGCCTGATCTATTCGGCATTTTACGCATTCTGTCTTTATAAAAACGCTTCCGGAATTACCTACCCTTTTTTCGTCGTAGGAACCCTTTGCTGTTTTTTCTTCTTTACGAAAAAGTTAGGGGTTCCCTTCAAAAAAGACAGCGTATTTTACATCGTGGGCATCACGCTTTTAGGTCTGTCTAACTGCCTGACTGCTTCCCTGCCGATTCTTTTTATGAACAAATGCGGTATTGTTCTGCTTTCCTTTATTTTAATGCTGCACACCTTTTATAATGATAAAGCATGGAACTTCCCCAAATATTTCACTTCTGTTTTTTGCACCATAGGCTCCTTTTTTTGCTGCCTGATCAGTCCCTTTGGAGACATGGTTTCTTATTTTGATGCGCAAAAACAGAAGGAAGGTACAAATAAGAATTATTTTCTCCCTGTTTTCATAGGAGTAGTCATTGCCATTCCTCTGCTGTTTTGCATGACTTTATTACTGGCAGATGCCGACGCTATATTTAAAAACATCCTTTCCCGCACAATGGACGCTCTCAACATATGGGAAACCATAAAGGTTCTTTTTCTCATCACAGTCGTTTTCTTTTCCACCTATGCACTGTTTGCTGCGCTCTGCAGAAAAGACGTGAAGGAGAAAACGGAGGAGGAGATACGCTTTGACCCTGTCATCGCCATTGTTTTCACCTCGCTGCTGTGCATTCTCTATCTGTTTTTCAGCGTTGTGCAGATCCTGTATCTGTTCATCGGCAATAGGAAACTTCCTGAGAATTACACTTATGCAAGCTATGCCAGAGAGGGCTTTTTCCAGCTTCTGGCTGTCAGTATCATTAACTTCCTGCTCGTACTGATCTGTCTCTATCTGTTTCATGAGAGCAGGATTTTGCGGGGAATACTTACCACAATCTGTGGCTGTACCTTCATCATGATTATTTCCAGCGCCCTGCGTATGATCCTTTACATTGACACTTATGCCCTCACATTTTTAAGGCTTTTTGTCCTATGGTCTTTGGCTGTGATTTTCCTTCTGATGGCAGGCGTTACCGCATTTATTTTTTACAGGCGGTTTCCCTTATTTCTATATGGACTGGCTGTGATAGGTATATGCTATACCGTCCTATCCTTTTCCCACCCGGATTATATCATTGCCCGCTATAATCTGACATATGGCGCCGACTACGATTATCTAAGCAGACTTTCGGCGGATGCCGCGCCCGCTGTTCTTAACCCTTCCGTTAATCCTTACCTGATCAGTGTGGAGGATATGTTGGAAAAAACATCCGTTGATAAAGACGGAAACTATGATGTTGATTCTTATTATGAATTTTACTGGCTGAAAAGCTATTACTGCAAAATGGAAAACCGCACAAAAGATATGGGTATCCGGGACTTTAATTTCTCACTGTACCGGGCGGAGAAATATGTGGAGTAAGAAATTTATTTTGATATTGCCACTTAACATGTGATAAACTTTTATTGTCCATTCGGACCGCCTCCTGTAATTTTGAATTTGGCTTGCGACACCATTTTCATTAAATTACAGGAGGTTTTTATAATTATCCTTACCGCTTCCGTTTACTCCATTCTCCCCGGCATAGCTGAAAATTTAGGATTTTATTCACTCTGCTGATTCATTTGATAATCATGCACAAACGCGTCAATATCTGCATATCGTTTCTCTGATATGCCGCCCTTTTTGTATTCTCTTAGATATTCATTTAAAATATCGTCATACGCGTCTGCCGTCTTATGCAAATCCTCCGGATCATAGCAGTTCAAAATATTATAATTGTCTATATCCACTTCACTACAAATTTCAGCGAACATTGCATTTGCACTGATTAAGCTCATAAAGGCAAGATGCCTGTCTCCTGTAGCAGCCGCCAGATATATTTTATTACGCCAATTTGAATACATCTCCTCATAAGTACCACCGATTGTATCCGCAGTTACAGCTTTCTTCCATGTCGAAACCGTTTCTTTTACCTGATGAAACATGGCTATTGTTTCCCTCATCAGCGTGGTTAAATGTTCTTTTACGGATGCTGCAGAAGCTGCTGATACCACATGATCAATCAGACCGCAAAGATTTTCCGGCCGCTTCTTCATGGCACTTAATTCTTCATATACACGTTTTACGCCATAATGAAAATACTGTTTATTTAACATCGCTACTGCATTTTCGACATAATAGACAACGCCGCCCGCCCACTCTGACACTTGAGAATTATCATCGGAAATCATTGCCATCGCATAATAATGTTCCGCTTCTTTTAATACTTTTTCTGCCTTCTCATAATCCTCCGCGGAAAAGGGTGTCTCCATAATTTCTCTCGCTTTATGCCGCAGCACATCCAGTTTTTCTTTATATTTTTCATCTGCACAATAAACAATTTTAGCATCCATTAGCTTGGAAATATGGGGATGTTCATATTTTGCATCATACTCCAAATCTTCCCATTTCATACAGTAAATATCATGTCCGACCTGCAGGTCATCCTGTATCATGCTGCACCCAAGCTGCCAGCCCTTGTCATCATTAATTAGAATAAGTAAATCCAAATCTGACTTTTCATAAAAATCACCGGTCATGAAAGAGCCGGTTATTCCAATCAGCGCGAGTGAACCCGGACATACAATATTTGCCTTACTGATAACCGCATCGATAATCTTCCTGTTTCTTTCTTCTAAATTTATCATTACTTTATTCTCCTACCTTTTTTTCCAGCCATATGTCAGATTTTTACGATTACATCCGATTCTGCGATAAAATTCATTTCCGCCGCCAGTCATGCACACAGCTCCCAGTTCCTTCATCCTTCGATAATGCACAGAAAGCGCTGCTGCCGCCAGACCTCTATGACGATATTCAGGTATCGTACAAAGCGGCTCCATATAGGCAAGTTTATTTTTCGATACCCACCACATTCCCGAAAAACAAACGTATTCTTCCTTTTCATTTGCAATTATTACATTATACTCATATGTAGAATGAGGGGGCGGCGCCATAATATTGCTAATGGTACCCTGATATGCTTTTTGCGGATTCCAGGGCGTTCCCGGATCTGCTGCCTCCCAATTTTCAAATGGACCCTTGTCTTCATGATCAAACCCTTTCCAGCAGCAAATCGCATGTTTTACCGGATCCACTTTATCGGGTTCGACAAAATAAAAACCCTCCGGTAACGGATAATTTAATTCCGCCACATCAAAATCAATGACGTAATCCTCAATGATAAATTCTTGCCTGTACCCTTTTTTTCCGGCAGCATCCATCAATGCCTTCTGCTTCGGGCAAAAATAGAATGTCTTTTCTCTCTCATTTCCCGGCATGTACTTTTCCGCATAATGTATCATTTCCTCCGCCAATGCTTCATAACCATGACTCAAACTAAAATATACATTTGTACACGGTTGTTCGTGGAAAACAAAACCTACTGCCTTATCGTTGTCTAACCAAAGTCTGTTCAGATAGAGATAACGTTTATCCAACCAACTTGAAGTAAGTGCGTATTCAAAAAATGGAGCCTCTACTCCGTTTTCTGCATAATTTTCCACCAGTAAATCCCATACCATCTGACTGTCCGATAATAACTGAAACTGCTTTGTTGTGATATTTCTCATACTTCTAATCCCCCCTGTCGTTGCTTGTATTTCTCATTGTAGCAAACAGGAAATATAACTGCCAGAGGCAAGAATGTTTATAAATAAAATCGCCATAAAAGACGCCTGCCTTTCGGACAGACGTCTTTTAATTATCCATATATTATTTTCTTTATCGTACTATCTGCCAGATGATAGCGTTCCACTAAAATATCTATGGAATACCCGGCTTTATAAAGCCTTTTTATTTCCTCATTTCGCTCCTGATAAAACAAACGTGAGCCATTGGCGGTTCCCCATCCCTTCCTGCCTGACACCTTTGGAATATAAAGTACCTCACCATCCGTATATCTTTGAAGCTCCTTTAATAATCGATCCGGCAATATTTCTGCTGCATTTACATATTTCATCTTTACCGCTCCTTATTTATTTTTGAATAAATAAAGTGCAGAAACAGCAGAACATATAGTTTTATTCGCCCATGCAGAGTCCTATATGCCTGCTATTCTGCATGGGCAAAAGTGTCCCTGTCTCCGTTTTGAAATAATGCCTGCATCTTTCGTCTCATATTCTTTCCCTCCATTCTTTGTATTTATAAGTTACAAACAACTTATATAAAGGTGATCTTAATTCCCTTTGCTTTATACCATTCACATTATTCCATACAGTTACACATACGTCAATTCTTCTACTCACAATTCCACAAAAAATATCCTATACTGTCTGTCTTACTGTACAATAAAGGTCTTGCGGCATTCACCCGTATAGTTCCCAATGCCTTTGATAATAACCATCGCCTCTCCTTTCACACCGTTGCGCTGGTAGCTCGTCGTGAAATCGCACCCTGCTTTCAGGCTGTTTTTACCGACCTTCACTTTCGGAATCGGCTTCACCGCTGTTCCCTTCAAGGTTTCGGTAAGGCCCGTGCCCAGCATATTTTTATCCGCGATGGCGCATTTGTTAATCTTAAAGGTTACATCCTTGATGCCCGCATAGCTGCCGACTCCTCTTACCGTAACCGTGGCTTTTCCGGCGTTGACATTGTTCCGATGAGCAACCTCGTAGTGTATGCCCTTCTCGAGCGTGACTTCCTTATTTTTATCGCTCTTATCCACAATATGCAGAACAGGTTTCACTGCACTTCCCGTAAATGTCTGGCTGGAGATCGCGTCTATTTTTATAGCGGATGCTGAGAGCAGCTTTGCTTTGTCCACGATTCTAAAGTTCGCCGTTACCGTACCTGTGTAACCGGATTTTTCTTTTCCCATGACGGTAACTGTCCCGGTTCCCTTCTCCGTATTGTTGGCGTAGGAAAGGGTGTAAGCGCTCCCAGACAACTTCCTGTCTCTTCCGTCCACGGTCTCATAGACCTGTATAGCGGGCGTCAAAGCCTTTCCTGTATAAGCGATATCATTTACCCGGACGACAATTGTTTCCTCTGTTTCTGCCTCTGCCAAATTTACAGGTTTGATTGTAAAAGGAATCTTTAATGTACCACTGTAATTTCCTTTTCCCTTTACCGTGATTTGCGCCTCTCCCACAGCCTTATTCTTGCTGTAAGACACCGTATAATCCTTATTCAGCACAAGAGCCGTGTCCCCTGCCGCCTCATCCGTTACGGTAAGAACAGGCTTGATTGGCTTTCCGGTATAGGTATACTCTGCCTTCTCAGGCGCCACAACCAGAGACGCAGCGGCGGACTGCCCCGCCGAAGCAGCGAATGCCATGGAAGGCTGCTCTACGGAAACCATGGATTCCTCAATAGGACAACCAGTACAGAATTTTTATCCAATTTTTTTAGCAGCCTTTGATACTGTGTCCTGTCGAAATCCTTGCCAGACTGCTTATCCATATAAATGTGTCTCTCCTGTACCCCCATCTTCAAAAGTGCGACCCGCTGTCTGTCCTCGTTCTGTTCTCTCGACGAAACCCGCATGTAACCATACAAACGTTCACCCATAATTTCATTTTCCTCACTTATCTTATGTTGTTTTGAAATCTTCTCAGAGTCCGTTTTATCTTAGGGCAAAAAAATAAAGCCGAAAACCCTTTTTCAGATTTCCGACTTTATTTTCCATGTTAATTTGTTTGGATATTTAGCGCTTTAGCGTCAATCCAAAAACAATATACCTAAATCAAATTACAGGGAATAAAACAATTTTTTTCATCAATCGGTATGACCTGTTCACACATACAGATAATACCGCCGTCCCCATGCTTCAAATTTATCCTGTCAAGTAATTCGTATTTTTTTATTTCCCGTTTATTCGGATTGGCGGATTTTTTAATTTCCAGCGGATGAATTACACCATTTTCTTCCACAAAAACATCGATCTCTTTCGCATTGGAGTCCCGGTAATAAGTCAACTGTACTTTAGACGGCGCATAAGTAAAATTCTTTATTAATTCCATGACTACATAATTTTCAAAATAGTGACCGCTGGCCGCTCCGTTCATCAATGTATCTCTAGTCAGCCACATAGATAAATAAGCACATAATCCTGTATCACAAAAATAAAGTTTTGGTGTTTTTGTGAGGCGCTTTAATTCATTATTTGCATAGGGCGCAAGAAGATAAATCACACCTAAACCCTGTAAAAGCCTCAGCCATTCCTTTGCGGTAGGCTGAGATATCTCTGCCGCTTCAGCCAATGTTTTATAATTAACCTGTTCTGCCGTAAGAGCAGCACAGACAGTTAAAAACTTGCGGAAACGCACAGAATCTTTGATTCCTCCTTCTTCTGACACATCCCGCATCAGATAAGTTTCTATATAAGAATTAAAATACTCCTGTCTCTGCTCCGCATCCGCTTTCAAAACACCCGGCATTCCGCCATGCCAGATATATTCAAATACATCCACAATATTATTTTTTTTCACAACTTTCTGTCTTTCCAAAAGACAGGACAAAGTAAAATCAAGTTCACCCGCGAAGTGATATTTTTCCACTTCCCTTTTCGACAGACTGTACAACTCTAAAATACCGATTCTTCCTGCCAGCGTTTCCCGGATATTTTTCATCATTCCATACTGCTGCGAACCTGTCAGCCAAAATAATCCCCGCTCTTCACTCTCATCACACATAATCTTAATCTGCTCAAACAGCTCCGGCGCTTTCTGTATCTCATCTATAATAATTGGCGGTCTGTAAGTCTGAAAAAATAGAACAGGATCAGATTTTGCCAGTGTCCTGATCATCATATCGTCCATGGAAACATAAGTACGGTTCTGGTCTTTGGCTAAATGTTTTAACATAGTAGTCTTTCCGACTTGTCTTGCGCCTGTCACCAGAACAGCCTTAAAAAAGGAATTCATATTTAAAAATTTGCGTTCTAAAGTACGTTCTATATATTCCAAGTTTATTTCTCCTTTTACATAAATTTAGGATAAAATAAAGTATACTTTATTTTATCCTAAAAAATAATTTATTTCAACTTATTTGTATATCTGGTAATAACACTATCAAACCAACAGTCTTACCATATAAAACCATTACTCCTTTTTTTCACACCACAGTTTATATTCTTCTAACCTCTCAATATACCCACTGAACTCCGGCACTGTAAAATCTAATTCCCTATACCTGATCGGATAAATAATCCCTTTGCTGATTAATTGCGCCCTTGTGGTAGATACGGAATTTACACTCTTATTTAGATTTTTCGCCACATTGGAAATCGTACACGGCAATTCTCCGCACTGTACCATAGCAAATATAAATTTTTTATCACTGTCCGCGCATCTCTCGTACCTGACTTTAAAAAATCCTACATCCAGCAGCTTATAAAACTCTTCCGTACTGTTTTCTACGCAGCTGCATCCTATTTCCTTTTCAACAGCATTTTTATATACTACCTGACACATCTGCTGGATGAAAAAAGGATATCCTTTTGTAATCGAAATAATTTTATCAATTGCTGCATCTGTATAAGTAATTCCAAATTTCTGTGCGGGTATTTCAATCGCATTCCTGGACTGTTCGTCTGTTAATGAACTAATTTCTTTATATAAAAATAATCTTTCGGAATAAGACCTTTCATCTGACAGCATCTTATATATTTTAGGCAATCCGGCTCCGATTACCATAACCGGATAACCTAGTTGATTGGTTCGATGTAATGCAGAAATCAGGGAACCAAGCTCTTTCGGTTTCATATATTGGATTTCATCAATAAAGAAACAAACAGGAATACCCGCCTTATATGCTGTCTCCCCGACCGTTGTAAACACATCTGTCAAACCCTGTGTTAAATTGATGGATTTATAAAGTTCTTTTTCCTGCATGGAAAAAGAAAAGGTACTGTCATTTGGGTCAAATGATATAACTAATGCTTTGATTGCTTCAAGAGGTTTTTGTATCAAATGTTTAAATTTTTCCTTCGTGCTTACCTTTCTTAAAAATGCCTGAGAACAGGCGGCAATCTGAGAAATAAAATCATTTCTCTCTTCCACTTCAATATGTTTACAAAAAATATCTTTATCCTCTGCAATTTTTTGAAGACTGTTTATTAAAACGGTTTTACCAACACCCCGTAAACCACTGAAAATAATTGACTGCGTAGGCATATTCATTGTAAGTGCTTCAAACATCTGGGTAACATTTTCTATATCTTCATCACGCCCGGCTAAATATGTCGGCATTAATCCGGCTCCCGGTCTGTATGGATTTATTTTAAACATAGAAATCACCTCCATATATATTATTTCATGTAATTACACTTACGTCAATTCATTTACGCTTAATTCCGCAGAATATATCCTATAAATTACTATAAGTTTATCTTACATACCACCGGCATCTTCTTCCCGCCGCATCTCCCGGATCACACTCACCCCAAGCGGAATTGACACCGTCAATGCAAAGAAATCCGACACCGCCTGACAGACTTCCACTCCCGTAAGGCCAAAGAAATATGGGAGAACCGCAATAAGCGGCAGGAAAAAAATACCCTGTCTGGCGGAAGCCACGATGGACGCCTTCAATCCCTTTCCAATGGACTGCAGCATCATATTGCACATAACAATCCATGCGCTCAAAGGAAATGCAATCACGGAATAACGCAGCGCCGCCGTACCCACCATGATTACATCCGGGTCATCCTTTCTGAAAACAGTCACAAGCTGGGGCGCGAAAATATATACAACAACAGCCAGCCCTAAAAGACAGACGAAAGCTATCTTCACACAGAAATAAAAGGCTTTTAAAACTCTCTCATACCGCTTCGCGCCATAATTGAAGCCGCACACAGGCTGAAAGCCCTGACCAAAACCAATTAATGCGGAATTTGCAAACATCATAATGCGGGACACAATGGACATTCCGGCAATCGCCGCATCACCATACACACCCGCCGCGTGATTCAGGCAGATCGTAGCCACACTGGCAAGCCCCTGCCGGAACAGGGAAGGAATCCCGCCCCGGATCACTTCTGCGTAAAAATGAAGGCTTGGCTTAAAGTTCTGAAAACGGATCTGAATGTTACCGCCCCGTCTTATCATAACCAGCAGAAAAAAGAAGCTCAGATACTGGCTAATGGTCGTGGCAAGCGCAGCCCCGGCAACACCCATGCCGCACCAGAAAATAAGAATCGGGTCTAATACGATATTGATAACCGCGCCTGATACAATACCGATCATCGCATAAAACGCGCTTCCCTGAAAACGCATCTGATTATTTAATACCAAAGAAGCCGTCATGGCGGGTGCGCCGATCAGAATGATCCTCAGATAAGCCACAGTATAAGGCTGAATTGTTTCTGTAGAACCGAGCAGATAGGAGAGAGGTTCTATAAAAAACATACAGATTATCATAATAATTACGCCGGCCAAAAAAGAAGTAAAAAATCCGACAGCAGACATTTTTTCCGCCTCTTCAATTTCACCTGCGCCCAATTTCCGGGAAATAAAATTGCCGGAACCATGTCCGAACAGAAACCCTATGGCCTGTATAATCGCCATCAGGGAAAAGACAATTCCCACCGCCGCCGTAGACTGGGTGTCAAGCCTGCCTACAAAAAAAGTATCCGCCATATTATAAAATGAAGTGACCAGCATACTTAAAATGGTGGGCATCGCCAGTCTGCATACCAGCTTTTCCACCGGCTCCTCCAACATATAGTTTCTCTTTTGTTCCGCACTCTCAAATTTCATATTCTTACCTGACTTTCTTTTACATTATCCCAAATACTGTTTTTGGTTTTCATGTTACAATATCTTTTATTTTAATCTCTTTTTTTTACATTTGCAAATTCGATGAAATATGCGCCCTTATTTTCATTAATACTTGCAATATACCGGGATTATTACTTGTTTTACAGCCAGCCCTTTACAAATAAATATGGCATATCTATAATAAATGCTGTAAAGATAACGAAAACGAATAATACATCTGTCTTTTCATATAATAAAAGACAGTAAAACAGAAAAGGAGAGATATTATGAATGCAAAAGCATTGTTTCAATTATCCTACGGTCTTTATGTGGCGTCATCCAAGTTTGACAAAAAGATGAACGGCTGCATTGTAAATACGGTAATGCAGGTGACAAGCAGTCCTCTGCAGATTGCGGTAGCAGTGAATAAAGAAAATCTGACCTGTGAAATCATACAGAAATCGAAGATGATCTCTCTTTCGGTACTCTCCGAGACAGCTCCGTTTTCTCTTTTCCAGCATTTCGGATTCCAGAGTGGAAAAACAACGGATAAATTTGTCGATTATCCCTTTGCGCTGACTTCTCAGGAGCTTCCTTATCTTAAAGAGCATACATCGGCTTTTATTGACTGTAAAGTAACCGATACCGTTGATCTGGGAACACATATGCTTTTTATCTGCTCGGTAAATGACTGCGATGTAATTTCCGGCGAAAAGGCAATGACCTATTCCTTCTACCATGAATTTGTAAAACCGAAGCCGGAAACTTCCTCAGCCAAGGGATGGCGCTGTACGGTCTGCGGCTATGTCTATGAAGGAGAAGAGCTTCCGCCCGATTTTATCTGTCCCTGGTGTAAACATGGTATTGAGGATTTTGAAAAAATAGTTTAATTTTGTAACAGCGTATAACATTTTGCGCTTTACATGATGTCTGGTCTTTCCTTGTGCCGCTATTGTCAGAAACACCGTATTTACGGGGATGCAACTGCAACTTTACATGAAAATATTTAAAAGCAACATGAAATTGATGGTCTTTACATTCCCGCCATCTTAAAATATGACTATAGCCGGCACAAAAAAGAACAGGAGATGATACTATGAGCTTAGGACAGAACTTACAATTTTTAAGAAAACGTGATAATATCACACAGGAACAGTTAGCGGAGGCATTGGAAGTATCCAGACAGTCCGTTTCCAAATGGGAATCGGACACGACTTACCCGGAGATGGATAAGCTTTTACAGCTTGCCAATCTGTTCCACTGTACTTTGGACGATCTGGTACAGAAGGATATCAGCACGCAGTACGTGGAAGACAAATGTAATTACGATGAATTTATGAATCAGTTCAGTAAGAGAATAATGACAGGTGTGGGACTGATTTTAGGCGGCGTCACTCTTATGATATTTTTAACTGCACTCCTGCCTGAAAAACAGGGATTTGACATGGAAGCGCTTGGCGGTATTATTTTTTTCCTTTTTGTGGCTACCGCGGTGGCAATCTTTATTGTATCAGGATTGCAAATGAGTTATTTTGAAAAAAAGTATCCATACATAGAAAACTTTTACACAGACGAAGAAAAAGAGGCTTTTCATAAGAAACTCATCAAATTTATCACAACAGGCGTTGTCCTCATTATTTTCGGTCTCATTATTGCCATTGGTATGGACGCAGTCGTATCCAACAACCATCTGATACGTGAAATTTTAGACGAACTGAGCGGCGGAGTATTTATGCTGTTTGTAACCATAGCCGTTGTGCTGTTCGTCTATGCGGGCACACAGGACAGCAAATACAACATTGACCATTACAATCTCATGCATGACCATAATTCAAAGACCTATAAAAATAGCAAAAAGTCAGGATTAATCTGCGGCTGTATTATGATGATAGCAACGATCATATTTCTTGCCTGTGGATTTCTTTGGAAAATGTGGGAAACTGCATGGGTTGTTTACCCGATTTTCGGCATTGTCTGCGGTATTGCATCTATCATCATCAACCGAAATAACGAAGAAGAGGAATAATTTCCCATTCATAAGATTTCACAAACACGTAGGCCTCCGCTTTCAGACGCAGAGGCCTTTTTACTGCTTATTTCATTTACTTTCCTGTGCCTAATCCTCAATGCCAAATTCCTGTAATGCCTGCTGCCAGTATTTTTCAGGAATATCCGGCCAGGTGACAGTCCCTTCCGCCTCCTCGCACAGCTTACTTGCCCGTTTTAAACAGGCTAAATTGTAATCTGAACCCGTGCGGAGTGTGTGTACCGTAATCTTAGACCATGCCGGTGCCTTCTGGTTTAAGCCGGAGGTTTCAAATTCTCTTACTATTTTTTCCACATCATAATCCAGTTGAAAAAACGCTGCCTCCCATCCGGCTTTCGTCCCATGAAGCATCATATACTGCGTTCTTCCTTCAAAATACCAAGAAACACCGACCGCGCCTGGATGTAATATTTTTTTATCATCATATTTCTTTTCTTCCTGAAAATGCACATGCCCGGACACCAGCATATCCACGTCCAGACTTTTCATAAGCCGTACCGTATTTTCCCCATCAGGCTCCAGTATTTCGTTGGAACGTATCAGGGAACCATGACAATACCGAAAAGGCGGATAACCCGCCTTTTCATAGTAACCTTTGATATCCAGACTCTCAAAAAAACGAAAATCCCTTTCTGTCAGATTTACATAGGTGTAGAGAAGACTGCCGCTGGCAGAAGAATAAGTCCATCGTTCCTCCGGATTTTTCCTGTGGTTTAACATATAATCTTCCCTGTTTCCGCGGATAAAACGGCAATTATAATCACGATCCATCTCATAGATAATCTTCATTGTTTTCTGAGGATAGGGACAGTCGCTGATATAATCACCCAGAAATAAAAATTCGTTCGGATTTTGTTTCAGGGCGTGTTCAATGCATCTCTCAAGCCCCACATAATTACTGTGAATATCACCTATGACAGCTATTCTGTAATCCATCATAATTTTTTATACCATTGAATTTCTGTAGTATTTTTATGTTGTGACCGTTGTATTTTTGTGAAGCGAAAGCGGGTCTGCATTGAAAAATACAACGGTCACAATGATAACTTCAATAATTATTATTCCTCTTCCTTCGGAAGATTTACCTCTTTGCCATCATCATAATCCTCAAGAATATTATACTTTTCCTCCTCAGGTATTTCTTCCATGGCATCGTCGATATTTTCAAACTCTTCCTCGCCGTTGCTGATCTTTTCCCGGACCTTGGCAATTTTTGCTACCTTTACCTTATCGTCCAG
This sequence comes from uncultured Lachnospiraceae bacterium, assembly GCA_947174505.1. Lineage (GTDB taxonomy): Bacteria > Bacillota > Clostridia > Lachnospirales > Lachnospiraceae > UBA3282. Next base: position 31,296 of record CAMWJF010000004.1, read on the forward strand.
ATTGATCATCTTTACGCCGGAAGTAATTCTGCCAAGGGTTGAAATATCTTCCATGCGGAGCTGGATAATAATGCCCTCCGTGGTGATCATCATGATTTCATGATCGTCATTGACAGCCTTTACGCCTACCACATTGCCTGTCTTTTCTGTAATCTTGTAGCACTTTAATCCCTTTCCGCCGCGCTTCTGAACCGTAAATTCATTCAGATAAGTACGTTTTCCCATACCATTTTCCGACACGATAAGAAGGGAATCACCCTGATGGTCTAACTGCATACCCACTATTTCATCCCTGTCGGACAGATTCATACCAATAACGCCCATGGACGATCTTCCGGTAGGCCTTACGTCCGTTTCCTTAAAGCGGATACACATACCATGCTTTGTGACAAGGAAGATATCCGTCTCCTTAGAAGTAGCCTTCACTTCAATTAATTCATCATCATCCCGTAGATTTATCGCTGCCAGACCATTCTTCCTGACATTGGAAAATTCCATAATGGAAGTCTTTTTCACGATACCCCGTTTCGTTACCATAAAGAGGTTTTTATCCTCCTCATAATCCTTAATGGGTATCATGGCGGAAATTTTTTCACCCGGATTTAACTGCAGTATATTGACAATCGCAATACCTCTCGCAGTACGGCCGGCTTCAGGTATTTCATAAGCCTTCAGACGATATACCCTGCCGTAGTTCGTAAAGAACATCAGGTAATGGTGGGTCGTCGTCATAAGAAGGTCTTCAATATAATCCTCCTCAATGGTCTGCATCCCCTTGATGCCCTTGCCGCCACGGTTCTGGGATTTGAAATTATCCACCGTCATACGTTTGATATAACCAAGACTGGTCATGGCAATCACGGTATTATCTCTCGGAATCAGATCCTCCATATTGATATCGTAAACATCATATCCGATCTTACTTCTTCTGTCATCCCCGTATTTTTCTGCCGTAACAAGCATTTCACCTTTAATGACACCGAGAAGAAGTTTTTCATCCGCCAGAATTGCTTTTAACTCTGCAATCTTTTTAAGCAGTTCATTATGCTCGTTCTCAAGCTTTTCTCTCTCCAGACCTGTAAGAGCACGAAGACGCATGTCCACGATCGCCTGTGCCTGTACATCGGAAAGTTTGAATCTTTCAATTAGCCTTTCTTTTGCAATCTGGGTTGTCTGACTGCTCCTGATAATCTGAATCACTTCGTCAATATGATCCAGGGCAATCAGCAGACCCTGTAAAATATGATCTCTCTCCTCCGCCTTATCCAGATCATATTTCGTCCTTCTGGTAACCACATCCTTCTGGTGATCCAGATAATAAGTAAGCATATCCTTAAGATTCATCACCTTTGGCTCGTTATTCACCAGAGCAAGCATGATAACGCCAAAAGAATCCTGAAGCTGCGTATGCTTATAAAGCTGGTTTAAAATCACATTAGCGTTGGCGTCTTTTCTCAGCTCAATCACGATTCTCATACCTTCACGGTTTGTCTCATCGCGCAGGTCTGTGATGCCGTCAACCTTTTTCAATTTCACCAGATCGGCAATCTTTAAAATCAGATTCGCCTTATTTACCATATAAGGAAGCTCCGTTACGATAATACGGCTCTTTCCGTTATCCATCGTCTCAATTTCAGTAACCGCGCGGACTCTTACTTTCCCCCGCCCTGTGCGGTAAGCTTCCTCTGCGCCTTTTGTCCCTAAAATAATGCCGCCGGTAGGAAAATCGGGAGCCTTGACGATCTGAAGCAGTTCTTCCATGTCTGTTTCCCTGCTTCCATCGATCTGGTTATCAATGATTTTAACGACAGCGTTTGTGACTTCCCTCAGATTGTGGGGAGGAATATTGGTAGCCATACCTACCGCAATACCCGTCGTGCCATTCACCAGAAGATTTGGATACCGGCTCGGTAAAACCACGGGTTCTTTTTCCGTATCGTCAAAGTTCGGCACAAAATCTACGGTATTTTTGTTGATATCAGCCAGAAGCTCCATGGAAATTTTACTTAAGCGTGCTTCCGTGTAACGCATTGCCGCAGCGCCGTCACCGTCCATGGAACCGAAATTTCCGTGCCCATCCACCAAAGGATATCTGGTGGACCAGTCCTGCGCCATATTTACCAGCGCGCCGTAAATGGAACTGTCGCCGTGAGGATGATATTTACCCATGGTATCACCGACAATACGGGCGCTTTTTCTGTGAGGCTTATCCGGCCCGTTATTCAGTTCAATCATGGAATAGAGGACACGACGCTGTACAGGCTTCAGACCGTCCCTTACATCCGGCAGCGCACGGGCGGCAATTACACTCATAGCGTAGTCGATATAAGAATCTTCCATCTTTTTCTTAAGATCGACGTCCTCTATCTTATCAAAAATCTTATCGTCCATTTCTATATGCCTTTCTGATTAAATATCCAGATTCTTCACAAATTTCGCATTTTCCTCGATGAAGATTCTGCGAGGCTCTACCTTATCCCCCATCAGGGTATTAAAGGTAAGATCCACCTCGGACTCCTCCTCCTCATTTATATTTACGCGCAGAAGGATTCTTCTTTCAGGGTCCATGGTAGTTTCCCAAAGCTGATCCGCATCCATTTCCCCCAATCCTTTATACCGCTGGATCTTATTATTCTGGTCACGTCCCACCTCAGCCAGGATAGTATCCAACTCATCATCACTGTAGGCATACCATACCTGTCTGTTTTTCTCAAGCTTATATAAAGGCGGCTTTGCCAGATACACATGACCCTGTTTGATCAATTCCGGCATAAAACGGTAAATAAACGTCAGCATCAAAGTTGCGATATGGGCGCCATCCACATCCGCATCCGTCATAATGATAATTTTGTCATAGCGCAGCTTTGAAATATCAAAGTCTTCATGGATTCCCGTGCCGAAAGCAGTTATCATCGCCTTTATTTCCGCATTGGCATATATTTTGTCAAGACGGGCTTTTTCCACATTTAAAATTTTACCGCGCAGGGGAAGGATTGCCTGCGTCGCACGGCTTCTCGCCGTTTTTGCAGAACCGCCTGCAGAATCTCCCTCAACGATATAAATTTCGCAGTTTTTCGGATCTTTATCGGAACAGTCTGCCAGCTTTCCGGGAAGAGAGGTTCCTTCCAAAGCCGTCTTACGGCGGGTCAGATCTCTCGCCTTTCTTGCCGCCTCTCTCGCTCTCTGTGCCAAAATGGATTTTTCACAGATGACCTTAGCAACAGAAGGGTTCTGCTCTAAAAAGTAAGTGAGCTGTTCACTTACAATATTATCCACAGCGCCTCTCGCCTCAGAATTTCCAAGCTTCTGCTTTGTCTGCCCCTCAAACTGAGGATCCTCAATCTTAACGCTGATAATCGCTGTCAAACCTTCCCTGATATCCTCGCCGGAAAGATTCGGCTCACTTTCCTTTAACAATTTATTACTTCTTGCGTAATCATTAAAGGTTTTTGTCAGGGCATTTCTGAAACCGACCAGATGCGTACCGCCCTCCGGCGTGTTGATATTATTTACAAAGGTATAAACGCTCTCGTTGTAGGAATCGTTGTGCTGCAGTGCAACCTCCACGTAAACACCGTTTTTCGTACCTTCAAAATACATAATCTGCTCATACAAAAACTCTTTGCTTCTGTTCAGGTATGTAACAAATTCCTTGATACCGCCCTCATAATGGAATGTTTTTTTCTGTTCCTGTCCACCTCTGTCGTCTTTCAGGACAATCTTCAATCCTTTTGTCAGAAAAGCCGTCTCACGGAGTCTCGTTTTTAAGGTATCGTACTCAAATATTGTATCTTCAAAAATTGTTCCGTCAGGTTTAAACTGAACTCTGGTGCCTGTCTTTTCCGGGGAACAGTCCCCTATAATCTTCAGTTTATTGCAGGCATGTCCTCTCTCATAACGCTGATGATATACGTTACCCTCATGACAGATATCCACCTCCAGCCAGTCGGAAAGCGCATTTACCACAGAAGCGCCCACGCCATGCAGACCGCCGGATACCTTATATCCGCCGCCGCCGAATTTGCCGCCCGCATGAAGAACCGTAAAAACCACTTCAACAGCAGGAATACCCGCTTTCTGGTTAATCCCCACAGGGATACCACGGCCGTTATCTTCCACAGTAATGGAATTATCCTGATTAACAGTCACATAAATTTCCGTGCAGAAACCGGCAAGCGCTTCATCCACAGAATTATCAACAATCTCATAAACGAGATGATGAAGTCCTCTCAGAGAAGTGCTGCCGATATACATACCGGGTCTTTTTCTGACTGCTTCCAGACCTTCTAAAATCTGAATCTGGTCTGCGCCATACTCATTGTTACCCACTCCTTCAAAATTTTCTCCCATTTTTCCCTCCGTTTTGAAACCAAGAACCCCCTATATTTAAAATTACTCCACAACACTCCCATTTTCTATCTTAAAAACCCTATCAATTTCAAACCGGTTATTTACAAATTCATCTAATCCTGTACAGGTAATGATCGTCTGAATATCACCAATTGTACTTAACAGATAATTTTGTCTGTTGCTGTCAAGCTCCGACAATACATCGTCAAGAAGCAGAACAGGATTGTCCTTTGTCAGCTTTTTGACAAGCTCTATCTCCGACAGTTTTAAGGAAAGCGCTGCCGTTCTCTGCTGACCCTGAGATCCAAATCTTCTGATATCGATATCTCCCACCATGAAAGAAAAATCATCCCTGTGTGGCCCGACTGTCGTCTGTTTTAATTTGATGTCCCTGTCCTGACAGGAAGAAAGTGATTTTTCATAATCCTCAATGAAAACATCAGGCTCATATTTGATAATCAGTTCTTCCTTGTCTCCTGATAATTTCTTATGGATATCAAAAATAATTTCATTTAACTGTTCTGTAAAAAGTTTTCTCCTTTCTATAATTTTGCTTCCAAAAGAAACAAGCTGGGAATCCCATATATTCAAAGTTTCCTTTAAGGAAGGATTAAAATACATATCCTTCAACAATTTGTTTCTCTGATTTACAATCTTATTGTAATGATTCAGATTATAGATATAAAATGAATCGAGCTGACACAGCTCCATATCTACAAATCTTCTTCTTTCCGAAGGGCCGTTCTTAATAATGGAAAGATCCTCCGGCGAAAAAAATACCACATTTAACAATCCAAGAAGCTCCGCCGCCTTTTTGATTTTCTGGCCGTCAATGGCGATTCCCTTCGTTTTACTTTTGCGAAGGTGCATATCCACCCTGATTTCGACCTCTTCTTTCTCAAGATAAGTTCTTATATGCGCTTCTTCTCTGTTAAAATTGACAATATCCTTATCTTTACTTCCCTTATGGGATTTGGTGGTGGCGGATAAAAAAATGGCTTCTAAAATATTTGTCTTTCCCTGGGCATTGTCGCCATATAAAATATTTGTTCCCTTACTGAAATCAATATGTAGAGAATCATAATTTCTAAAATCCGCTAATTCCAACGATTTGATAATCATTCGTTTACTACCTTAATTTGTTGTCCGTTATATTCGATTACATCACCGGAATGTATTTTTTTACCGCGCTGCACTTCCACCTCGCCGTTTACTTTTACAAAGCCTTCCTGAATCTCCAGTTTTGCATCCACACCCGATTCCACCAGACCAGCCAGCTTCAAAGCCTGCCCAAGCTTAATAAAATCATCCCTGATCGTTATTGTTTCCATATTTTTCCTATTTATTCTCCCATATAACAATTACAAATTTTAATATGATGTTCTTAGTATTTCGGAATCTCAAATCTGTGCGGAGAATTCCTGCTTTATGAAATTCTCCTGCGCGAAACTTAGAAGTTCTTGGCGTCCCGTCCAATGGCGGGACATCTTTAGAACTTCTTTTCGCGCTGTTATTCGACGTTTATAAAGTTCACCGGAAGAATCATATAAATATAATTCTCTTTTTCATCCTTGATAAAGCAGGGCGCTTTCGGATTTACCATATAAATCAGAATCTCTTCATCCTCAATCACGCGGAGCGCGTCAATCAGAAACTTGGGATTGAATCCGATCTTTAAATCCTTTCCCTCTTTTTCGATATCAATGTCTTCATCCATGCTTCCCACGGTAGAATTCATCTTAAGCTGCATGGAAATATCTTTTACATCAATGATAACAGGCTTCTTATCCCCTTCCTTCACAAGAAGCGTTGCTCTGTCGATACAGTCAAGAAGCTCTCTCTTATTCATTTTAATTTTTGTCTCATAATCGCTGGAAAGCATCTGGTCTATCTTAAAATACTCTCCCTCAATCAGTCGGGAAACAACAACCGTATCGTTAAACTCAAATAAAATATGTTTATCCGTGAAGAAAATATGTACATCCTTATCCATATCCCCGGACAGAATCTTACTGATTTCACTTAATGTCTTTCCGGGAACCACTACCTTTTTATTTCCATAAGAATTTTTAAGGGCAATCTTTCTGATGGAAATACGGTGTCCGTCCAGGGAAACAACTTTCAGCATATCATCCGCAATCTCAAACAGCTCGCCTGTCATCAACTTATTATTTTCATTATCAGCTATGGAAAAAATGGTCTGCCTGATCACTTCCTTTAATGTAAACTGGGAAATAACAACAGAATCGTTTCTTTCAATTTCGGGAAGGTAAGAAAAGTCCTCACCCGATTTTCCTATAATATTAAATTTTGCCTTTTCACAGGTAATCGTCGTCTTAAAGGAGGGGTCTGTTTCAATGGTTATGTCATTATCAGGAAGCTTTCTCACAATTTCAAGAAAAATTTTAGCGTCAAGGGCAATCATGCCTTCTTCCAAAATTTCTCCTTCAATCACAGTTTCAATACCAAGTTCCATATCATTGGCAGTCAGTCTGATATCACCATCTGTAGTATCTACCAGTATACATTCCAGAATCGACATGGTAGTTTTATTTGGGACAGCTTTTGATACTGTCTGTACGCCGGTTAATAAATTAGATTTTGTACATACGATTTTCATCTGTGAATAACTTCCTTTCCTGCTTTTGGGTGATGTAGCTCCCTGCCTTAGGTTAATAAATTAATAAATATTCCGTAGTAATCATAATAATAGATGTAGATATGTGAATAACCTCATCTATCCCATTATTTATCGGGATTTTAATAAACTTTATGATGTTGATAATTCAGGATAACCTGATGATAAATCAAAAGTTATAAACAATCATTTTCCTGCTTTATAAATGACATTAATGTCATAATGCTGTCATTCACATAGTATTCACAATGGATGTTGAAAGCAATGTGAATCATGGTTAAGGCATAATTTTTTTTCTGATGATATCTACCTTATTTTTTAATTCTTCATTGTTTTCCATTTCTTTTGTAATGGTTTTAATACCGTGTAAAACTGTAGTGTGGTCTTTTTTGCCGATTGCTTTCGCTATGTTCTGTAAGGAATTTGTTGTCAATTCTCTGCTGAAATACATAACTATCTGTCTTGCCTGAACAAGATCCGCCGTTCTTTTTATGGATGCGATGTCTTCAGGACTGACATTAAAATGCTCCGCCACTACTTCTATAATAAGGGAAGGGGTAATTTCCTTCGGTTTGTTCGGATAAATCACATCTTTCAGGGCTTCTTCCGCATATTCAAGATTAATATCTACCTTATTTAATTTAGAGAAAGCCATGATTTTATTTAAGGCACCCTCCAGCTCTCTGATATTAGACTTTACGTTTTCCGCAATATATTGTAAAACTTCGTTGTCGATTTCTTTGTTATAATTTTCCGCGTTTTTTATGAGGATAGCCATTCTTGTCTCATAATCCGGAGGCTGGATATCTGCGATCAGTCCCCATTCAAAGCGGGAGCGCAGTCTTTCTTCCAGTGTTTCCATATCTTTCGGTGGTTTGTCTGAGGATAAAATAATCTGTTTGCCTGCGGAGTGCAGCGTATTAAATGTATGGAAAAATTCTTCCTGTGTACTTTCCTTGCCGATGATAAACTGGATGTCGTCAATCATAAGGATGTCCACTGTCCTGTACTTATCCCTCATTTTATTCATTTTCAGGGCATCACCGCTTCTGATGCAGCTGATCACTTCATTTGTAAAGTTTTCTGAAGTGACGTACAGTACTTTTATTCCGGGATTTTTCTCTAAGATAAAGTGTCCGATGGAGTGCATCAGGTGTGTTTTTCCAAGCCCGGCCCCTCCATATATATAAAGGGGATTGTATACTTCTCCCGGAGATTCTGCAGCGGCTAAGGCTGCGGAATGGGCCAGTTTATTATTACTTCCGACGACAAAAGTATCGAATTTATATTTTGGATTCAGATTTGCATTTTCATAATGCACATGATTGGCAGGTTTTGCCATGGTTTCCCTGTTTTTATCCTGCTCCATGGCTTCTTTTTCCAATACAAAAGAAATATCATAAGTATGATCCATCATTTCAGAAACGATGACCTTAAAAAAGTTTTTATATTTAGAAGAAATATAATTGAGGGCATGGGACTGGTCGGAAGGTATCAGAATGATAACCACATTATCCTTCACATCATAAAAGCGGAGAGGCTTAATCCAGGTATCATAGGAAACATCCGTCAGCTCATATTCTTTTCTGACTGTCTCTTTGATTTCATCCCATTTTTCTTTGATAGAATCCATAATATCTGTAACCTCATTGTCTGATTATATAAAATACACTGTGTTATCATTTCTGAATAATTTATATCACATCAAAATTACCCTACCATATATAATAATACAAACATCGAAAAAATTCAAATGATAAGTTATCCACGCGAAGTATAGGTATGTGGATACCAGTTTTCACATTCATAAAATGTGCATTTTGAAATTTTTTCAACAATGCATGTAAAAGTTATCCACATATTTATGAACATATTGTGGATTAATTGTGTAAATCCTAAAAATAAAAAAGAAATGAAAAAATCAAAAATATCCACGGTTTTACTTGACGTTTTCCTATTAATTATATATAATCAACATGTTGTTTTCCAAAAAATGATAACATTAGGTTTACCTTATAAAATAGTAAGGTTCTGAAAAGGAGGTGCGATGGAATGAAAATGACGTTTCAGCCTAAAAAGAGGCATAGGTCTAAGGTTCATGGTTTTCGGAAAAGAATGAGTACCAGGGGTGGAAGAAAAGTCTTAGCTGCAAGACGTGCAAAGGGAAGAAAGAGATTATCAGCATAGGCCGCATTTATGTGGCCTATTTTTCTAACTACTCACGGCAGTGCAAAATTTGATAAAAATAGGAGTAACACTGCTTAGATAGGGAGAGATAGAAGAAAATGGTATTTTCCGAGTCATTAAAGAAAAACCAGGATTTCCGGAATGTTTATGAAAACGGCAAAAGCTACGCCGACAAGTATTTGGTAATGTATGTACTGGAAAACAACAAAAACATAAACAGACTGGGTATTTCCGCCAGTAAGAAAGTGGGGAACAGTGTAGTAAGACACCGCTTTGCCAGACTGGTGAGAGAGAGTTACCGGCTACACGAAAATATATTTAATAGTGGTTTAGATATAGTAGTCGTCGCAAGAAAAAGTGCGGCATCGGTTGGTTTTTTTGAAATCGAAAGCGCACTGTTACATCTTTCAAAGCTTCATCATATCATTAAAATTTATTTTTATGATGAGGAAAATTAGAATTTATGATGAAAAAAGTTGTGATCTGTTTTATCAAATTCTATAGAAAATATATTTCTCCCATGAAGAGCACGAAGTGCCCTTATATACCTACCTGTTCGGAATACGGGCTTGAGGCTGTGGAAAAATACGGCGCTTTCAGGGGGGGACTTCTTGCTTTCTGGAGAATATGCAGATGTAATCCTTTTTCAAAAGGTGGTTATGATCCTGTTCCTTAATAGCAGGAAACTTGTTTTTGTAAGGAGGTAAGACATTTTGTCGAATATTTTATTGACCCAGGATACAGGAAAGATCATCGGACCTGTGGTAAAATTATTGGGTTATATTATGGAAGGCATCTTTTATGTGATAGATAAGATCGGCATTCCTAATATTGGACTTGCCATTATTCTGTTTACGATTGTTATTTATCTGTTATTGATGCCTCTCACAATCAAACAGCAGAAATTTTCCAAGCTTTCCGCAAAAATGAATCCTGAGCTTCAGGCAATTCAGAAAAAATATAAGAACAAAAAAGACAATGATTCCATGATGGCTATGAACATGGAAACGCAGGCAGTTTATGCGAAGTATGGCGTGTCCCCTTCGGGAAGCTGTGTGCAGCTTTTGATCCAGATGCCTATTTTGCTGGCTCTTTACCGCGTGATTTATAATATTCCTGCATACGTTGGGAAGGTAAAGGATGCGTTCTTCCCTCTGGTGGATAAGCTGATAGCCGAGCAGGGAAGTGTGGAATTTATTAAAGGTTTTTCCAGTGCCAATATGTTCACAAAACAGTTTGAAAATGAAAATTTTGTGGGCGGCGTTACTTCTTATGTGCAGAATACTTTTGTGGATGTGCTGAATAAGGCTTCCAGTGCGGAGTGGATGAGTTTAAAAGAAAATTTTTCCAGTCTTTCTGCAGATATTGACCATACTAAGAATTTACTTGACCAGTACAATAACTTTTTAGGCCTGAGCATGTCCAATTCTCCTTCCTTTACTTTTAGTGAGGCGAGAGCGACAGGTTCCGTTATGATGATGATTGCTGCTTTTTCCATTCCGGTATTGGCGGCGCTGACACAGTGGATCAATGTAAAGCTGATGCCGCAGCAGGAAACAAATACGGACAATGAACAGCAGAATACCATGGCGCAGTCCATGAAAACGATGAATATGGTTATGCCGATTATGTCAGCCGTTTTCTGTTATACGCTGCCCACAGGTATGGGACTTTACTGGGTAGCCGGTGCGGTTGTAAGAAGTATCCAGCAGATTCTGATTAATAAGCATATTGACAAGATGGATCTGGATGAGCTGATCAAGAAAAACGAAGAGAAGGCCAAGAAGAAGATGGAAAAGGCCGGGGCGAAAGCAGAAAAGATGACGGCTTACGCGAACATGAATACAAAAAATGCCGACATGGCCTCGAAGGCTTCCGTTTCCTCTAAACTGAGTCAGGAAGAAAAAGAAGAGCTTGTCAGAAAATCGACGGAGTATTACAGCAAAAATGCGAAACCTGGCAGTATGATGGCAAAGGCAAATATGGTAAAAGAATATAATGAAAAAAGGAATAAATAAAATTGGGAGGTAAAAAGATGGACTATATTGAAATCTCTGCAAAAACCGTTGATGATGCGATTACGGAAGCGTGTCAGAAATTTACTGTAACCAGTGATAAGCTGGAGTATGAAGTAGTGGATGAGGGAAAGACAGGATTACTCGGTATCGGTGCGAGACCCGCTGTCATTAAGGTAAGGGTAAAATCTTCTGTGGAGGATAAGGTAAAGGATTTCCTGAGGGATGTTTTTGCAGCGATGGATCTTACCGTTATTGCAAATATCGATTATAACGAAGAGGAAAACTCCATGAACATCGAACTTTCCGGGGATGAGATGGGTATCCTGATCGGTAAGAGAGGACAGACGCTGGATTCTTTGCAGTATCTTGTATCCCTTGTAGTAAATAAGGATACGGAGAGTTATATCAGGGTTAAGGTCGATACGGAAAATTACCGTAAGAGAAGAAAAGAAACGCTGGAAAATTTGGCAAAAAATATCTCTTATAAAGTAAAAAGAACCAAGAGACCTGTTTCTCTTGAGCCTATGAATCCTTATGAGAGAAGAATCATACACTCCGCTCTTCAGAGTGATAAATATGTGACAACTTACAGTGAAGGAGACGAACCCTTCCGTCATGTGGTTGTTGTATTGAAGAAATATGAAAGAAGCGAAAGAAGATACGAAAAGAACTACGAGAAGAGCTATGACAATAAGGCGGATGAGTAAACAGAAATAGAACGTGTTAAAACCGGTGGGTAAATAAGCCTGCCGGTTTTTGTCATAGTGGATTTTTTGTGAAGTATGTAGTAAAATTGAATAACTGTAGAAAAATTATCGCAATTATTTAGGAGAGAAATATGAGAACAGATACAATCGCTGCCATTGCAACCGCTCTTTCTGATTCAGGAATAGGAATCATAAGGGTGAGCGGTGAAGAAGCAATTCCGATTGTTCATAAAATATATCGTAATAAGAAAAATCAGGCTGTTCTTTCTGATTATCATTCCCATACGATTCATTATGGTTTTATTATAGAAAAAAACGGGGATCTGATAGATGAAGTGATGGTTTCCGTTATGAAGTCGCCTCATAGTTATACAACGGAAGATACGGTAGAGATTAACTGTCATGGCGGCGCCCTGATGATGAAAAAAATTCTTATGACAGTGATAGAAGCTGGAGCCAGATTAGCGGAGCCGGGAGAGTTTACAAAGCGGGCTTTTCTAAATGGAAGAATGGATCTTTCAAGGGCCGAAGCGGTTATGGATATGATTCACGCGAAAAATCAGTTTGCCCTTAAATCATCCATAAAGCAGCTTAGAGGTTCTGTTTCTGATAAAATAAAAGAGCTTCGGAAAAAGATTTTGTATGAGATTGCATTTATTGAATCCGCCTTGGATGATCCGGAACATATCAGTCTGGATGGATATGAGGAGAGGTTATCAGGTCAGGTTTCTTATCTTCTGAAAGAATTGGAAAAGCTTCTGGAATCCGCAGATAATGGGAAAATGATGAAAGAGGGAATCCGCACGGTTATCGTAGGTAAGCCGAATGTGGGAAAATCTTCTCTTTTGAATCTTTTGGTGGGACAGGACCGGGCTATTGTTACGAATGTTGCGGGAACCACGAGAGATACGTTGGAGGAAACAGTTAATTTAGGAGATATCACCTTACATGTCATAGATACCGCCGGTATCAGAAGTACAGAGGATGTGGTGGAAAAGATAGGCGTAGAGAAGGCTAAGACAATTTCTGAGGATGCGGATCTGATTTTATATGTGATGGATACTTCTATTCCTATTGATGACAATGATAAAGACATTATGAGGATGATAAAAGATAAGAAAACAATCATTCTTTTAAATAAATCAGATCTGGATGAAGTAGTTGACCAGTCATCGGTTGCTGATTTGTTATCGGAAATTACAAAAAAAAGCATCAGCCTTTATGTATCATCTGAAATGAATTATGAGGAAGAGAAACAGCAGGATGAGAATATCCATATGGTCAAATTTTCCGCCAAGGAAAATAACGGTTTGGATTCTCTTGTGGGTCTGATCAGGAAGATGTTTTTTCATGGGCGGATTTCCTATGATAATGAAGTTTGTATTACCAGTTCCCGTCATAAAGAAGCTCTTCTGGAAACGCTTGACAGTATGAATCAGGTTCGCGCCAGTCTTGAAAATGGTATGCCGGAGGATTTTTATTCTATTGACCTGATGAACGCTTACGCTTCTCTCGGAAGAATTATCGGGGAGGAAGTAGGGGATGATCTGGTAAATGAGATATTTTCTAAGTTTTGTATGGGAAAGTAAATTTTTATTTCGATGAGCTTTTTAAGGGTTTTTATGAAATTTATTTTCTTATGTGTTAGGGTATATATTATAATAGAATTTAAATAAAATTAGGTTGTGATTAAAAACGTTTTTTCAGTGAAGGTATTGGTCATGTTAAAAAATAGGGAAAAGGTAGATGTATGCGTAGTAGGTGCGGGTCATGCAGGATGTGAGGCGGCTTTAGCCTGTGCGCGGCTTGGATTTGAGACTATCATTTTTACGGTGAGTGTGGACAGTATTGCCCTTATGCCATGTAATCCGAATGTGGGGGGAACATCCAAAGGGCATCTGGTGAGAGAGATTGATGCGCTTGGCGGAGAGATGGGAAAAAACATTGATAAGACTTTTATCCAGTCTAAGATGTTAAACAGATCGAAAGGTCCGGCAGTGCATTCTTTAAGAGCGCAGGCTGATAAGGCGGAATATTCCCGGGCGATGCGTAAGGTTTTGGAAAATCAGGATCATCTGACAATCAAACAGGCCGAAGTCTGTGAGCTTCTTGTGGAAGAAAACACGGAGACTTTCTCTGATATTGCGGATAAAAAAATAGTGGGGTTGAAAACCTTTACGGGAACTGTTTACGAATGTAAGGCAGTTATTTTATGTACGGGTACTTATCTGAAAGCCAGATGTCTTTGTGGGGAGGCGATTACTTATACAGGACCGAATGGTCTGCAGTCGGCCAATTATTTGACAGATTCTCTGTTAAATCTTGGAATTGAAATGCGACGTTTTAAAACAGGTACGCCGGCAAGAATTGACAGACGTTCTCTTGATTTTGAAAAAATGGAAGAACAGTTTGGAGACGAGAGGGTAATTCCTTTTTCTTTTTCTACAGACTCGGATGAGGTGCAGATCGACCAGGTATCCTGTTATCTGACTTATACGAATGAGAAAACCCATGATATCATCAGGGCAAATCTTGACAGATCCCCTATCTATGCGGGAGTTATAGAAGGAACGGGGCCTAGGTATTGTCCTTCCATTGAAGATAAGGTAGTTAAGTTTTCGGATAAGGACAGGCATCAGGTTTTTATTGAACCCGAAGGGCTTCACACCAATGAAATGTATGTGAGTGGTATGTCTTCTTCACTTCCCGAGGATGTGCAGCTTGCCATGTACCGTACGGTACCTGGGCTGGAACACTGTAAGATAGTGAGGAATGCCTATGCCATAGAATATGACTGCATCGATCCGAAACAGCTTTATCCGACTTTAGAGTTTAAGAGTATCAAAGGGCTTTTCAGCGGCGGACAGTTTAATGGCAGCAGCGGTTATGAGGAGGCGGCGGCGCAAGGTCTGATAGCGGGTATCAATGCATCGCTTTCTATTCAGGGAAAAGAGCAGATTGTTCTGGACCGTTCTCAGGCTTATATTGGTGTTCTGATTGACGATCTGGTGACAAAGGAAAATTTTGAGCCTTACCGGATGATGACTTCCAGAGCGGAATACCGCCTTTTACTGCGGCAGGATAATGCGGATCTCAGGCTTCGTCAGATTGGTTATGAGGTTGGCCTTGTTTCGGAAGAAATTTATCAGACCACATTAAATAAGAAAAAACAGATTGAGTCAGAGATAGGGCGTTTAAAAAATACAATTGTAGGCGCTTCTAAAAATATACAGGAATTTCTGAAGGCACATGAAAGCGCTCCGTTAAAAACAGGAGTTACCCTGTCAGAATTGATCTGCCGTCCTGAACTTACTTATGAAATGATCGGTGAGATAGATCCTGAGAGAATATCTCTTCCGGCGGATGTAGTGGAGCAGGTGGAGATTGAGATTAAGTATGAAGGATATATTGAGAGACAGTTAAAGCAGGTAGAACATTATAAAAAGATGGAAAAGAAAAGGATTCCTGCGGATTTGGATTATCATGATGTGGGAAGTCTGCGGCTGGAAGCGAGACAGAAGCTGATTGCCTATAAGCCCGTCTCCGTAGGACAGGCTTCGCGGATATCAGGCGTTTCGCCTGCGGATATTTCTGTCCTTCTGGTGTATCTGGAAAATTATAAGAGAAAATAGGAATGTTTTTGAGGGTCTGTTTATATTATGCAATTTTAAATTATTTTAGGGTCTGCATATTTAATAATTTGGAAATAGAAAAATATGAGGTGCTATTTTGAATTTGAAAAAATTAACACAATTTAGAAAAGATTTGTCCGAATTACATATCGTGTTGTCAGACGTACAATTCGATCAGTTTCTTACTTATTATGAAATGCTTGTAGAGAAAAATAAAGTGATGAATCTGACGTCGATCACGGAATTTGATGAGGTATTGAAGAAACATTTTATAGACAGCCTTTCTCTGGTAAAGGTTTGTAATCTGGAAGGAAGCCTTTCCGTCATAGACGTTGGAACGGGTGCGGGATTTCCGGGTCTTCCTCTTAAGATTGCGTTTCCCAATTTGCATTTGACGCTTTTGGATTCCCTGAATAAAAGAGTGGGATTTTTACAGGAAGTAATAGAAAAACTGGAGCTTCAAAATATAGAGGCAGTTCACGGAAGAGCGGAGGATTTTGCAAAGCCGGATCAGATGAGGGAAGTTTTTGATCTCTGTGTTTCAAGGGCAGTTGCAAATTTATCTGTTTTGTCGGAGTACTGCCTTCCTTATGTAAAAGTCGGAGGAAAATTTATTTCCTATAAATCCGATAAAGTTAATATACAATCAGAAGGAAACAGGACAGAAATTACAGAGGCGGAATATGCGATTTCTGTTCTGGGTGGAAAGCTGACAGAGCAGATGGACTTTACTCTTCCCTTTTCTGATATTTACAGAAATTTAATAGTGATAGAAAAAAGCCGCCCTACTCCGAAGCAGTATCCTCGGAAAGCAGGGACAGCAAATAAAAAACCATTGATATAACAAATCGAGTGCGCGAGCACTCGATTTGTTATAGGAACATGCGAAGCTGTTCAAGCACTTCATCCGGCGCTTCCAGCTGAGGAAGATGTCTGGTGTTTGGAATATAGGCATCCTCAATAGAGGCGTTATAATATTTATAATTTTCAATTACTGTTTTTATTTCTTTTTCTTTTTCACCGCCGATCATCAGAATGCTGTTATTTATTTCTTTTAATTCGCTGAGTATATTCATGTTCATATATTTACCCGCATAACTTGCAAAGGCGTATTTGGAATTATATCCTCCAAGGTGGGCAGCCTCCAGATAATTATAAATATATTTTTCCCTGACTTCTTCGGGATTATAAAAATAAGTCTGATAAAATGCTTTTTCTATACTCGGCCGGTTGGAAAGTAAGTGGTAAATAAATGTTCCGATTACAGGCGTCTCAATGAGCAGCTTAAACAGGCTTGTCTGTTTGGAGGGAATCTGGTTTTGTAAATAAAGGCTCTGTGGGTTGATACATATGATCTTGTTAAATATGTCGGGGTAATTGTGACATGCCATAATAGCAAAGGGAACCGATTCCCCTGTCACAACAACAGATGTTTTTCTGCCGATTATGTTTTTGATAAAATCTGTGACAAGCTGTTCATAAAGATTATTGGTGTAAGTCATTGCAGGCTTATCAGACATGCCATATCCCAGAAGATCCAGAGAATATATTTCATGTTTTTCTGTCAGATTATTAATCAGTCTGTGATATTCATAGTTGGAACTTCCCACTGTCAAATCATGAATCAAAAGAAGTGGGCTGCCGTTTCCTTTTTTCTGATATCTGATTTTTCCAAAACGCCATTCGTAGTAATAATTCTCTGAGTTGCTGAGAAGATCTTTTACTGTACAGAGGGATGTATGTATTCTGTTGATTCCATGAATGGCTGCAATGGAGGTTCCTGTTAATGCAGCTGCTGTGGTAAGTTTTTTATACATATTATTGTTTCCTTCCAGATTTTTAACTTATGTATAAAGTATACCATTTTTTCTACTCCATTTCTATAAATATTCTTTTCTTGCACCAAATTTTGGTATATAATAGCCGCAAAGGAAAGCAAGCGACGCGAAGCGTCATTTGGTTTCCGGCGGATATTAATGAGCAAATGTCCGAAGAATTCGGACAGAGAGTGCGAAGCACAAATTTGCGAATGAAAGAAATAGCCGCAAAGGAAAGTAAGCGGTACGAAGTGTCGTTTGGTTTCCGGCGGATATTAATGAGCAAATGTCCGAAGAATTCGGACAGGGAGTGTGAAGCACGAATTTGCGAATGAAAGAAATAGCTGTAAGGGAAAATAAGAAGCGGGGTAAATATGGAAAAATCAAATGATGTAGCGGAAAATTCTTCTGAGTTTCACATGAAACAATTTTCTGTTTTAGATGTGCAGGAGAAGGAAAGACAGAGAATTGCAAGAGATCTTCATGACACTTCTCTTCAAAATCTTACTCATCTTGTCCACAAAGTCGAATTGAGTTCACTGTATATTGACCGGGATCCGGTAAAGGCAAAGTTGGAGCTTGCTACAATAGAAGTTGGTTTGCGCAAAGTAATCGATGATATTAGAAACAGAATTTATGATCTCAGACCGATGTCTTTTGATGATTTAGGTCTGCGGAAAACTCTTTTAAATCTTTTTTCTCTTATAAATCATAATGGACAATTTGAAATGATAGCAGATATTGATGACATAGATAATAGCTTCTTAGACGAAGAAAAAGAAATTTCGCTTATTATGATATACCGTATTATTCAGGAATGTGTTTATAATGCTGTTGAACATTCCGAAGGAAATAGAATAGAAGTTTCATTAAAGGAGAAGGAGGATAATTTTCAAATAAAAGTAAGGGATAATGGAATTGGGTTTGATCAAAAAGAAGCAGGAAAGAAGGATAGACATTTTGGTTTGACTGTTGTAAAGGAGAGGGTTTTTTTATTGAATGGAAAAATAGAGATGGATACACAGAAGGGAACCTCCATTTTAATAGAGATTCCAAAGAATAGTGATATTTAGTGTTTAGATTTTTTTAAAAAACTTTGAAATTCTCGGCGTATGTTTTTGTAAAAAACGCTTCGGTATGGAGGTAAATATGGAAAAAATAAGGGTAATGATAGCAGATGATCATAGTATGATCAGGGAGGGATTAAAGCAACTATTAGAATTTGATGGAAGCATTGAGGTTGTAGGTGAGGCGTCTGACGGGGTAGAATGTCTTGAAAAATTAAATAAATGTAATCCGGAAATTTTACTGCTGGATATTAATATGCCGATATTAAACGGAATAGAAGTTTTGAATCGAATGAAAGCAGGTAATTCAAATATTAAGGTATTGATTTTGACAGTACATAATGAAATGGATTATCTGATGAAAGCAGTCGATATTGGTGTAGACGGATATATATTGAAGGATTCAGAGTCTGCGGAATTGAAAAAAGCAATTCGGGCTGTACGGGATGGAGAAAACTATATACAGCCTTCTCTGATACCTGCTTTGAATAGCCAGCTGCTTAACAGGGATACGGACAATGATAAGATTTCTTCACTGACGAATAGAGAGTTGGAAGTTCTCGTGCAGGTAGCAAACGGTATGTTTAATAAAGAAATTGCTACAAATTTAAATATTAGTGAAAGAACAGTAAAAAATCATATTTCAAATATATTTAAAAAGATAGATGTTTCTGACAGAACACAGGCGGCAGTGTTTGCAATTAAGAATAATATTATAAAATTGTATTGATTTAGCAAAATTATTTTTAGGGTGTATCGAATCATTAATATAATATGTTTCACGTGAAACATATGGAAGAAAGTGGAGCATTGACACAAGATAATGTTTCACGTGAAACAATTTAACCCAAGATATTGTGAAAATTATCGTGAAACATCAAAAAAAGAACGAATAATGAGTGTGAAACATCAAAAATTACGTTTATCATGTTGTTTTCAAAATAAGAAAGGAGAAAAACAAAGTATGAAGATTGGAATATTGGGTGCAGGAAGAATAGCTGCTACATTGGCGGACACTATGAACAGAATGCCAGAGGTGGAATGTTATGGAGTAGCCTCCAGAAATTTCGAAAAGGCAAAAACTTTTGCAAAGGAGCATGGATTTCAACACGCTTTTGGCTCGTATGAAGATATGCTGGCGGACAAAGATGTAAAACTTATTTATATAGCAACACCACATTCCCATCATTATCGGCATATTAAAATGTGTCTG
Organism: uncultured Lachnospiraceae bacterium; assembly: GCA_947174505.1. Taxonomy (GTDB): domain Bacteria; phylum Bacillota; class Clostridia; order Lachnospirales; family Lachnospiraceae; genus UBA3282. The sequence goes on from CAMWJF010000004.1 coordinate 50,925, forward strand.
GATGCGGGTAAACATGTGCTGTGTGAAAAAAGCTTTACAGTAAATGAGAGACAGGCGGCTGAGGTTTTGCGCGTCGCGAAGGAGAAAAAACTCCTTTTAACGGAAGCAATCTGGACAAGATATATGCCTTCCAGAAAGATCATTGACGATTTGCTTGCTGAAAAAGTAGTCGGTGATGTGATGAAAATGACCGCGAACTTAAATTATCCTCTTCTGGATAAGGAGCGTATTGTAAAGCCGGAGCTTGCGGGCGGTGCACTTTTGGATGTAGGAATTTATCCGCTAAACTTTGCATATATGCATTTCGGAGACGGTGTAAAGGAGATACATTCCGCCGCCCAGATGACGAGTGCCGGTGTAGATGGAGAAAATGGTATGCTTCTTCTCTACGAAGACGGAAGAATGGCAGTTTTAAATTCCGGAATCCACGGTAAGTCCGACAGTCAGGGTGTTTTTTATGGATCTGAAGGATGCATTATCGTGGAAAATATCAATAATCCAGAAGCAGTCAAAATATATGATAAGGACAAAAATTTAGTTCGTGAAATTAAAGTGCCTGAACAAATCAGTGGTTATGAATATGAAATTATGGAAACAATCTCCTGTATTAAGGAAGGAAAATTGGAGTGTCCGTCCATGCCACATGAGGAAACTTTGAGAATGATGCGCGTTATGGATGAACTTCGTGCATCATGGGGGATGAAGTATCCTGAAGAAATAGAGAGACTGTAAAAATTTTTATGTAGATTATCACTTAGATTAGTGATATAATCGTAAACGGACACAAAAACACATGAAGATAAAGGAATAAGGTAAGTAAATGGGAAGAATAATTGCGATCGCGAATCAAAAGGGCGGTGTCGGCAAAACGACAACGGCAATCAATCTGTCGGCGGCATTGGCAGCTAAAGGAAAAAAAGTTCTGGTAATTGATACGGACCCACAGGGAAATACGACCAGTGGATTTGGTGTAGAGAAGAATGATCTGGAAAATACGATTTATGAATTGTTTTTAAGTGAATGTTCTATTAATGAATGTATTTTAAAAGATGTGATTCCAGACGTTTCCATCATTCCATCCAATGTAAATCTGGCAGCTACAGAAATTGAGCTGATCGGTGTGGATAAAAAGGAATTTATTTTAAAAAATGAAATTGACTGGGTGAAGGATAAGTTTGATTTTATTATGATTGACTGTCCTCCTTCTCTGAACCTTTTGACAATCAATGCCATGACTACAGCGGACAGTGTACTTGTTCCGATCCAGTGTGAGTATTATGCTTTGGAGGGATTAAGTCAGCTGATACATACAGTGAATCTTGTAAAGGAAAGATTGAATCCTGAGCTTGATATGGAGGGTGTGGTTTTCACTATGTACGATTCCCGGACGAACCTTTCTATGCAGGTAGTTGAGAATGTAAAAAGCCATTTGAAGCAGAATGTATATAAAACATTGATACCGAGAAATATCAGACTGGCAGAGGCGCCGAGTTACGGCATGCCCATCAATATGTATGATCCAAAATCTGCAGGCGCCGAAGCATACATGCTGCTTGCAGACGAAGTGATCTCCGCGAAGGCAATGAGCAGTGCACATCTGTAAGATAAAAAAATGGCAGCTTGCAATGGCAGTAGTAATATAAAATGGAGAAAAGGATATGGCAAAAGCGACGAGGGGTTTAGGAAAAGGATTGGATTCCCTGATACCGGCTTCCGTACCAAAAGCGGAACCCGTGCAGGAAGCGGTGAATACAGAGGATAACGGAAATGGAACCTATGTCAAAATTACAAAGGTAGAGCCTAATAGGGAACAGCCCAGAAAAAATTTTGATGAGGATGCACTGCAGGAGCTTGCTGATTCCATTAAACAGTATGGAATTGTGGAGCCTTTGATCGTTCAGGACAGAAAAACACATTATGAGATTATTGCCGGGGAACGTCGGTGGCGTGCAGCGAAGCTGGCAGGCTTAAAGGAAGTGCCGGTTATTGTCCGCAATTATACCGAACAGGAAATCGTGGAAATTTCCCTGATTGAAAATATCCAGAGAGAGGATTTGAATCCGATTGAGGAGGCGCAGGCATATAAGAGGCTTCTGACGGAATTTAATCTGAAGCAGGACGAAGTGGCGGAGAGAGTTTCCAAAAGCAGGACGGCAGTTACTAATTCCATGCGTCTTTTGAAGCTGTGTGATGAAGTGCAGCAGATGATCATTGACGATATGATTACTACCGGACATGCCAGAGCCTTAATTACCATTGAAGACCCGGAACAGCAGTATACGATAGCACAAAAAGTTTTTGATGAAAAACTTAGTGTACGGGATGTGGAGAAACTGGTCAAAAATTTAAATAAGCCGGAGAAAGTGAAGAAGGAGCCTGTTACGGATAAGGCTCTTGAAGCGGTTTATCAGGATCTGGAGGAAAAGCTGAAACAGTCTTTAGGAACAAAGGTTTCCATCGCATCCAAAGGAGATGGCGCCGGAAAACTTGAAATCGAGTTTTATACGCATGATGATTTGGAGAAAATTTCAGATCTGTTGACCGGCAGATAGTTTTTTACTATCATATATATACGAAGGATGATTGTGATCGTCAAATACAGAAAGGCTAAGGAGAAATGAATTATAATTTACTGAGTGATATGGGACTTGGAAATATAGATCTGACGTATCTGTTTATTGGTGCGTTTGCGGCAATTCTTCTTTTACTGATTGTTATGATTGTGCTTTGTGTAAATCTGGGCAGACTATCTAAAAAATATAAAAAATTTATGGGTGGCAAAAACGCCAAAAGCCTGGAGAAGGATATCATGGGGCTTTATGAGGATAATAAGCTGATTAAAGCATCCATGGAAAAGAACCGGAAAGATATTGAAAATCTTTACAGGAAATTGGAAGGTGCATTCCAGAAAATAGGTATTGTAAAGTATGATGCCTTTAACCAGATGGGTGGGCAGCTCAGTTTTTCTCTTGCGCTGCTGGATGAAAACGATAACGGATTTATCATGAATTCTGTTCACAGTGCAGAAGGCTGCTATTCCTATACGAAGGAAATAAAAAATGGATTATGTGATATTTCAATTAGCGATGAAGAGAAAAAGGCTCTTGAAATGGCTATGGATTTTTAACAGGATATAGCCGAGAGGGTTAGGATACGAGGGAAAAATGAGACTGTGTAAAGTAGATGATTTAAATGGGACCGAAATTTTGGCTAAGGATGCCGTGACATTGGAATATAAGATTTTACTTTCGGCCGGTACGCTTCTCAAACCGGAATATGTTGAGAAGCTTAAGGAGCTGAATGTCCGGGAAGTGTATGTGAAAGAGCAGATACCGGACACAAAAGAAGTGGTCATCCTTAAAGAGGAAGTGGAAGAAAGCTTTAAATCAAAAGTAAAGAATATTTTGGAGAAGCATACTTACAGTCATAATGAAAATCTGATGGAATTATGTCAGACGGCGGACACTATTATTACGAATATTCTGGAAGAAGAAGAGGTCATAGAAAAAATTTATGACATTAAGGAGAGAAGCTCTGATATTTATGACCACTCAATTAATTTGTGCAGCCTTGCTACCATCGTTGCGCTTAAGATGGGACTGCCGCTGCAAATGGTACATGACATAGGTGTCAGTTGTTTACTGCATGATTTGGGACTGCGGTATCTGCAGGTTCCCTATGAAAACCAGAATCTGGATGAACTGACAGAGCTGGAATCTGTAGAATATAAAAAACATCCGGTTTATGGGTATTCGGCGCTACGTGACGAAAATTGGATATCCGAAGTCAGTAAAAATATGATATTATATCACCATGAGCGTCTGGATGGTTCCGGCTATCCTTTGAAAACGACGGATATTCCGCAGGAATGCCGTATCATTCAGATTTGTGATGCCTTTGACGAAATGATCTGCGGCATCGGATGTAAGAGAACAAAGGTCTATGAGGCTATAAAGTATTTGAAAAATAATAAGGATATAAAATTTGACGGAAAAATTGTCGATATCTTTTTGGAGTTTACTGCCGTGTATCCTGCCGGAACTGTTGTTAAGACGAGTGAGGGAGAAACGGGAATTGTTCTATACCAGAACAAACAGTACCCTGACCGGCCGGTTATCCGTATTACAAAAGACAGAAACGGGATGGCCGTGGATGTGGTGAAGGATCTGGCAGAATATAATGATCTGTATATTGATGAGGTGATCGAGTAGAAAGGACGGCATATTATGATTGACATTAAGTATTTAAGGGAGAATCCCGAGGCAGTAAAAGAGAATATCAGAAAGAAATTTCAGGAGCAGAAGCTCCCGCTGGTGGATGAAGTGATTGCCCTGGACGCTGAAGTCAGGGCAGCGCAGCAGGAGGCCGATGATATCCGGGCTAAGAGAAATAAGATATCCAAAGAGATCGGCGCACTGATGGCACAGGGAAAGAAAGACGAAGCCGAGGCGAAGAAAGCCGAGGTTGCAGCAGGTGCGGCAAGACTTTCCGAGCTGGAGGCAAAGGAAACCGATCTGCGTGAGAAAATCAAAAAGGATATGATGACGATTCCGAATATCATCGACCCTTCCGTTCCTATCGGTAAAGATGATACGGAAAATGTGGAAATACAGAAATACGGCGACCCGGTGGTACCTGATTTTGAGATACCTTATCATACGGAAATTATGGAGCGCTTTCACGGTATTGATATGGATGCGGCGGGGCGCGTGGCCGGAAACGGATTTTATTATCTGATGGGCGATATTGCAAGATTACATTCCGCGGTCATCGCTTATGCGAGAGATTTTATGATTGGCAGAGGCTTTACCTACTGTGTGCCGCCTTTTATGATCAGAAGCGCGGTAGTGGATGGCGTTATGAGCTTTGCGGAAATGGATGCCATGATGTACAAGATCGAGGGAGAGGATTTATATCTGATCGGTACATCGGAGCATTCCATGATCGGTAAGTTTATAGATACCATTATTCCCGAGGAAGAGCTGCCCCATACGCTCACCAGTTATTCTCCATGTTTCCGTAAGGAAAAAGGAGCGCACGGTATTGAGGAGAGAGGTGTTTACCGTATCCACCAGTTTGAAAAGCAGGAAATGATCGTGGTATGTAAGCCTGAAGAATCTCCGATGTGGTTTGAAAAGTTATGGCAGAATACTGTAGATCTGTTCCGTTCTTTGGACATTCCGGTGAGAACGATTGAGTGCTGTTCTGGCGATCTGGCTGATTTGAAGGTAAAGTCCTATGATGTGGAGGCATGGTCACCCAGACAGAAAAAATATTTTGAGGTGGGAAGCTGTTCTAATCTGGGAGATGCCCAGGCAAGGAGACTCCGCATTCGCGTAAATGGCGCTAATGGAAAGTATTTTGCACATACACTGAATAATACAGTGGTAGCGCCGCCCAGAATGCTGATTGCCTTTCTGGAAAATAATTTGCAGGAGGACGGCTCTGTCCGTGTTCCTGAAGTGCTTCGGCCTTATATGGGCGGAATGACAGAGATCCGTTAGAAGACGGGTTAGATAAAGCGACAGAATTTATGAGCGTTTTTGACAGGTTGATCTGATTAGAATATGATTAATAACAAAGGAGGTGAAATCTTTGCATAAATTTATGCGGGCGATTGGATTCAGCAAGCTCTCAGACAGACGGGAAGAACAGCGTCTGATTACGGATATTATCATGAACGCGACGCACCGTTCCTATACTTCCAACGGTGATGATACCATACTCGCGGAGTTTTGCGAGGATTTCGCACAGGATATCGGAATTGCTGTCTGCGGTGAGTTCGATGCGGAAGAAAAATTTACTTACGATTATTATTATCCCTATTTGCGCGGCACAGGCATCAGTTCCTGTGAGGATGTGTCGGTGGAACGTCATGCTGACAAGGAATCTTATGCGGGTGTATGCGATGATATTAAGGTGGGTGTGAGTCTGATCTTTTACCTGCAGAACATCGTCCCGTATGTGAAAGCGCAGACTACGGATATGCTTCCGGTAACTGGTACAACTTTAACGTTGTCAGGATTGTCAATTAGTGGTAAAATAATATTACCGATTGGAAAAGACGAGAGAGACAGACAGAGAATACAGAAAGACTCCATGAGCCGTAACCAGTTGATCGCGGCAGCCCGTAAAGGGGATGAGGATGCGATTGAAAGTCTCACTTTGGAGGATATGGATATCTATTCCACTATCTCCAAGAAGATTCTTACGGAAGACGTATTCAGTCTGGTGGATACTTATTTTATGCCTTACGGTGTGGAGTGCGACCAGTATTCGGTGATGGGAGAAATTATGGATATTTCTCTGCGGGTGAACAGAATTACCCGTGAAGAAATTTATGTGCTTCGTCTTTGCTGTAACGATCTGGAGTTTGATATCTGTATCAATAAAAAGGATTTATATGGAGAACCGCAGATTGGCCGCCGGTTTAAGGGGGTTATCTGGATGCAGGGATATATCAATTATCCGATGTAGGTTTTTCATTATAAATAAAAGCAGTTGTTCCCTTAGTTAAATGGATATAACAGGAGCCTCCTAAGCCCCAGTTGTGGGTTCGATTCCCGCAGGGAACGCTGAAAAAGGCTGTAAATTCAAGGATTCTTGAGTTTACAGCCTTTTTTCTTTTTGTTAAAAAACGCGTAATCCATATATAAAGGAAGATGGATATGCGGTAAGAAGGAGAACCCAGTCTGCCGTATGTGGTATACTCTGTGAAGCATTGTCTGCCTTGTATTCCTTTATGAAAAGAAATATAATAAAGCGGACAGACAGAGCTGTGCAATAAAGAAAAAGTGAAAGAGGTTTGATCTTATGGCCAATATTCTGGTTGTTGAAGATGAAAAAAGCATGCAGGAAATTATTGCGGAATATATGCAGCGCGGCGGACATACCTGTTTTACGGCAGATGATGGAGTGGATGCGCTTATGGCGCTTAAAAATCATCCCATGGATCTGATGATCCTGGATATTATGATGCCACACCTTGATGGGTTTTCCGTCTGTAAGATGGCAAGGGAAATGAGCAGTCTTCCTATTATCATGCTGACAGCCAAAAGCAATGAGGACGATAAATTAAAAGGTTATGATCTGGGAGCGGATGATTATATGACTAAGCCCTTCAGTCCGAAAGTGCTGCTGGCAAAAGCAAACGCCTTATTACGTCGTTCTTCTGTCCTTCTGGCAGACACTGTAAACACCACTAACTGTGTTAATGGTGGGAAAATTTCTATCCTTCCGTCTACCCATAAGGTTTTTCTGGAAGGGCAGGAGATTACCCTGACCTACAAGGAATATGAACTGCTTCATTTCCTTATGTCAAACCCAGGCCAGATTTTCAGCCGGGAACAGTTACTGAACCGAATATGGGGATATGACTTTGAGGGAACTACCAGGACCGTGGATACGCATATTAAAACCCTCCGGCAGAAACTGGGCGGGGAGGGCAGGCATATCGTTACGCTCATCCGATCCGGCTATAAATTTGAGGTGACAGCATGAAAATGAATGACCATATGAATGTATTTACCATCCGGAAGAAAATACTGCTGGCCTCCAAACTGATGGGGGTGATTCTGGTGTTATCTTATGTGTTTTCTGCCAGACTGCCTTTTGACGCAGACATCTCCCTTATGATCTGGCTTTTGTTTGTTGCTGCCCTGATCTGTGTGATTGATTCATGGATGGCACGGTTTATCTCAAAACCCGTGTCTGAACTGAATGACGCAGCAGGCCGCATGGCGGCACTGGACTTTTCCCAGCCCTGCAAGGTAGCGGGGCATGATGAATTTGGGGAGCTTTCCCATAGTCTGAACGTTATGGCCAGAAGTCTCCAGAATGCATTTGAGGAACTGGAGCTTGTAAATGCGAGACTGGAACAGGACGTAGAGCAGAAAAAGCGTCTGCTGGCTGAGCGGAAGGAACTGGTGGACAATCTTTCCCATGAAATGAAAACGCCCCTGGGCGTCATCCGGGCCTATGCCGAAGGGCTGCAGGATGAAACAGATGAGAAAAAAAGACAGGACTATTACCAGGTCATCATAGAGGAAGCAGAACGTATGGGCAGCCTGATTACAACCCTGCTTGATCTGTCTGCACTGGAAAACGGAGCCACAGAGCTTGCTCCGGAGCGTTTCGACTTTGTGGAATTTCTGGAAACCGTAGCCGGCCGGTTACTGATGGATATCCCTGATGCCGATTTTAATCTGCAATATGAACTGCCGGAACTGCCTGTCTATGTCCGTACGGATAAGGACAGAATGGAGCAGGTGTTGAACAATCTGATCATCAATGCAAAGCGGAATGTCCGGCCAGGAGGTATTTTGAAGCTTTCGCTCACAGAACGGGATGGTATGCTGGATTTTTCCGTCTATAATCAGGGGCAGCGCATCCCGGAAGAAAACCTGTCAAAAATCTGGACAAAATTTTATCGTTATAAAAATACAAAATACAGTGGTTCAGGGTTAGGGCTTGCGATTGTGGCACAGATTCTTTCCATGCAGCATTTCACATATGGCGCTTTAAACCGGCAGGACGGAGTGATGTTCTATTTCAATATTCCTATTGTCAAATAAGTTTACTGTTCACGGTATCTTGCTAATAAAGATTTCACACCAACTTCACACCAGCTTCACATGAACTTCACCGCGCTTTTTTATTCTTATCCCATCAAGAGGAAAAATCCTCAAAAAGGAGGTAACGATTATGTTCCTGGGTTTAGAATGGTACTGGTGGCTTGTGATCGCGGCGGCGCTTATTATCATCATTCCGCTGAAAGTAAAGTTTATGAAATGGTGGAGCAGACGGGAACAGGATAGGAAAAAGGGACAACGTGGGAAATGGGGGGATGAAGAATGATCGAGGTGAAAAATCTGACTTTTTCCTACGGAAAAGACAAACAGGCATTGCACGGTTTAAATTTCACTGTGGAGGATGGAGAGATTTTTGGGTTTCTGGGGCCAAACGGTTCCGGGAAGTCTACGACCCAGAAGATATTGACCGGCATACTGAAAGGGCATGGCGGAGAAGCGCTCCTGTTCGGGAAAGATTTAAGGGAAGTACATACGCAGGAATTTTTCCGGAAAATTGGCGTCCTGTTTGAGTTTCCCTATCTGTACGCCAACTTGAGCGCTCTTGACAACCTGCATTATTTTTCCTCCTTCTATCCCAAAGAACAGCTGAGGGATGCGGAAGAAGTGCTTGAAGAACTGGAATTCAAGAAAGATTTTTTAAGGAAACCGGTCTCCTCTTATTCCAAGGGGATGCGCCAGCGTGTCAGTATGGCAAGGGCTTTGATCAGCAATCCGAAGCTTTTGTTTCTGGACGAACCCACCAGCGGCCTTGATCCTACCGGGGCGGTTCTCTTCCGCAGGATTATTGAGAACGAACGCCGGAAAGGAACGACGGTATTTGTAACTACCCACAATATGCTGGACGCTGATCTGCTTTGCGACAGGGTAGCTTTTATCTCTAATGGGAACATTGTTGCGCTTGATACGCCGAGAAATCTGAAAGAGCAGAACAGCAGCCATAGCATTACTGTTCATTATCAGTATCAGGGCAGAAGGGAAGAAAAAATGATGGAAGCGCCGGAGCTGAAATCAGGCATCCCCTTCCCATATGATGAGCTGCTCAGCATTCACTCCCAGGAGCCGACGCTGGAGGATATCTTTATCCGGTATGCAGGAAGGAGGCTGTCTTGAAAAGCCTTTTTTTTTTATTCAAAAAAGACTGCCGGATGATGGCGTCGGGAAAATTCTTCCTTGTAGCGTTGGGATCGCTTTTGCTCTATACGTTGTTCATACATTTTGGATATCTGAACTTCATGGAGGATAATTCCAATATGTTCAATGTATATCTCTATGATCCGAATGGCGTGTATACGGAGGTATCTCCGCTTGTCCTTCCTGTGGCATCCGAAGAAGAACTGGATGAGGCGCTTGCCGGGGATACAGGCGGTATCGGAATCCGCGTAAAGGATGGGAAACCCAATATCGTACTTTATGCAGGAACAGAAAAAGTTGACCGGCATAGAGCAGATTATGCGCTCTCACTTCTGCATTCCGGCATTGGATATCAGCCGGAAACCGTGGGGGATAATACCGTGGAGATGAAACTGCGCAGGGAAATCACCTGTGAACTGCTGTTCATTGAGATTGTTGCCGTAGGGTTTTTGGGGATTGCCTCTGTACTGTTTAAGGAAAAACAGATGGGAGTGATCCGTGTCCATGCCATTATGCCGCTTTCCAAGAGTCTGTTTGTATTTTCCAAGGTTTTTCTTTTTCTGCTCACGGATTTAATTTTTGCAGCTTTGATGACTCTGTTTAATGTGGGACCCAAAGAAGCGGGAGGCATTTTGCCTGCCGTGCTGATACAGACAGGTATTTTGTCCCTGATCATGGCCCTTACAGGCTTCGGCTGTACGATGCTGTTAAAAGATTTCAAACAGTTTTCCCTGGCCTATCTGGTGATTGCGCTTTTTGTTGCGACGCCGGTTTTTCTGTCGGCCAACACTGCAATTAAAATAGACTGGATATACTATCATCCGTTTTACCACGTGTATATGGGCCTAAAAAATGCTTTTTTTGGTACGCCCGTTACAAACCCTGTTTATTATATCTGTATAGTGTGTGTCATTATTTTACTCTTTGGCATTGCCACCGCAGCATTCCGCAAAGAAATGGGAAAGGAGGGCTGAGCATGAAAGGATTGATTTATCAGTTGAAAAGCGTCAGGAAAGATAAGTTTTGTATCATGTCATTTCTCCTGCCTATTGTTGTAGCCATGGCGTTAAATATTGTCGGCTCCATTGACCTTTCTTCTTTAGGCGAATATTTCTTTTGTGTGGTTGAGGGTGAGGTCGCTGATGAAACGAGGGAGTGGCTTATGGGATACGGCGATGTTACGGTCTGTCAGACGAGGGAGGAATGGCTTTCGGCGATCAGGGAGCCGTCTACCAATCTGATCGGCGTGGAGATGGACGGAAAGGGCATCAAAACCATTTTAGCCGGCGATGAATTACCATTGTGGCGGCAGGCGGCAGCTACACTTCCGGATCTTTATGAACAGAGGGAAACGTCTTCCGGAGTCAGCATACAGACCTTGGAACAGCCTGACGTGCTGACTGGAGTTCAATACATTTTTATGGCAATGACATTGATCGTTGCTATGTTCATGGGCTGTACCTTTAATGCGATGAACATCATTTCTGAAAAAGAAGATGGTGTCGCGCTGGTCAATGAAATCCTGCCTATGACACCCAGACAATATGTGATCCAGAAAATTTTTATCGGCTTTGTATTTGGCTGTCTGTCCGCGATGGTTACGGCGGCAGTCTGCTTCAGGCTTTCCCCTGCTGGGACAGCGGTCATGCTTGTGCTGACGGTACTGTCAGCCTTTGTGGCGGCTCTGGTGGGTCTGTTTGTGGGCCGTATTTCAGAGGGGATGATGGTAGGCGTGGTTTATATCAAGGTCATTATGATTGTGTTCATGGCGGTCCCCCTGCTTAAGTACCTGGCGATGGCAGGAAATAAGGTTCTCTCCGGTATCTGCTATCTGATTCCGTCCTGCGCAACCTTTGAGGGCGTCATGGATCTGGCAAACGGCGGTATGGCAGCGGCAGGCAAAGATATGGCGATTCTTGCGGCTCATTGTGCGGGCTGGCTTCTGCTTTATCTTCTGATATCCAGACGCCGGAAGAAACCATTATTTTGATACTAAAAATCAAAATCATCAAAATCGGTACGCAGACTCGACCGCCGCTTTTGCTTGCGCTTAATGCGGTTGTTTCTGCGCTTGGCTGTTCTTCCGTTGGTGATTAACGCATGCACCATAAATATGGTAATAACGATAGAGGCAAGAACCAGAATAATCAGCAGCACTTTTTTGATATTGATAAAAATCGTATTCTGCAGTGGTTCAGTCTCTGTTTCCGGCTCTATTTCCGTTTTTTCCACGCTTACGTCCGTGGCGGTCATTTTGGTGTCAAATTCATAAGTGGAGGCGTTATCGGTAGCGAGATTAAGGTATGCGTTTCCAACATACATGCCATGATAAGAATATTCAATTCCGGCGATGCGGTTTTCATCGGACTGGCTGTAATCAATTTCAGAATCCAGATCCTGAAAAGAAACCGTGTTCGGAATAATAACATAGCTTTCGGTATCAATAGAAAGAATAGGCTTCGAATTGCCGAAAACATCATTTCCGATCTTCAAAAAGCCTGTGGATTCGATATTGTATTTTTCTTCGTGTTCCGAAATATTCAGTACCTGAAAATTATGGAAGCCATAATCAAACAGTTCTACGGTATCCGTAAACTGGTCGGGAGATTCTTCCTTAAAAACAACGCAGACAAGACGCATGCCGTTCTGCTCTGCGCAGGTGACAAGCGTCTGCCGGGAATCGTCGGTATATCCTGTTTTGCCGCCCAAAATACCATCGTATGGGATTTCTCCGTTGACTAATTTATGTTTGTTATTCTTATAAAAATCATCAGGCTGTGTGGGGGTGGGCTCAAAATGATAGCGGCCGGTATTGCTTATTTTGCACAGCATTTCATTACGGAAGAATAGGCTGGAGATCAGAGCCAGATCGTAGGCGCTCGTATAATGCTGGGGGTCATGGAGGCCGTTGGGATTGACGAAATGGGTGTCAGTGCAGCCAATTTCCTCTGCCCGCTCATTCATCAATCCTACAAAATCCTCAATGGAGCCGGAAATATATTCGCCTGCGGCATTGGCGGCCTCATTGGCGGAAGCCACCATAATTCCGTATAGGCATTCTTCCAGTGAGATCGATTCGCCTACATCCATACCCATATTGGAACCGTCTGAGGGTACACTGAAAACCGCATCGTGACTGAATTCTACTATATCGTCCAAATTACCCTTTTCCATAGCGAGAAGAGCAGTCATGATTTTCGTGGTGCTGGCGGGATAGAGACGCTCATGGATATTTTTAGAATAGAGAATAACGCCCGTATTTGCGTCCATCAGAATTGCTGCCTGCGCGCTTATCTGCGGACCTACAGGCCAGTTATCTATTTCATTTGACTGGATGGGAAGCGCTTTCCGGGCTTCGGCTTCTTCCTGAAGTTCTTCCAAACTTGCCGCCTCTGCGGCAAAAGCCAGATTGTTGGGAAAAAAACTGCCACAGGTCAGGAGGAAAGCAGAAAGCAGGGCTGCGATCCGTCCGAAATGCAAAAATCTATTTTTTTTCTCTAAAAACATGCGGTAAAACCTTTCTATGTTAACAAATATATGATATATGCAATAAATTATGAGTCTGTACTTACATATCATACACTATTTGAAAGAAAAACTGTAGTGTATTCACAAAAAATACAAAATGAGTTAAAATAGAGCAAATGAAATGTCTGATGAAAACAGATAAAAAGTGAAAAAGCGTGAAATTATAAGTAGATAGAAGTAAAAAATAGTGAAAATTAAGGTAGAAGCATGAGATTACGAAATGTGACAGGATCAAGAGAAGTGATTGCAGCCTGTGATTATGTGATACATAATCCGCAGGAATGCCGGGGAAAATGGCATGAAATTTTTGGAAATGGTAATCCCATCCGCATAGAGATTGGCATGGGAAAAGGCCGTTTTATTATGGATCTGGCAAGGCTGAATCCTGATATCAATTTTATAGGGATTGAAAAATATTCCAGCGTACTGATAAGGGGCATACAGAAGCTGGAAGCGGATCCTCTGCCGAATCTCTATTTTATCCGCATGGAGGCGGAGGAAATTACGTCTGTTTTTGCAGAGGATGAGGTTGACCGTATTTATTTGAATTTTTCAGATCCCTGGCCGAAGGACAGGCACGCGAAGCGCAGACTTCCCTCCCGTGAATTTTTACGGCGGTATCATGAGATACTAATACCAGACGGTGTGATCGAATTTAAGACGGACAACCATGATCTGTTTCAGTTTGCCCTGGACGAACTTGCGCCAGCGGGCTGGAAGATCCTGCAGATGACGGAGGATCTTCACAAAGATGCGCAAATGATGGAAGGAAACGTTATGACGGAGTATGAGGAGCGGTTCTCCTCGAAAGGGAATCCGATCTATAAGTATGTGATTGCGAGATAAAAGAACGCTGCGGAACAGAGGCAGATATGGGACCGCTGCATTTTGATGGAAAGTAGTTTATGATTGAAATACAGGTAGACAAGGAAAAGGAGGAAAAGTGCATGGAGTACAAATTTACGAGTGAAAATTTTGAGAAAGAGGTATTGGAGTCCGAAATTCCCGTTCTGGTAGATTTCTATGCGGACTGGTGCGGCCCCTGTAAGATGATGGCTCCGATCATAGCGCAGCTTGCCGAGAAGTATGACGGGAAGGTTAAGATCGGAAAATGCAATATCGATGAGGATGACGGCTTAGCAAGGATGTACCGGGTCATGAATATTCCCAACATGAAAATATTTGTAAAAGGGGAGCCTGTTGGAAATATTGTGGGAGCGGTTCAGGCCGAAGAACTTGAGGCGGAGCTTGCGAAAGTGCTGTAAAATAAATGTGCTGCAAAACTTTGAATGTGTTTTGCAGCACGTAATTTTTTAAAACAGACCGCCGGGTCTGCGTTTATCATATTATAAAAAGCGCTATGATAGTAATCAGAAAAGCAGCCAATAGGAACATTGCAACGTAAGCGATCCTGCGTTTTACGGGTGATGTAGGCGTATTGCTTCTCTTATTCTCATAATCCATAAACTGAGCGCTTAAAGCGGCGTTACGCATCGGGTCACGGTTAGGATTGAATGTGCCAAAAGCTCCCATTTTAGTTTCCCTTTCTGTTTAATCTGTTGATTTGATAAGCAACTCTTGTTGTTCCCCACGTAGGCATTACTGCTCGGCTTTTGTTTCTTCTCTGTTATATAAGAATTTCAGTATGATCGGTGTTACGATAGAGGAAAACAGGATCAGCAGGATTACGGCCATAAAGTAGTCTGAGGTCAGAAGATCTGCGGCCAGTCCCTTCTGTGCCACGATCAGGGCTACCTCCCCGCGGGTCATCATACCGACGCCGATTTTCAGGGAATCGGAGAAGGTGTAGCGGCAAATCTTGGCAGCCAGTCCGCAGCCGATAATCTTGGCAATCAACGCAACGATCACGAAACAGATACAGAAGATAAACAGTGTGGAATCCATTGCATCGAAATTGGTTTTCAGACCGATACTGGCAAAAAACAGCGGGCCGAAAAGCATATAGGAGCTTACGTCCACTTTGCGTTCTATGTATGTATTGTCACCTAAGTTGCAGAGCACAATGCCGGCAATGTAGGCTCCCGTGATATCCGCGATGCCGAAATACTTTTCCGCCACATAAGAGAGAGCGAAGCAGAACGCCATGGCGACGATGGGAATGCGCCTCGTGTGCGGATAGCGTTTATCCAAAGCCAGAAAGGCTTTAAATACAACAAAACCGCCTGTTACCGCAACAATAAAGAAAATGATAGTCTTTAAAACAACCATGCCGGGATGGGAGTCCGGGGATTTAAACCCGATCACAAAGGTAAGCACGATAATACCGATCACATCGTCTATGATAGCGGCACTGACGATTGTTGTACCTACCTTACTTTTGATTTTGCCTAATTCCTGTAAGGCGGCTACGGTAATGCTCACACTGGTGGCCGTCATAATCGTGCCGATAAAAACAGCCTTGAAAAATTCTTCGCTGCCCCAGGGCGCAACACCGTAAAATCCCATGTATAAAAGAGCGCCGAACACCAACGGTATAAACACGCCCGCGCAGGCGATCAGAAGGGCAATAGGTCCTGTCTTGACAAGCTCCTTTAAATCCGTTTCCAATCCAACCTCAAACATCAGAAGAACAACACCGATTTCTGCCATATGTGTAATAAAATCCGAAGGCGCAACCCAGCCAAGCACACAGGGTCCGATCAGGAGTCCTGCCACAATCTGGCCGACAACTTGGGGCGCCTTACATTTTCTGGCCATTACACCGAAAAATTTTGCGGCAAAAATAATGATTGCCAAGTCTCTTAATACTTCATAAGCTTCCATAACAAACCTCCCACAAAAATTCGCTACATAAGAATACACCTTTTATGTGGAAAAAACAAGAGAAAAGGAGGCTGTTTTCTAAGATTTTAACGGAAAAAGGAAGAACTGCCCGATGAAAAAGTAATGCCGCTTCCTGTGTTCGGATGCATGGCGCACCGGGCGCCGTCCGCTATGAAAACAAGCAAAAGAAAAATACTGGCAATCCTGCGCCATTTGTCAGGAATCTGACCGTACAGTTTTTCATAAAAGGGAAGGAAGAGACAGACCAGAGCCGTTCCGCCTAAGCCAAAAACGACTGCGCCCAGAAGGCACACCCGGCCGTTCAGGTTCAAAAAATGGCCGCTGTAATCCCACCAGCGCACGCCCCATTTTCTTTCCAGAAAAAGGCTGGTCAGATATTCCAGAACGGTGCAGATTGCCGTGGAAAGCACAAATACGGACAGCGGCCTCCTTTTAAGGCGGCGGAGCAGCATACAGAGTAAAAGTCCGCCGAATCCATAAACCGGAAGATACGGCCCCTCATATACGCCCCTGTTAATAAAGACGTGCTCCGTAGCAAAGAACAGCAATACTTCCCAGAGCCAGCCCGTAAAGCCAGTAATGAAAAAAAAGAGAACATAAAAGTAAAAGCGGTCGGACGTTGGTTTTATCTTCATGTTCTCAGAGTGTCCGATTTCTGCCGGATTATGCCTGAATAAAAAGAAAACACCGAACTTTCGGCAAGTCCGGTGTTTTCGTCTTGCTAATAGTCGAAGCGACAGGATTTTTAATTGCTTTTTACAGAATAATTAGATACAATAAAGAAAATGATAAAATTATGATAAAATATCGATAAGGAGTGTGAAAATATGATACAGATCAGACCCGTTTCAGATTTACGAAATAAATTTCCGGATATCGAAAAAATTGTAAATGCCGGGCAGCCGGTGTATCTTACCAAGAATGGGTATGGGGCAATGGTGGTACTCAGTCTGGATATGTATTCTAAATTAACTGATGGGGTGGAAGCGTCATTAGACGAAGCAGACAGAATGGCAGAGGAGGACAACATGAGAATGAGACATGAGGAGGTTTTTGAAAGTCTGCGGAGGAAAATAGATGCTCAGTAAAAAATACAGATTGCAGTATTTGCCACTCTTTTATAAGGATCTTGATGAAAAGGTAACGTATATTGCAGAAAAGCTCAAGAATCCTAAAGCAGCAAATGATTTATTGGATAAAGTCGAGGCGGCTATTTTAGAACGCCTTCCTGTTGCGGAATCCTTTGAACCATATCAATCCATTCGGGAACGTAGGTATACTTATTACCGCATTTATGTGGATCATTTTACTATTTACTATGTAGTGGTAAATGATAATCCAGAGGATTTGATAATGGAAGTAAGAAGATTTCTCTATAATGGACAGAATCAGAAAGAAGTAGTATAGCACAAAAATTGAACTGTTTCTTTTTCATGATTTAATTAACTCAACTTTCCCAACAAATATTTCTAAACTCTTTCGGGTATTGGATTTGTGTTGCTTTACAGAGAGTTGAAAGAGATCACAGAGAAAAAGCGAGGGAAAAATCACTACAGATAAAAAGTTTTTTACCCATATTGCTTGATGGTTTAACGGGATGCATGTGTACCATTTGTTTTATAAAAGACATGGATCTGACCAGTGCACTCCCAAAAAGGAAAACACCGAACTTTCGGCAAGTTCGGTGCTTTCGTCTTGTTAATAGTCGAAGCGACAGGATTTGAACCTGCGACCTCTGCGTCCCGAACGCAGCGCTCTACCAAACTGAGCCACGCTTCGATTGATGAACAACTATGATAATACAACATTCTTAAGGGTATTGTCAATGTTTCTGAGCGAATATTTTTGTCTAACTCCCCATTTTCAACGATTTATGTTATGATAAACTGTATATCATTACCTGATTTCTCTGTGAACAGAGAAATTAGCGCTCTGTTATTTGCAGTAAAGGATTAGATTTTAGGGAGAAGGAAGCTGGTGGACAGACATGCACTTAAAATACCATGTAACGTCATGCCTTTTGTCTGCGAGGCGGACTATAGTGTTTCCTTGGGGAAAATGATCCATGCTGACAGGACTGCGCCGTTTCATGTGGCGATTTATCTGCTCAGGGGTTTTATGGAAATCATAGAGGACGGCGTCCACTATGAACTTCTGCCGCACCGTCTCTTTTTTTTAAAAAGCGGGGTGCACCATTGGGGGGAAAAGCCGTTTGAAGAAGGGTCCGCCTGGTATTATGCGCATTTTTACTGCGGGGAGCCGGACGAACGGATGCAGGAGCTTCCCGACAATGTCTATTATGATACGAAGGTTTGTCTGGAGTCCTCTGCCAATGAGAAGTATATCACGATTCCAAAGCTGACAGACTGTGATGGAGCAAGCCGTGTACAGAGGAATTTCGAAAAATTGTTGAAGGCCCATGTCCATGGAAATATTCCGCAGGCATCGGTTAACCTGTGGCAGATTTTTTTGGAGTGTGCAAGGAAAGATGCAGAGGATCATTTGGAAAATGCCTATGTCAGAAAGCTCAGGGAGTATATCCACGCACATTACATAGAAGGTTTTGATGCGGAGACGGTGGAGAGGGTGTGCGGATTATCTTATAAATACGCCGGGACTCTGTTCAGGGAAGCGGTGGGACAGACGATCCGGGAATACCAGCGGACGCTGCGAATACGCAGGGCAAAGCAGCTCCTGCAGGAGACGGATAAATCCGTTACGGAGATTGCACAGATGACAGGGTTTTCAGATGTATTTTATTTCAGTAAGGTATTTTGTAAAGAGCAGGGCTGTTCACCCAGCGAATACCGCAGGGCATATATTCCGGGGATTTAATAATTTAAACAGCAGTTAAAAATATGTCCGCCAGAATGGCAGATATACAGGGTAATGCGATCCGAAATCGAAGTTAGTGACGGAAATACATTGTAGTAGGAGGAAATTCAGGTATGGGCTTGGAAAACATAAAAATTATTTTTTTTGATATTGACGGCACATTGATTGACATCAACAGCAGAAAGATCTCGGAAAAGACGCTGGAGACGCTTATCCGGCTGAAGGAGAGAAATTTTATTCTCTGCCTTTCAACGGGACGGGCGCCGATGACGGTACCCCATTTTGAAGGATGGGAACCTGATGTATTTCTTACGTTTAACGGGTCGTACTGTTATAACAGGCAGCAGATTATTTACAAAAATCCCATTTCCACAGAGGACGCGAAAAAAATTGTCAGAAATGCCGCCGCGATTAACAGGCCCGTGTCGGCCGCCACGCCGGAAAAGCTGGCTGCAAACGGGAAAGATGCAGATCTTGTAAATTATTTTTCCCTTGCCAAGCTGGAAGTGGATGTGTCCGATATGTTTGATGAGATGATAGAGAACGATGAGATATACCAGATTATGTCGGGAGGGCGCGAAGAGGAATATCCGGCGTTCCTGCGGGGTGTGCAGAACGCAAAGATAGCGGCCTGGTGGGACAGGGCGGTGGATATTATCCCGGCGGACAGCGGAAAAGGAGCCGGAATCGAGAGAGTGCTTGCACATTATCATCTGAAAAAAGAGGAAGCTCTTGCCTTTGGGGACGGCAACAATGACATAGATATGCTGCAGGCAGTGGGCGTCGGCGTTGCCATGGCGAACGGGTCGGATGAATTAAAGGCGGTGGCGGACGATATATGCGGTCATGCGGCGGATGACGGCGTTTATCATTATTGTGTCAGGCATGGGCTGATAACGGAAATCGGGTAAGGAGGATGCGACAGCGTTACACTTCCGCTATTCTGCGCATAAAAACGGGGGCTTTTAAGCCCCCGCGCCTACCATGTATGCCATGAAATTGTAGCTGTCCTGCACATCTGTCAGGAAAAGATCCAGCCAGAACTCTCCCGGGTGAATCATACGAAGCATCTGCAGCGCTGCCGCATTCTGTTTCAGGTCGCAGAGTGTTTCATCGGGAAGCTGCAGAAAAACGGCGCCGCGGCTGTTTTCTACCATCCTGATAAACCTTTCTGTGTTTTTGATTGTTCTGATATTCACCTTATACATAATCTCCTCTCCCTTCTTTTCTATATGGGTGTCGTTCCTTCGTTTCGTCAGTTCTTTTCTTTTCTCTTACCTTGTGATATGATTATATCATCAGTAAAATCAATATTAATAGAAATAAATAGGCATAATATATGATTATATTTCCAAAAATGAAAAAATCTAACTATTAAAGTATATTTGCCGGATAACGCGGGAGAAGGAGGATGACCATATGATACTGCCATGTACAGTACAGACAAATAGGCAGGGGGAGGAACTGCGGGAGCATGGAACCCGTCTTTTCCCGGTTGCCTGCTACCTTGACGTGCTTCCCGGGGACGAGATTCCCTGGCATTGGCACAATGAACTGGAATTGGGGCTGGTGGTAAAGGGAACGGCTGATGTGGAGCTGGCATCTGTAAAGTACCGGCTTCGTGCCGGGGACGGCTTTTTCATTAACAGTAATATTTTACATGCCGTCTCATTAACCGAAGGGGACTTTTGCGAAATTCATTCGGTGGTGTTTCATCCGCGTGCAGTCAGCGGCAGCACGGATAATATTATCTGGCAGAAGTATGTCAAGCCGCTCACGGAAAATCAGGGCAATCCGGGCTTTCATCTGACCCCTGAAATAGAATGGCACAGGCGGGCGCTGGAGGGTATTGCCGGGATCTGGAGGCTGGCGGAGCAGGAGGACTTCGGATATGAAATGTATATCCGAAATGAACTTTCCATGATGACTGCCCTGTTTTCGGAGCATCAGGCCACCGTGAATAAAAAATCCTTCGGCAAGGAACAGCGGGACAATGCCCGGATCAAGGAGATGCTGACTTTTATCCAGAGTAATTATGACAGGGAAGTTACCATAGAAGATATCGCATCCGCATGTGCCATAAGCGCCAGCGAGTGTATCCGCTGTTTCCGTGCGACAATCAATACAACGCCCATTGCTTATTTGAAATCCTACCGTCTTCAGCAGGCGGCATTAAAGCTGCAGCTTTCTTCGGATAAAATTTCCGCTGTTGCGGAGAGCTGCGGTTTTCAGGAGATGAGCTATTTTGCCAAATCCTTTAAGGAGGTATACGGCTGTACGCCCTCGGAATACAGAATCGGAAAATAATACAAATAAAACCGAATATCATCCATTTTATAGAAATATATTTCCGAATATAATACATATAGAACAGTAACAGGGCAAGGGCTATAAAAAGCCTGACAGGCTGTCCCATGTGGGCGGCGGACGTCAGGATATTAAAATGGAGGGTAAAACAATGGGTGATTTAAAGCTGGTGAAAGATTTTACGGTGGGGGAAGGTTTTTTTGGCAGATATGAAAAGCTGGTGAAGGACGTGGTGCTTCCCTATCAGGAGCGGGCGTTAAACGACCAGATTGAAGGCGCGGAGAAGAGCCATTGCATTGAGAATTTCCGTATGGCGGCGAAGAAGCTGAAAACCGGCAGCAGTGACGGTGAATTTTACGGCATGGTTTTTCAGGACAGTGATGTGGCCAAGTGGCTGGAGGGAGCTGCCTACTCTCTGGCTCAGAATCCGGACGAGGCGCTGGAAAAGCGGTGTGATGAGATCATAGAGCTGATCGGCGAGGCACAGCAGAAGGACGGTTATCTCAACACTTACTTTACGGTGAAGGAGCCGGAAAAGCGGTGGACAAATCTTCACGAGGCCCACGAGCTTTACTGCGCGGGACATATGATTGAGGCAGCAGTGGCTTATGCGGAGTGTACGGGGAAAGCAAGACTTCTGGAAATCATGTGCGATATGGCCGATCATATTTACCGCCACTTTATAGAAGAGGGGGCGGAAGGGTATCCCGGACATCCTGAGATCGAGCTTGCCCTGATGCGGCTGTACCGCAGTACCAAGGAGGAAAAGTACAGGGAGCTGGCGCTGCATTTCATCAATGCACGCGGCGTGGATTCTGATTATTATAAGAAAGAGATGGAAAAAAATCCCTGGCGCGTCTGGGGCAATAATCCCGATGATAAGGAGTACGCCCAGAATTATGCGCCGGTGAGGCAGCAGGACAGGGCGGTGGGACATGCTGTCCGTGCGGTGTACCTTTACACGGGGATGGCGGATGCGGCCATGGAGACGGGAGATACAGGGCTTGCGGATGCCTGTAAGACATTATGGAATAACATTACACAGCACAGAATGTATGTGACGGGTGCCATCGGTTCCGCTTACGAGGGGGAGGCTTTCACAAAGGATGACCATCTGCCCAACGATACGGCTTATGCGGAGACATGCGCGGCCATTGGTCTGATCTTTTTCTCCAATAAAATGCTGTATCTGGAACACAACGGCAAATATGCGGATGTGATGGAGCGGGCATTGTATAACTGTGTATTGGCAGGGATGCAGCTTGACGGCACGAAATTCTTCTATGTGAATCCGCTGGAGATACTGCCCGGCATTTCCGGGGAGGCACAGACCCATAAGCACGCGCTGCCCGTCAGGCCCAAATGGTTTGCCTGCGCCTGCTGCCCGCCCAACGTGGCAAGGCTTTTAGGATCTGTGGCGGAATACGCATGGCATGTGATACCGGGTGCTCTTTTCTCCAATCTGTTTATTGCGGGGACGCTGGATGTGAGCGACCGTTTTGGCGGCAAGGTAACTTTACAGACCAATTATCCTTATGACAATAAACTGGAATACCGCTTTGCGCCACAGGAGGGAAGAAACAGCATGGAGGTGCCCCTGGCAGTCCGTATTCCTGCGTGGAGCAGACAGACAAAAATTCTTTTGAATGGGAAAGAAACAGACTGTGAGATCCGGGACGGGTATGCGTATCTGAGAAGAGAGTATACTGCGGACGATGTGATTACGGTGGAACTGGATCTTACAGTAAGGCGTGTGTATACAAGTAACCGTGTTTCCGAAAATACAGGCAGGACAGCCTTGCAGAGAGGACCGCTGATCTATTGTGCAGAAGGTGTGGATAACGAAAACGATATTCTCTCCTTAAGCCTGAAAAAGGACGGGGAAGTGACGGTGAGCGACTATCTGCCGGATGAGCTTTTCGGGATACAAAAGCTTTTTGCGGATGGGTACCGGGAGACGGTGAACGAGGAGCTTTACAGCTTTGAAAGACAGGAGGCGCAGCCCTGTCAGGTGACGCTGGTGCCGTATTATACCTGGGGCAACCGTGGGCTGAACCAGATGAGGGTATGGATTCCGGAGAGAGATTAGTAAAATAATTACCTCAAATAAAGTATAAAAAAGGGAATTGTAACGGAGATAATTTCCCGTTATACTTACCTTAATATGGAATTTGAGCGAACAGGCGGCATGTCCATATGGATGTGCCGCCGCTTTTGTACAGATACAGGCAAAGACGGCCCGCATGGCCGCTTATGGCAGGCTGCGGCGGGCGGGACGGCTCTGCAGATATCCGGGAAAGCGAGAAAAACAGGAGGATACCCAACATGTTAAAAAAGGATGACAAAAAGAATGAAAAAAAGAGGGAGAGGGAAATCGACAGGCTGGTAAAAAAGCTGACGCTTGATGAGAAAATCGCCATGATCCACGGCGCGTCCCTTTTCCGTTCCGGCGCGGTGGAGCGGCTGGGGATTCCGGCAATCGAGACTTCGGACGGGCCTATGGGGGTGCGCGCGGAGTTCATGGACGACAGATGGATTCCAGCGGGTAATCAGGACGATATGGTGTCCTATCTTCCCAGCAACAGTGCGCTTGCCTCTTCCTGGAATACGGAGCTTGCCCATGAAATGGGACATGTATTAGGCGCGGAGGCCAGAGGACGGGGCAAGGATGTGATTCTGGCGCCGGGTATCAATATCAAGAGAGATCCTCTTTGCGGCCGGAATTTTGAGTACATGAGCGAGGACCCGGCGCTTACGTCTGCGCTGGTTGTGCCTTTTATACAGGGTGTGCAGGAAAACGATGTGGCGGCCTGTGTGAAACATTTCGCAGCGAATCTGCAGGAGACGGACCGCCTGATGGTGGACGAGGAAATTGATGAACGGACGCTCTATGAGCTTTATCTGCCTGCCTTTAAGGCGGCGGTGCAGGAGGCGGGTACATACTCTATTATGGGCGCTTATAATAAAATTAACGGGTTCCACTGTTGTGAGAACAAGAAGCTGCTGGATGAAATTCTGAGGGAGGAATGGGGCTTTGACGGCGCGGTCATCAGCGACTGGGGCGGCGTCCATAAGACAAAGGAGGCGGCGGAGTGCTCCATGGATCTGGAAATGTCGATATTCCCGGATTTTGATGATTATAAGCTGGCAAATCCCCTGAAAGAACTGATTGAAAAAGGTGAAGTTTCCGTGGATACGGTTGATGCTAAGGTGAGAAATCTCCTGCGCATGATGTACCGTCTGAAAATGATCGGCTCGAAAAAGGAGGACCGCAAGCCGGGTGCGTACAATGTACCGGAGCACCGGGAGGCGATTCTCCATGCGGCGCAGGAATCTATGATTTTATTAAAGAATGAAAACAACACGCTTCCTTTGGATGCGAAAAAGATCAGAAAACTGGCGGTAATCGGCGCAAATGCAGCGACGCTGCATTCGTACGGCGGCGGCAGCGCGGAAATTAAGGCGCTCTACGAGATCTGTCCTCTGGCCGGGCTTAAGATGTATCTGGGCGGCAATGTCCGGGTAACCTATGCGCAGGGCTATTATGTGCCGCAGAATAAGACAGATGAGGGAGAAAACTGGCAGGCCACAAGCGTGAATGAGGAAAAAGACCCGGATATGGGGAAAGCTGTCCGGGACGAGGCGCATGAAAATGAGATGCACCGCAGGGGCGAGGAAGCGCGGCTTGCGAAACTGGAGCAGGAAAAAGCAGTGATTCATGAAAAAAATGAAAAGCTGTTTGCCGAGGCTCTGGAGGCGGCAAAGGACGCGGACGCCGTTATTTTTGTGGGCGGCTTAAATCACGAGTATGACGTTGAGGGCTGCGACCGGCCGGATATGAAGCTGCCATATGAGCAGGATTTGCTGATTGATGCGCTTTTAAAAGTCAGAAAGGATACGATACTCACCTTTGTGGGCGGTTCCCCTGTGGAGATGCCCTGGCGGGATGAGGCGCAGGCGATTCTGTGGAGTTATTACGCGGGCATGGAGACGGGAAATGCGCTGGCGAAAATTATTTTCGGGGCCGTGAATCCTTCCGGGAAGCTGGCGGAAACCTTCCCTGCAAAGTATGAGGACTGCGTTACCGCAAAAAACGGGCAGTTCGGCAAGTGGGGTAACATCGTACTGGAGGAAGGGCTGTACTGCGGTTACCGCTATTATGACAGGCAGCATATTGCGCCGGCGTTTTGCTTTGGACACGGGCTTTCTTACACGAATTTCGAGTACAGCGGGCTTACGCTGAAAGCTGAGAAAGGAAAGGACGTTAAGTTGACTTTCTCAGTCAAAAACATTGGAAAGCAGGCGGGTGCGGAAATTGCGCAGATTTATATCGCGCCTATTGCGGCGCAGGTGGACAGGCCGGATAAGGAATTGAAAGCCTTTGCCAAGGTGGAGCTGGGCGCGGGACGCTCGAAAAAAGTCACTTTGACCTTGAAACAGGAAGATTTTATGTATTTTGACGTGCAGTTACACAAATTTATCGCGGACGCGGGAGACTATGAAATTCTGGTGGGCGCGTCCTGTGAGGATATCAGGCTGCGGGGTATCGCGACGCTCAACTGAGGTGGAGGATGCCTGTACGATACACTGATACACTGCAGGCACCAGATTTCCGTCCTATATTATTGAATAACATTCCATCCTGTTGTACATGCTATAGCAGATGACAAATAAATTTGCCGTTTACTATGATTTCCATGACAATTTGTTTCAGAGTTGCTTTATTTGTGAATTGTCTGGACAGAAAGCAGGAAAGGGTGGAAGAAATGGATTACAATACGTTACCTGTCGGCCTTGGGCTGGCATTTGCGACCAACCGTGCGGCCATGGACCGCTTCGTGGATATGACCGATGATGAGAAGAAGGAGTTTGTGGAGAGAAGCCGGGGCGTCATGTCCAAAAAAGAGATGGACAGTCTGGTAAGCTCTCTTGCGGAGGACGAAGAGCCGGATCTCCATCTTGAAGATGTGAATCAGATTTTTAGAGGACCGGGCATCGGATAAACGGCAGCCCGGGCGTGAAATGTGACAAAGGAGTTTCCCATGCAGATACAGCTGCCCGACAAAGTGCAAAACATCATAAATACGCTGGAAGAGGCGGGGTATGAGGCGTACGCGGTGGGCGGCTGTGTCCGGGATTCCATGCTCGGCAGAAAGCCGGACGACTGGGATATTACCACTTCGGCAAAGCCGGAGGAAATGAAACGTCTTTTCCCGAGAACCGTGGACACGGGGATTAAGCACGGAACCGTCACGGTTCTTCTGGGGGGAGAAGGCTTTGAGGTGACTACCTACCGCATCGACGGCGTATATGAGGATGGCAGGCATCCAACGGAGGTAAACTTTACTTCCAATTTAAAAGAAGATTTAAGACGACGTGATTTTACGATCAACGCCATGGCCTACAACGCGCGCAGCGGGCTGGTGGACCTTTACGGCGGTCTTTCGGACATGGAAAACCGGGTGATCCGCTGTGTGGGGGACGCAAAGGAGCGGTTTGACGAGGACGCCCTGCGTATGCTGCGGGCGGTGCGTTTTTCCGCACAGCTTGGCTTCCGGATTGACGAGGCGACCGGGGAAGCGGTAAAGGCGCTTGCCACGAATTTGCAGAAAATCAGTGCGGAACGGATTCAGGTGGAGCTTGTGAAACTGGTGATCTCGCCCCATCCCGATTATCTGCGGACGGCTTATGAGCTCGGAATTACGGCGCAGATTCTGCCGGAATTTGATCTTTGCATGGAGACGCCCCAGAGGCATAAACACCACTGCTACGATGTGGGGGAACATATTTTACACTCCATGCTTGGCGTTGGGCCGGACAAAGTACTGCGGCTGGGTATGTTGTTCCACGATATTGGAAAACCCCAGACCCTGACTGTCGACCCGGATGGGACGACCCATAATAAAAAGCATCCTTATGAGGGAGAAAAAATCACCAGAAAAGTGATGCGGCGTTTAAAATTTGACAACGATACCACCGACAAGGTGACAAAGCTGGTGCTGTACCACGATTACGATATCGCGCCCACGGAGGCGGGCGTAAGACGGGCCATCAACCGTATGGGGGAAGACATATTCGCCATGATTTTCACAGTGCGGCGCGCGGATATTGCCGCGCAAAGCGATTACATGCGGGAGGAAAAGCTGGCAAAGGTAGCTTACATAGAAAATCTGTACAGAGAAGTTCTGGCCCGAAAGGACGCAGTGACACTGAAGGATCTGGCAATTTCGGGAAATGACCTGATTGCCGAAGGAATGCCGCCCGGCAGACAGATCGGGGAAACGCTGTCCGCGCTTTTAGAACGGGTCCTTGACGACCCCTCCCTTAACACAAGGGAGATTCTTTTGAAACTGTATAAAGAAGTGTAATGAAAATCCCCTGCTGTTCATAAGATGTAACAGTCAGAGTCAGGCGGGGGGTATTTTTGTGAATGACAGAGCTGTCAATTTATTAGAGAATTATGAGATAGAGGTGCGTCGTACATGGAAGGGCCGCGGGGCAATTCTGTGCGATTCAGACCGTGGCCTGCTTATCATGAAAGAATATGGCGGCCCGGCGGAGAAGGTCGGTTTTCAGGAGTATCTGCTGAATCATATCAGGGAAAGCGGTGTGGTGCGTGCGGAGACGATTTTGCGGACAAAGGAAAATGAGCTGATTGTCCGTGATCAGGACAGGACGGCCTATATTGTAAAGACTTACTGCGAGGGCAGGGAGTGCGACCACCGGAATCCGCAGGAGTGCCGTCATGCGGTGAATACGCTGGCGCGTCTTCACGGCGTCTGCGATCTTTCCGGCTGTGAAATTCTGGGGGAACAGCCTGTTTTTCATGTGGAAAGTGAGTATGAAAAGCATAACCGCGAGCTGAAAAAAGTGCGGAAATTTTTGCGGGAAAAGAGCCAGAAGACCGATTTTGAAATTTATTTAATGAAACATTATGACTATTTTATGGATATTGCCTTGCAAATTACAGGGGAATTGAGTTATTATGCCTATGAGGAGGATTCTTTTACCGCCTCTATTGTGTGCCACGGCGATTACCAGTACCATAATATCATACAGACCGAAGAGGGCAGCGTGCTCGTTAATTTCGAGAAATGCATCAGGGACTATCCTGTCCGGGACCTGTATCTGTTTATGCGTAAGCTTTTGGAAAAAAATAACTGGTCACAGTCGCTTGGTGATATGCTCCTTTCGGGGTATAATGAAGTGAGACCTTTAAGTGAACGGGATTACAGGCAGTTGTATTTCCGCTTTGCCTACCCGGAGAAGTTCTGGAAGATCGTGAACTTCTATTACAACAGCGGCAAGGCATGGATTCCCGGTCGGAATATGGAAAAGACAGAGAAGCTATTTGCGCAGGAGAGGGAAAAACAGCTCTTTTTAAAGAGTATGTTTCCGTCAGAAAACGGCGTTCTTCCCATGGATGATTTGTGCCGCTGAAAGCGGCATGGGGCTTAGGGCGAAAAGAACAAATACCCGGAATACGGGTATTTTCTCAGGCAAGTTTGCCTGTCTTGGGATTTGGGATTCCACAACGCGGAATCATGGAGGTAAAGGTTGAAAAATAAGTCTGATGACCTTATTTTTCAACCGCGAGTTTATGCCGGAGTCACAAACTCGGATTCGCAGCCGAGAATAAAAGTATTCCTTCGGAAAACTTTGAAATTCTCGGCGCGTGCCTTCGCAAAAAACGCTTCGGCATGGAGGTAAAAAATGAGCAGAATACACAGAAGAATTTCCGGGGCCGTTACGGTGTTGACGCTGGCGGCGCTCGTCCTGACAGGATGTACATCGGAGGCCAGCAACATAGGAAGGGCCAAGGATAAAAACGGAAGACCGGATGTGGTGGACACGGGTTTTACGCTTTCCACTGTGGGGAGCTACGATTCTGCGGATACGGCGGTTGTCCTGTCTACGGATCTGGATAACAAAGCGGTGTCCCTCATCAATATGGATACGGGGAAGCAGTATACCCTCTATTATGATGGGACTACTTATGTGAAGGATAAATACGACGGTCCTATGACAATTTCCCAGATCAAAGCGGGGGATGTGGTGGATGTCACTTTCTTAAAGGGTAAGAAAAAGCTTGCCAGCATCCAGCGTTCCCCGGAGGCCTGGGTGTTTGACGAAGTATGTAATTATGATCTGGCGGGCGCGAACAGGACGGCCAGCATCGGCTCCCAGACCTACTCCCTGCCTGACGGCGCTGTTGTTTTATCGGAAGGCCGCCGTGTGGAGGCAGGCGAGGTGGTGTCGCAGGATGTGGTCACGATCTCAGGGATTAACCATAAGATTTACAGTGTAAACGTGGATAAGGGACACGGGTATCTGCGCCTGAAAAATGACCAGCCTCTTCTCGGCGGCTGGATTGAGGTGGGCAACAGTGTGATTCGCCCGATTACAGAGGACATGCTTCTCACGGTGCCGGAGGGCAGCTATCAGGTCGTGCTTACCAACAAGAATGTAGGCTGTGTGAAAGAGATAACGGTGGAGCGCGACAAGGAAGTGGTGCTCGACGTGAGCGATCTGGAAATCGCGGAAGATGCCGTCGGGAAAATTCTCTTCACGGTGGAGCCGGAGAGTGCGAAGGTCAGCGTGGACGGTAAGCCTGTGGATATCAGTAAGGCTGTAGAGCTAAAGTACGGGATTCACCAGATACAGGCGGAGGCGAACGGTTACGACACGCTGACCAAGCATATTCAGGTAGGATCAGAGTATGCGACCATTTCCTTTAAGCTGGAGGAGAGCCGTAAGAACGACAGTGAAAATTCCGTCAGCGGCAATACGACGACTTCTGACCGGACTCCATGGGCGGATACATTGGAGACTTCCAGGGAAAATAAACCAAGCGTCAGTGACAATACCACCTCCAGCGTAAGTGGCAATGCATTGGGAAGCTCCAACAATAATAAGGTGTACGTTGATTCCCCGAAGGGCGTTGAGGTATATCTGGACGGGAATTATGTGGGCATTGCGCCCGTCAGGTTCACAAAGACCGCGGGCAGACATGAGATTACCCTGAAAAAGAGCGGTTATAAGACGAAGACTTACACCATCTATCTGGAAAATAACAAACAGGATGAAACCTATTCCTTCTCCGCACTGGAAAAGGAAAGCAGCGGCAACAATAATAACAGCGATGGTAACAATTCCAACGGAGGTACGGTTGGGGATACGGATCCGCCGCCGCTTACCGGGAAGGTAAGCTTTACGGTGTCACCCGAAGATGCCAAAGTCAGCGTAGACGGAAAGGAAGTGGATATCAGTGAGCCGTTGGAGTTAGATTTTGGCGTACATAAGATTATTGTCTCGGCAGACGGCTATGAGACTTTGACTGAGGAAATTGAGCTGGAGGCGGAGAGTGCGGAGTACTCCTTTACGCTGAGGGAGAGTCAGGAGCCTGATCAGCCGGAGCCGGGAAACCCGGATGACAAAGATCCAGCGAACCCTCCTGGGGAAGATACCGAAACACCTGTGAATCCGGCTCCCGAGAACCCGGATAAACCCACAAACCCGACAAATCCCGACGAAGGACAGGATAATACAGGCAGCGGTGACCAGAATGGCGATGACCAAACCGGCACAGATGGCAGTGGAACGGAAAGCGGCGGCAGCACCGAAACAGGCGGTACACAGGATGGGCTGACTACGGAAAAAGTGGAGATCACCAAGGAAGCCCACCCGATCCGCAAGTGGTTTTCGTCACTATTTAAGTAATTGATTATATGACAATCATATAGACAGCGTCCGATTTGGGGATATGTGTCCTTAGTCGGGCGCTAGTTCATTAATGAAATTTGATGTATTGCTATTGTACGCACATATTGGTATAATATTTTATGAAGAAGGGACAATAAGCTTTAAAGGAGAGAGTACCATGGCAACAAAATCAGCTAATTTATATGCAAGAATAGAGCCGGAAGTGAAAGAACAGGCAGAAAGCATATTGTCAGCACTCGGAATTCCGGCTTCCAACGCGATCAACATGTTTTATAAACAGATTATTTTAAACAGAGGGCTACCATTTGAAGTGAAGATACCTATGACAGAACCCATTAACGTGAAACGGTTGAGTGAAGACGAACTGAATGCGGAATTAGAGAAAGGATACGCAGATATGAAAGCAGGAAAATCGAAATCTGCAAAAGAAGTATTTGCTAATATGCGCAAAGATTATAAAATATGATTTATGAGGTTATTGTCACAGAACAGGCAGAGGAGGATTTAAGAGGAATATATGAATATATTGCCTTTGAATTACTTTCGCCGGATCATGCAGATGGACAACTTAATCGCTTAGAAGAGGGTATTACAGGCCTGAATGAATTCCCGGAAAAATTTAGACTTTATGAAAAAGAACCTTGGAACAGTAGGGGATTAAGAGTTATGCCTGTTGATAACTATCAGATTTTTTATATTTCGGATAAGGCAAAACAAACTGTAACTATAGTGCGGGTGATATATGCAGGCCGGGATATAGAAAATCAACTTTAAATGAATTGGAAAAAGTCATAAAAAAGGTGAAGGAGTACACATGTCTGAAAAACAATACACTTACGAGGAATTTCTGGAAATTATAGCTACACTTCGCAGCGAGAACGGCTGCCCTTGGGATAAGGTGCAGACCCATGAGAGCTTAAAACCCTGTATGATGGAGGAGGCGGCTGAGCTGCTTGCCTCTATCCGCATTTATAATAAGACCGGAAATCCCGAAAATATGATAGAGGAGCTGGGCGATGTTCTTCTACAGGTCGTTATGCATGCGCAGATTGCTTCCGAGGAGGGCCTTTTTACCATGAAGGACGTGGTAAACGAGATCAGCCGTAAAATGGTGCGGCGGCATCCCCATGTTTTCGGCGCGGGGAATGCGGATACCCCCGATGAAGTGCTTGTAAACTGGGAGGAAATCAAAAAGGAAGAAAAAAAGGATAAAGAATGGGTAGAATCGCCTTTAAAGGATATACCGAAGGAACTCCCTTCATTGACCAGAGCAGTTAAGGTTTTAAAGAAAATAGATAAGCATTATGAAAAGGGGAATACTTTTGAGCAGGATACCGCCGCCATCTGCGAGCTGGCGGAAGCTTTAAAGAATTGTGGACCGCAGGAGGACAACATGAAGATAGAGACGCTTTTATCCGATATGCTTCTGCGGATCAGCGATGTGGCCAGAATTGCGAAGATCCCGCAGGAACAGGCATTAGCGGACCGAATAGATGATTTAATCGAGAAATACGAATAAATTTTCTGAAAATATGATATGAATTTATAAATATAGGCCTAACAGTGCAAACCAATTCCCGATAAACCCGAAAAATGCCGTAAAAAAGGCATTTTTTCCTTGACATGCCGGGTAAAAGCAGATATAAATATGTATAGACGGTTTCCAAGGGAAGCTAAAAAATAATACGATAACTCATTTAAGAGGAGGAGTTCAAATGAACAAAACAGAGTTAGTAGCAGCAATGGCTGATCAGGCAGGCTTATCTAAGAAAGATGCGGAGAAGGCTTTAAAGGCATTCACGGACGTGGTTGCTGACGAGCTGAAGAAGGACGGCAAGGTGCAGTTAGTCGGTTTCGGCACTTTCGAAGTTTCCAAGAGAGCAGCCAGAGAGGGTAGAAATCCTCAGAGCGGCGCTGTTATGAAGATTGCAGCATCCAAGGCTCCTAAGTTTAAGGCTGGTAAGGCTTTAAAGGATATGCTCAACGCATAATAGAATTTTCGGAGACAGACCAGGCCTGTATGCACTGCATACGGGTCTTTCTTTATTCTAATTAAGAAATTGCGACAGTGTCTGAATCGTCGCTGCCGAGCGACGATTTTTTGTAGGAGGTATAAAATGCGACTGGACAAATATTTAAAGGTATCAAGGCTGATCAAACGCCGTACGGTGGCCAACGAGGCCTGCGATGCGGGCAGGGTTCTAATTAACGACAGACCCGCGAAAGCATCCGCCAATGTAAAGGCGGGAGATGTTATAACGATACAGTTCGGCAATAAAGAGGTAAAGGTAGAGGTTCTCGATGTGCAGGAGACTGTGCGCAAGGAGGAGGCAAAAGAGCTGTTCCGTTATCTCACATAGTTCGCGAAGGAGACATATTTTTGAAAGAGGAGACATACACTGAACCAGTACCATAATTATGGTATAGGAGGGCGTGTATGGAAGATCTGAATAATGGTGGTAAACGGCCGCATAAGCTGATGCTTACGGGCAGAAGAACCTGTGCGCTGACAGGTGTAAACGATGTGCTTTCCTTTGATGTGAATGAGATTTTACTGGAAACAGAGCAGGGAATGCTGATGATAAGGGGCGGGGAGCTGCATGTCAGCAGGCTTTCCCTGGATAAAGGAGAAGTAGATATCGACGGGCGGATTGACAGCTTTACCTATTCGGAAACCGCAGGGTATGGGGCAAAAGGCGAGTCCCTGCTGGCGAGACTGTTTAAATAGCGCGGAATCAAGGGGGTAATGCGTAAAATATGAGCCAGGAGATCGTGCAGGAGCTTACTTTTTTTACACATTCCGTCATTATGGGGCTGGTCATCACCTTTATCTATGACTGGATCCGTGTGCTTCGCAGGCTTTTTAAGCATGGGACGGTCTTACTGTCGGTGGAAGACTTTTTATTCTGGCTGGCCTGCGGGATCGGCGTTTTCTATATGCTCTACAGGGAGAACAATGGGACGCTCCGGTGGTTCGCGGTTCTCGGCGCCACAGTCGGTATGTTTTTTTACAAGCTGGTTGTCAGGGACGCGTTTGTAAATGTTATGTCAACGTGTCTACACAAGATCATGTGGTCAGTTTTTCGCCTCCTACAAATTGTGCTAAAACCCCTGAAAAGCCTGATTTATGCGGGGAAAACGTTTGTTCTTTGCCTTGGAAGAAAATTGAAAAAGTGTAAAGAATTTATTAAAAAACGGTTGACGGGTTTTAGGAAAACCATTAGAATGGTTTTATGTAAACGCTAAAATTGGGGAGGGGAAAGCTTCGGGGCATGGCAAGAAAAGCAGCATATCGTAAAAGACGTCAGAACAGGCTGGCCATGCTTTTGGTTACTACCGTAGTATTGATGATGATGCTCGTAGTCACTTTTAAAAGTGTGGAGCTGCGGGAGAAGCGCCAATTTTACATGGATAGGGAAGAAGCGCTGCTCCGGGAAATAGAAGCGGAAGAAGCAAGATCCGCGGAAATTGAAGAGTATGGAAAGTATACACAGACTAAGAAATTCGTCGAGGAAGTGGCGAAGGAGAAGCTGGGTCTGGTGTATGAGGGTGAAATTATTTTTAAAGATGAGAAGTAAATACAGTTATTTATACAGTTGCAAATAAATCAGTTTTTTGGCGAGTAGGGGAAAATTTCCCCTACTCGATTTTTGGAATAAAACACATCAACTTTTCATATATATGTGTAAGGCGGGTTTTGCAGGCTTTTTTGCTTCTCCCGGACAGGCAGTATTGACGTATATGGAGGCGGTGTGTGATGAAAAGACGGACAAGCTTAAAGGATGACAACAGAATAGATATCATACCGGAGTACGGAAGACAGAAGCTGTTGGCTTATGCGGAATCTTTCCGGGATCTGGCGGATTTGTTTGAAGATATTCAGACGAAGGACGAGCCTTCCGGGGAAGGGTCTGCGGACAGGCAGGAATATCTTTGCAGGCGGCGTCTGCAGGAAAGTCAGGGACTTCTTGCGGAACACCTGAAGGAGATGGCGCATATTCTGGCAGTGACAGCCAGAGAAACATACCGCTGCCGCCCCATGGGGGAACGGCGGCATAAGCAGATGACGGCCCTGCTTCGGGAGTCCGGCATTATGCTGAAGGATTTTCTGGAGCTGGAGCATGAGGACGGCCATCGGGAGATCAGCCTTGAGATGAGGCAGGTTGGCGGAAGGTGTGCGCGTTTCGGGGACATGGAGTATATTTCTACGGAGGATGTGGCGGATTATATATCGGTGGCTCTGAACCGCAGGCTTTGTGCAGCGAAAAATACGCCCGGCTATCTTGCGGCAGAATATCATACTTATTATTTTCTGGAGGAGCCGCCTTATCATTTGCTGACGGGTTTTGCCAAGGCGGTGAAAGAAACGGAAAAGGTGTCAGGGGACAGCTACTCCTTTTTTGAATCGGACACGGGAAGGCTTCTGGTACTGCTTTCGGACGGGGTTGGATCCGGGGAAGAAGCCGGCCGGGAGTCCGGCCGGGTGATTGAGATGATGGAACGCCTTCTGGAGGCGGGATTCGGCAAGGAGCCTGCGGTGCAGATGGTAAATGGGGCAATGGCGGCGGTAGGACAGGAGCAGGTTATGTCCACACTGGATGTCTGTGATATTGACCTTTATACGGGGAATTGTGAGTTTGTGAAGATGGGGGCGGCCAGCACCTATATTAAAAGAGGGCGGCTGGTGGACAGGCTTTCCTCGAGAAATCTGCCGCTGGGGGTTTTCTGGCAGATGACGCCGGAAATACAGACTCGGACGCTGCAGAGCGGAGACTATGTGATTATGCTTTCGGACGGGGTGCTTGACGCGCTCTCGGAAGGCATCGGCGAGGAGGCGCTGCCGGAAATTATAGGCAGGATAGAATACAGCAATCCTGGGGAAATCGCGAACCAGATCCTGGCTTGTGCGATCGGACAGAGCCGGGGGCGGATTCGGGATGATATGACAGTGCTTGTGACGGGAATCTGGGATCAGGAGGGATCCCTTTAGAAAACGGCAGACGGACAGGCGAAGGATGAAGAAAAAACTTTATGAAGAAGTAAAACAGTATATGAATGTCCAAGGCATGGCGGAGCCGGGAGACTGCATTGCAGCCGGTGTCTCCGGCGGCGCGGATTCGGTCTGTATGCTGCATCTGCTGGTGCGGCTGCGAAAGGAGATCCCTTTCCGGCTGGCGGTGGTGCATGTGAATCACGGATTGCGTGCGGAGGCCGGGGAGGACGCCGCCTATGTGGAAAAGCTGTGCGGACAGTGGGGGGTTCCCTTTTATCTGCGGGAAGTGGATATGGCAGGCTGCGCGGCGTCGCACGGGCTGTCGCCGGAGGAGGCAGGGCGCCTGCTCCGTTATCAGGCATTTCAGGAGGTGCTTGGGGAAATCGGGGCCGGGGACAGGGGCAGGATCGCGGTGGCGCATAATGCGGACGACAGGGCGGAAACCATGCTTTTTCATATGTTCCGGGGCAGCGGTTTAAAGGGACTTTCGTCGATTCGGCCGGTCAGGGAATCGGTCATCCGGCCTCTTTTATGTGTGGGTCGGGAGCAGATTGAGGCCTACCTGGCGGCGGAAGGACTTGACTGGCGGGAGGATGCAACCAACGGGGAGGACATTTATGCCCGCAACAAAATCAGGCACCACATACTGCCTTATGCACAGCGGGAGATCTGCGGCGGGGCGGTTTCACATATGGGCGAGCTGGCGGATATTCTGGCGGAGACGGAAAACTATCTGGCGCGGGAGACGGAAAAGCTCTATGACGCCTGCGTGCAGGAGGATGTGGAGAGAAAATCCGGTGCAAATAACGCTGCGGAAGTGAGCGGAGAAACAGGAAATCTGTACGGAGAAATAAAGATAGGACTGGCCGGGTTCCGAACAGAGGATGTGGTGATGCGAAAGCGCATACTTCTGCGTGCGCTGGAAAGGATGACGCCCTATCGGAAGGACATTACCGCGCGTCATGTCGCGGGACTGCTGGAGCTTACAGAGAAAGACGGCAGCAAGGAGCTTTTTCTCCCGTACGGGATCAGAGCCATTAAGGAATATGACACGCTGTTCCTGCGGCGGAGCGGGGAATCGGCGCATGGTGCAGTGAGGATGGCAGAGGAAAAAGAGAGCGGTCTGGGGCAGCAGGCGTATAGCGGCAGCCAGACGGCGGTGCGTGGGAGGCTGCCGGAGATTTGTATTGCGGAGTCTGTGCCTGCTCCCGGCGTTCCTGTTGAGCTTCCTGTGCCGGATACAGGCGTCTTTACATTTATTCTGTGGGAGTCTGCGTTTCTTCCGGCAGCGTCTTTTTTCTACAGAAAGGAGCAAAATATTCCCGAAAATAGATATACGAAATGGTTTGATTATGATAAAATAACTACGTCTTTACTCCTGCGGACCAGAAGGCCGGGAGATTATCTTACGATAGACGAAGCACTTCATACCCAGTCTGTAAAGCAGTACATGATCAATGAAAAAATCCCAAAAGCGAAACGGGACAGCATGTATCTGCTGGCGGACGGCGCCCATATTCTCTGGGTGCCCGGGCACCGTGTAAGCAGACAGTACCGGGTGGAGAAAAATACGAGACGTATTCTGGAGGTACGTCTAAGAGGAGGAAACGATGGCGGAACGAATAGAGGTATTGTTGACGGAGGAGGAAGTCGATAAGCGGATCCAGGAGATCGGCGATCAGATTTCCAGGGATTACGCCGGAAAGCAGGTACATCTGGTGTGTGTTTTAAAGGGAGGCAGCTTTTTTATGTGCGAGCTGGCCAAACGGATCACAGTGCCGGTGTCCATTGATTTTATGTCGGTGTCCAGCTATGGCGGGGACACCAAGTCAAGCGGCGTAGTCAGGATCGTGAAAGATTTGGACGAATCCCTGAAAGATAAGCATGTAATCGTGATTGAGGATATTGTGGATTCCGGACGTACGCTGAGCTATCTGCTGGATATGCTGCGGAGCAGGGGGCCTTTGGATGTAAGGCTCTGTACGCTTTTGGACAAGCCGGACAGGCGTGTGGTGGATGTGAAGGTGGATTACACCGGATTCGAGATTCCGGATGAATTTGTGGTGGGATATGGTCTGGATTACGACCAGAAGTACCGCAATCTGCCTTATATCGGAATGGTGAAATTTGAGTAACGGATTCGTACAGGACGGAGTAGAGGAATTGCTGCATGAATAAGAGTGGTAGAAGTTTTTATCTGTATTTTGTGATCATTATCTGCCTGCTGCTGTTTACGGTGTGGGTGGGAACGCTGCGGGTGCCAGGCAGCGGTTATACCAGGGGCGAATTTGAGAGGCAGATGGAGAAAAATGAAGTCGCGGTGGTGACGGTCTGTCCGAATAAGGATACGCCTACAGGTTCGCTGAAGGTAGTTCTCAAGAGCGGTGAGGAAAAGGTGCTTTATGTGACGGACGTGACAGAGATGGAGCGTATCGTCAGGGAGCACGGTATAGACTGTTCTGTGGAGAGCGTGCCGGAGGAGAGCTGGTTTTTGAACAGCGTCCTGCCGATCCTGATCGTGGTGGTGGTCTGTGTTTTCTTCTTTGTGATGATGAATTCCCAGAATGCCGGCGGTGGCGGCGGCAAAATGATGAACTTCGGAAAAAGCCGCGCCAGGCTTACCATGGGCGGGGAAAATAAAATCACGCTGAATGAGGTGGCGGGCTTAAAGGAGGAAAAAGAGGAACTGCAGGAGATTGTAGAGTTTCTCAGGGAGCCGGGCAAGTTCACCAAGGTGGGTGCGAGAATCCCCAAGGGTGTGCTTTTGGAAGGTGCGCCGGGTACAGGTAAAACGCTTCTTGCCAAGGCCATTGCAGGAGAGGCGAATGTACCCTTTTTCAGTATTTCCGGCTCGGACTTCGTGGAAATGTTCGTCGGCGTCGGCGCGTCCCGTGTGCGCGATATGTTTGCGGAGGCGAAGCGCCATGCGCCCTGTATTATTTTTATAGATGAGATCGATGCGGTGGCCAGACGACGGGGCACCGGTATGGGCGGCGGCCACGACGAGAGGGAGCAGACGTTAAATCAGCTTCTGGTGGAGATGGACGGTTTTGGCGTCAATGAAGGAATTATTGTGATGGCGGCCACGAACCGTGTGGATATCTTAGATCCGGCGATTCTCCGTCCGGGGCGTTTCGACAGGAAAATTACTGTGGTTTCCCCGGATGTGCGGGGCAGGGAAGATATCTTAAAGGTACATGCCAAGAATAAGCCCCTTGGCGACGACGTGGATTTACAGCAGATCGCCCAGACCACGGCAGGCTTTACGGGCGCGGATCTGGAGAACCTGTTGAACGAGGCGGCTATCAACGCGGCGATGGACAAGCGGGCCTTTGTGCGGCAGGAGGATATCAAGAAAGCGTTTATTAAGGTGGGAATCGGTGCGGAGAAAAAGAGCCGCATCATTTCGGAGAAGGAGAAGAAGATCACGGCTTACCATGAGGCGGGTCACGCGATTCTCTTCCATGTGCTGCCGGATGTGGGGCCGGTGTATACCGTTTCAATCATTCCTACAGGGCTTGGGGCAGCAGGCTACACGATGCCTCTTCCGGAAAAGGATGAAATGTTCCTCACAAAGGGAAAGATGATCGAGGATATTATGGTTTCCCTGGGCGGCCGTATTGCGGAGGAAATTATTTTTGACGATATCACGACGGGCGCTTCCAGCGATATCAAGAAGGCTACCAAGGTAGCCCGCAGGATGGTGACCCGCTACGGTATGTCCGATAGCATTGGCGTGATCAACTATGACGATGACGACGATGAAGTGTTTATCGGCAGGGATCTGGCCCACGCGAAGAATCACAGCGAGCTTGTTTCCGGGGAGATTGACAGGGAAGTAAAAACCATTATCGATGACTGCTATCAGAAGGCGAAGGATATCATCATGAAGCACGAGGATGTGCTGCACAAGTGCGCGAAGCTTCTTCTGGAGAAAGAAAAGATCAACCGTGTGGAATTTGAGTCGCTCTTTGATGCCTATTATCCCCAGCCCGAGGAACCGGGTGAACTGGTATAATCATAATCTGATTTTGACTGGTATCAGCGTGACAGATTAAGCCCGGAAAGGGTGGAAAAACAGTTATTGTGCATATTGCACAAAAACGGATATGCAAAATTGTAATATTTGTGAATCCTTGGTATTGTAGACAGACAGGGGGTATGCTAATATACTACTTGTAACCCCCCAATACATTATATAGTTTTTTGCTATACCCCATAAGAAAGAAATACCTTCTCTAAAAAAGACAGTTTAGCGGCTGTCTTTTTTACTTTTAATATGGTTAATATGTCACCGAAATCGTTTAAGCTCTTGAATATCCACAATATATAGTATAAAATAGTGTTGTAATGTTTGCTTTCAAGGGAAAGGCTTATCATGGATATGAATCAATTTGAAAAAGCGGAAAAGAATCAGCAGTATATTTCGGGTATGCGCCCGGTTTTTAACAGGAAGGCTTTATACACGGATATGACCGAAGACTATGTATCGCCGGCGGAGCCGAGCGCTTACGGCGAGGTTACCGTGCGTTTCCGGTCTGCAAAAAATAATATTGATAAAGTGTTTTTCGTATACAATAATGAGAAGCATCTCATGTTCAGGACGGAATCGGATGCGTACTTTGATTACTATTCGCACACGGTTCAGCTTGAGGATGAGAAGCTGAGTTATTATTTTGAAGTACATGCGGGGAGGCTCTCCTGTTTCTATGACAGGCGCGGCGTCACGAAGGATATCAACGAATATTATTATTTTCACGTTATACCGGGCTTTAAGACGCCTGACTGGGCAAAGGGTGCGGTGTTTTACCAGATTTATGTGGATCGTTTTTATAACGGCGATCCCTCCAATGATGTACTGACGAACGAGTACCAGTATATCGGGGACAAAACGGTCAGGGTAGAGGACTGGGATAAGTATCCGGCGGCTATGGGTGTGCGTGAGTTTTACGGCGGCGACCTGCAGGGTGTTCTGGACAAGATGGATTATCTGCAGGATCTGGGCGTGGACGTAATTTATTTCAATCCACTGTTTGTGTCGCCCTCCAACCATAAGTATGATATTCAGGATTATGACTATATTGATCCCCATTTCGGCAGGATTGTACATGACGAAGGAAATCTGCTGGAGCCCGGACAGACGGAGAACCGTTTTGCCACACGGTATATTGACCGTGTCTCCAATAAAGAAAATCTGGAAGCCAGCAATGAGCTTTTTGCGGAAGTGGTGAAGGAAGCGCATAGAAGGGGCATGAAGGTGATTCTGGACGGCGTGTTTAACCACTGTGGCTCCTTCAACAAATGGCTGGACAGAGAGCGGATTTACGAGAATGCGCCCGGCTATGAAAAGGGCGCCTATATTGACAAAGACAGTCCTTATCACAATTATTTCCAGTTCCATGATGAGTATAAGTTTCCCTACAACGGCTCCTATGACGGCTGGTGGGGACATGACACGCTGCCGAAGCTGAATTATGAAAATTCCAGACATCTTCTGGATTATGTGCTGTATATTGGCAGAAAATGGGTATCTCCGCCTTACAATGCGGATGGCTGGCGGCTGGATGTGGCGGCGGATTTGGGTCACAGTCCTGAGTTTAACCATACTTTCTGGAAAGAATTTCGTAAGGCAGTAAAAATGGCCAATCCCAACGCGATTATTCTGGCAGAGCATTATGGAAGTCCCAAAGACTGGCTGGAGGGTCAGGAGTGGGATACGGTCATGAACTATGACGCTTTTATGGAGCCTGTGACGTGGTTTCTGACGGGCATGCAGAAACACAGCGACGACTTCAGGGAAGATATGCGGGGTAATGCGGACAGTTTCTGGGGTGCGATGCGGCATCATAGTGCAGCTTTTACTATGCCGTCCCTTCTGGTGGCGATGAATGAGCTGTCCAACCATGACCACTCCCGGTTTCTCACCAGAACGAACCATAAGGTAGGCCGGACGAATACCCTTGGGCCGGAGGCGGCAAACGGGGGCGTCAATAAGGCGGTGCTCCGTGAGGCGGTGGTGATCCAGATGACTTGGCCCGGCGCGCCCACGATCTATTACGGGGATGAGGCGGGCGTCTGCGGTTTTACTGATCCTGATAACAGACGGACATATCCCTGGGGGCATGAAGATCAGGAGCTGATTGCCTTCCATAAGGACATCATCCGTATTCATAAAACGCATAAGGAGTTTCTGACGGGTTCCCTGAAGTATCTGGATGCCGCTTACAATGTGATCGGCTATGGCAGATTTAACAGGGAGGGACAGTCGGTGATTCTCGTCAATAACAATGATCACGAGGTCACCAGAGAAGTGTCGGTGTGGTATCTGGGCATTCCGAAGGAGTGTGTGCTCAACTGTCTGATGCTGACGACGGCAGAAGGCTATTCTACGGAGCCGAAGCAGTATCCCGTTATTGCCGGTAAAATGAGGGTGACTCTGCCGGCGACTTCGGCTATTGTCTTAAGACACGAGAACCGTGCGGAGCGGAGTTTTTTGCAGTTTAGCTGAGCGGCGCTGTATGTTTTTATAATAAAAGGAAAGGCTTTTCGGGATGAACCCGGGGAGCTTTTTCTGTTTGCCAATAAAAATTGACAAAAAAGTAAAAACCTATTGACATGCTGGGAAATAGAATGTAATATAACATTAAAATTAATTCATAGTTATTACATAGGAATAGTATGGAAAGGAGAAAACGATGAGAAGAACAGTAGAAATGAGAAAAGAATATGCAGGAATGAACAGATGTATGTGCTGCTGCTGCATGCCGTGCGCCAGCATGGTTAAATTACATAGAAAAAGGGACAGCGTCTGAAAGTATGGAATCAAGCGAATTGCGCGGATTGTATATGGCAGGCCTGTGAGCCTGTTTTTTTGTGCGCTTTATGAAGCTTGATACGCAAAGAATAACAAATAAAGGGAGGAGAAGATGATGAAAAAGTTTCCTATACAGAACAGACATAAAGCAGCGGCGGTGGGGCTTGCCGTATTAACGGCGGCAGGCTTAATCGGCTGCGGAACAGGAAATGCGCCTGCGGAGGTGCAGGCGGCATCGGATGGGGAAGCGGAAGAAACCGGCGGTGTAAGAAAAGTGACAGTGGCCTTTGACCAGGCATATCCGCCTTATGATTTTGTAGATGACGCGGGAAATGCAGACGGATATGAGATCGCAGTTTTGAGGGCAATTGACGAAAAGCTGCCGCAGTACGAATTTGAGTATATACCGACCACCAATGACGACCTTCTGATCGGAGTGGAATCCGGTAAATATGATCTCGGTGTAAAAGGCGTATGGTGGACAAAGGAGCGGGAAGAAAACTATATTTTCCCGGAACATTATATCGGCTCCAGTGAGATCGGGATAACTTTCCGTACAGAAGATGCAGATTCTGTCAAGGATCTGGAATCCTTTGCGGATTTCAGCGGTAATCTGGTACCGATTGCGCCCCAAAATGCGATGTTTGTCATTGTGGAGAACTATAATAAGACGCATCCCGATAAGCAGGTGACACTGACGCCTGCCGATCAGTTTACCCTGGCGGACGCTTACCAGTGGGTACTGGAAGGTAGGTACGATGCATATGTGACGATCAAAACATCCTTTGAGGCCAATGTCGTATCAGAGTCAGGAGAATATCACCAGTTTGTGGATCAGCTGACTTATGCGGCCTATGAGGCGATTCCTACATGGGCGCTGTTCAATAAAAACAATCAGGAACTGGCGGATGCTTACGACAGCGTATGGGAGCAGCTTCAGGAGGAAGGCGTTTTAGAGGAACTTTCACAGAAATATTTCGGCTACAGCCTGTTCGAGAAAATCCCGGAAGGGTATGTAAAAGGTGATGATTTATAAAAGGAGGAGACGGCAATGGGAAAAAGAGAATTGATATTTGATACGTTTGATAATAAGGCAACAGAGAGGATTCCGGTAGGTTTCTGGTTTCACTTTGCACCGGAGGAATTGTATGATGAGAGACCTGAAGTAATCGAGAAAAACATTGAAGGACATCAGAGATTTTTTGACGGGTTTGCGCCGGATTTCCTGAAGCTGATGAGCGACGGCTATTTTACATATCCAAATGAGACGGTGTCCCGGATTCAAAGTGCGGCAGACTTGGATCAGGTGAAGGCATCTGAACCGACAGAGTGGATTGATAAGCAGGTGGCTCTGGTACGGGAGCTGACCGGGCGTTTTAAGAGCGAGGTGGCAGCATTCTATAATATTT
Source organism: uncultured Lachnospiraceae bacterium (assembly GCA_947174505.1). Lineage (GTDB taxonomy): Bacteria > Bacillota > Clostridia > Lachnospirales > Lachnospiraceae > UBA3282. Next base: position 95,061 of record CAMWJF010000004.1, read on the forward strand.
TCGCACCGGCTACTTTCTTTAAGTTTCTGGTACCGCAGGACGGCGGGCTGGCTCTGGGAAAACTGCTTGCGGAAAATCCGGCAGGTGTCAGACATGCCCTGAATGAGATCGGGAAGGATATTGCGGTGCTTGCGGAGAAGGTGATCCGGGAAGGCGGTGCGGATGGAATTTATCTGAGTGCCCAGAACATACAGGACAGCGTGGTGGGGAAGGAGGCGTATCTGGAGAATGTCGCGCCTTCCGAACTGAAGGTATTGGAGGCGGCAAACCGGGTGAGCGATTATAATATTTTGCATATCTGCGGTTATGAGGGCGCAAGAAATGATCTGTCCTACTATGTGGACTATCCGGCGAAAGCAGTTAACTGGGCTGTTACAACGGAGCATGTCAGCCTGAGCGAGGGTAAGAGGCTGTTTGGAGGCCGAGCGGTGATAGGTGGCTTTAATAATACAAAAAAGGGTGTGCTTTATAAGGGGACAAGGGAAGAGATCGAGGCATACACGGCGGAGCTGGTCCGCGATGCGGGAAAAACAGGCGTTGTTCTCGGAGCGGACTGCACGGTTCCTTCGGATATTGACCTTGCGCACTTGGAATGGGTACGGGAGAAGGCAAAAGCCGTAACGGCATAACATTAAGAAAGAGGAGGTGACGGCAATGCGCCCGTTTCACCCTGCGTATATTATTTATGTACTGCCTAAGCTGCTTTCCGCGTTGTGGGTGACTTTTGCAATGGTGGCCGGGACACTTTTCTTCGGCGGCCTGCTGGGATTTCTTCTGGCGGCGGGAAAGGTCAGGAGAGGCAGAATAGCAAAGACAATTTCCAATATTTATATCTATACGGTGAGGTGTGTGCCCTCCATAGTTATGCTGTTCATTGTTTACTATGGTTTGCCGGAGCTGCTGCTTACCTTTGGAATAGATATTAACCGCGTGGGGAAGGGGTTTTTTGTCATCGTTACGTTCTCCATTCTCTTCGCGGCAAATATAGCCGAGGTGTTCCGGGCAGCTTATGAGGCTGTAGACCGGGGACAGCGGGAAGCGGCGCTGAGTATCGGTTTGTCCGAGTGGCAGGCATTCAGGCGGATCATATTACCACAGTGCGTTGTGGTGGCAATTCCTAATTTCACCAATGCGCTGATTAATCTGATGAAGGAGGGGGCGCTTGCCTATACGATCGGCCTGATTGATATTATGGGAAAAGGACAGCTTCTGATCGGGAAAAACCAGGGCTCCTACGGGTTGGAAATCTATCTGGCTCTGGCAGGTATTTACTGGGTCATCACGATTTTGGTGGAAAAGTTTTCCGCGGGAGTGGAAATAGCCCTGTCCAAGGGAAGAAAGGCGCCGAATGCAAAGATCAGGGAAAGGAGGCGGAAAAAATGCAGTTGAATACGGAATTTATGCGGCAGACACTGATAGATGTCCTGGCAGGAGTCCCGGTGACCCTAAAGCTGACGTTTGTGACCCTTCTGCTCTCCGCTCCGCCGGCTTTTTGGATAGCCTTGGGAAAAACAGAAGGCGGAAAGAACCGTGGAAAAATATCCGGGGTATATGTTTCCGTCGTCAGGGGAACCCCGGTGGTGGTGCAGATACTGTTTCTGTACAGCTTATTGCCGACAATGCTGAATTATCTTATTAAGAATGTCTTCCGGCTTGATTTCAATATATTTAATATCGATGCGGTCTGGTATGCCTATATTATTTTTATCTTAAATACTACAGCCGTATTGTCGGAAGTGTTCCGGTCAGCGCTTCTGGCGGTGGACGGAGGCCAGTTAGAAGCGGCGCTGTCCATCGGGCTTTCCCGCAGGCAGGCATATATGCGGATTATCATTCCGCAGGCGCTTATGTCCGCGCTGCCCAACATCTGTAATACGACAGTCAGTCTGTTAAAAAATTCCTCGCTGGCATTTATGATGACGGTCAAGGATATTACGGCAATTGCAAAAGTGAAGGCGGCTTACGGTTACAATTACATAGAAGCGTATCTGGTTATTCTGCTGATGTATGTTATATTATGCAGCGTAGTGCAGGGTATCTTCCGTTTGCTGGAAAATGCGGTGTCAGTACGCAGGCGTGCGGCAGTATAGTGGGTGGATTCTACAGGGAGGCAGCGGTATGTTGGAAGTAAAAAACGTAAAAAAGTCATTTGGGGATAATCAGGTTCTTAAGGGAATTGACCTAAAGGTAAATAAAGGGGATATCATTGTAATTCTGGGGCCAAGCGGTTCCGGGAAGACCACTTTCTTAAGAAGCCTGAATTTTCTGGAAAAAGCGGATAGCGGGACAATGGATTTTGACGAAATTCACACGGAGTTTTCAAACGCGTCCGGGAAGGTAATAATTAAAGTAAGAAAAAAGACAGCCTTTGTATTTCAGAACTATAATCTGTTCCAGAACAAAACAGCCCTGCAGAATGTGATGGAAGGGCTGGTGACGGCACGCAGGGTTCCCCGGAAAGAATCGGAGGAGAGAGCAAAAAAAGCGTTGGATAAGGTGGGTCTGTCAGGCAGATACGATTATTACCCATATCAGCTCTCGGGCGGGCAGCAGCAGCGGGTCGGCATTGCAAGGGCAGTTGTAGTGAACCCTGATATCCTTCTGTTTGACGAACCTACCAGTGCATTGGATCCTGAGCTGATCGGAGAGGTGCTTGCGGTTATGAAATCACTGGCAGAGGAAGGAGCGACCATGATTGTTGTGACCCATGAGATGAGCTTCGCGCAGGAGGTGGCAAGCAGGATCGTCTTTATGGACGGCGGCGTGGTTGTGGAGGAAGGTTCCGCCAGAGAAATATTTACGGCGCCGAAGGAAGAGCGAACAAGACAGTTTCTCCGCAGGATTATAAGGGATTACGACTATGTGATTTAAGTGGTTTTTCTTGTAGAATTTGGGCAGGAGTGATATACTTTGTTTAACTGGAAACCAAAATGAACAGACAGGGAAAGATATCATAGCCATGAATATATTGAAGAAAATCATAACAGGTATAGGAGTATTGGCTGCTTTACTATGCGCTCTTATTATACTATCTGCCATAAATCCGGGAATCACGGAAACGCTCTCCTCTCTGCTTTCGGGTAACGGTATTCCCACACAGGGAGAAGAGTCGGAGGCAGTGGAAGATTCAGCGGAACCTTTTCGGGAAGAAGATGAAGAATTTTCTGATATCCCTTCTGAAGCAGAGGAAGAAGAGCCGGAGGATGATTCCGTTTTGCCGGAGGAGGAAGAGGAGACGGGCGCCAGGCAGACTGTGCAGCGCCAGCCCGAGGAGCCGGACAGAGGCACCTCCGACTCTGCCTCCGGCGGGGAGCGCGTCAGGGGCCTAAACGGTTACGAGCCGCCGGCAGAATCGGGCGTGAGCGTTCCCGAGGCGGTCAGCGGTAAATCCGGGTACCAGCCAATTACGGAAAAATCCGAAGAATTGCCGGATGCGGAAGGCGGCGAGTATACAAGCGATTTGGGCTATGGCGAGACAGGCGACAACCTGTCCTTTGACTCTATTTTTTATCCGTATTATCAGATGCTGGATCCGAAGGGCCAGCACCTTTACCGACAGATTTATGCCAATGCAGCCGCGTACAACGCGGCTTTTGTACCTATTGAGGCGGTGCCGGTGTCGGAGCTTAAGGATGTGGTTATGGCAGTATACAATGACCATCCCGAGCTTTTCTGGCTGAACACGGTGTTTACCTGTAGGTATGACCAGAATAAAATCTGTGCGGAGCTGGAACTGGAGTTTAATATGACGCTGGAGGAGCTTACCGCGTCCTCAAAGACGTTTTATAATATCACCAATGAAATTCTCTCCCAGGTGCAGAATCTCAGCCCTTATGAGAAAGAGGTACGTCTGCACGACATTCTGATTGAGCGGGTAGAGTACGAAAAAGGCGCGGATAAGAACCAGAGCGCCTACAGCGCGCTGGTGGACGGTAAGAGTGTGTGCGCCGGATACGCCAGGGCTTACCAGTACCTGATGCAGCGTATGGGGATTCCCTGTTTTTACTGTACGGGTTATGCGGGGACAGACCACGCCTGGAATATCGTCGGGCTGGACGACGGCTATTACAACGTGGACGTGACGTGGGATGACACGGAAGGCGGCCAGTATGACTATTTCAACAAGACGGACGAGGCGTACGCGGACACCCATGTGAGGCGTGAGCTGTCGGTGAATCTGCCGAAGTGCGAGGGCCAGAGATATGCAGTTCAGTGATCATCCTGCCTGTGGGTAACTGAAAAAGATAAAGTATAGTGAAAAGTGCGGAGCTGCAAAAATGCAAGGCTCCGTTTTTTTGCCATGAAACGCGGAAATGAGAAATAAGTATTGACACATATTTGTACAAAGCGTATAATTTTTATAAAGCGTACACGAGTACGCAAAGGTAAAATGCACATAGCAGGCAGGACACGACATTATATTTTGCAATATGAAGAGACGAAAATAATCATTGCGTTATAGGAGGAACGCAAAAAAATACCCCAACTGTTATCGTCCCCACAAAGAACAGATAGACTGTCAGGATATTTTTTACATTCGTTATTTTAAATCATTCCTGCTAAAATGTAAAGCGTCTGTCCCTAACAATCTACAGGACAATTATTCAATTTTAGAAAGGAAATCATTTATGAAGAAAAAGATAGTAAGTACTCTTTTATGTGCGGCGATTTGCCTTGCGTCATTGGCCGGGTGCGGCGGTGGTGCACAGGGTGGACAGGATACGGCCTCGAATGCGCCGGCCGGGACATCGGTGGAAACGGCGGACGGGCAGACCGAAACGGCGGCGGATCAGGCGGCCTCCGGTGAAAAGATCACTCTGGAATTCTGGAATGTGTTTACCGGTTCCGATGGTGATATCCTGCGCCAGATTGTAGATAACTATAACAGCATTAATACGGATAATATTGAGATTCAGATGGATATCATGCCCAATGACCAGCTGCAGCAAAAGCTTCCGGCGGCGATTGCGACAGGGACGGCTCCGGATATTGTCCTGTTCGGGGTGGAGAATCTTGCGCCTTATGTCAGCAACGATTCCCTGGAGGATATCAGTGACTTCTGGGAAGTGACGGGAGTGGATAAGAGCAATATACTGGACAATGTGCTGGAACTGTCCCATGTGAACGGAAAGCTGTACGGCACGCCGATGCAGTATAATGTCACCTATCTGTATTGGAATAAAGACTTGTTCCGCGACGCAGGTCTGGATCCTGAAAAAGCGCCGGAAACGCTGGATGAATTGGCGGAATATGCGGAAAAGCTTACAGATCCTTCCAAAAACCAGTTCGGACTGGCATTGCCGACCAATGTTACATACATGCAGTTTTTATGGGCGAACGGCGGCGATGCGGATGACCCGGAGACGAACAGGAATCTTCTGGATTCGAAAGAGAATCTGAAAACGCTGGAATGGCTTCAGGACCTGACAGTCAATAAAAAGGTTTCACCGAGCAGTATTACGGGGCCGGAGGCGGATACGATGCTTCAGGCAGGCCAGATCGGTATGTATATGAGTGGTCCATGGCAGATCAACGGTCTGCGCACACAGGGGATTGATTTTGGCATTGCGCCCTGCGTGGCGGGCAGCGCAGGGGCATTTTCCCCAGCAGGCGGATGCAGCTATGTAATTCCCAAAGGCGTAGATGAGGAACACCGGTTGGCGGCGTACAAGTTTATGCAGTATTGGCTGACGGATGATATTTTAAAGGAGTGGTCACAGAAAAACGGCTTTCCCGTATGGTCTAAGACTTTAATGGAAGATTCGGAGATACAAAATGACGAGGTGCTAAACTCCATTTCCAAAGCGACGGAGATTGGCCGTCCTTACAATCTCGGATATTCCTTGGCAAGCCAGATTGACAAGGATGTTATGATACCTTTGTTTGAGACGGTTATGACAGGCGCCGCAACGCCGGAAGAGGCTTTAAAGAAGGCGTCGCAGGCAATGGACGGGGTGCTTGCACAGTAGGGATGGCAGGAGAAAAGGGATCGCCGTTTCCGGCGGTCCTTTTTACAAAACATGCTGTGTTGCGGAATCGGAGGATATATGGAGAAGAATAAAGGAAAAAGGAAAAAATATGTGGCGCATAACCAGAAGTGCGCGTATCTCTTTCTGCTGCCATCCATGTTCATATTGTCTGTCTTTGTGTTTGTTCCGCTGATTGCTTCTTTTGTGATCAGTATCACGAATATGAATATTTTTATGAAAGATGTCAGTTTTGCAGGACTTAAAAATTTCATTCAGCTGTTTAAAGACAGCAGGGTGAGCAATGCGACGTTTAACAGCCTGTATTTTACGCTATTAGAAGTACCGTTACAGATTGGACTGGCGCTGCTTATGACTGTATGTCTCGCAAAGAATAACAGATATTGTAAGCTGCTGCGTTCCATCTATTATCTGCCCTTTGTCTGTTCCATGACGGCAATCGGCATTGTCTGGTCCATGCTGCTGGATCCGAATATGGGACTGTTTGCTTACTGGCTGAAGCAGGCGGGATTTGATACAATTGCCTTTTTGAAAGATCCGAAATGGGCAATGCCTACGGTTATCGCCGTAACAGCGTGGAAGGGATTTGGCTATACGCTGACGCTTATGGCGGCAGCAGTACTTAACATACCGCAGTCACTATATGAAGCGGCGGATATGGACGGTGCGGGAGGTTTCCAAAAATTTATTCATATCACAATTCCCGGAATTTGGTCTACAATCAGTTTTTGCATTGTTACTTCGACGATCGGGGCAATGCAAATGTTTGACCAGGCGTATGTGATGACGCAGGGAGGGCCATTAAATAAGACGGAGACGGTCGTGCAGTATATTTATGACAGAGGATTCCAGACGGCTCCTTATAATCTGGGGTATGCTTCTGCCATTTCCGTGTATTTGTTTGTGATCGTGGCGGTGATGACACTTGTCCTGCGGAAATTTGTATTAAACAGAGGGGAGGGTGCGGATGAGTAAAAGAAAAATAAGATTGTCTACGGTGGCAGGATATGTTTTCACTCTTTTGGCTGCAGTTACGGTGCTGATCCCAATCCTGTGGCTGTTGGTCTCTTCCTTTAAGACGGACGCGGGAGTCATCAAATTCCCACCTGAATTTTTCCCGGAAGAGTGGACCCTGTATCAGTACCTGTACGTGGGAGACAGTATTCCGATCTTCAAAATGACAAAAAATACAGTCGTTTTTGCAGGCGGAGTGACGGTGCTTAGCTTGTTATTTGATTCTATGGCGGGGTATGCTTTTGCAAGAATGAGATTCAGAGGATCGAAGCTTTTATTTTCTATTATTTTGCTTACCATGATGGTTCCGTTCCAGATCATTATGACTCCTCTCTATATCGAGGTGTACAAATTTCATCTGCTGGACACTTACCTTGGACTGATTCTGCCGCGTGCTACCAGCGCGTTTGGAATTTATATGATGAGTTCTTTTTTCTCGGGACTGCCTAAGTCGCTGGAAGAATCGGGAAGGATAGACGGCATGAGTGAGTTTCGGATTTTCCGGTCGATCATGCTGCCGCTGTGTAAGCCTGCATTGGTAAGTCTGGGCATTTTTCATTTTATGAATAACTGGAATGATCTGCTGTATCCTCTGATGCTGACCAGTTCGCAGAATAAAAGAACGCTGTCGGCGGGACTGGCGGTTCTGGTAGGCAATAAAGTGATCAAATACGGACCCACTCTTGCGGCGACGATGATCTCGCTTGCACCGCTGCTGATTCTGTATATTTTCTGTCAAAAATATTTTACAGAAGGCGTGGCAACTTCGGGAATAAAAGAATAATATTTCAAAATTAGGAGAAATCATGGAGAAAAAAAAGATACATATCATTGTCAATAAAAACTTTATAAAAGGTGAAATTGACAGGCGGATTTATGGCTCCTTTGTGGAGCATATGGGACGGGTGGTATATTCCGGGATTTATGAGCCGGGGCACGAAACGGCGGATGAGGATGGTTTTCGTCAGGATGTCCTGGAGAAGGTAAGGGAGATGGGTGTAACGGCGGTACGCTATCCCGGAGGAAACTTTGTATCCTGCTATGACTGGAAGGATGGCGTGGGGGCCGTGGAAAAACGGCCCCGCAGACTGGAGATTGCGTGGCGCTCTGTCGAGACCAATGAAATCGGGACAAACGAATTTATGAAGTGGGCGAAAAAGGCGGGAATTGAGCCGGTTTTTGCCGTAAATCTGGGAACCAAAGGGATTGAAAATGCGGTGTCCCTTGTCGAATACTGTAATATCAAAGAAGGAACCTATTACAGTGACTGGCGAAGAGAGCATGGCGTAGAACAGCCCTATGGCATCAAAACATGGTGCATGGGAAATGAGATGGATGGAGACTGGCAGATCGGACATAAGACGGCACAGGAGTATGGCAGACTGGCACAGGAGACGGCAAAAGCGATGAAACAGGTGGACAGCAGTATTGAACTGGTCTCCTGCGGCAGCTCCAAATCCGATATGAAGACATATCCCGAGTGGGAAGCGGAGACTTTAAAATATACATATCCATATGTAGACTATATTTCTCTGCATCAGTACTATGGCGGACAGGAGCTTGGGACTAAAAATTTTCTTGCCCAGTCGCTTGACATGGAAGATTATATCCGGACTGTAATAGGAACCTGTGACTATAGCAAGGCATGGCACCGTTCAGACAAGACGGTTTACATCAGTTTCGATGAATGGGGGGTATGGTCGGTGCCGGATCAGGTGGTGGCGGCTTCGGTGGACGAAAAACCCTGGCAGGTCGCGCCGCATCTGAGTGAGCAAATTTACTCGATGGAGGATGCGCTGCTCTTTTCCAGCATGATGATGAACTTTTTAAAATATGCGGACCGGATCAAAATTGCCTGTCAGTCTTTGCTGACCAATATCAGCGCGGCAATCATGACAGAGCGGGGCGGCGGCGTATGGGTGCAGCCGATTTACTATCCTTTTATGCATATGGCGAATTATGGGCGGGGAAAAGTATTACAGAGTGTAGATGAAATGCCGGTTTATGACTGTAAGATGAGAAAACAGGTTCCCTATGTGGATTATGTGGCAGTACACAACGGAGAAAGAAAAGAAGTTGTATTGTTCGCGGTGAACCGGTCGGAGGAGGCGCCGGCGGAACTTACGCTGGAATTGCAGGAGTTTCAGACGGCAGGAGTCATTGAACATGTGGCCATGTACAGCGAAGATAAAAAAGCAACTAATTTGGAGGATCACGATCTGGTAAAGCCAAAACAGATCGATGGAAGCAGGCTGGAAAGCGGCAGGGTGATCAGTAATCTGCCGGCATTGTCATGGAATATGGTGCGGATTGAGCTTTTGTGATAAAATAAAATTATATTTCGGAGAAGTTTATTCCGGTTATCACAGGAGGCACAAAGGTGGCAGTAACAGCAAAGGAGCTTGCGCAGATGTGCGGGGTTTCGCGAATGACGGTACATCGGGCGCTCACAGACACAGGCAGGATTAACCAGCAGACGAAAGAGCTGATTCTGAAAAAGGCAAAGGAATGTGGATACCGGCCGGACTTACTGGCCAGAGGGCTGGTAAAGGGGCAGACATTTTACATAGGCGTTGTAGTGTTGGACGTCAATAACAGATATTTTTCACAGCTTTTGAGCGCTATTGGGATGGAAGCGCGAAGACGGGGGTATTTTGTAAATATTACGCTCCATGAAGAGAATAAGGAAATGGAGAAAGAGCAGTTGGAGCGGCTGGTTGATTACCATGTGGATGGAGTGATTCTCTCCTCAGTCAATCAGGGGGAGGAATACAGAGAGTTCCTGCAAAGTCTGGATACGCCTATTGTGACGATAGGAAATAAGATTGCTGACGGTATTCCGTTTGTCAGCATTCAGGAAAAAAAGGCGGCGAGGGAAGCGACGGAGGTAATCCTGCAAAAGGGCTATGAAAAGATCGTATTTGTATGTCCGCCGCTGGAGCAAACGGAGACGAACACCTATGTGCACCAGCAGCGTCTGGAAGGATTTCAGGAGGCGGTGGCGGAGTGGAATCGGAAACTGGATCAAGAACAGTCAGAGGTGGATACAGTCATTATAGATAGAAACGAAGGTTTTGTGGAAAGTACCTGTGAGGAGCTGTATCAAACGGAGAAACGGACCGCCTGCTTTTGTACGGGAGATATGTTTGCCCTGGATATCATGAAATATATGGAGGGGCAGGGCAGGATTGCGGGAAGAGACTACGGGATCATAGGGTTTGACGGAATTGATATGTTGAATTATGTGGCTCCAAGATTATACACGATTTACAATCCTGTGGAAGAAGTGGCAAAAGAGGCGGTAAAATTGTTGTTCAGACTCATGAATGGTGAGGCAGAAGGGGACAACACGGTAATTCTGAACTGTCAGATACAGGAGGGGGAGACATTGTAGTAAGTCTCCCCTTCTTTTGAGGGCGAATCATTTTGTCCTGTGGACTGTGGGACAGACATTTGGGGAAGTGGGAGATTCTGTCATATGGCGGGGAAGGAAATTGCGGTAAAAATGGAACCGATGCAGCAGGTGAGAGGTATTAAGGATAGAGAACCCCGTCTGTTTCGGACAGACAGGCTGATACAAAGAGGTCATATATGACAAAAGAGGAACAGATAACGGCGGAGGCCGCGATAGACCGGTATGCGGACATGGTGTATCGTCTGGCGCTGTCGCAAATGAAAAATAAAACCGATGCGGACGATCTCTTTCAGGAGGTTTTTGTCCGTCTGGTCAGCAATGTGGAAAAACTGGAATCATGGGAACATGTGAAGGCGTGGCTGATCCGGGTGACGGTCAACTGTGCGAAGAAGCATTTTGATCTGTATTGGAACAAAAATGTGGATTTTATGGAAGACGAGACACAGATCAGGGGAGAAGAGGCGTATGAGCCGCCGGGTGAGCATCCCGTGAGAGGGGCGGTAGCGAAACTCCCGCCAAAATACCGGCTGGCGGTGCACTTGTTTTATTATGAGGAGCTTTCGGTAGCGGAGATTGCCCAACAGACCGGACAGAAGGAAGGCACCGTCAAATCGCAGCTCCACCGGGCGCGGGAGATGCTGAAAAAATTGCTGGAAGAATCGGGATAACTGTCGGGGAGAATAAAGATACGGAATATGTGCAGACCGGGATATGGCAGTAAAGGCAGAATGGCTGAAATGTTGTAAGAACTGTCGGGAAAATTCGGACAGGGTAGAAAAAGGAAACACATAGATGATGGATCAATATAAAGAGCAGTACAAAAAAGAGACAGAACAGATACATGCACCTGTGGAACTGGTTGCGAGAACCAAGGCGGCGATGCGTGAGGAAGAGGCACGGATTCGCCGGGAGTTTGCAGTACAGGCGGCGGGGCCGGAAATGGCGGAGACTTTGGTGATGCCGAGGGAGCACAGCCGGGGTATGAACGCCCGCAAGTGGGCTTATCCCTTAACTGCGGCGGCAGCGCTGTTTATTCTGGTGTCTGTTTCCATGATGATGCGGGGACTAAAGTCCGGGGAGATGGCTGCGGACAACGGTGCCTATGAGGAAATGGCAGTAGAGATGGAGACTGCGGAAATGTCCGGCGGATGGGATTTGGACGGTGGCATGGCAGCGGCCGGGGCAGCAGCGGATTCGGTGGAAGGAGCGGAGACCGCGTTTGCGGATGAGGTGACGTCCGCGGAGACGGAAATGGCGGCGGCTCCTGCCTGCGCGGATGAAATTGGAGATCTGTCCGAGTCAGTGGCAGAAAGTGCAGCTTCTGATGGGGCGGCGCTTTCGAAGGGGGCAGGGGATGCCTCTGCCGAGAAGCTGGAGGCGGAGGAAGCGGAACGGAATGAGCAGCAGGGAAAACGGAGTGATGCGGAGAAAAGCCTTGCCGATGACGGATCCGCTGCTCCTACAGAGAATGGGGTGCAGAGCGGCGCGGCGGATACAGAGAATATTACGATAGAAAGGGTGGCAGGAAAGCCGGACTTCTGTGGATGTCCTGACACGGAAATGCATGTTTTTGAGGGGGAAACCTTTCACACAGCGAAGGAAGGAGACGGGTGGGCAGCCTATGTGGAAACCGGAGACGGGGATCAGTACGTGATCCGCGGGGAAGCGGAGAACCTGGAGACGTTTTTGGAGGCGGGGTATCGGAAACTGCTGGAAATGAAGTAATTATCGACGGACAGGGAATGGCGATATTGTGAAACAATAAATCGAGCGTTTGAGCGCTCGATTTTTGCAACCTTTTTTTTCCATAAAAGGTATTAGAGATAGAAGGGTACAAAATCAGTATCCGGGGAGGAGCAGAGCGGAAACGGCTCAGGAATGGAGGAAAAGGGATGAAAAAGAATAGGAAAAAAGCGATGGTATTAGGTATGGCGGGTATTCTGCTGCTTACGGGATGCGGCGGAAACGCGGAAACCTCCGCGCCGGCGCAGGCTGATGAAATGCCGCGTCAGGAGGCGCCCGATGAGGAGGCTTGGGGGCTGTCGGACATAGACGCCGGGACAGAGGGAGAGGCAGGCGGCATGGAAAGCCCGTCAGAAATGACAGATATGTCGGAAAGTGCGGCGGCGGAAAACAGCGCGGAGGCAACAGGCGGCGCGTTAGCCGGTGCGGCGGCGGACAGCGCCGCAGAGAGTTATGCAAAAGCTGAGGGAACGCCTGAAAGCAGTGCGGCGGAGAAAAGAGCGCAGCCCGGCAATATGGAGAACAGCCTACAGGACAGTTATGCCGATAGCGGCGGTGCAGCGGCAGATGAATGGAAGATGGCAGGCACAGGCATTGCAGATTTATATGGGGACCTGTATGCCAGAGGAGATGTCCCGGACGGTTATCTGGGTTCCTGCTATGAGTTTGATGAGGAAATCGACAGGAAAAGCGGTCAGGAAGAATACAGCAAATGGGAGGAGCAGGGGTTCTTTTCTGTGATGGCGCAGCCGCAGTCCACTTTTTCCGCGGATGTGGATACGGCTTCTTACAGCAATTTACGTCGCCTGATCCGTGAGGGTTACGATTTGGATCATCTGCCGGAAGGGGCAGTCAGGATCGAGGAGATGCTGAATTACTTTTCTTACGATTATGAGGAACCCACGGGACAGGAACCTTTCGGGGTGACGACGCAGATTGGCCGCTGCCCATGGAATGAAGAGGCGGAGCTTCTGATGGTTGGTCTTAAGACGGAGAGTATTGATTACAGCCACGCCCCGGCATCCAATCTGGTATTTCTGCTTGATGTGTCCGGCTCCATGGGGGAGCCAGACAAGCTGCCGCTTTTGCAGGAATCCTTTGGAGAACTTACGGAGAATCTCAGCAGCAAGGACAGGATTTCCATTGTGACCTACGCCTCGGAGGATACAGTTGTGCTGCGGGGTGCAGCCGGAAGTGAAAAGCGGAAAATAAAGAAAGCGTTAAACGGTTTGAAGGCAGGCGGCGGCACCCATGGAAGCAAAGGGATAGAAACCGCTTACGCGCTGGCGGAGGAATACTTTATCAAAGGCGGTAACAACCGCATTATTCTGGCGACGGACGGCGACTTAAATATCGGTATGACCAGCGAGGAGGAACTGGAGGAACTGATCAGCGAGAAAAGGGAGTCGGGGATTTTCCTTTCGGTTCTGGGCTTTGGGACGGGTAATATCAAAGATAATAAGATGGAGACGTTAGCGGATAAGGGAAACGGCAATTATGCTTACATAGACTGCTTGCAGGAGGCAAGAAAGGTGCTTTCGGAGGAGATGACGGCCACGCTTCTGACGGTCTGTAAAGATGTGAAGTTTCAGGTGGAGTTTAATCCGGAGCTGGTAGAAGCATACCGTCTTCTGGGATATGATAACAGAGTGTTGGACAGACAGGATTTTCACGACGATACGAAGGACGGTGGGGAAATCGGAGCGGGGCACAGCGTAACCGCGCTTTATGAAATCATATTGCGGGAGCCTTTGTATCATGGCATGACGGAAAGGGAAATTGAGGATCTGAAATACGGCAGTGAGTACAGAAAGAGGGCGGGGGAAACGCCTGTATCCAATGGCAGATACAAGGAGTGGCTGACAGTCAGCATCCGCTATAAAAAGCCCGCAGGGAACAGAAGCGAACTTCTGGAATATCCGGTTGGGTATGGCAGCTATTGCGATAAGCCTTCTGAAGATTTCCTTTTTGCCGCGGCGGTGGCGGAGTTTGGCCTGCTTGCGTCCCACAGCAGGTACCCGGAGGATGCGTCGGTAGAAAATGTAAGAAGAACGATAAAAAAGCTGGATTTAAAGGACAGTTATAAAATGGAATTTTTGGAGCTGGTGGAGGAAGTGCAGTAGAAATGGAATCAACTGCAATATTTTAGGTACAGCCTGTGCATAAAAACAGCAGGACGGGTTTGGAACACCGTCCTGCCGTTTCCGTGTTGTGGGTAAAGATTCCGGTAATTATTTTACTTCAATCCGCTTTACTTCCTCCCTGGCGGCAAGCTCCTTCTTGGGGAATTTTACCTCCAGAATGCCGTTATTGTAGGAGGCGTCAATGTCGCCCGGATCCACATCGTTGACGCGGAAACTCCGGGAGTAGGAGCTGTAATACCGCTCCCTTCGGATGTATTTATCCTTGCTTTCCTCGTTTTTCTCCTCCTTGTGGGATGCGGAGATGGTCAACAGGTTATCCTTTAAGTCGATGTTAATGTCCGACTTGTCAAAGCCCGGCAGCTCCGCCTGTAAAAGGTAGCTGTCGCCCTGATCGATCACATCGGTTTTGAAGGCGTCAAAGGTGGCCAGCTCGTTGTTTCCCCAGAAATTCTTGAAGGCATCGTCGAATATCCTGTCGAAAGGGTCGTCGTAGAATGCGGGTTTATAGTTACGGTTGTTGAATAATGCAGGTCTTAACATAAGAATCCCTCCTTGTTAAAAGATTGTGACAGTGTAATATATTTCGGGAGAACGTGAAGCATTCTTTGAATCGAGTGCGTAGTCACCCGCTTTGCTAACAGTATGACCAAATTGGCAGATTCGATTCCATTTGGCATCTGCTGTTTGTTTATATATGTTATACAACTAATAGAACAAAAAAGCAATGAAGGATAAATAAACTGTTTGTTAAGAGTTTATAAACTGGTTATGGAGATGTATAATGGTGCAAGAAGGGGCAAAAGCGGTAAAGGAATATTCTATTGGGGAGGGAGATTTGTATGGATTTTGGAATGCCTACACTGATTGAGAACAGGAAACTGGAGGAAAATATTTCTCTTTGTAAGGAGCTGGGACTGCAGTTTGTTGAGCTGAACATGAATTTCCCGATGTACCAGATTCCGCAGCTGGAAGAAACGGTATATCTGAAAGAGCAGGCGCGGGAGAATGATATTTATTTCACAATCCATCTGGACGAAAACCTGAATGTCTGTGATTTCAATCCACTGGTAGCGGACGCTTATATGAGGACGACAGAGCGGGCAATTAAGGCTGCGGGGGAATTTGGCGCACCGCTTTTAAACATGCATATGAATCACGGTATTTATGTCACGCTGCCCGACAGAAAGGTGTGGCTGTTCGGGGAATACCGGGAGCCGTATATGGCGGCGGTACGCAGATTCCGGGAAATGTGCGAGAAAACGGCAGGAGACTCCGGCGTTAAGATATGTATTGAAAATACCGATGGCTATCAGGATTTTGAGAAGGAGGCCATCGACTACTTATTGGAGAGTGAAATGTTTGCGCTGACTTGGGATATCGGACACTCCCATGCATGTGACAATGTGGATGAGGCTTTTCTGATGGGGCGGAAGGACAGACTGTATCATTTCCATATCCATGATGCGCAGGGAACCGGGAACCACCGGACGCTTGGGTCTGGGGAAATCAATCTGGCACAGCGGATCGGGCTGGCGCAGGATGGTGGCTGCCGGTGCGTGGTGGAGACAAAAACGATTGCGGCGCTGCGGCAGTCTGTGACATGGCTCAGGGCTAAGGGGTATCTGTGATTTTCGCGGCGGACTTCCACTGCACGGGGCATAAAAAGGGCAGGCGCAAACGGCCTGCCCTACATGTTTAACAATATATAAAGGGAGTTAATTTCTCCCTGATCCCCTCATCGTCCGAATCGTAAGTGAGCTGAAGCGGACGGGTCAGATCAAGCGCCATCACGCCGAGAATGGATTTGGCGTCTACGACTCTTCGGCCTTCCCCCAGATTGAAGCACGAATCAATCTTATCAATTACATCCACAAACCTTCTGATCTGATTCACATCATTGAATTTGACATTTACCTGCTGCATAATCTCATTTCCTCCTTAATCATTATTGATGACTGAAAAATAGAATAATCAATGATTTACAAATCAATACCGATTAACAGCAATTCCCCTATATGCAGAATTCCCTGACAACACATCCGTTAGTTTGTCGTTTGTTTTTCGTATGAGCCTCCTTTCTCTGCGAAAATATAATTGATATTTCGTGAGAATATAATATATGCCGCTTTTTAAAATGTAAATAGGCGGAATCAACAAACTTTTAAAGGATATATTATACAGTATGCCCAGAAAAATGAAGATAAAACAGCACAAAAAAGGACGTCCCATGTCGGGACGTCCTTGCCAATGCGATATTTAGTTGTAATTTTCAATGACCGGCTGGAACATATCCTTGGTCACACCGCAGAGGGGGCAGCACCAGTCTGCCGGAAGATCTTCAAATGCTGTGCCGGGCTTAATGCCGTGCTCCGGATCACCCTTCTCGGGATCATATGTATAGCCACAGGGATTGCAGAAATATTTTTTCATAGCTATTTCCTTTCTTATCTGTTAGTTTATTTATATGTTATCTTTGTGGTATAGATACGGGGATTTGGCTTTTGGGCGTCATCCCCGCAGATGTTTCTGAAAATAGCGGCTTAGCTGAAATATCTCTTAAGCAGTCCTTCAAACGCCTTGCCGTGTCTGGCTTCGTCGCGGGCCATCTCATGCACGGTGTCATGGATTGCATCAAGGTTAGCTGCCTTCGCGCGCTTTGCAAGATCAAACTTACCTGCGGTTGCGCCGTTTTCCGCTTCCACTCTCATCTCCAGATTCTTCTTGGTGGAATCGGTTACTACTTCGCCGAGCAGCTCCGCGAACTTAGCGGCATGCTCTGCCTCTTCCCATGCAGCCTTCTCCCAGTACAGGCCGATCTCGGGATAGCCTTCTCTGTGAGCAACTCTCGCCATAGCAAGGTACATGCCAACCTCGGTGCACTCGCCGTTGAAGTTTGCTCTCAGGTCAGCCATGATATCCTCGCTGGCACCCTGTGCTACGCCTACCACATGCTCTGCAGCCCACTCCATTGCGCCGCTCTGTGCTGTAAACTTTTCAGCCGGTGCATTACACTGAGGGCATTTCTCCGGTGCAGAATCTCCTTCGTGAACATAACCGCATACCTGACATACAAATTTCATACTGTGATCTCCTTTTCTTTTTTGATATTTTCACCCATAAATTATGGGTGTATTAGCATTGTAAATAGTTAGTACAACAAAAAAATAAAATTATGCATCCCGTTCGGAAATATCGGCGGAATGATTCAGGCAGTCACGGCAAAGTCCATAAAAATATGTGGACTGTCTATCGATTCTGCCATCAAATTTCTTCCGTGCGTCAGCAAGCATGTCCTCCATGCAGTCAAGCGGCAGATCCGTCACGCAGCCACAGCCTGAACAGATGAAGTGACAGTGCCGGGAAGTATCCGCGTCAAAGCGATCTACGCCGTCGCCTACCTGTAATCTCTGTATTTCGCCCCTGTTGGTGAGAAGCGTCAGATTCCGGTAGACGGTTCCCAGACTGATATTCGGATATTCCTGCCTGACATTCTGGTACACAACATCAGCGGTGGGATGATCCTTGCGGCTCATAAGAAAGTTATAAATAACTTGCCGCTGTCGACTGTATTTCACCGCCATGGCAATTCCTCCTGGTCCGTCATATCCTCTGTCATTCTAAAACTAGGAATCATTACTGATTTACAGTCCATTATAGCAGATGGACAGGGTGTGTCAATTAGATTTTTTAAATTTATAAATTTTTTATAAGATTATCGGAGATGTTTTATTTTCAGCTTTGCAAATTGTGGTATCATAGTGTGAGAGGTACTTCTAGCACTCAGCAGCGGCGGCTGCATCGCAAAGTCAGCATAGCTGACTTGGAAGTTCCAGATTTGCTTCGCAAATCACGTTCACTCAGGAGAATGCCGGAAGTGCGCATTCTCCGCACTAATCAGGAATCATGCATATATGGGCGGAACGCAGAAAGAGGGTTTTTAGGTGAAATTTAGAACAAGGCTGCTGATTACGTCAGTGACGATGGTGGTGCTGCCGCTTTTGCTGACTTGCGCCGCGCTTCTGGTGGTTGGCAGCCATATTGAGGATGCGGAGAAGCCGTTGGGTTTTTTTGACAGGGACAATGCCTCGTATATTTACACAATAGAAAATTACAGCCGCATTTCAGAGGAAGTGCTGGAGAAGGTAAGGCAGCAGATTAAGGAAGATCCTTCCCGGCTGGAGGATATGGCCTATCTGGATGAGATTACATTGGATTTGAGGGATAAGTCTTCTTATATCATAGTCAGAAAGGACGATACGCTTTTTTATACCGGCAATCACAACGCCGCCAAAAAGATTTTTCCCGCTCTGCCTGAATACGGTAATGAAATGCCAGGTTCGGAGGCGGGCTACTATTATAACGATATCAAAAAACTTGTGAAGGAAGTGGATTTCCGTTTTACTGACGGCAGCGAGGGAAGCTTTTTTGTGATTACAAGCGTCAGCTCCCTGTTTTCCAGAAAAACGCTTCATAAGATGGCGTTTGCTTTTTTTCTGGTATTGGTTTTCACCAGTCTCTTGCTGACCCGGGGAATTCAAAGAGGCATTTTTACGCCGATCAATCAGTTAAATACGGCGATGCAGAACATTGCCGAGGGCAATCTGGAATACATGCTGACCACGGAAGAAAAGGGCGAGATCGGCGAGCTTTACCGAAATTATGAGGATATGCGGCTGCGGCTGAAGGAGTCTTTGGATGAGAAGTTTGAGCATGAGAAAAAAAACCGGGAGCTGATCAGTAATATTTCCCATGATCTGAAAACGCCCATTACCGCGGTCAAGGGTTATGTGGAGGGCATCATGGACGGGGTGGCGGACACGCCCGAGAAGATGGATAAATATATTAAAACCATCTACAATAAAGCCAACGACATGGACCGCCTGATTAATGAGCTGACCACCTATTCCGGCATTGATAATAACCGGATTCCCTATAATTTCCACCGCATCAATGTGGCAGACTATTTCGGGGACTGTGTGGAGGAAGTGGGATTGGATCTGGAGTCAAAGAACATCCAGTTGAACTACGAGGATCTGGTGGAGCCATCCACGCAGATCATTGCCGACCCGGAGCAGCTTAAACGGGTTATCAATAATATCATTGGCAACAGCATAAAATATCTGGATAAAGAGAAGGGTGTCATTGACATCCGCATTCTGGACGAGGTGGATTCCATCCGCGTAGAAATCGAGGACAACGGTAAGGGCATAGCGGCCAAAGATCTGCCGAATATATTTGAGCGGTTTTACAGGACGGACGCATCCCGTAATTCCTCGCAGGGTGGCAGCGGAATCGGGCTGTCCATCGTGAAGAAGATCATAGAAGACCACGGCGGCTACATTTGGGCCACCAGCAAGGAAAATGAAGGCACCTGTATGCATTTTGTGATAAGGAAATGGCTTAGTGAGGCGGAAAAGGGCTGAGAGAAAGGACAGAACAGTGAGTAAAATTTTAATTGTGGAAGATGAAGAGGCAATCGCGGATCTGGAAAAGGATTATCTGGAGCTGAGTGACTTTGAGGTGACAATTGAAAATACCGGGGATAAAGGGCTGGAAGCGGCTCTTTCGGGAAGCTTTGATCTTGTAATTCTGGATCTGATGCTGCCGGGAGTCGACGGTTTTGAAGTCTGCAAGCGGATTCGGGAAGAGAAGAATATCCCGATTATCATGGTGTCTGCAAAGAAGGATGACATTGATAAGATCAGGGGCCTTGGACTTGGTGCGGACGATTATATGACAAAGCCTTTCAGCCCGTCGGAGCTTGTGGCCAGAGTGAAGGCGCATATGGCGCGCTATGACAGGCTGGTAGGCAGCAACCAGAAGGTCAATGATATCATAGAGATCCGCGGACTTAAGATTGATAAGACGGCAAGAAGGGTTTATGTGGACGGGGAGGAGAGGGTCTTTACTACAAAGGAGTTTGACCTGCTGACTTTTCTTGCGGAGAATCCCAACCATGTGTACTCAAAGGAAGAGCTGTTCCGTGAAATCTGGGATATGGATTCCATTGGTGATATTGCCACTGTCACCGTACACATCAAGAAAATCCGCGAGAAGATTGAATTTGACACCGCGAAGCCGCAGTATATTGAAACCATCTGGGGTATCGGGTACCGGTTCAAGATCTGACGCGCTGGCAATGGGCAGTGCGGAATAGGGGAAAATATGAAACAGGACAGAATCCTCTATGAGGATAATGACATTCTTGTCTGCCATAAGCCGGCCGGAATTGCCACGCAGACAGCGAGGGTCGGGCAGGCGGACATGGTGAGTGAGATCGCCAACTATCTGGCGTCAAAGAGAGACGGCGGCGCCGTAAAATCCCCCTGCGTGGGCGTGGTTCACCGATTGGACCAGCCTGTGGAGGGGATTTTGGTTTTTGCCAAAAATAAACAGGCAGCGGCGGACTTAAGCAGGCAGGCGGCAGGGGAGGGGATGAAAAAGGAATACCTGGCGCTGGTCTGTGGAAAGGATGTGCGGCAGTCGGGAGAGCTGACGGATTATCTGCTGAAAGACGGTAAGACAAATACCTCCCGTGTGGTGCCGCCGGAAGTGAAGGGTGCGAAAGAGGCGCGGCTGTCCTATGAAGTCTTGCGGTATGAATCCCTAGAGGATTTGTTTTTGGTCAAAAAGGATGATGGCAGGGTTTCGGGGAAGGAAAGAGCGGAAGAATATATTTCCGGGAAAAATGGGCTGTGGTGCGCAGTTGTGAGAATCTGCCTTCATACGGGCCGGCACCATCAGATCCGGGTACAGATGGCGAATGCGGGAATGCCTCTTTTGGGAGACCGCAAGTATGCCGGGCAGGAAGTGATCGCGCTTTCTGAGAAGCTGGGTGTACGGGAGACGGCTCTGTGCGCATATCGGTTGTCATTCAAACATCCGCAGACGGGAGAGCGTATGCAGTTTGAAATGCAGCCGGAGGGCATGGCGTTTCAGAAAACAGGATTGCGGCAGACTATTTTGACGCGAAAGTAAATATGGAATGGAACAAAATGACATGCGGACGGGGAATGGTACAGGAAAGGAATTTAAAGTATAAGATTGTATAAATATCAAATACTATTAGTGCAGTATCAGAGGAAAGAAGCAGGAATCCCCCTCCTGCTTCTTTTTGTGTGATTATAAGCAGGGCCGGAAAGCGGAATAGTCAAAAGGAGGCAGGGATTTATGGCATTCGGAGAAGGAAACGACTTAATCGGGCATCTTTGGAAAAATAAACTGGTAAAAGGATGTCTTGTCTCGGCGCTTGTCTGGTTTTTCTTCCGCTATCTGTTTTCTCTGGCGGCTCCCTTTTTTCTGGCATTTGCTCTGATCACACTCCTGTACCCTCTGCTGGAGCGGATACAGAAAAGGATTCCGGTTAGAAAAAAGTTTCTCGCGGCGGGTATTGTGCTGCCGGTTCTGCTTCTTGTGTGCGCGGCGCTGTGGGCGGTTCTGGCTTTTGGTATGGGGCAGCTTCAGGGTCTGCCCGAATTCTGTGAGAAGGTAGAGCGGCAGGCGGAAATTTTTTTCCGTCAGTGCTGCTGTCAGTTGGACGGACGCTTTGGCTGGGAGGGGGAACGGATTGAGAGCTATGTGATCGAGCAGATGACGGTCATTATGGAAAATGTGCAGATACAGGTAGTGCCGCAGATGATCTCTTCCTCTTACAGCTGCTTTAAGGGAATTCTGGAAGTGATTGGTTTTTTGGCAATCACCTGTATTGCGGTTTTCCTGTTTGAGAAAGATTACACAAAAATGGTGGATTGGGTGAAAAAGGAGGAAAGCTTTCGGTTTTTATGGGCCGTGGTGGAGGGGGTGCTGTCTTATCTGGTCACTTTTTTTAAGGCGCAGGCTGTAATCCTTTTGGTTATCGCCGCGCTTTGCAGCGTTACCCTCAGCCTTGCAGGGGTGGAGGGAGGACTGTTTCTGGGCATTCTGGCCGGATTTCTGGACATGCTGCCCTTCATAGGGACGGGCATTGTGCTGGTGCCCTTGTCGGTATGGCAGCTGCTGAACGGTGCGTATGTGCGGATGGCGGTATGTCTGGCGCTTTACGGGGTTTGTGTGCTTGCAAGGGAGCTTTTGGAGCCGAGGCTGATCGGAAATAAGATTGGCATATCGCCCATATGGATACTTTTTGCTGTTTATGCCGGCGTGAAGCTTTTTGGTGTGGGCGGTATTGTGAAGGGACCGCTGGCGCTCATTGTTATTTCTGAGATAGTAAAAGAAAGAAAAGAGGAATTTGACGAACCCTTTGATGTGTATTAACATAGAAATCGCAAAGCACGGGCTTGCGGGCCAACAGGGGAAGAGGGAATTACAGAATATGAGCAATAAAATAAAGAAAGTCCAGAATAAGAAAAGCGCCGCTGCCGCATCCGGGGCAGAAATCTTGTGGATGGTGATGGAATATATCACAGCGGCGTTAATGACGGCAATGTGCGTGGCGGTTTCCTTTTACGCAAAGGATGGGTATAACCAGATCGGTAATGCAAAATTTGCGGCGTACAGGGCGGTGATGATAGGCGGTTTTTCTGTTTTTCTGGTGGCCGGTGCAGTTTTCCTGTCTGTGCAGATGAATGGAAGGCGGCGGGGACAGAAACAGGATGCGGCAGATTGTCTCAGGCGTCTGAAAGAAAAGCTGTCCGTTACGGATTTCTGTGTATTGGCCTATCTGCTTTTTTCGGCGGTATCCGTGGCGTGTGGCGGTTTTTACGGGGACGCGCTGTGGGGGAGCTTCGGCTGGAATATGGGATGGATGTCGCAGCTTAGCTTCGTGCTTATTTATCTGGCGGTGTCCCGGTTCGGGAAATATCATCGGGTGATTTTGACTGCTTATTGTGGTTCTGCTTTTGTGGTGTTTCTGATTGCGGTTCTGCACCGTATGCTGATTGACCCGATCGGGTTCTATGAGGGACTGCAGGGCTATCAGATGGCGCAGTTTCTTTCCACCATGGGGCAGGCGACATGGTATGCCAGTTATCTTGCAGTGGCGCTGCCGGTGGGCGTGACGGTGTTTCTATTTGCAGAACAGCCCTTGTGGAGGGCTCTTGGCGGTATTTATACGGCGGCGGGCTTTGCTTCACTGGTGACACAGAACAGTGACAGCGCTTATTTTGCCCTGGCGGGCTTTATGCTGGTTTTCTTTCTGGTCTGTGTAAAGAAAAGGGAAACCCTGAACCGGTTTGCGGAGGTCTGTACACTCTTTTTTGCAGTCGGCAAGGCGATGCATTTTCTGATGCAGATTCATCCCAACCCGGATCTGGAGTATGATTTTATAACAGATCTGATTCTGAACGGAACCGTTACATGGATTCTTCTTGGACTTTGTCTGGTTCTTTGTCTTTTTCTGTATGGGAGAAGAAACAGGCCGTATCAGGCGGTGCGGATGCGGTGGCTTGGTCGGGCGGCTCTGCTGGCAGCGGCAGTGGCTGTGGTGGTAACCGTGGGGCTTATTATGCTGCAGAGCAGGGGCGTACTGCCGGACAGAATGGGAGATGCGCTCAGCGAGGTGTCCTATTTTAACTGGAACGACGCCTGGGGAAATGGCAGAGGGAGGATCTGGAGCTTTGCCGTCAGGGTGTTTGCCGGGGAAAGTGTATTGCATAAGCTTTTCGGCGTGGGGTCAGACTGCTTCAGCAGCTATGTGGCGGCTGTTCATGGGGAGGAAGCATACCTTCTCTGGGGGGATAAAACTCTTACGAACGCGCATAACGAGTGGCTGACGGCGCTGCTCAACACGGGAATTTTCGGGGCGTTGTCTTACATAGGAATTTTTGTTACGGCTGTCAGAAGATATCTGCAAAAATGGCAGCAGGATTTTCTGCTTGTGGGCGCGGCTGCCTCGGCAGTGTCTTATATGGCCTACAACTTTTTCTGTTACCAGCAGGTGTGCTGCACGCCTTTTGTGTTCCTCATGCTGGGGATGGGAGAGTATGTCTGGCGGGAAGCGGCTCGGAAGGGCGGCGTGTAAACGGCAGGCTGGTTCATTTTTATTAACAAAACAGCATATGATTTATTGCATTCATGACGTCGATGAGGGTTAAGCTTTACCTGCATTGGCGTTTTTTAAACAGGGCATTCAATAAAAAAGCAGGAAAAATACGAAAAAATCTTGACTTTTTCGTAAGGGGGGGGGGGTAAGATGGTTATAGGTGGATATA